>NZ_BJYL01000081.1 GCF_007991495.1 Sporosarcina luteola | reverse complement strand
TTGCTTTCGGCGAAAGTACAAGGCGTTTGAGGGTGTGTTGATATAATATGCGAGCGCTCTGAGATCGTTGGGAAATATCCAACTAAGGTGATTAGACTTGATTACCTTCGCTTCAATGCTATCAGGGATCAATTATCTAACCTTGTAGTAAAGACTTATATTCAATCCATTAACCATCTACATTCACTAGAAGAAAACTATTGCCAATCGATGTAGTATAAACCTTTGCACCTATTGGTAATTTAGTTGCCATTCCATTTTGAAACGTGTCGCCTAGTGAATATACTTTTTGGATTTCACCAATCTTCTCTTCACTGCTGTCCTTACTATTACTATCTGAAGAAAATATCTCATATACACGGTCATTAAACATAAATATATCTGCATTTCGGTCATCTTCAGCAATACCGTTTGCTATCCCCTGTGCTTCTGTCCAAACTGTTACATCATTTACTTCAGCTTTGTTACAACCAACTGTAAGTGTCAATAAAATAAAGAGGAGAAATAAAATTCTTTTCATAGTAGTCCCGCCCTTTTTAAATTAGACGTTCAATTTCAATAAAGTTTCTAGCCCTTATTCCGTTAACTGGTACCGTTTGTTGAATAATTTGCCTTCCTATATCTATAGCCGTGCTGTGAATCACAATGCTCATAGCTATGCCAATTCACCTGAATTGGAAGCCATAATTTTGATACAACAACAAAAACGGGAACACCAATTCATAGGCCAATGGCGTCCCCTAATCGGTATGCTGTTATATGTTTTCTGCGCGTGTTCCGAATCCGTAACAATATCTAACCTGAATTATTCACGGAAAATTTGTAAGGAGCCTTCGGC
>NZ_BJYL01000080.1 GCF_007991495.1 Sporosarcina luteola | reverse complement strand
ACCGAAGGCTCCTTACAAATTTTCCGTGAATAATTCAGGCTCTATTATATTAAATCAATTTACTTCCTTATTAAATTGATTAATCACTGGGTATTATTTGCTTAATCTACACTTTAGTTGCTTTCGACAATCCGTCAATCACCCTTTACATTTTGAACGTAACAAAAATCGCGAACCGTGAAGCGGTGGCGATAGCTAATAATAGTATATATGTACTCGATTGGCGAAGTTGTCTTGGTTGGATTGAGATTAGTTCGGTTATCGGCAAGAATCAGCTCGCTAAGTGATTAGATGAAAAAACAGCCTGTACGCACCATTTCTTCCCGGTGCATGTAGGCTGTTTTTCATTGTTCCATCCATTTTCCTGTCCCTTGGGCTATGTTACCCGTTGCCGCTTTGAACGTGCTGGTAAGATGTTAATGACATCAATATCTTTTTTATCTTCATTAACCACATAAAAACCACGATTCAAGCGCACTTCTTCCCCTTGTTCCGCAAAGAAATGTCTGAATTTGATCTAAACATCTGTTAAATTCTTCAGTGAAATGAACCGAATAATTTCGGTTATTTTCTTCTCTCGTGCCGCAATTCCTTTAGTTCTTTTGCAGTAAAGCGTTGCATCTCAGGATTATCATAGTAACGTTGGAGCGATTCCTTTAGTTCTGGGTAGGATTCGATATTCTCCACTAAATCATCGTACTCTTCATCCATAAAAGGTGGTTCATGAACTTCTAAAGAGAACAGTTTACCTTCTGCAACAAACATTGCTGCATTTTTATCATTTAAGGCATTCGCAAGTTCTTCTTTCACATTTTTACTTAATGCACCCATTGCAGCTCGCCCCAATCAATTTGTTTGTTTTAATATACCACAGTGTAGCAGGTAAGCATCCTTCCATTAAACAATTCATAATAACAAAAAAACAGCCCACCCGTACCGTTTCTTCCCGGTTCGTGCAGGCTGTTTTTCATTGTTCCATCTGTTTCGCCAAGAAATGAGCGGCGGTTTCGGCTGCTTTTTGTTCGGCTTCGCCG
>NZ_BJYL01000079.1 GCF_007991495.1 Sporosarcina luteola | reverse complement strand
CGCGTGGTCTTCCTTTTCACTACGCTTGCATAGTAAGTATCGGCCGTCCTTGTATATGGCCGCTTCTGTGTTGACGATGAACATCGGTGCCCTCCTAATAATCATGTTCTTTCTAAACGCAGTCTCGTCTTTTTATTAATGAAAAAACCAACAGAAAACGTGAGTAACATCAAGATATATGCAAAGAAAATGATTGTCGTCCCATTGCTAATGAATGGCAGCAATCTTGCTGCCCCATACACAAAAGCGAGCATATAATGCTGTGACAACAATGCCAAATCCATACTCCTATCGGCACTATCCAGCACGATGAATTGCCAGATAAACAAGAGGAACGAAACGAGCCATGCCACATTTCCTAGCAAGAAACTTTTCCAAGCCGCCAAATCCAATTTAGAAAATCGGAATCCGACAGAACCAGAAGACGAGGAATACTAACTGCGCCAAAAAAGGGGTTAACGGTACCATCAAATTATTTACAAGAAAACCATAAACTAAAGGAATCAATATTAAGACCAGATATATGTAGCTCCTTTTGCTGTTCATGAAGTCACCTATCCCCCTTTTTTCCGAATACTTCTAGCTTCGACATATCGTTTGAAAACCCTCTTCCAATTCTTATAGTCTCCATTGTCCCCAACGACTTGAATAACTCGAATAGAATACGTATAATAAGGGTAGAGAATGAATAAAGTAAAAAAGACCGCCCAATGGTTGCACATTGAACGATCAATGTAATAGCGTCAGTTCCCTAAGGGATCGGCAGTTATAAGGTGAATAATCCATCCTTAATGAGCCGCTAACTCAAGGATGGATTATTTTCTGTCGTTTGATGACAATATGGCTACAATTAATGCTGCGAAAGTAACTGCGAACATTAGTGCTGCGAATACTGTCATATCGACCACCTCCCTTCACGGGAAAATGGCCGATCATCCTTGAGTCACCTATTCTATTACTCTTTTATTTTACCATACATACGTTCGTACTCCTAGCTTTATTCCCGAAAAATTAGGACAACCGTCCAAATTACTCAATCGTTAGAGTAAACCGATATCCCCTTCATCCTCACAGCTTCCGCTTTCCGAATAGAATCCTTCAAATAATCCGCAGCATCAGGATTCCCATACACCTCTTCAGGCGTCATCCAATACACAGCCGCCACTTCATCAGCACTAA
>NZ_BJYL01000078.1 GCF_007991495.1 Sporosarcina luteola | reverse complement strand
TAGACACAAAAAAGGAAGTACCTCCCCAAGTCTTGTATAATGGTAGTCGACCAAAACATCCCAAAAAGACTGGAGGAGTACTCCCTATGACCATTATAAGACAACAGAGCCTATTTGGCATCGAAGAATTATATGAGATGGAACCTACCCAAAAATATGAAGAGATCATGGCTGCTATCGATTTGGATATAATCTTCAACGAAATCAACAAGAAATCTCGCTTTGGGGCACCGGTCGAATTGAATTATGGTGCCATGATTGTGAGTATTTTTGCACGTTACATCGAACGGATCCCGACAATCAAAGATCTCATCAAGCGATTGAACAACGACCTATCGTTCAAGATGGACTGCGGGTTCAAAGTTTCAGACAACGTTCCTTCGGAAGCTTCATATAGTCGCCTTCTTTCAAAGCTTAGTGAAACTGACATTTTGGAGAAAGTCCAGGAGACGATTGTCCTGGAGGCCATCTTGGAAGGGTTTATCGATGATGATACAGTGGCGATTGACGCCACTCATTTTGAAGCGCGTGATAAAGCGCCGGCCAAACAGAAAAAAACAAAGGAAGAACCCAAGAAACGCGGCCGTAAAAAGAAGGAAGAACGTGAACAATGGCTGGTCGAACAGGCAGAACAGGAAGCAAATCTTCCACTATACGAAAAGAAAATCGAAGCGCAGCTGGATGAATCACTTTCCAGGCTTCGTGCCGAAGTTCCCCAAGACCCCAAATGGGGTGTTAAGAAAAACAGTGAGGGGCAGAATGTATTCTGGTTCGGCTATAAAGGGCATTTGGCAGTAGGTACATCCAGCCAATATGTTCTACAGTCTCTATTTTCTTCCGGAAGCCTGAATGACGGAAAGGCTGCCATCCCGCTGTTGAAGGGAATCAAAGATAGACTTCCACTTCGCAATCTGATGTATCATACGATGGACGCTGGCTATGATTTTGAAGCAATCTACGAACAAGTACATCGTATGGGACACCGATCTATCATCGCTTACAATAAGCGGAACGAACCCGAGCCCACCGGATTTGACGAACATTTCGCTCCAACTTGTTTCAGGGAGCATTCTTATCGTTACGATAGCTATGACGCCAAGTATGAAACGTTAAAATACACACGACCAAAAGAGTGCGTGGATTGCCCGCTCGCGAACGAGGGCATCTGTCAGAAAGTGTACAAGGTGAAAATCACCACAGATTTACGGAAATACAGTGCACCGGCCCGTGGTTCCAAAGCATGGAAGACCCTTTTCAACCGCAGGACCGCTGTGGAACGCGTGAATGCCTATCTGAAAGAGTTCTTTCAATTGAACAACGTCCGCTATCGGACAGGAAAACGCGCGAAAGTTCA
>NZ_BJYL01000077.1 GCF_007991495.1 Sporosarcina luteola | reverse complement strand
ATTTCTTTTCAAGTAAGAATACTTTCCCTATCAACCTCTACATTGTACAGTGTTACTAATGTAGATGAAAATAAAAACGGAGGTGCTCCTTTGAAAAAAAGAGAGATTGGCAAGAGTGGACTATACGTATCAGAACTCGGGCTTGGGTGCATGTCATTTCCTGACGATTTGAATGTAGTAAAAACAATCGTAGACGCGGCGTTACACGCAGGCATCAATTTCTTTGATACAGCTGATTTATACGCAGGTGGCAAAAATGAAGCTATGGTCGGTGAAGTGCTGAAAGGGAGACGTGATGAAATTATCCTTGCGACAAAGGTCGGCAACCGAATGATCCCTGGAGAGGAAGGCTGGCGCTGGGATTCCTCAAAGGAATATATAAAAGAAGCAGTTAAAGAGAGTTTGAAGCGGCTTGGAACGGACTATATCGACCTTTATCAATTGCATGGCGGTACGATGGAGGATGATGTTTCCGAAACGATTGAAGCGTTTGAGGATTTGAAAAAGGAAGGCGTCATCCGGCAATACGGCATTTCATCGATTCGACCGAATGTCATTGAACGTTTTTTAAGGGACAGCTCTGCTATTTCTGTCATGATGCAATACAGTCTGCTAGATCGGCGTCCTGAGGAATGGTTTCCGATGATTCGTGAAGCTGGGGCTTCAGTCATTACGAGAGGCACGTTGGCAAAAGGATTATTGACAGGCGAAGGAATCTCGAGAGTTGGTAAGGTGGATGGCTTCGCTGCATATGATGCCGAACATTTACAAAGGACAGTCGGAGAGGTGCATGAAACTGCGAGTGACGTGCATGCACTCGCCCTTTCATTCAATTTGAACGAAGACGTTGTCTCTTCGGCGCTAATCGGAGCCAGCTCAAAAAATCAACTCCTTGATTCGATTGTTGCGTATGAAGCGACAGTGGAGAAATCAGAGATTGCATCGATCTCACAAATTACGGAAGCCCATCGTTACGAACAGCACCGACCGTGAGTCTGTAATACTTTCGAAACAAATCTGTAATGATTAGGAAACTCTTTGAGGGGTATTTAACGAATAGGCAACTATTAATGATTACACCTTGGAGGAGATTTCGATGAAATTATTGACAGAAGACAAAAAATGGCTAAAACTTGGAGCAGCCACGTTCCTTTCCGTAGGACTACTTGCAGCATGCGGTGACGGAGACGACGATACGGATGTAGATGTCAATAATCCACCTGCCGATGTTAATGACGGTACGGATACAGATGTGGATCTTGATGTTGATGATGGAACTGATACCGACACTGATGATAGCCAATAAACAAATGAAAAACGAGACTCTGCTATGGAGTCTCGTTTCAGACTGTAGACAAAAGGGTTGGAAATCGTAGATTTCCAACCCTTTTGCTTAAAAATGTAAAT
>NZ_BJYL01000075.1 GCF_007991495.1 Sporosarcina luteola | reverse complement strand
ACTCCCTCTATAAATGTTGATGTATCAACAGTTTGAGCCGTTGTAAGGGTGTCGAAAATATTTTTTTGACACGCTGTTTACCAGTAATTAATTAATGTCCAAATCTTCTTTCAAACTCGGGTACGCTACGCGGTCATCGCAGGTAAATAATGGTTGCGATGATCGTTCCGTATACGATGCACTATGGATCTCCGCATAACTTATGATGACGTACCCTCCCATGTCTCTTGGCGTCAAGCACCTACATTCCTTCGTTCGGTCTAGTCATAAGGCGGAGGCTGGCGAAGCTCCCTTAGGGACTCTTTGGTCGAATGGTGTGGATAATGCCGGCTTCTCCGTGTCATCCAATTTTCTAGTCATTCACTCAGAATGTAATTGTCAGGCTGCTCTTTCGAGCTTGGGAACGTCCTTCATCATCTGTTCGGCATCAAATCCCATATGCTTCGTACACATTGCGTGCAGTACCTTCAGTAGTTTTCCACAAAGAACTACAATGGACTGTTTCTTGCGTAAAGGGTTCACCGTTCTTGTCGTATAATACTCGTGCAGTTGTCGAAATGCCTTGTTATGCCGAATCATCGGCACCATGACACGAAAGAGCAGTGCACGCAGCTGGCGTCTTCCCCTTTTTGAAATACGTTTCTGGCCTTTGTGCTGGCCGGAGGAATTCTCCCTAAGTGTTAATCCCGCGAGTTTCAGTAATTGGCGTGGATGATTATAGTGGGAGAAACTACCGATTTCAGACAGTAATTCAATAATCGTTGCGTTTCCGAGACCAGGAACCGTTTGAAGGTATTCGTAATCGACTGTCGTCTGAATAAGCCCTGTTAAATGTTCCTGAAGCGATTCAAGTTCCTTCTCAAGTTGGCGATAGCGTTGGACGAGTGTGGCGATTTCAATACGGGCCATCGTCTGTCCTTCTGTCACGCCGATTGAAATAAGTGCTACATCGATGAGTTTCTTGGCTTTCGGCATCTGAGGGGATTTCATCCCTTCGACACTTCGATAGATTTCAATCAGTTCAGCTGGCTCTTTGCCCACTATGTCGTTAGGAAAAGGTGTACATTCAAGCGCTGCGAGGGCCATCTTGCCGAACTTCGGGAATACCTGTTGAAATTCTGGAAAATAGCGATCGGTCCAGCGAATCATCTTGTTTTTGACAGCGTTCAATTCTTCAGTCAGATTGCCTTTGAGCGCCGCACCTACACGCAGTTCAGCCTCTGTTTCCCTCAATATCCGTGGATAACTGTATCGGCCGTCTTTCACTAAACGCGCAATGACTAGTGCATCCTTAGCGTCATTCTTCGTCTGAAGGTTATCATCAAGTTCCTTGGACCTCTTTACATGCAACGGGTTACACATGACAAGGGGGATGCCCCGATCGTCGAGAAAATAAGCTAGATTGAGCCAGTAGTGACCGGTTGGCTCAATGCCGATAATGACATCGGTTTTACCAAATTGTTTCTTTGCGTCAAGAATGCATTCATAGAAGTACTCGAACCCTTGTCTCGATTGATGTACAGGGAACGATTTCTTAAGGAGCAGGCCACGTTCATCGACCATGCAGGCGTAATGTGTACGCTTGGCGATGTCCATTCCGATTACCAGCGTTTTATCTGTAACTTGATTAATTTTAGCGTTTTGCGTAAAATTCATGATGAGTCCTCCTTGGTATTTAAATTAGGGGTCAATTCGTGCAGATTTGACACCCCGCATCATACCAAGAGGGCTCTTTGTGTTCAAGTCCCCGAAAAAGCTTCTAACAGGAATGCTCCCTT
>NZ_BJYL01000074.1 GCF_007991495.1 Sporosarcina luteola | reverse complement strand
TTTAATTGTTAGTAGACTGAAATAACGTTGATTTCCGTTTCGGGCGGACGCTTTCCGGGGGGCTTGCCCTCAGCCTCCTCGTCGCTTCGCTCCTGCGGGGTCTTCACGCTGCGCTGATCCCCCAGGAGTCGCCGCCCTGCACTCCAATCAACTGGAGATCCCTTGAGACAGGGGCATCATTTCAGTCTTCAGAGCCGGCGCTCTCCATGTCCAACTGGCCAGCTTCTTCAAATTTATGGCAGCAAAAGTCAGCATCGCCTGCATGGACATTTTTTTTAGTCCCCTGAGGGTTGTCCATCGCATGCCATGCTTTTCTTTTGCATCCGCAAAGACGCGCTCAATCGTCTCTTTGCGCATTCCGTATATTTCCTTGATTTCATGGTTGTGTCGCAAGTCCTCAGCCACATCCAAATAGTCCTGCCAGATATGCCGCTGAATCATCTTTTGCTGATTCTTACTTTGCGTACATTGGCCAATGACTGGACACACGGAACAGATAGAAGGAGTCGAAGCATACTGCCGGTATCCTTCCTTCGTGGTTGTTCGGTATGTAAGAACCTGTCCTTCCGGACAAAGATAGCAGTCGAAATGCTCGTCATAGACATACTCGTGTTTTCTAAAGAAGCCTTCTTTTGTCATTGGTCGTTTGTAAGGAAGTGCAGGAAGAACCTGATTCTCTAAAAGGAAGTTGACAATGGCTGGTGTTTTGTAGGCTGCATCAGCGGCAACGACGACTGGACGTCCTACTTGTTCGATGATCTTCTGGACTAATGGTTCAAGCAAATTGCTGTCGTGGACATTCCCTGGCGTGACGATGTTTGCGAGTACAAATCCCTTTTCGTCCGTGGCAGCGTGAAAAGAATAAGCGAATTGCTTTGTCCGTTCATCTTTAACGTAATAACCACTTTCCGGGTCTGTTGTTGACTCCTTAATCTCCTTGTACTCTTCCTTTTCAAATTTTTCCGGCGGGAATGGTTTCTTCCCATTCTTTTCCCGATCCACGTTGAGCTCCTCCTGGAGCCTCTTCTCATAAGCCCGCGTCTCCTTACGAACAACCTTCTTCTCAAACTTTCTCTTATTCGCACTCGCTTTCACATGGGTAGAATCAATAAAGACATGTTCTGGGCTGAGAAGCCCATGGTTTGCCACCTCGTTTAGCACTTTATAGAAGATCTGCTCGAACAGATCAGTATCTGCGAATCGACGGACATAATTCTTCCCGAACGTGGAGAAATGAGGAACCTCTGTATGAAAGCCAAAGCCTAGGAACCAGCGATACGCCACGTTCGTTTCAATTTCCTTGATTGTCTGGCGCATGGAGCGAATGCCGAAGGTATACTGAATGAATGTCATCTTGATGAGTACGACAGGATCTATGCTAGGTCGCCCAATGGTTGAATAAAGATCTTCTACTAATGGATAGATGAAGGAAAAATCAAGTGCCGCATCCAGTTTGCGCACCAGATGGTCATGAGGAACCAACTGTTCTATTGTCAGCATTTCAAACTGTTCGCGTTCATTGATTTGATTCTTCGTCATCATTTCCATCACCTCATTCATTTAATAGGAAACACCGTTGATTGAAGCGGAGAGCGGCGACTCCAGCGGGAACAGCGCGAGCTGAAGACCCTGGACTGAGCGCAGCGAGGGAAGCGGCTGAAGCCGTGCCCGCGGAACGCGTCCGCTCGCAGCGGAAATCAACATTTCTAACTATATCTCTATTTTAAAAGAAAAAAGACTGCAGGCAACACCAAATTTCAAGGTGTTTGTCTACAGTCTG
>NZ_BJYL01000073.1 GCF_007991495.1 Sporosarcina luteola | reverse complement strand
TAGCATCCATACGTATGGATGCTATTTCTCTATCTTGCAAGGAAAAGTAAAAACGGCTCACTTAAATCCTAACTTTTGCATAACATTTTTTGCAAAGGAGCGGCTCACAGGTACTGTTGAACCGTCTTTTAAAAATAAATTATACGCGCGGTTAAACCATGGTTCTATGGCAGACACATGCTTGACGTTGACAATATATCCACGATGCACTTGTAAAAAGTCTTCACCAAGTTTTTCTATCAATTGATAAAGCAACAAATCGGATTCATATTTGTGATGAGCGGTTTTAATAAAAGTTTGACGGTTTTCCGTACCGATAGAGTAAATCTCATCTGCTTGGACAATAATCATTCTACCCCCGTCTTTTGCCGGGATTGTTTTTATTCCTTGTGTCTGTGAACGTTTATGCGTTTTACGTTCTCTTTGGAATTGAGCACGGGTGAGTAATTTGTCTACGGTTTTTCGTAGCCTTGCTTCATCGATTGGTTTCACAATGTAATCCACGGCATCGAGATTGAATGCTTCAAGGGCATATTCATCGTAAGCTGTTGCAAACACGATCATCGGCTGCTTTTTCATATGCATGAATTGCTTTGCCAATTCCAGTCCATTTCCTTTGGCAAGTTCGATGTCCAGAAACACAACATCCGGTTGAAGATCATTAATTCCCCATAGCGCCTCATGCATCGTTTCAGCATCGCCGACGATTTCGATGTCGCCCGTCTCTGTTAATAAATACTTTAATTCCTCTCGCGCAAATTGTTCGTCCTCTACGATAAAACCTTGCAGCATAATCCACCTATCTCCTATTTAAAATTGTATCGGTAATGTTATAAAAATGATTGTTCCCTGTCCTTGCTTACTTTCCATTCTAAAAGTGGCATCTTGGCTGAATAATGCAGTTAGGCGCTCTTTAATATTGAATAGCGCAGATCCGCTGCCGTTTTTCGTTGAATGGACAACGCGCTGACCTAAATCCGCGAGCCTTTCAGGAGACACCCCAACCCCGTTATCCGTAACGGTTAAATGCAGTTCCGCTTCTTGCTGTTCTATCTCGACATGGATTTTCCCAATGCCCCCAAGATCTTTTAATTCTCCATGTATAATAGCATTTTCAACAAGTGGCTGCAGTACGAAAGGTGGTATGAGCGCTTGGTTCAGATCTGAAGCCATTTCAATTGTAAGCTCAAACTTATCAGGAAACCGGGCGTTTTCCAATGCAAAATAAGCATGGACATTTTCCAACTCTTTTTCAACCCGTACAAGACGATCTGTTAGTCCCCTTAAATTGTTTCTCAAATAGGTCGATAAATGGATTAGCAATTGGCGTGCTAGCAAAGGATTTCTACGACATAGCGCAACAATTATATTTAAAGCATTGAATAAAAAGTGAGGATGAATCTGGGCATGGAGTGCTTTTACTTCAGCATCCTGCAGCAAATGGTTATAACGTTCAACTTCGCCTAACTCCAACTGACTGGAAAATAAATTGCTGAGTCCTTCTGCCATTTCACGATCCACAGATGTCACGTGAAATGGATGATTAAAGTAAAATGTTAACGTCCCAATCGTTTT
This sequence comes from Sporosarcina luteola, assembly GCF_007991495.1. Lineage (GTDB taxonomy): Bacteria > Bacillota > Bacilli > Bacillales_A > Planococcaceae > Sporosarcina > Sporosarcina luteola. The sequence continues at coordinate 1,056 of NZ_BJYL01000073.1, read as the reverse complement.
TTCCTTTACAATTAACGGAAATATAATAAATTCAAACTCTGAGAAGTAAGCACTTTCCATCTTTCCGGTTTTAAACACGAGCTCCCTATATTTCATTTCTGATTGGCCGCTAGTTCCGCCAGTATGTGCAAGCTCCCGAATACCTCGCGTGATTGCCACATCGTCAACGTTTGTTAACTGCTGGATGATCTTCGCAGCTTTTGTTGCAGAGGATTCGTTTAATCCCTGTCGAAAAAGAGACAGCGTTTGATTTGCAATTGAGAGTGCTGTGGCCGTTTGATTGGCGCGTGTATTTTCCTCATCCTGAATAACGCTATTAAAAACAATCGCACAAATCCAGATTCCAATACTATTAATGACGACAATCGGGATCCCGGTATAACTGATTAAATGAAGGGCTGTACTGTGCTCTGAAGCAAACAAGGGAATTAGTAGTATTTGAATGATAAGTATCAAAAGACCACTTAAAAACATCGGCAACGGACGGATCAAGCCAAATTTTCGCAACTTACGACCAAACAGCCCTGCTAAAATGCCACCAATAAGCGAGGTGATTAAAGTCGCATCGCTTATAAAGCCTCCCATAATGAAACGATGTCCACCTGCTATTAAAGCAGACCCAAGCCCAACTAAGGGGCCGCCCACCAATCCGCCTATGATGATACCGATATTACGTGTATCGGCAATCGCATTGTCCATTTGAAGCGCGGGGTTCCAAATATTGGAGATCACATGTGCTTCCGGATCGACAACAATGGCTGTATAATTTCCGATTACTCCAAATAAACCAAAGAGCAGAATCATGACAAAGCTGTCTTTTAGATCTAAATCCCGATAAATCATCTGTCTGAAAGTACGCAGACGAGTAATTAGAAAGGCAATCGTAATAATGAGTGTCATTCTTGATAACATTTGTGCCAGTAAATCCCACATGTAAAAATCCCCTGTTCCTTCCCAAAATCATTCAGTTGATTTCACTGAAATTAGTCAAAGAGTCTTTTGAATAGTATTTCCCCCTGAAACGCAAAAAAACCACCCCTATAGGGATGGATTTTG
>NZ_BJYL01000072.1 GCF_007991495.1 Sporosarcina luteola | reverse complement strand
AGGTTAAGTTAGAAAGGGCGCACGGCGGATGCCTTGGCACTAGAAGCCTATGAAGGACGGCACTAACACCGATATGCTTCGGGGAGCTGTAAGTAAGCTGTGATCCGAAGATTTCCGAATGGGGAAACCCACTGCCTTTAATGGGGCAGTACGTTTACGTGAATACATAGCGTAAACGAGGCACACCCGGAGAACTGAAACATCTAAGTACCCGGAGGAAGAGAAAGAAAAATCGATTCCCTTAGTAGCGGCGAGCGAAACGGGAAGAGCCCAAACCAGGAAGCTTGCTTCCTGGGGTTGTAGGACACTCTATACGGAGTTACAAAAGGCTGGATTAGACGAAGCGACCTGGAAAGGTCCGCCATAGCGGGTAAAAGCCCCGTAGTCGAAAGTCCATCCCCTCCAGAGTGGATCCTGAGTACGGCGGAACACGTGAAATTCCGTCGGAATCCGGGAGGACCATCTCCCAAGGCTAAATACTCTCTAGTGACCGATAGTGAACCAGTACCGTGAGGGAAAGGTGAAAAGCACCCCGGAAGGGGAGTGAAAGAGAACCTGAAACCGTGTGCCTACAAGTTGTCAGAGCCCGTTAATGGGTGATGGCGTGCCTTTTGTAGAATGAACCGGCGAGTTACGATTCCATGCAAGGTTAAGCAGCGAATGCGGAGCCGCAGCGAAAGCGAGTCTGAATAGGGCGAATGAGTATGGGGTCGTAGACCCGAAACCAGGTGATCTACCCATGTCCAGGGTGAAGGTAAGGTAACACTTACTGGAGGCCCGAACCCACGTACGTTGAAAAGTGCGGGGATGAGGTGTGGGTAGCGGTGAAATTCCAATCGAACCTGGAGATAGCTGGTTCTCTCCGAAATAGCTTTAGGGCTAGCCTCAAACGAAAGAATCTCGGAGGTAGAGCACTGTTTGGACTAGGGGCCCATCCCGGGTTACCGAATTCAGACAAACTCCGAATGCCGATGATTTATGTTTGGGAGTCAGACTGCGGGTGATAAGATCCGTAGTCGAGAGGGAAACAGCCCAGACCGCCAGTTAAGGTCCCCAAGTATCCGTTGAGTGGAAAAGGATGTGGCGCTGCCCAGACAACCAGGATGTTGGCTTAGAAGCAGCCACCATTTAAAGAGTGCGTAATAGCTCACTGGTCGAGTGGCGCTGCGCCGAAAATGTACCGGGGCTAAACGGATCACCGAAACTGCGGATTGACACCTTTGGTGTCAGTGGTAGGAGAGCGTTCCAAGGGCGTCGAAGCCAGATCGTAAGGACTGGTGGAGCGCTTGGAAGTGAGAATGCCGGTATGAGTAGCGAAAGAAGGGTGAGAATCCCTTCCACCGAATGCCTAAGGTTTCCTGAGGAAGGCTCGTCCGCTCAGGGTCAGTCGGGACCTAAGTCGAGGCCGAAAGGCGTAGACGATGGATAACAGGTTGATATTCCTGTACCACCTCCCCGCCGTTTGAGCAATGGGGGGACGCAGAAGGATAGGGTGAGCGCGCTGTTGGTCATGCGCGTCTAAGCAGTGAGGTGTGGAACGAGGCAAATCCCGTTCCTATAACATTGAGCTGTGACAGCAAGGGGAATTATCCCCGGAGTCCCTGATTTCACACTGCCAAGAAAAGCCTCTAGCGAGGCGGGAGGTGCCCGTACCGCAAACCGACACAGGTAGGCGAGGAGAGAATCCTAAGGTGATCGAGAGAACTCTCGTTAAGGAACTCGGCAAAATGACCCCGTAACTTCGGGAGAAGGGGTGCTCTGGTAGGGTGTTAAAGCCCGAGAGAGCCGCAGTGAATAGGCCCAGGCGACTGTTTAGCAAAAACACAGGTCTCTGCAAAACCGTAAGGTGACGTATAGGGGCTGACGCCTGCCCGGTGCTGGAAGGTTAAGAGGAGAGGTCAGCGCAAGCGAAGCTTCGAATTGAAGCCCCAGTAAACGGCGGCCGTAACTATAACGGTCCTAAGGTAGCGAAATTCCTTGTCGGGTAAGTTCCGACCCGCACGAAAGGCGTAACGATCTGGGCACTGTCTCAACGAGAGACTCGGTGAAATTATAATATGCGTGAAGATGCGCATTACCCGCGACAGGACGGAAAGACCCCGTGGAGCTTTACTGTAGCCTGATATTGAATTCCGGTGCAGCCTGTACAGGATAGGTAGGAGCCTTGGAATCCGGAGCGCCAGCTTCGGAGGAGGCAATGGTGGGATACTACCCTGGCTGTATTGGACTTCTAACCCTTGCCCGTGATCCGGGCAGGAGACAGTGTCAGGTGGGCAGTTTGACTGGGGCGGTCGCCTCCTAAAGTGTAACGGAGGCGCCCAAAGGTTCCCTCAGAATGGTTGGACATCATTCGTAGAGTGCAAAGGCATAAGGGAGCTTGACTGCGAGACCTACAAGTCGAGCAGGGTCGAAAGACGGGCTTAGTGATCCGGTGGTTCCGCATGGAAGGGCCATCGCTCAACGGATAAAAGCTACCCCGGGGATAACAGGCTTATCTCCCCCAAGAGTCCACATCGACGGGGAGGTTTGGCACCTCGATGTCGGCTCATCGCATCCTGGGGCTGTAGTCGGTCCCAAGGGTTGGGCTGTTCGCCCATTAAAGCGGTACGCGAGCTGGGTTCAGAACGTCGTGAGACAGTTCGGTCCCTATCCGTCGCGGGCGCAGGAAATTTGAGAGGAGCTGTCCTTAGTACGAGAGGACCGGGATGGACACACCGCTGGTGTACCAGTTGTCTTGCCAAAGGCATCGCTGGGTAGCTATGTGTGGACGGGATAAATGCTGAAAGCATCTAAGCATGAAGCCCCCCTCAAGATGAGATTTCCCATTACGCAAGTAAGTAAGATCCCTCAAAGAAGATGAGGTGGATAGGTCCGGGGTGGAAGCGTGGCGACACGTGCAGCTGACGGATACTAATCGATCGAGGACTTAACCTTCATGTTAATCAGTTGGTTGAACTTGATGTAGCAAGAATGTCT
>NZ_BJYL01000071.1 GCF_007991495.1 Sporosarcina luteola | reverse complement strand
TTAGATGCTCTTTTAAATAAATGTGTTAATAGAAGTGCCAAGCAACCTAATGATTGCCTGGCACTTTATTAGCGGCATTTTTTCAGCAAAGATCTAACAAAAGGAATTAACCTACCCATGGGCAGTTGCTTTCCGTTGCAGGCGGTATTAATAAAGGGATAAAGTTTGAAGAGTTTCTGTTACAGAATGTTAATCAGTCCGTCCAATTAGAGTTATTGGAGGATTTCCAGCCAGTTCCACTTGAAGCTGCGGATATTGAAAGTACAGCTGCTCATTTTGATAGATTTTATATTGCTACCTATAATATCGGCGAAGATCATCAAATAAGCGAAATCCGTTTATGGATGCCTAATCCTGCTGATAATAGAGCATACTTGATAAGTGAGTTAACACCGTATATCGGTCAAAAGCCAAGTCACATCTTTGAAATTGGGGATGATCTAAAGTCGATTCTTACACAGACAATTGCGGCGGAAGGTGTATTGGATGCATCGGCTTTCGGTATTGTTCTTGGGGATGTGGAAGAGCAAGAAAGTTAAATTTAAGAAAAGAGGTGCCTTCTTGTTTATTGGTAAAAGTTTAACCAATATCCGGATATTGAATAACCTGAGTAGGGGGCAATTGGCAGAGAAAGTTGGAGTAACTGAGCAGGCTATTTGGCAATATGAAAATGGGTATACGTCGCCTAAATTAGAAGTTGTGAATAAAATGAAGTTCATTTTCAAAGTGAAATCTTCATATTTTTATAGGGATGACTTATTGGATAAGGCCAATTTTGAAAATATACAGTCCCAACATATAGCTTATCGTTCTGAGACAATTAACACCTTGAGTAAAACGCAAAGTGAATTAATGTATATTAGATTTTTAGATGAATTTATGAAAAGAATTGAATCTAAAATAAATTATCCGGCCAATTTATTATTGCAATTGCGGAAAGAGACATTGGAATATCTTCGTCAGAATCAAAATGTTGATCGAGAAAACCAAATTAAATTCATAGCTAACTTGGCGCGCCAAACAATGGGATTACCGAGAAGTTCCAACCAGAATCTACTGTTTCTATTTGAGAAGGCCGGTGCTTTCATTGTTGAAAAAGAGATAGGAGAAACAATCGACGCTTATAGTGTTTGGACGGAAGACGATCGGCCGTATATTATATTGGGAACGATCAAAAAGTCGGCGGCTCGAAGGAACTTTGATTTGGCCCATGAATTAGGACATTTATTATTGCATTATAAAGTTGAGTTTAACATGCTGGATCGGAAATCCTATCGAGATTTGGAAGATGAGGCCAATAGCTTTGCTTCTGAATTTTTGCTACCAGAGGAATTTGGGAACGACTGCAAGGAAATTACAAAAGTATCGAATCCGGACTCATATATCGACATCAAACAGAAGTGGGAAGTTTCATTGCAGGCAATTGCAATGAGAGTACACAAATTGGGTATGATGGAATATCAGCAGTATCGATATTTTTTCATGTCCATTAACAAAAAAGGCTATAGAACGCAGGAGCCACTTGATGAAAAGATTCCTATTAGTCGTCCTATGAAGTTAAAAAGTATATTGCAGCTGCTTTTTGAAAAAGGAATTTATACTTTGTCTACTTTGACGGATGAATTAAAAGTAGATCAAGAATTTTTGACGCTCGTAACGGGGATTGAAAAGGAATATTTTGATCAATATCGTCAATCTGAACAGAAGATATTTACGACGAGCGTACTTAGTTTAAGTAAATAGGATATAATTATCGAAATATGTTTGAAAAAATTAGCCATTCCTCTTACTTTGCAGGGATGGTTTTTTCGCATGCCAAAGCGATTATTCCATTATTGTACAGCTGGGCTTATTTTGATTTGCAACAAAAAAATCTCCTTAACTTGTTAAGTTAGGGAGATTTTCGCATGGCGGAAAAAAGGAAAAACTATGTGGTCACAGTTTGACGCTTACCAAGTTTAGCTTTATTGGCTAAATAGGTTTATCTTAATTCGGTGTAATTAATTACCAGTCTTTGTAACCTCGAGATGCATGTATCCTGTTGCTTCCTGAACTTGACCCAAATATCTGTCAACCTTTTTTCTTACATTTGGTTGGTCTCGTGTGTATCCCCACCAGTCTCCGTATAAATCATAGGTTTGTGACTTTAAATAAAAGTTTAAATTGTAGTAACCAGGTTGAGTAATTTGTGTAGCTGACTTTGTTCCCTGACTGATAGAAACTGTTTCGGTTGATGTATATGCATTTTTAATATGTGCTTCCAATTCAGTAAGAAATTTTACTCCGCCTTGGCCTCTAGCTCCCACTTCAAATGTATTTGAAGTAGTATTGATTTTAGTGATTGTTCTTTCCCAAGTATAAGTTGTGTTCACGCCACTAGGAATACTAACTGAGGCGTTATGAAACAACATATACTTATTGTTGAATCCGGTACTCATACCTCTCGGATTTCCAGCATATCCATTATTCTCGTAAACAACAAATGTTGATTGGGCAGAAACTTCATCATCTTCATCTACTAATTTTAATTTTTCTACGGGATTACCATTTCCCTCGATCAAATCAATGGAATGTGGGTAATGAATGTTATCGTTATCTTCTTCTGCTGCATAAACGGAACTTCCAATTAAGAACAATAATGCTGAAAGCGAAAGGGCGGTAATCCGTTTCATTTTACCAAACATATAGATCATCTCCTAATTTAGATATTTTTCGAGTTCTTGTAAAAACTGGGCTGTTTGGCTAAGTGTAAATACATCTTCATTAAGCGGGTTGTCGGATATACCAACAATTGAAAGTGAATATCCGTCTCCTCTAAAGTCATAAATACTAACTTCTGAATCCGGGAAAATAGAATCGTAAGTATCTTTATATATTCCTGTTTCAGAGTTATAGTTTTCTTTTGCATAGTTAATACTATGATCCCAAAAGCGGTCAACGCGTTTTTCCGAGGCACTTATGCTCAAAATAATAATCATTCCATTATTGGAATTCTTATATATAAATTTTTTATTTCTTAGATATAAGCCCTCCGGTATATCTTGTTGACCGGCTATAATGTCTGGAACAACAACAATATCGCTGTTCTCCCCCAGAATCTCTTTGTAACCTTCCATGGTAAATTCTTTTTGAATTCGATTTACAAGTAATTCATATTTCGAAGTATCAAGACTACTCTTTGTAGATGAAATTATACTTTGTTCGGAATTATTTTTTTGTGGAAGCATATGTCCAATAACACCACCAATGAGAAGTGTTATTAAAACAATAATGATCATTCTGATTTTCATAAATAACTCCTTCTAGTACAAAGTGCAACTATTTATTCACCCTGCTACTTTTTTGATTCTTGTGAGCTCACATCTAAATCATACAATTAATTTAAAATTAATCAAATCGAGTAATTCAATAGTATGTTCGATTTGTTTTAAAAACTGAATGAGTTTTTGGGAATTTATTGATTGGAATCGTTATTTCCCCTTTTTAATATTTTCTAAGGCTAAGCAACAGAGTTTCTGTTGTTCTAAAGCCTTTTTATATTTGTTGTCTTTCTCTAAATAAAGCGAGTAATGCTCACTTGCTTGCTTTAAACTTATCCAGTCTTGATGAGCTAAAAAAACTTTCACAACTTTTGAAATACCTTTCTCGTATTGTTGGTAGTTCCCTTGTAGCCAGTTCAGCTGTGCATCGAAATATTTCAATAAGGCTAATTCCGTGGGAGTCTTTGCACAATTCTCGGCCAACTTTAAAGTGTTTGTCAGATTGTAAACGTCCCGGTTTTCAGAAAAAATAGTTAACTTAAGTCGGTATGATATAAATATATCATTGGCGTTTAATGATTTTTTTAATTTAATTGCTTTGTGCGTATTGTTTAATGCACTTTCAATGTCTCCTTGATCTTTCTTTATAAGAGCAAGATTGTGATATAACTTTGGTTCGATATCTTTCGATGATAAGTAGGCAATATCTAACCCCTTTTGAATATATTTTTCTGCTTTCCTTAGATCCCCCATTTCCAAATGGATTACTGAAATTAAGTTATAACAATCAGCTACCTTGTCCCATTTATGTTCTTTTAAATAAAGGTCATTTGCTGATTTTACATAAAACAGAGCATTTGAATATAAACCTTGTATATAAAAGCAAAGTGAAATATTGTAAAAAAGTCTGCTTTTATAACTTTTATCCATATCAATTGTTTCCAAATAAAATTTTATGCTTTCCTTATAATTTCTTTTATAGTAGTTATACAATCCAGAAGCATAAAGGTAGTTTTTATACGCTTTATAATTGATAATAGTTGTGTCTATATCGGAGATACTTTCATCGTAATGCGTAACTGCTTCTTCTATTTTGTTTGTCGAAACAAGTTCGAGAAACTTCAATAGAAAGTAATGATATTCCTGAGAAATGGATTCAATATACTGAAATTCATGTTTATACTTGGACAGAAATTGCTCCATTTCCTTTCTATTTCTTAAATCAATAAGTTTTTCGTACTCTAAAAGTAATTCTTCTAACTCAGCACTATAGGAATTTAGATTTGTCAAATAGGAATAGGGCACGTCTAATCGTTCAGCGATTAACCTCATAGTATCAGCAGAAGCTGTAAATCTACAAGCCTCTATATTGCTATAATGAGATGCAGAAAGAATTCCATGACAAACTTCGGCTTGCTTCATTCCTCTTATTTCTCGAATCTTTTTAAGTCTATTGTGCATTAACAATATTTCAGCTCCTTCTTATAGAATAAAATTATATTCTATAAAAATCTTTTTACTTTATACTTCGACAATATTTAAGTGTTTTTAAGGTTCTTTTCGGTTTCTTCTATATAAACAACACCAGCAAAATGAAGAAGTTAGTTCGCAATTCCCGATTGCCAAAAGCTTTTCCGCGATCTGTTTACTGTTATTCTTCGGTTTGCTGATTCTATTACCGATTATTCGAGGGGCTACAGGATCATATTGGATCGCGATGTTTGACAGCTTTTATAGATCGGGTTCTTTAGTTTTTGGTGGTGGTCATGTCGTTTTACCTCTATTAGAGCAGGAGTTTGTACCAAATGGTTGGTTAAGCGAAGAAGCATTCTTGGCAGGTTACGGTGCTACTCAAGCAGTGCCAGGTCCCCTATTTGGGCAGAGATCTAAATAAAGTACAGTTTCGCCGCCAC
>NZ_BJYL01000070.1 GCF_007991495.1 Sporosarcina luteola | reverse complement strand
TCACTCCCTCCTACTCGATTTTCTTCGAAGTTGAAACTTTTGTTGTCATAGGAAAGAAAAAATACAAACTTTTTTGAACGAAATGATGAAACGCCGCGTCTAATGAAGGAAGGAGGCGAAAAGGATGGAACTTGAAATCGTGCAGCGTGCTATTCGTGGGGATCATCAAGCGATACTTTCACTTATTGAAATGGATGAAGAGATTTTATATCGCATGGCTTTTACATATATGAAAAATGAACAAGACACGTTAGATGTAATGCAGGATCTTATTTACAAGGCACTAAAAAAAATGCATACCGTTAAACAGCAAGAATATGCCAGAACATGGCTCGTCCGAGTTCTAATCAATTGTTGTAAAGACCATTTAAGAAAACGACAACCAACTGTTCCAATAGAGGAACACCACTTATCTGGGTGGGTCATCTATTCTGATTTGGAGCGGCTACTGGAACAATTATCTTTGTCTGAGCAGCAACTCGTCTATATGAAGTATTTTCAGCAATTAAAAAACAAAGAAATTGCTGAGCTAAATCAAATTCCTGAAGGTACTGTAAAGTCTAAGCTTCACCATGTATTAAAGAAGCTTAGAAAATACGCTGGAGAAAGGGAGGACTGGCTATGAATAAACTACCGATTGACGTTCCAAAGGAAAAACTTCAACAAATTCGAATGGATACTTTTCGTAAGGTTCAGCGAGAAAAAAGAATAAAAAAGCGTATTGTCCCGGTTGCAATAGTTACTTTGTTTTGTGTAAGTATTTTACTTTCAATTCGTGTTTCTCCTACTTTTGCTAGTTATGTTGCAAAAATACCTGGCTTTTATGCACTTGTATCAGCGGTAAGAAGTGATGCTGGGATAAAAGACATTGTGGACAATCAATACTTTGAAGAGATCAATGTAACGGAGTCTAAAAATGGCCTATCGTTAACATTGCAAGGCGTAATTGCAGATCATTCGGGCTTTGTCCTCTTTTATGACGCCGATGCTCTATTTGATATGTCAAAATTATACTTGAATGACGTTCAATTGTTCCAAGGAGACGATGAAATACCTGGCCCAAATAGTTTTACCAGCAATGCAGATAATCAAGAATACATTTCTTCTTTAGTAGAATATAGCTTTTCAGAACCAATCGTTTATACTTCGAAGGATTTTAAAGCTGTTTTTCATTTTAATGATATAGATAAGGGGAATATTGAAATTACGATACCGTTTACACTACAAAATGATATAGCGCAGGAAAAAGTTATTGATACGAATCGTACTGTAGATGTTGATGGTCAGAAATTTACGATTACACAAATTCGCCGATCTCCATTAAAAACGGCTATAGATATTGAAATAGAAGAAGCGAATACAATGCAAATATTAGCTTTTGATGATATTGCAGTCATGACGGATAGCGGTGAGCGAAGATACAGCATCATAAATCGCATTGAAACAGACGGAGATATTCGCGACGGCAAAATTACTCTCTATGTGCAAAGTAATTATTTTCATGAGGCAGATTCACTCATGATTCATATTGGTGGCATTCAAGCCGTTCCGAAGGGCGAGGATTTTATAGAAGTTGATTTTGGTACAAAAGAAGTGCTCACGAAACCTGAGTTTTTCGATTGGGACATTTCCGTAACGTCTCAAAATGTATCAGTTGCTCTAAAGAAAGGGGATAATCAAGGTAGAGATCTAAGGCTATGGAATGCAGTAAAAGAAGATGGTACACCACTAGAATTTGCACGCAGCACATTTTCACGAGATGGGCAGTACGAAATTGAGACGACGCAATTTCAAGATTATGATGGCAAAGCAAAAATATATTTCAGCTATTACTTCAATCCTATTGGAGAAAACATCGAACTGGATATTCCGTTGCAATAAGGTACAGAAAGTAATTTTATGGGTGAAATGAAGTGAAAACCTGAACTTCTCCAGTAGTTATCTATAAAGCGCGATATAATTGAACAAAGGGAGATCATCAATTGATGATCTCCCTTTGTTCAATCAGAATGAAAGTGGCTTCCTATTAAATACTTGTAACCTTTAATCGTTTCGAACGTATGCAATAGTAAGGAACTAAGTCGATTTCAGATCTAAGTAAGATAATATTAAGGAGGGATAGCTATTCCTAAGATTAATAAGAGGTTTTTACCGTTTTTAATTTATTACTCTTTGGTAACAATACTTATACTTATAACAATGAAAACCAATTTCAATTTGACTGGTTATAATTACTACTTGGATGAAAAAGCGATGGTGTTAACGATCGAAGAAGACTTTGTGGAAAAAGAAATTTTTAATGTGCAAGATACTGTCGTTCAACCAATGAAAGTAATGTTACTAATTAATAAAGCACACGACATGTGGTTGCTTAATATTTATATAATACCTCTTTTTATATCAATAATTTTTGTATTATTCTATAAACCTTTGAGACCTCGGAAAAACATAAAATTGTATGTTGCACTATTTATTTTACTTCTTGCCGCCTTTATTATTTGGGATGTTTACGTTCACAAAGAAATTATAGAGGGTATATCAAATGCTCTAAAATAGTTGATAAATATAGAATGAGCCATACCCCTTGTTTTAGTTTTTTTCTTTTTGAATGAAGCAGTTTTGTTGAACAAGAAGATTAGATGGGAATATTGAGGAGGGAATAAATGGCTAAAGATAAAAAAGGAAGGAAAAAAGTACACCGTATAGTAGTACATGGGAAGACCCCTGAAGAAAGATTTCTAGAGTTACATGGGATGACATTAGCGGAATGGAACGAACAACAATTCAAAGCTAAAACTGGAATGACAACCGAAGAATGGTATATAAAAAAGATTACATCTACAACACCTTTTGATTTTATTAAAGAACTTTACGAGACTGTTACCGAGGATGATATAAAACTTGTTAAGGATTTGCAGTTATTGGGATTAAAAGATGGTGTCATAAATGTGTTACTTCATTATGTTGCAGTTTTTAGTAGAATCGGAATGGTTCACGAGTTGGTAAGAGAAATGGGTAAAAATTGGCGCAACGAAAATATAGTAACTGTTGAAAAGGCTATTGTCTTTGTTAGGGAAGAACTTAAGAAGTACAAAGAGTCAGCAGAGACGTAATTATTAGTAAGGTATCCCTACTTGGAAATCCTTCTTCAACTAACACAACGGGACCGTTTGGAGCATAGTACTGTTTCACAAATCGGGCTATATTGTAGAAGAATAAAGGAGTTCAAAAATGTGTTATGACAGGGAAACACGCCCCTCTGATATAGAAAAATTTATTTATGATCTCAAAGAAGAAATCAAGAAGATTTTAAAAGAAAATTTCATTGGTTTTTATATACACGGTTCTTTAGCAATGGGGGGATTTAACCCGAACAGTAGCGATATCGATATTTTAGTTGTTACAATCAAAACAATCAAAGTTGATACTAAAAGGTTATTAGCGCAGTTCTTTCTAAATCATTCTAATTTGCCATTTCCAGTTGAAACAAGTTTTCTAAATAGAGAACAATTAAAGGACTGGCAACATCCCTGTTCCTTTGATTTTCATTATAGTGAGTTTTGGAGAGAGCGGTATCAGAATGATTTGTTAAGTGATACGTCCAATTTTTTAAATGATGATACTAGCACAGATACAGATTTAGCAGCACATATAACAATAACTAACCATAGGGGTATATGTGTAGAAGGGGAACCCATTGATAAGGTTTTTCCTTCAGTACCACGATTAGATTACATTTCGTCAATAATAGGTGATTTTGAGGACTGTTTGCAAAACATTAAAGTTGACCCGATATATTGTACCCTAAATTCGATAAGGGTGTATTGGTATCTAAAAGAAGGGGTTATTTCATCCAAGTTGGAAGCTGGTATTTGGGGTTGTAGAGTTTTACCGAAATATTTTAGTAAGATAGTTAGAAACGTGGTTAATATTTACACGGGCGAGGACGATGAATGGCCTTTGAGTATAGAGGAGTTAATTTTTCTAAGAGATTATTTAGAGGAAAGAGTACAAGGATTATTACAAAAATGATTAAGTAATAAATTCCACAATCAGGCACGATTGTCATAATGGCTTATTTCTATCGGCGGAGGAATAAAAATTGGATATCTTATTCTTTATTCTTGTGTAGATAGGCACTTTGGGTATGGCTATCTTTAGTATTATTTTTTTGTCTTAACCTTGATGAAGTGATAAAGAAAATTAAAAATCAACAGCCGACTGTTACTAATGCTTTTTGGTTAACTGCTTCATTCATTTTAATTGTATGGAGTATAACTTTACTACCTGTTGAGGGGGGAATTCACATTAAAAATTTTTATGTAGCATCTAGCTTTCAGAATATAGAGATGGTTCGTTATGTAAGTATGCGATTGGTAGAGAAGGGACTCATTCATACATATGATTGGACAAAGAATGAACGGGCTTCAACAATCGAAGATTTGATGGAAATCGGAATCCAAGAAAAAAATGCTGTTTTGAATTCTGATTTTGTAATAGTTTTATTGCCGGCAGGCAAAGGCAGCCATATTGAATTTGGCCTTGCCCTGGGAGGGGAGAAAAAAATATATCTTTATTCGGCGTGTGACGATATTAATAACTTCGAAAATACCAGCACATTTTATCACTTATCAAGTGTTGAAAAATATATTGGAACAATTGATGGCTTGATAGATAAAATTATAATGAATCAGATGCCGTTCAACTAGCTGACGTTTTATTACATGCATTCATTGAAGATTTAAATATATACGAAGGACATAAGTGAATCCTGTTCGTGGGGTTAATGCAGATATGACAAATTATATGTAACTAATAGCAGCCATTATAATCGACAGGCAAATCTTTGCTACTTTACGTTAAAAATCTTCGAATATATAAAGAAGGATTTTGATAATAAAGGATATTTTATTTGGTTGCTTTTGGCAGGGCTACTTGTACTTAATGTTGCTGTCAATTCTCCACTAATTAAACATCGAAGTTTAGGTTTTTCAGCATGTTCCTGCAAAGATTATTGATTAAATTAAGTGAATGGCTGTTAAACTGTCCGGCGCACTTCTTGCAGAGGGATTCGCGCCAATAAAAGGGCAGATTTGTGAGAAGGAGAGGGCTTTATGAATAACTGGATGTATACGTTATATGCATTGCTTTTAGGGATCGTTGCTTTTTTCACTGGTGAAATTGTAACGTTTATAATGCTTGGGTTTATACTTATCGCTCTTATTAATATCAACACAACCCTAAAAAAGATCATAAAAAAAGATGATAAGTAGAATAAGACGCAGTTGTTGAAGCTTTCTTTGTCAGAATGGTCCTCTTAATCGAGTATGGCATAGGAAATAGAGTTAGCAGATGGAACTGTATAAGGAAAAGGGAAAAGTGGAACCTATAAAATACTTTCCACAGTGTGAGAATTTGGAAAAATATTTGTTAACGAAGGAGGGGGAAAATGTTATTTTTCATTGGACCTATCGTGGTAGCGCTAATTTGTATCCTTATTTTTACTTTTGTTTTTAAAAATTCGTCGAAAGTCGACACTGGAGTAGAGTTAAATTATTTCAAGTTATCGTATAGACGAAAATTAATTCGGACACTCATAAATATTCCTATAATAGTTTTGTCGCTCATCATCATTTATAGCTTTTCAGAATGGAGTATGTTGGCATATACACTAACAGGACTATTTTTTGTTTTAATCTTTTTAATTCAATTAGT
>NZ_BJYL01000069.1 GCF_007991495.1 Sporosarcina luteola | reverse complement strand
TCACTCCCTCCTACTCGATTAGATTTCATTTTGAAGTTCTTCACTTACATCATGACCATGTCTTCGTTGATTGGAGACGATGAGCCGGTCAAGATGTTCGAGCTGCTCTTCGTAATTCAACAAAGAAGATAGGACATGAAGGAGATGATAAGCGGAAAACTCCTCTTCTTCTTTTGTGATGGCGATCTCTTTCGCGAAAATGTCCATCACTTCTTGCCGTTGGATGAATTCTTCATTTAAGCTCTCTGACAGTTTTCCGGATTTTAATTTACCTACAAATTTCAAATGGACTTGCTCATGGTATGTGAGCAAAGTATCAAGGCGTTCCTGAATCATCATCCGGAAATGCTCTGGCAAGTTGAGCAATTCATTTTCATATTTATGAAGTTTTGCAAGCACTTCATAACTGCTCTGAGATGTCGCGATCATCTGTCTGTAGATGACGAGCTTTCTAGCCTTCGCGACTGTATTCTTTTTGAAGTAGCTTCGTTCTTCTTTGAATAACGAATAAAGTTGATTTACATTCGTAAGGCGTTCTTTCAATTTATCCAAAGACTTTTTAGTCGCAATATGTTCTGATGCTTGACGTCCTGCAAGGCGGATCCATCGGATGATTTCGTCTTGCGATTGATGGATTGCCTGGAATAGTTTTGTTTCGTATTTAGGTGGCATGAAAAGCAAGTTGACGATGAAAGCGGATAGGACACCGATAACAATGGTCACTAGCCGTAGTAAAGCGAAGGAGAGGAAAGCATCTCCTTTGATTTCCATAATTGCTATCATGGTGACGAGTGCGAGTGAAACCGATTTTTCAAGGCCAAGCTTCAACATGATCAATATGATGATGACAGCCGCAAAGCCGACAGTTACAATTTGATGTCCGAATAATAATACGAAAATGACTGCTGTAGTGGCACCGATCAGATTACCTTGTATTTGCTCCACGATTGTTAAATAAGAGCGATATATGGTAGGTTGAATCGCAAAGATGGCCGCAATTCCTGCGAAAACCGGATTCGGCAAGTTCAGTACATCTGCGATAAACAATGCGAAAACAATCGCAATACCCGTTTTAAAGATGCGGGCACCAAGTTTCATGGGATTATCCTTTCTATGCAAAGGTTATTTCCGATACTCTACCTTAACTCTTCCAACAGGTCAACTGTTCAATAGGCGGGCGAGTTCGGCGAATGATTCGTCAACCGCCTCTAGTGTATGATTGACGTCATCTTCTTTATGCGCGATTGTCAGGAACCAAGCTTCATATTTTGATGGGGCGAGGTTGATGCCTCTTTCAAGCATTAGTTTGAAGAATTTCCCGAAAATCTCTCCATCCGTCTGTTCAGCTTGCTCGTAGTTTTCTACTTTCACATCCGTGAAAAAGAGGGTGAGTGCGCCTCCGAGTCGGTTGATCGTCAATGTGATGCCATGCTTTTCGGCGGATTGAAGAATGCCTTTTTCAAGTAATTCCCCTAAACGATCCATTTCTTCGTAAATACCCGCTTGCTGCAATACTTCCAAACATGCAATTCCCGATAACATGGACGCCGGGTTGCCTGCCATTGTTCCCGCTTGGTAGGCAGGACCGAGTGGTGCGACCGTATCCATGATTTCCTTTCTGCCGCCGTATGCTCCGATTGGCAATCCACCGCCGATGATTTTCCCAAATGCCGTTAAATCGGGTGTGGTACCGAGCATAGTTTGGGCTGCTCCGTAATGGAACCGGAATGCTGTAATGACTTCATCATAGATGATGAGTGCCCCTTTTTCCTTTGCGAGGTCATGTACAAGCTGAATGAAGCCTTCATTCGGTTCGACAATGCCGAAGTTGCCGACGATCGGTTCGACTAGAATACATGCCAACTGATCTCCCCATTGGTCCATCGCTTGTTTATAAGCTTCCGGATCGTTAAAAGGAATTGTAATGACTTCTTGGGCGATGGAAGCGGGAACACCTGCTGAGTCAGGGGTTCCTAAAGTGGCAGGACCCGAACCGGCAGCTACAAGCACAAGATCTGAATGTCCGTGGTAGCAGCCTGCGAATTTCATGACCTTTGTTCTGTTGGTATAAGCTCTTGCTACACGGATGGTCGTCATGACGGCTTCAGTCCCAGAGTTGACGAAGCGCACTTTATCCATTGAAGGAATCGCTTCTTTCAACATTTTGGCGAATTTCACTTCATGTGGTGTCGGAGTTCCATAAAGAACACCTGTAGTTGCCGCTTTCGTAATAGCAGCAGCGATATGAGGGTGGGCGTGTCCTGTAATGATTGGACCGTATGCGCCTAAGTAGTCGATATATTTATTGCCGTCCACATCCCAGAAATAAGCACCTTCCGCACGTTCCATTACTGTAGGTGCTCCACCGCCGACTGCTTTATAACCACGGGAAGGGCTGTTTACCCCACCGACGATATGCTCACATGCTTCTTGATAGATCTGTTCTGATTTAGTTCTGTTCATTGATAATTCCTCCGATCGATTTGTTACACTCTCTATTTTAACAGATTTCCAAAAGAGTCTCCCTTTTCAAGCGTGTCATGGGCAAAATCCTAAAAGCGTGTTAAGTGGTGGGTAGTTCACATAAAACAATCGTACAATGCCAAAGAAATTGAAACTAATCCCATAGTTCGGTACGATTGGAGGAAGAATAAAGGGAGGGATTGACATGGAAAAGTTGGAAGGAATGCATGCGCCTCAATTTTCATTGCCAAATGAAAATGGTGAAGTTATCTCTTTAAGTGATTTTGAAGGAAAAAAACATGTCATTGTTTATTTTTATCCGAAAGACGCTACACCTGGGTGTACGACCCAAGCATGTGATTTCCGGGACGCTTACGAAGACTTCAGTAATTTGAATGCTGTCATCCTTGGAATCAGTCCGGATAACGAGGCTTCACATCAACGCTTCATTGAAAAGCAAGGATTACCGTTCTCGTTATTAGTGGATGAAAATCATGAAGTGGCGGAAAAGTATGATGTCTGGAAATTGAAAAAGAACTTCGGGAATGAATATATGGGGATTGAGCGTTCCACATTCCTCATTGATCCGACAGGCACGGTTGTGAAGGAATGGCGTAAAGTGAAGGTAAAGGGTCATATAGAAGAAGCGCTCGCAACTTTGCAACAATTGACGAACGCATAGGGAAAGGGTTTGGTTGGATGAATGTTTTATTTACATTTAAAATAAAAGATGAACAGATGGAGAGGTTGCAAGACAGATTTCCTGAAACCCATTTTGCCTTCAATAAAGATATTGATACGGCACCGATAGATGACTTCGAGGTCATCGTTACATATGGGGGGGACATTAATACGGCCGTGCTTGAACGGGCTACTTCTTTGCAATGGCTTATGGTCGCTTCTGCTGGAGTTGAACAAATGCCACTTGCTGAAATCGCTGAAAAGGGGATTGTCATAAGTAATGTCCGTGGGATTCATAAAACTCCGATGGCTGAATCAGTCCTGGCGCATATACTTTCGTTAGGACGTGCCTTACCTGTGCTTGCAGAGCAGCAACAACGGAAAGAATGGAAGGCAAAGGTAAGACAAACGGAATTGCGCGGTTCTACTGCAGTCATCCTCGGTCCCGGTGCAATAGGATCTGAAATAGGAAGATTGCTTCAAGCGTTCGGAGTTCGGACAATTGGTTGCAATCGATCTGGCAACCCCGCGGAATATATGAATGAAACGATTCAATTTGGAGACCTGTTGAATGTTTTACCGAAGGCCGACTTCGTCATTTCCGTCTTACCGAGCACTGCTGAAACAAAATACCTCTTAACGGAAGTGCATTTTAAGGCGATGAAGCCAACTGCAACTTTCATGAATTTTGGAAGAGGAGATCTGGTAAAGGAATCGCATCTCATCGAAGCTTTGAAAAATGGGGAAATCGGTCACGCGGTTTTGGACGTTTTTGAAAGGGAACCTTTACCTGCAGAAAGCGATCTATGGAGTTTATCGAATGCGACGATTTCTCCGCATACCTCCAGCCATTCAGGGAAGTATATTGAAAGAGCGCTTGAGTTTTTTACTGAAAATCTGACGAAGTGGCTAAGTGGAGATCGTGAATTAATCAATTTGATTGATCCTAAAAGAGGATATTAAGCAGGGAAAACATATGTCTCAGCCGAAAGAACAGCTTCTTTGTTGACAAAATGGCCGCTTCTTCAGTAAACTAATTATAATGATTATAAAGAAGTAATCTTTATGGATTGGAGTGTTGGCGATGTCTGAAATATTTTTGAAAGACGCGCTGGTCACATTGAAGGAAAGCGGCGTACGAATTACACCGCAAAGGCATGCTATTTTAGAATTTCTCATTTCTTCCGAGATACATCCTACAGCAGATGAAATATATAAAGCACTTGAAGCTGATTTTCCGAATATGAGCGTCGCAACTGTATATAATAATCTACGGGTTTTCCGGAATGCAGGGCTTGTGAAAGAACTCACTTATGGTGACGCATCAAGCCGTTTCGATTTTGTAACACATGATCATTATCATATCATCTGCGATGTTTGCGGCAAAATCGTCGACTTTCATCATCCTGGACTTGAAGAAGTCGAGCACCTTGCCTCTCATGTAACGGGCTTCAAGGTCAATTCTCACCGACTTGAAGTATACGGAACATGTCCTGAATGTGCAGCGAACGTTAAAAAAGCAAAATAAGAAAACCGGTTCCGAAATTGAAAACGGAACCGGTTTTTTCTTATTTTTCTTCTGACGTTTCTTTTTTACTTGCTGGGCGGTTATATGCTTCGTCAAATTCCTTTCCTTCCAATGAAGGGTCTAGCGTTAGGGGCTCCCTGCAATGTCCGCACATATCAACGCGGCCAAGCATTTTAGTCGCTTTTCCGCAATTTGGGCAAACGATTTGAACTGCCCTCGTAGACAAAGTGCCGATCCAAGCATAAACGACTGTGCTGGCGATAATAGCAAGAAGTCCGAGAATCATGAATATCAACATGATGATTTCGTGCTTTCTAAAGAAGATCCCGAAATACATAATGACGACCCCGATGAAAATTAAGGATAATGCGAACGACCGGATCCGGTTTATTTTATTTTTATATGGTTTCATCCGTAATCCTCCTTCATTATAGATATAACTGAATTGAAACGTATAAAAAAGAAAAGTAGTAACGTTCCTCAATCAATATAGCACAAATTCAATTTGCATCATATTTTACGAACCCTTGTGAAGGAATTTTCTAAAGTCCTGTCGAAGAAATAGAGGTGGAGGTGTCATAATGGAACAAGTTCTTAGACCAATTTATCAGGAACGTGCGAGCTCGCCTGAAACGTTAGGTGTAATTCTCGTTGAAAAAAGGGGTGCGGGTGATCCAATAACAGACACGTTTGATGAAATCATGTTGATCATTACTTCGAATGAGGAAACGCCTATATATACAAAACACTATACAGACGGTACCGGCAAAGCAGCGATGCATGTCATCAGTGAAAAGCAACTAAGGAAATGGCTGTTGTTAGGTACAAAGAGGAAGGTTGTTGACTGGTTATTCTACGGGAAAGTCTTCTTCGACCGAAATGAGTTTGTTGAGGAATTGAAGAATGAATTAAAGGAATATCCATTTTACGGCCGTAAAATTAAAATGGGACTCGAACTTTCAAGGTTAGTGAGAGTCTACATGGAAGGAAAAATGTTTTTCGAACAGCTGAACTATATGGATGCCTATCATCATGCAATCCAATCCCTGCATCATCTTGCAAGACTGACAGTTATTGAAAAGGGTTTTTCACCAGAGGTCACTGTCTGGGCGCAAGTGAAAAAGATCGACCCAGCTATTTATAAACTATATGAAGAGTTAATCATGAGTGAGGAGCCGATAGAGAAGAGGTTGGAACTTCTTTTCCTTGCAAGTGAGTTTTTCATCCATAACCGGACATTAGATGGAGCAAGACATATGATTGATATCATGTCGACAAAAGAAACTTGGACGATACAGGAACTTCATGAACATGAAGAGTTGAGGATGTACTCGATTAATCTAGAAGTACTTATTGAGTTTTTGATTGATAAAGGTTTTATTCAAGTTGTGGAAAGTGATTCGAAAAATGAATATGTCTTCCATAGAGATTACCGGGTGGAGAACTAAATGCAGATAGAGAATGTAAAAAAGTTGATTTCCGCTACAGGCGGACGCTTTCCGGGGGGCGGGCGGTAAGCCTCCTCGGTCGCGTCCAAAGAAGGGGGTCCC
>NZ_BJYL01000068.1 GCF_007991495.1 Sporosarcina luteola | reverse complement strand
GTCATTGATTTTCATAATTACACTTACTTTTGTCATTTGGCAGCCTAGAAATTTATCAATTGGGTGGTCTGCCTGTATCGGCGCAGTGGTTGCATTGATAGTAGGAGTCGTCAATTTTCAGGACGTCATTGACGTAACCGGGATTGTTTGGAATGCAACGCTTGCTTTTATTGCAATTATTATCATCTCCTTAATCTTGGATGAAATCGGGTTCTTTGAGTGGTCTGCGCTCCATATGGCGAGATTGGCAAAAGGAAGCGGGATGCGCATGTTTGTTTACGTCAGTATCCTTGGGGCGGTCGTTGCGGCTTTATTTGCAAACGACGGAGCTGCACTTATTCTCACACCAATCGTGCTTGCAATGATACGGAATTTGAATTTGAATGAAAAAATGATTTTTCCTTTCATCATGGCAAGTGGTTTCATTGCCGATACGACATCTCTGCCGTTAGTCGTCAGTAACCTAGTTAATATCGTATCCGCAGACTTTTTTGGCATCGGCTTTGTTGAATATGCAACTCGAATGATTGTGCCAAACTTCTTTGCATTAATAGCGAGTGTTTTTGTGTTGTTGCTTTTTTTCCGGAAAAGCATTCCTAGAAACTATGAAGTTGAAGATTTAAAAGAGCCGAAGGATGCCATTAAAGATATAAAGTTGTTTCGACTAGCTTGGGTGATCCTAAGCGTGTTGCTCATCGGTTACTTCACAAGTGGCTTCACGGGATTGCCTGTCTCTATCATTGCTGGGCTTACGGCCATAATCTTTATGTTCTCTGCTCAAAGAAGCCCTGTCGTTCAGACAAAGCAAGTATTGAAAGGGGCTCCTTGGGCGATCGTCTTCTTTTCAATTGGGATGTACGTCGTCGTCTATGGGTTGCGTAATGTTGGTCTAACGGGTGTATTGGCAGATGTCATTCAATTGGCAGCCGATCAAGGACTTTTTGTGGCAACGGTTTCGATGGGCTTTATTGCAGCGATTTTGTCATCCCTCATGAATAATTTACCCACCGTCATGATCAACGCATTGGCGATATCCGAAACGACTACGACAGGACCGATTCGCGAAGCTTTAATTTATGCAAATGTTATCGGGTCAGATTTAGGACCAAAAATTACCCCGATTGGTTCATTAGCTACTTTACTTTGGTTGCATGTGCTTTCTCAAAAAGGTGTCAAAATCTCTTGGGGGAGCTATTTCAAAATCGGAATCATCTTAACGGTCCCCACACTACTGATTACACTAATTGGCCTATATGTATGGCTTTCAATCCTACAGTGAAACACATATCCGGGTTATTCAAAAAGCATGCCCTTCTGTATTAAAAAGACAGAAGGGCATGCTTTTGTTTTAAATGAAATAACTAATTAATAATCCAGCAGATAGCAAAAATCCAAAAAACGTATTGGTGAGAGCGGTTGACTTCATCGCTACTTTTAAATATTGAGGCTCAGTATCCCCTTTTTTGAATCCTTGAATTGCTAAAATTGGCTTTTTCACGGCTAAGAATACAACTAATGTCCAAGGGCTGATAGAGCCTAGCACAACAAGAACGACAATCCATAAATAAGAAACGACAAAAGAGATAGCTAAAGCATTAATTCCCTTTTCGTGACCAAGAAGGATCGCCAATGTTTTTCTTCCGCCTTTAATATCTTCATCGATATCTCGGATATTATTAGACATGTTAATGGCCCCAACTAGAATCCCGATAGGAATGGAAATTAGCACGCTTTGCATCGTAATCGTATTTGTTTGGATAAAGAAAGAAATGAGTACAAAGCCAATCCCCATTAATAGACCCGCAAATAGCTCTCCGAAAGGCGTATACGCAATTGGTAAAGGACCGCCAGTATAGAAGTACCCAATAGCCATACCGAATAAGCCAATTGCGACTAGCCACCAACTGCTATTCATACAAATATAGACGCCGATAACGGCAGCTAAAATATACAATAAGAATGCCACTGTTAACACGTTTTTCGGCTTTAAGCCATGTCGTACTATACCGCCGCCGATCCCGGTAGACTCCGCCGTATCCAATCCGCGCTTGAAATCGTAATACTCATTAAACAAATTCGTCGCAATTTGCAAAGCTAAACACGCCAACATCATAGCGATAAATAAAAGCCAATTGATCTTTGCTTCATACATTGCAATTACTGTTCCTAAAATGACTGGTGAAAATGTCGCAGTCAGTGTATGCGGGCGTGTCATTTTCCACATCAATTTTGCAGGACTAAGTTCATTTGTGTGTTTCATAAAGTTATTCAATTCCCTTACATTTATTCTAAATCTACATGAAGAGTTTCAATTTGAAACCAAGTTTTCTACCCTCCTATTATATCATGAAAGCCAAATCATGCATCCACTTCCCTAGATAATCACACATCTGATTATGAAACGAAAATGTTTATTTAACATATTTGGTTATTGCACTTCCGCCAAATATGTTTGATCCGAATATTGGATTGAGTCCAGCGTAATGCCAATTGAAACTTTTAGAGGTATGTTTTCGTAAAAAAGGAGAGAGAAGGTGATGTTATGGAAAATCTCATACTACTGATTGTAGCAGCAGGTATCGTAATCGTTATCTATTCTATATTGACCAAAAATCGTAAGAAGTTGAAACGGTTGCAGCATGAGTGGGAGACGGGAACGTTTTTGGCAACGCGCGAGGAAATCGCGTCTGTATCCTCGTATTGGAAAAACAAGAGAAGTGCCGCGGAATGGTATGGGGGAGTCGATCAGCTGACATGGAACGACTTGTCCATGACTAAGGTATTTGAAAAACTGAACTACACAAAAACGAGCGTGGGGTCGGAGTATTTATTCAACCAGCTGCGTGATATTGATCCGGTACTTGAAGGGGTTGCTGATAAAGAGAAGCTTTATACTTTGCTCGCGGAAGACCGGCAGTTAAGAGAAAAAGTGTTGCTAATGCTATCGGGTTTAGGCAAACGGAATTATGCCGATTCTTCTTCCTATTTTTATCAATTCAACGACCGGAAGATCAAGCACGCCTATTTGTACGTAGTATTAGCTTGCTTGCCGATTGTATCGATCATTCTTCTGTTTTTCAGTTTGAAGGTTGGCGCACTTTGTCTATTTAGTTCATTTGCTTTGAACTTAATCGTTTATTACCGGAATAAAAATCGATTGGACATTGACATGCATTCCATTACGTACGCAGCAGCCATTGTCAGTACGGGGAAACGCCTGGCGACGATTCACCATCCCCGATTCGAAACATTCAAAGCTGTTTTCAGCGGTGAAGGAAAAGGATTAAGAAAGACTTCCTTCTGGGGGAAAGCGCTGTCGATCGGCGGCAATACAGGCGGCGATTTCGATGCTTTGTTTGAATACATACGGATCGTATTTTTGCTTGACTTCATTGCGTACAACCAGATTGTCAAAACAATTGCCGCTCACCAAAAAGCGTATAAGCAAGTATGGGAGACAATCGGTGAACTTGATGCGGCGATGGCAGTGGCGTTTTACCGGAAATCGTTGCCATTGTTTACGACGCCGCAGTTTACGGATAAGGAAGAGCTCCGATTCGAAGACTTGGCTCATCCACTTATACAAAATCCTGTGACGAATTCTTCTCAACTTGGTAAAACAGTGCTTATCACAGGCTCGAATGCCTCAGGGAAATCAACGTACATAAAAGCAATTGCCATCAATGCAATCCTGGCACAGACGATCAACACAGCACTTGCTGCAACATGGACGATGAAACCGAGTTATATCGTCACATCCATGGCAATTCAGGACAATGTACTCGACGGGGACAGTTATTTCATCGCAGAAATCAAGTCGCTGAAACGGATCATCGAACTGATCAAGGCGAATAAACCGGTCATTTCATTCATTGACGAGATCCTAAAAGGAACGAACACGATCGAAAGAATCTCCGCCTCCGCAGCGATCATGGATTGGCTCGCTGTAAATCAAGGGATCTCAATTGTTGCTTCGCATGATATCGAGCTTACAGAAATGGCAGCGGAGTTGTACAGCAATTATCATTTCAGGGAGACAATCGAGAACGGCGAAGTGTTGTTTGACTATAAAATCCACGAAGGCCCTTCCATAACGAGAAACGCCATCAAACTACTGGAAGTCCTCGACTATCCGGAAAGCATTACGACAGAAGCAAATCAATTCGCCAGTCATTTCACGGAAGAGCGGGAATGGAAGCGGATGGTGGATGTATAAGAGGGAACTGTCCCGCGCATGCGGTTGTGCGTCCAAAGCAGATGGTCGCACGTCCAAAGCGGAAGGTCGCGCGTCCAAAATGGCTAGGCCTGATTCCAAAGAGCCTTATCTATTCTGTTTTTTCTATGCGGGAAATCATGATTTGTCCCTGCTGGGAGCATTGTATATTTTATAAACAATACTGCCAAATATAAACTTAATAGGATATAAAGAGAGCAGAATAGCGACTATCTGACTGAATGTCTTGAGCCCTCCTGTGAGATGTAGCTTTTCATTAATCACATAATTGGCCAATTGAATTAAAATAAACACAATGCCTACCGATACAGTCAACGCTAATAAGATTAAAACGACTTTTGAGATTGACAGTTTACTTAACTTGACGATGCTTCCATCACTTATAGAAAAGTAGATATAAGATAATGGGAGTAACAATAAGTACCAACTTGAGTAGCCAGATACAATCCAAGACCCCAACACTGCTAAGAGTACTATCCATCCGATTATATTAAATATTTTTTTATTCACTTTTCCTCTCCCCCTTCTGGAAAACTGAGGTATTCCATTATATCCCCCTTTTAAATACGGATTAACCTATGCTTCCGTTTCGCTATTGTGTAGGTGAACGCAACAACTATCATAAGACGCAAAGCTTGAACGGCTATAATTCAGGAAAGGAGGGAAGCGGGTGAACGAGTATATTCAGGAAATGATTGATTGGATTGAGGCGCGCCTGAAAGACAAGTTTTCGTTAGAGGAGCTGGCTGCACATATGGGCTATTCTCCTTATTACTGTTCGTTCAAATTCCATCAAGCGACTGGAATGAGCATGCGGCGTTATATTTTGCTCAGAAGGTTGTACCAGTCAATGCATGATTTAAAGATGCCGCGGAAAATTATTGACGTTGCATTGGATTATCATTATTCATCTCAAGAATCTTACAGCCGCGCATTCAAGACGGTGTTCGGTAGTACCCCCCGAGAATTCCAACTGCAGAATATGCCTGTCCAATCAATTGCAAAACTTTTAATGAAGCAAGAAGAAAGGAAGAATGAAATGGAGACAGTTAGAGAGCACGAGGTAATCCGACTGCAGAATGAGGCCCGCGAATTATTCGACCGGGGTGTACTGAATATCCTAAACGGTCAAATGATGTATGAAGAATTTGTCAGTAAAAAACTGATGGGGGACTCCGATTACGCTCCGTTCAATGAAGCAATGTGTGTGCATGAAACGACTGATAAGGTGTTCAGCTCGGAATTCATCCAGATTCGGGCAGCCGGCCATGGAGAAACAGTAGAGGCCTATCAGCAAAAAGTGGTTGCTCCACTGCAATCATTGCTGAATGGCGACTATCATGATATTGTCCTGTGGTTCGGTGAGGACATGTTTTGTCAGATGAATCTGTTGACCATCCTCGCTTACTTAGAACAATCCGGCTACCAGGGGCGTGTTTTTTATAATAGTTTTCGAGAAGACGAATTCAAGGTGGAACAGACGGAACTTAAGTTAGGCAACTATGATGAAGTATATCAAACCGTAATGATCCGACATATGAAGCCGGACTGCACTATCATGCCCGTCCTCTACCAGGCGATTGATTGGTATGTAGAGATGCTGAAAGCAGACAATCCGGTCACGCGTTTTATTGCCCATAACCACCAGCAGCCGACGGATGAACTACTGAAAAGACTATTCAGTGTTTTCCCGATGATTGGATATGGTGATACGCAATATATGGAATTGATTAACCATATCGATACTCATACGATTTAATAAGCGAAAATATTCGAGAAAGGGCTGTCCAGATAGTCGGAAAAGTGACTTTCTGCGACAGTTTTTTGTGGTCAGGGATGGTCCTCCTCGTCTAGTAATTATTTGATTAGCCATGGAAGTTTTACCGATGGTATAGTTGAAGGAACAGAAAGTGGGGCATGCAAAAAGTGGGAATGATAAATTTGATTGAACTAAAAAACTTTTCTATTGGAAGACCGAAACCGATGAAATATGGCGACGGAAAGGAAATAACTACCGGTATACGAAAAGAAACGGTGGAAGAGGCTTTTTTAACAACAGAAGGTTTTCGCGGTGACGGCGTAGGCGACTTGCGTTTTCACGGTGGTCCTGATCGGGCAGTGTGCGTCTATCCATTCGAACATTATAAGCAGTGGGAAGAAGAATTTGGACAGCCTTTAGCCCCTTCAAGCTTTGGAGAGAATATAACGGTAACCAATATGTTGGAAGCAGATATTCATATCGGTGACATCTTTCAGTTAGGGGAGTCGGTTATCCAAGTCACACAAGGCAGGATTCCGTGTAGTACAATCACTAAGCGAACGAATTTACCATTCCTTTTAAAGCGAATGGTGGAGACCGGTTTTACAGGCTACTTATGCCGGGTGTTAGAGGAAGGAACTGTTAGACGAGATTCCAAGATAACACTGATTGAACAGCATCCTCAGCAAGTGTCGATTCTTTTCGCAAACGAGATCTATTTTCGTGCTCCAAAAGATATTGAAGGTATGCAAAAGATACTCGACGTTGCACAACTGGCTGAAGAATGGCGAGAACCATTGGAAAAAAGGCTACATAAACTTGTAAATGTTGGAGCTGTCCAAAAAGTCGAAAACTGACTTTCTGAGACGGTTTTTTTATTTGAAGCTCGACAAAAGTAAGTGGTTTATTCTAAATCCGCTTATTCTTTCACGGCGCTCGTTTCTCTGAGACAACCATACTTTACGAGCTGCTAATTGCCTGTCAGCGCATAAATCTGCATTGA
>NZ_BJYL01000067.1 GCF_007991495.1 Sporosarcina luteola | reverse complement strand
CAAACCCTTGGGGGACAAGGGCTTGGAATTATGAAATTCACTCAATTATGTTTTTTACTCAAAAACAACAAACCAATTATCTCCATTCACTCAGGTAAGCAAATTAAAAGACTTATCCGGCAGCACATCTTAAAAGGTTAGCCATTGTACACCCCTTGCTTGCTAAAATTAGAATCATCGAATTCAAACTCAATTAACTTAATAGTATCACAACGCTCTCAATATGTTCCATATGAATAGGTAGTTTTTCTTAGCTATTCCCATAACTTATCATTTTCTCTATCCTTCACACTTCTCCCTTAGGCTAAACTAAATGAAAACTCATAAAAGGAGAGACACCCATGCCCATCCACAACAAACCCGTACGCGACCTAATCCCGCAGATCATCGAACAGGATGGAAAGATGTGCACCACGCAAACTTTAAACGATTCGGACTATAACAGAAGCAAATAATAAAATGCACGAAGAATTGGCAGAATACGCAGCTGCCGATACTGCGGAGGATACAATCGAGGAGCTGGCGGATTTGCTAGAATTGATTCATTCGACCGCAAAGTTCCATGGGACAACAGTTGAAAAGTTGGAAGCGGTACGCGAAAAGAAGGCGGCAAAGCGCGGCGGGTTCGATGAGCAAATCTACCTAGTGGAAGCGAAAGATGACGGAACTGCGGCTGATTACTTGGAACGTGCTAGGCGATTTGAAGAGGCTGACGGCGGAGACGGATATATTCTACCGGATGACATATTTCGTTATGAAGTCGGGTGTGGCACAAGTGTTGCCTGTGCTTCGGGAAGCGACGTGGCGTGGCACGTGCGGTTATCAAGATCCTGACGGGCTACTATTTATCGATCACGCAGCCGGATGCGCTGGAGCTGCTTGTCGATGAACTGCCCGCCGCTGAAATCCGGATGATGGTAAGCGGCGGCATGTCGTTCCATCCGAAAGCGTATTTGTTCAAATCGGGAGAGCACGCGATGGTGAACATCGGTTCCTCGAACTTGTCGAAGTCCGCGTTGACGGGCGGCATTGAGTGGAGCCTCTATGCGCCTTAAGCGGTCGATTGGGAGATCTTCGAAACGGCTGTCCGCGAATTCATGGAGCTGTTCTTTTCGCCGAATATGCTCCATTTCAACTGCGAGCAGACCTATACCTATTCACCGTTCTCACTATCATCCATCAAAATCCCGTCAAATGGAATCGTCTGGTGGCGGGTGATCTAGTTTCCCATCGTCGATAACTGTTTCTTCATCCACTGCCCCTATCGTATTGCCGTCCTGAGATACTTCAAAATAGGGCTGTATACGAGAAGCTTCGGCTCCTGCGAGAGGGGTTCCATCCTTTTTTATAAAATCCAACTGTAGGATGGTTGGCCGGCCGATCCCTTCCCATGTAAAGTTATACCCGAGATACATCCTTTTCCCATTCTCAAAATGCTCATCCAAAACAGTCGTATGACTCCATTTGTTGAATTCACCGTCATTGATTGCATAAATAGAAAACCAGACAGCCGCTATTAGTATGTGAAACAGCGCACCACCGAAGAGGATTTTCTTCACTTAGCCTCCTCCCGCCCCTCCATCAAATCCCGATACATCCTTTCAAACAACTCCACAGGCATGCTGAAATGCGTCGTCTTGTCATTGTGCACATACGTGACAAACTTCACCTGATTACCTTTCACTTCCGCTTCCAGCAACGCATTCTCCCACGTATCGCGGATTGACACAACTGTCCCGTTCTTCTTCGTCTTCTCCTTGTATTCGTAATTCATCCCCATCGTCCCCCTTCTTCACTTATACAGCGCACCATCGACTTCAATCCCCGGGCTTTCACCCAACAACGTCTTGATGAACTGCACTCTATTTTTTGGAGAAACAAGTGCGATACCATATTTGCCGTAAAGGATTTCAATCCGGTCAATCGACAGCGCAGGAGCTGACAAAGGATTTTTCGCCGCACTTAACTTCGTGATATCCGCAATCTTCACCTTGCTTGTAAGAGGACCAAATTTGATTTTGATGAAGCCCCCTTCAATCTTGTAACCTGTACCAAACCAAAACCACAGCAGCAATCCGATGATGAGCACGCTAAGGATATACCCCGCTATGCTGTTATAGGTGATGAATTGCATACCAATCGGCTCCCCACCAAACACATAGGCAGCTATAAGAAACACGACAAATCCCCAAATGATCAATCCAAACCACAAGTCTTTTTTCGATGGAAAATACATAGGCATTCACCTCTTTCAATCAATCAGAAAGTGAGTCTTATAAGATATACAATTAATTAGTATACGATTCAAATGTCTGAGAAGTTTCGTTTCATGATGGACTGCAGTGACTTGTACGAAGGCTTTCAAATCAACATCACTCTATCAAAGAATTGACTGCATGAAAAAAGCGACAGGGTAGATTGATACACCTTGTCGTGAAGGTTAACAGGTTTTAAAACAATTCGAAATTCAATGGGAAACTGGCACTCGAAATTCATTTATTTTCGGGATCTTATTCTTCCATCTGTTTTACTGACCTTTTCATCATGTGCATTTGCATCAGTTTGGAAAGCACGCCATCCAAATTGCTCAATAACTTCTCGGCTGTAGTATTCAATTCGTCGAACGTATATTCAGGGCGTCCTCGCATTCCATAACTGTGGGTCTGTTGTGTATTAAGCATTCGTTGATCAATCTCGGAAAGTTTTCGTCTTTGAAATGAAACGGTCAACTCGTCTATTCCGACAAAATACCTGTGCGTTGCTGTATTCCGGTAGCGATTGAGAATCTTTCTGTCCTCTCGGCTAATGTCTTTGTAGATAGGTGAAAGGATAAGATTCAGTTCTTCAATTTCCTTTAAAGATAGCCATCCCACTTCTTGTTTTTGTTTTCTTAGAAGAGATTTAAGAGGATTGAAGTAAACTTTCCATTCATCTTTCACTAACTCACAACCGGATAACTCATTGATCATTACCGCCACATAATCCAAAAGAGAAATAATTCTTGGAATGACCATTCGGAAGTAATAATTCTTCACTTCAAATTTCCAATAGTTACTCCAGCCAACATCACCTTTTTCTCTTAGTTCTATTTCTATTTGATAAGCGGCCTGGGCGTAATAATGAGTTCTCACTAATTCTCGGAAAGCCTCCGTAATGGAATAGAGATAGCTCTGACACAACATGTCCTTTGGTGGCGCAAAGCCTTCCATCACTACTTCATAATGCAAAGTTATGTACGGTGAAGTAAGTAACATTACGGAGTGCTCTCTATGCCACTTCATTAAATAAGGTTTCATTTTTTCCATATGTTCATCTAACAATGGATCATCCATGCAACACACCCCCTATTTTAGTGTAGCACAAGGGTTGTGCGGAAAGGTGAGACTAAACCTTTGTCTCCTACTCTATGGCAAACCCTTCATTTTCTGCTTCAAACAGGAGCGCCAGTACAATATTGAACTCTGAATTCGACGTTGCACAGGATTGATGGATACCAGGTTCTAAAGCAATTCAAAATTCAATGATAACCGCTGGTACTTGAATTAATAGGAAAGCTGACCTTGCCGCATGAAAGTGGAATAAACAGAGCCACACGATCAGCTTCTGCTCATCCGTCTGGCAAGCTGTTCTTGCGCGAGTATTTCAGAGAGGCTGGGGTTCTTTTTTGTTTGTTCATTCACCAATCAACCAGGCATTTCGCGTGGCGAGGCTACTGTCGATGATTTTGTGCATGAGATGACTGGCTTCGGTTTCGATCGGGTATATGTTTGTCCACATGCGCATGGAGAAGGTTGCACATGCAGGAAGCCTTCTCCAGGTATGCTGCTTCGGGCTGCAGAGGAGAATGGTTTGGATCTGCGCCAGTGTGTCGTCATTGGCGACCGATGGACGGATTTATTGGCTGCGGATGAAGCCGGCTGCGGCAAAGTGTTAGTGAAGACGGGCAGCGGTCAGGATACTTATGAAAAGTACCGCAATGGGGAGTATTTCGGACGGTGGCAGGAAGTTGAGCCTGATTTCGTCGCGGAGGATTTGAGTGAGGCTGTGAAGTGGTTGTTGCAGCCTTGATTAAAAAAGACGAAAACAAAAACGCTCAGATTTGAATACATCTGGCGTTTTTTTGATGCCCAGCGGCCTACTCCCTGCCATCCAGCTTCTTACGTACGCTATCCGCAAACTCACCTCCCCACCTCCCCCAAATAACAAGGAAACACTAGCGTCTGCCGCTTCAACTCCCGGATCATCCGGTATCGGCCGGTCGCTTCGCAATACAGCGAAACATCCATTTTGTGCGTGGCGTCGAGGATTCGCTGGGCGAGCTGGCCGTAGATCTTGAAGTGCTTCGCCCGGGCGTCGTCCTCTTTTTTTGCGAGGTAGAGGGCGTGCCGGTTTTGTCCCATTGGGATGATGAAGAGTTTGATGGTGCAGAGTTGCAGCACGTTTTCGTCGCGCCACTTGGTGACGATGTCGTAGTCCAGGTTTTTCGGCAGGCTGCTGGCCGGGTCGTCGAGCTGGACGATTCCTTCCTGAAGGGCGAAGTAGATGGCGTGCGCGAGCAAGGGCGCGTCGTAGTCGATGGCGTCTGCGAGTTGTTCTTTGATTGTTTGTTCAAGCAATTCCGGTGACCTCCCCTGTGAATTTATTGTAGGCGGCGATGGCTGTGCCGACGGGACCGTTGCGGTTTTTGGAGACGATCAGTTCCATCGTTTGGTCGTTTTCCTTTCGCATGTCGTAGTAGGCGTCCCGGTAGAGGAAGATGATGACGTCGGCGTCTTCTTCGATGGAGCCGGATTCGCGCAGGTCGGACATGAGCGGGCGTTTGTCGTGCCGCTGTTCGACTGCGCGGCTGAGCTGGGCGAGTGTGATGACGGGGCAGTCGAATTCGCGCGCCATCGCTTTCAGGTCTTTCGTAATTTGGGATATTTGCAGGTGCATGCTGCTGCTTTTATCCTCCGAATGGATGAGGGTCAGGTAGTCGATGAAGATGACGGGTTTCCTGTCCGGATGCGCATGGATCATCTTGCGGACGTTCATGCGGATTTCCGAGATGGTCTGTTTGCTGCGGTCGAAGAAGTGCATGTTCGATTCCGCGAGCCTGCCGACGGTACGTGGCCATTCGGATTTCTGTTTTTCATCGAACATCGTGTAGGGATCGCGCATGCGCAGTCTTGAAAAGCGCCCGGTTGATGCGAGAAGGCGATCCCGCAGGCTCTCGGCGGACATTTCAAGCGAGAAGATGAGCGGCAGCCGATTTTTCCAGCCGGCGTGTTTCGCAATATGCAGCATGATGTCCGATTTCCCCATGCTTGGGCGGGCTGCGATGATTGTCAGTTCTCCGTTCTTGAAGCCGCCCGTCATTTTGTCGAGTGTGCCGATTCCGGCCGCTGCCCCTTCCGCGATTTCCTTCTTGACGTATGGGTCCTCATAGATGTCCGCAAGCAGGTCGGTCAGGGAGGCGTAATGGCTTGCGCGGTTGTCAAGGAGCGCTTCGAGCCCGCTCATGATGCGGTCGATCGGCCAGTTTTCCTGCGCGGCGATGCTAAGGACATTCCGCTTTTCCCGTTCGCGCCAGGCATCGAGCATGACGGCTACATAGTCGTCAAACGCCGGGATGTTCGCGTAGTCAGACAGATCCCGGACGTAGTTTGCGCCTCCGATGTCTTGCGGACTGAAGGTCGTCAGCAAAGTGATGAAGTCGACCGCCTTTCCGCTAGCGAGCAGCTCTTTCATCGACTGGAAGATCATCCGATGGACCGGATCCGCGAATTGGGTCGCGGACAGGTTTGCATCTGTGATGAGGTAGTTTTCTTTCATCATCGAACCGAGCACCGCTTTCTCCGCAATCATAGCGCTTCTCCTCTCGTCAGGTCGAATTGGAATTCCTTGACCGTTTTCGCGTTTGCGAAAGATCTTTTTCTTATATTCTTTTCTTTCTTATCCTTCTTCTTAGTTGCCGCCGGCTTGTTGTCGGTTTGCCCAACGTTTGCCGTCCGCTTTGTCTTCGTGTAATCGTTTTGCTGGTAAATGTCCCAATTGACAATGGTGATGAGCCGGTTTTGGGTTGTCGATTCGTTTGTCAGGAATCCGTATTTCTCGAAACGTCTCAGCGCAATGCGGATTTGGTGCACGCTGATGTTTTTGCCGCATTTTTCCTTGAGTGAAGCGAGGGACGTGATCATTTGTCCTGGCTTCGCGGAATACGCCCTTCCATTCCAATCCCACTCTCTCTTTTCGTAATTCGCCATCGACAGCAGCGTCATGAGCACCACTTTCTGTTCAGGCGTCGAGCCTGTCCAAATCGGTTTCTCCCAAAGTAGCCGATATGTTTTAAACCAACCTTTTTCCATTTCTATCTCCACCTTTTCATTTTGTATGAACAGACCTTTCATTTATTAGATAGATAGTTTTGGTGGAAAAGGATATATGTCGGCGAAATTTATTTTTTTGCTGCTATTACTTTGGTATATAAACAGGAAATCCCCCAATCCATATAAATATGATTGGGGGATTACATTTTAATTTGAAGGTACCGGGTACCCCTGGATGATGAGGAAAACCTATATTACTCTGTTCCCCACTCCGTACGGTACCGCTTGACAGCTTCGGCTCCGGAAATGGTTTTTAGGAAGTACTCTTCCGCCTGTTTGGTACGGGCTTTGATGAAGTCGTCCATACAGACATCCGAAGCGCAGTTGCCGTAATCATCGTCTGTCATCATCCGTAACGTTCTATAATCGTCAGTCACCTGCGAAAAATCACCCGCTAGCCATCTGTTCAGCATCTCCCCGACGACCGAATCCTCTTTGGTGAAGCGTTTCAAGTACAACAGATTTTGCTTCGCCATTTCGTTGTATTTTCCGAAACGGTTTTTATATAAGTCAATTTCAGGCATATCTCCGTACGGTCCGTCCTTGATCGGATCGGTTATCAGATAATCGGCTGGATAGTGTGTAACTTTCTGTCCCATCATCGTGAGCATCGCATTGGCAACCCTGTATTCGCCACCCTCAAGATACTCAGGTAGATAAGGCGTCAGTTGCCCTGGCAATGGCTTCTCCGGATTCTTGGGATCGATTGGGTCGTTCCGATGCAGCGTCCGATAGAGGAATACAGCATAGTGATCACGGGAAACAGCGATATCTGGGTAATAAATGCCTCCGTCACCCGTCGTAATATCAGCGGCATACATCGCCCGGATATAGGTACTCATCGGATGGCTTCTCGGTACGTCCAGGAAGTCGTATTCCGAAACCTCTTTCAAATCAAATGCAATCGTCAGCACTTTGGCCATCTCTGCGCGTGTAATCAGCTTGTTCGGATAGAAATTGCCCTTTGTATCCGGCTCGAAAATACCAGCCTGTTGAACTTTTTTGATGTCGTTGAAATAAGGGTTTTTGGTGGAAACGTCCTTGAAAGCGACAAACTTCTTCCTTGCCGGCAATTTAACAATCCGGTTGACAAGGGCAGCCGCCTGTTTACGGTTGATCTTCTCTTTCGGCTTAAATGTGCCGTCTGGATAGCCACTAATGACCTTCTCGTCTCGCATTTCATGGATCATATCAAAATAAGGATTGTTCGTTGAGACATCTGAAAATGGATTCTTGACAGCTGCCTCTACTCCCGACGGGATGATCAGCACAGGGATGATTAACACCGCCACCATAATGAATTTCCATAGTTTGTTCTTCATTCAAATTCCTCCGATCGGTATGTACATTTTCTAATCAGCGTACAGACGCAGATTTCCGGAATAAGTTTCAAATCTTTTTTATTT
>NZ_BJYL01000066.1 GCF_007991495.1 Sporosarcina luteola | reverse complement strand
TCACTCCCTCCTACTCGATTGCTTAGCGCCATCGCATTCTTATTAGATGTGTAAAACCAGATTTTTCGGTACAATGGAGGTATGACGTTTTTATTTTGTTGAGGAGGCATTAGGACGGATGAATAAAATTACGGTAGAAGGCATCAATCAGAATATGGATGAAATCATCAGCCGCTGGATAAAAAAGATGAAGGAAGAGAAAGGGGAGCGCTTTTTCCACTTCATGCCCGATCATCTTGTCGAAAAGACGAGTAGGGAGTTTGCGGAATTGATGACGTCGAGCGTTAACGAATCTCTTGCCGCTAATGTTGATAAGATCAATGACTTCACCGAAAAAGTCGTGCGTTTCGGTTGGGCCATTAAGTTCGTGAACAAGGCAATTGATAACTTTTCGGATATCGTCTTTGAACTTTTTGAAGAAAAGAACATCGTCAACGACGGAAACTTCAAGTCTTTCAGTCAACTATTTAAAAGTTGGATCAACCCTCTTCGGGAAAGTATCATTGATGCCTATTCAACAGAATGGGAGAGAACGGTCAGTTTACAGAAAATTGCTCTACAAGAACTATCGGCTTCGTTAATACCTGTATTCGATAAGATTTCTGTTATGCCTCTTGTCGGAACAATCGACACAGAGCGCGCGAAGCTAATTATGGAAAACCTTCTGGAAGGCGTTGTCAGCCAACGCGCAGAAGTAGTGTTGCTTGATATTACGGGAGTTCCAGTCGTTGATACGATGGTTGCACATCATATTATCCAGGCGGCGGATGCGGTCCGTTTAGTAGGAGCGAAGTGTATGCTGGTTGGAATACGACCGGAAATCGCGCAAACGATCGTCGCTCTCGGCATCAATCTACATGAATTTACAACGAAAAGTACCTTGCAGAAGGGGATGCAATCGGCCTTGGCGATGACAAACCGGGCAATCGTGGAGGTGGAAGGATAATGATGACCCGTATACCGATCTTGAAATTGAATGACGTCTTAATTGTATCCATCCAGTGGGAATTGGATGACCAGACTGCAATTCAATTTCAAGAGGACCTATTGAATAAAATGCATGAAACCTCAGCGCTTGGGGTAGTGATTGATTTGACGCCGATTGATTTCATTGATTCTTTTATTGCGAAAGTGCTGGGCGATGTTATCAATATGACGGGATTGATGGGTGCAAAAGTTGTAATTACCGGAATTCAACCTGCAGTGGCAATCACATTGATTGAGCTTGGAATTCGCTTGAATAATGTAATGACTGCACTAGATTTGGAAAACGGTTTGGACAAACTTTATAAAGAATTGGAGGCCTGACCATGAACTATAGGTCTTCTGTAGATATAATCACGGAGTGGGATATCGTTGCTGCCAGACAACTAGGGCGTAACGAAGCAAAGAAGGCCGGTTTCGGAACCGTCGACCAGGCTCGCATTACTACGGCCATTAGTGAATTGGCAAGAAATATTTATCTGTATGCCGGTAAAGGCCGGATTGAGATTGAAAGAGTGACAGACGACGGAATGTTTGGCATTAAAATCGTCGCCTCCGATGACGGACCGGGTATCCAAGATTTGCGTAAAGTGATGGAAGATGGCTATACGACATCAGGCGGTCTTGGTGCTGGGATGCCCGGAGTCAAAAGGCTGATGGATGAATTTAAAGTCATCTCAGAACCCGGAAAAGGCACAACGATAACCGCAACTAAATGGCTCCATTAAGGAGGTGGTAACGAATGCCGCAAGAAGTAGGTAGGCAATACAAGGAAATCATGAAAAAGTATTTGGAAAGCCATAGCGAAGAGGATCTTTATGTCGGACAGCAATTCAGCCGACGTTTTATTGAAAAAGAAATTGCACCTGAAGACGTTATTAGCATCCATAAAACTGCCATGATTGAACTTCATCCTGAATTGCGGAACGAAGTTTGGGATTCATTCGATTTTTTGATCGAAATGATGATTCATTATGGACTTACATTACGCGAACACCAAAGCCTCATCCGCAAACAGGAAGCGATTCAAATTGAAATGGATGTCGCCACAAAGGTGCAGGACACTATCTTAAAAACGAAAATGCCGATTGTGGACGGGCTTGATGTCGGTTTGGTTTCCCAACCGGCCCGTCAAATGAATGGGGACTATATCTATTTCCTGAATGGACAGAACGAATCGAGCGTCGCTGTAGCGGACGTAATAGGGAAGGGGATACCTGCTGCATTATGCATGTCCATGATTAAATACGGCATGGATGGTCTTGAAAATGATAATTCGAATCCTCGGAACGTGTTGGAAATCATTAACCGGATTGTCGAGAAAAGCGTTGATGATTCAATGTTCATATCCATGTTTTACGGAAAATACGATGGGGAAAATGCGACATTCTCCTATGCTTCGGCAGGTCATGAGCCGGCATTGCATTTCAATGCCAAGACGGGAACGTTTTCAGAACTGGATGCGAAGGGGCTTCTCCTCGGCGTCAAAACGGATGCTGTCTATGAAGAACGTTCCGTTATGATGCAAGATGGGGACTTCATTGCAATGATGACGGACGGGGTAACGGAAACGAGGACGGAAGAAGGGTTCATTGAAATGGAAATGATCCAAGAAATTCTCGCGGAAGTGCAAGATGAACCTGCGCAGCAAATGGCTGACCATATTTATCATAAACTAGCAGGCCTTCAAAACTATCGATTAAGCGACGACTTCACTATTGTCATCTTCAAAAAAGGGACGGAAAAGGTTTGATTTTTGAAATGGTGGGTATTAAATAAGGTAGTATATTATTCAATATGAAAATAGAGAGTCGGGGTGCAGAGATGAATTTACAAGTCGAACTATTAGAAGAGAACAGTGTTCAATATTATAAGGTTGTCGGTGAAATAGATGCCTTTACAGCACCTGTGCTAAAAGAGCGTCTGGCGGCTGTGGAAAATATCCAGGAGCTGAAAGCTGAACTGGATCTATCGGAAGTAGATTATATGGATAGTACAGGCCTTGGAGTATTCGTTGGTTTTTACAAAACAGTGACATCCAATGGCGGACACGTGAAAATAACAGGTTTAAATAAACGTTTGCATCGGCTTTTTGAAATCACCGGGCTGAGCGAAATTATTGATATTGAAAAGAAGGAAAGTGAGGACAATAATGGCACAATATGATTATATAGAAATCAAAATTCCCGCAAAAGCTCAATACGTCGGTGTAGCTCGGTTAATGATTTCAGGAATCGCAAGCCGTCTTGGATTTACATACGATGACATCGAAGATTTGAAGATTGCTTCAAGTGAAGCGATTACGAACGCGGTCCAGCATGCATACGGTGCGGATGATGAAGGGGAAATTGTTGTCGGATGCGCCTTGTATGAAGACCGGTTGGAAATTATGATTGCGGATCATGGTGCGAGTTTTGATTTCGAGGAAACTAAAAAGCATATCGGACCATACAGTGACGCTTCAGAAGCCCGATTCCTGCGCGAGGGGGGACTAGGGCTCTACTTAATGGAGACGCTCATGGATGAAGTTAAATTTCATCACGAGGAGGGCGTAACTGTCTTTATGACTAAATATCTCGGCGGAGAGCGGGGCGAAGAAGATGTCAAACGATCAGCCAACTCATAAGCCAGATACGAAAGAAAAAGTATTGGAATGGATCAAACAGTACCAGGAGACGAATGACGATGAGGCGCAGACAAATCTCGTCCTGCATTATGAACGCCTCGTCCACTCCATTGCTCGCAAATATTCAAACGGAAAGCCATACCATGAAGATATCGTGCAAGTCGGTATGCTTGGACTTCTCGGAGCAATCCGTCGGTATGATCCGGAACTGGGCCGTAGTTTCGAAGCGTTCGCAGTACCGACGATCGTAGGGGAGATCAAACGGTTTTTACGTGATAAAACATGGGCTGTGCATGTTCCAAGGCGTATTAAGGAACTTGGACCGAAAATAAAAGCTGCCGTGGAAACGTTGACGATTGAAATGCAGCGATCCCCGCTTGTTAGTGAAATAGCGGAATACTTGGATACTGATGAAGAATTGGTGTTGGAAGCGATGGAGATGGGAAGAAGCTATCAAGCCCTTTCAATGGACCATACGTTGGAAGCCGATTCCGAAGGCGGTACGGTGACATTATTCGATATTATTGGTGAGTCAGACGATGGATTTGAACGAACGGACCATCGCCTTGTTGTGGCGAATGCGTTGAATGTATTGTCTGAGCGTGAAAAGCAGATTATCCAATATACATACATCGAACAATTAAGCCAAAAAGAGGCGGGAGAACGGCTCGGTATTTCCCAAATGCATGTTTCAAGGCTCCAAAGAAAAGCGATCAAAAAATTGCAAGAGGCCATATTGGCAGCTGGTGGTGCTTCGTAGTGGAGAAATTCAAAAACGAATATGTAGAGGCTTATGTCTATAA
Source organism: Sporosarcina luteola (assembly GCF_007991495.1). Lineage (GTDB taxonomy): Bacteria > Bacillota > Bacilli > Bacillales_A > Planococcaceae > Sporosarcina > Sporosarcina luteola. The sequence continues at coordinate 3,442 of NZ_BJYL01000066.1, read as the reverse complement.
CGCAGCGAAACACGGGAATAAGGAATCGGGAGACACGTTTTACATCCATTCAGAAGAGGATTACTTCATTTGCGCCATTGCCGATGGATTAGGCAATGGCGTTGTCGCCCGTCAGTCAGCAGAAATCATCCCCGAAGTCCTGGCGCAGTATCATGATGAATCGCTTGATGAACTTTTGAACCGTTGCAATGACTATATGGTTCAAAAACGTGGGGCGGCCGTTGCTATTGTGCGGGTGAACTATGAAGAGGGGACGATCGAATATAGCTGTGTGGGAAACGTAAGAATGTACATTCTTCATGGCTGTGAAAAAATGATCTATCCATTGCCGGTCATGGGATTCTTGTCAGGTAGACCTCAGACAATGAATACACAGAAATATAAATACGATGTCGGGGACATGTTTTTCCTTCATTCGGACGGAATCGTGTTGAAGAGTCCGAAAGCAAGTATGAAACAAAGCAGAAATGCTTTTGATCTATATAATATCGTTAAAGAAACGGCCGATTCCGGAGATGATGCCACATTTATCGCCGGCTGCCTGCTTCAGTGATGAAGCAGGCTTTTTCTATGCTTAAAATAGAGTAGACGGGCGGATAAATGGTAAACTGTTAGTACTGAAAGAAAGGGTGGGGAAATGTATGACGAATACTATTATAGAAGCAACGGCCAAAAGAGCCGCCATTAGCGCAAAGCAAACTGCCAATGTTATCTCTCTTCTTGATGAGGGCAACACGGTCCCTTTCATAGCACGTTACCGAAAAGAAGCGACCGGCTCACTTGATGAAGTGGAAATCAAAGCGATCGAAGACGCGTACCATTATGAAAAAGGGCTTGAACAAAGGAAAGAGGAAGTTATCCGTTTAATTGAAGAGCAAGGAAAACTGACTGATGAATTGAAAAAGGATATCGAAAAGGCTACAGTCCTCCAACGGATTGAAGATTTGTACAGGCCGTATAAGCAAAAACGCCGCACCCGCGCGATGATTGCGATTGAAAGCGGACTTGAACCATTGGCTGACCGTTTACTGATCTTCGGACCGGAAAACCCGGAAGCCATTGCGGCCGCTTTCGTGAATGAAGAGAAAAATGTTTCATCTATCGAAGAGGCGTTGGCGGGAGCGCGTGATATTATTGCCGAACGGATTGCGGATGATGCAGCACTTCGTGAAAATGTCCGTAAACTTGCCTGGTCGGACGGACAAATGGTTTCTTCGCTACGTAAAGGCGCCGAAGACGAGCGCAGCGTCTATGAAATGTATTATGAATACGAAGAACCGTTAAAGAGAATCGTTCCCCATCGTGTTCTTGCGTTGAACCGTGGGGAAAAGGAAGAAGTACTTCGTGTCAGCATTGCTTTTCCGGCGGAACGAATCATTGCAGGACTTGAGCGTGAATTAATTAAAAAACAGCATGCTCCGTCAGCTGTGCAAGTGAAGGAGGCAGCTGAAGATGCATTTAAACGTCTGATTGCTCCTTCTGTAGAACGTGAAATCCGGACGGCATTGACAGAAAAAGCGGAAGCGCAGGCTATCCACGTATTCTCAGAGAACTTGAAAAGTCTATTATTGCAACCTCCTTTAAAAGGCAGAATGGTTTTAGGCGTCGATCCTGCATTTCGAACAGGTTGTAAATTGGCGGTCATCGATGAAACGGGTAAAATGCTTGAAGTATCCGTCATCTATCCGCATCAGCCAAAGCCCGATAAAGAAGGTTCTAAGAAAACAGTCTTATCTGTCCTAAAAAAATACAACATCCCAATTATCGCCATTGGGAACGGAACGGCATCTCGGGAAACGGAGAAGTTCATCGCCGAGTGCATTAAGGGATCGACTGAACCAGTTTCATACGTTATCGTCAATGAGGCGGGAGCAAGTGTCTATTCTGCATCCTCGCAGGCCCGTGAAGAATTCCCGGATCTCCAAGTTGAACAAAGAAGCGCCGTCTCGATTGCGCGAAGACTGCAAGACCCATTGTCCGAGCTCGTCAAAATCGATCCGGAATCCATCGGCGTCGGTCAATACCAACATGACGTAGCACGGAAAAAACTATCCGAATCACTATCATTTGTTGTGGAAACTGCTGTAAACCGAGTAGGTGTGAACGTGAACACAGCTTCTTCTTCATTATTGCAATACGTGGCGGGGCTTTCCAAAACGGTTGCTGAAAATATCGTGAAGGCGAGGGAGGAAGAAGGGCTATTCCAAAAACGAACACAGTTGAAGAAAGTTCCCCGTCTTGGTGCGAAGACATATGAACAGGCAATCGGATTCCTTCGTATCCCTGAAGCGAAAGATCGATTCGACTCGACAGGATTGCATCCCGAAAGCTATGCAAGTGCCGAACAGGTACTTATAGAGGCGGGCGTGGATAAGAGTATGATCGGAAAAAAAGAAGCCATCGATGCTCTTGCCGAATTGGATGTCCCGACATTAGCGGAAAAGCTCGGCGTCGGCGAAGTGACATTGCGCGATATCATCGACACGTTACAGCGCCCGAATCGCGATCCGCGTGACGACTATCCACAACCGATTTTGAAAGCGGACGTTCTCGACATGAAAGATCTTTACGAAGGACTTGAAATGCAAGGGACCGTCCGAAATGTAGTAGATTTCGGTGCGTTCGTCGATATCGGTGTCCACGAAGACGGCCTCGTCCATATATCAAAATTGAAAAAAAGCTTCGTCAAACATCCATTAGACGTTGTCGCTTCCGGCGACATTGTAACCGTCTGGGTCGAAGCTGTCGACAAAAACAAAGGAAGAATCTCCTTGACGATGATTCCCCCACAGGGAAATGAATCGCCGAGGTGAACAGATAAATGGAGCGACAGGAACTGCAGCAACTAGTTGAACGCCTTTCAATCGGATATTTTAAGAAACCATTCAGACATGAAGCTTCCTTTAATGCAAGACTACGAACAACAGGCGGACGCTACAAACTCCAGGACGGTTCGATTGAAATAAACCCGGCAGTCCTGGAAAGATACGATATGGATGAACTCGCTGGCATCATCAAACATGAACTTTGCCATTACCATTTACACCAGGAAGGTAAAGGGTACCGCCATGGAGATGCCGACTTTAAGGATTTATTAAAAGCAACAGGTTCACCAAGATACTGCAAACCGTTAGCAACAAAGGCGGACAAACCGAAAAAGATCCATCTATATAAATGCAAAGCGTGTGGATTGGAGTATAGACGCCAGAGAAGAATGGACGTGCGCAAATACAGGTGTGGGAAATGCCACGGTGAAATCATTAGCATCCAATCATAACATTCTTGCCAAGCCGTTAGTATCAAGGCTTGGCGAGATGTTTCCAACTCTTTTCAAAAAAACTTAAGAAAAACTGTTGACGAATGAATATAAGGTGTCTATAATAGAAAAAGTCGATAAGGGAACGCGAGCAAAACAGTTTCAAACTTCCCGAAGACTTACTAA
>NZ_BJYL01000065.1 GCF_007991495.1 Sporosarcina luteola | reverse complement strand
TAGGAATGAATCGGCTGTGCGAATCGCACAAATGTTATATTAACAAATTTACGTTCAGTGCGCAAGCCTATTTTAAAAATTAATTTTCGAATTCGGTTGCAAGTGCTATTATTTCATTTCCAAGGTCGAACGGGCATAAAAAAAGCGTTTTCCTTATGAAACAGGAATCGCATAAGTTTATACTGGAGCTTCCAACCGGATTCGAACCGGTGACCTCTTCCTTACCATGGAAGCACTCTACCTACTGAGCTATGGAAGCATAAAAATGGCTCCGCAGGTAGGACTCGAACCTACGACCGATCGGTTAACAGCCGATTGCTCTACCACTGAGCTACTGCGGAATCGTACTACTATTTTTATTTTCCAACGACAAGACTTAGTATAACTAAAGTGCTGATGATAATCAAGCATTTTTTTCACTGGTCTTGCAACGACTTTTTTATAGTAGCATGGACTACTCATATTGGTCAAGCACTTATCATAAAGTACTTTATAGATTGTGCAATAAAGGGGATGTGCCGTGAGAGCTAAATTATTTATCCTGATTACTATTTGCATTGCCGCCGTCTTGTTCTTTCCCACATTACCTGGCTCGGATTCCGTAAAGACCGTTTTTAGATTGACGGACGAGCCACATGAAGTCATTGTAAGAGGAATGTCCGGGTCTGCATTGACGATCAATATTTCATTCGGAGAAGACGAAGTGGAGCAGCTGATTCATGAATTGAAGTCTCCCTATCCATTGCTACTTCTCGACATGGAATGGGCGGAGCGTTTTCCAGAAATCGTACAACTGATCAAGAAACGTAATATTCCAACCGGATTGTTGGGACATGCCGGAATGGAATATGAACAAAACACCCCTCTTCTTATCGGGCAATTAGAAAAGTATGAGGCACTTTTCGACTCCAAACCTCTTTGGTTTAGGACATCAGACGAGCAGTTCCCTTACTCTTTGCGCAATGCGCTATGGGATACAGAAGTGAATGCCCTCGGATCATCCGTGCAATGGCTGGAAGGTGAACCTCCTCCTGTTATTGAAGGAGAGATCATTTCCTTGCCCCACTATCGTGAAAAACGAGTTTCATTAAGTTCTCTAAAGAAGCTTAACGATACCCGCCAGTACAAGTCTTTGGAAGATGTTCTTTTCAATATGTCTTTAAAGACAAAGAGGATTCCTAAATAACGTTTTTAAAAAGCCCAGTTCCATTAACGGAAAACTGGGCTTTTTATCATTTCGCTTTCGCGGTTTTTGCTGTCTTTGAAGAATTCCTCGCTTGTTTACGCGCGTCAAGCCTCTCTTTGTCCTGATCGGATTGGCGGTTGTATTTCGGCAGCATTAGAAGCTGATACGCATTCACTGCAAGTAACGGGAATAGAAGAATCGTCACCCATGAATCGATATTGCCTGAACGGACCATCAACGCCGGGAGCCACTCAAGCGTCGTAATCACAATCATAAAGAACAAAGCTGAAATAAGTGTATGTTTCTTAGTCCATTTCGCTTTGAAATAAGCCGTGATGGCGGACACTACCAGTAACGAAAACAGCAATGTCAAATACAAAACAGTTCGTCCCGTATCACCCGCTGTTAGTTTGAATCTGAAAAACACTAAGTCAAAAATGACAACAGTGATCATTAACATTTGCACCCAATTCCACAACGTCAATGATCTGAACAAGTTCACGCCAAATTGATGCACCGTCAAATAAGCGAAAAAACCCATTTGTGCGACGACGCTCATTGTAAAACCAAGGAAAATCATCCATAAGAGCGCTCCGAGAGCTTCCATATATTCTCCAGATGACAAATATTGCGAAAAGAATTCCCAGCGGACGATCAATCCAAGGATCCCCGTGACAACTCCTCCTATTATCAATGCCGTAAAAAAGAATTTTACCCAATTTCGTATGGTCACGATATAGTTCCCCCATTTTCAATTGCTCCCAATAGTGTATCAACGTTTTGGCGAAAAATCTATTTAGTTGAACGTGTAATGCATATTCCCCGCCATTTTGTGAACAATAATTGAAAATGCAATCGGAAGGGAAATTGATTCCATGATGAAAAAATGGGTTCATTTACTACTACTCGCCATCCTTCTATCAGGCTGTAGCATGCAACAGCAAAGCCCGAATTATGACGAAATGAAGAAAATGATGACGGATGCATTGCAAACAGAAGATGGAAAGAAAGCAATCCGAAAAATGCTTTCAGAGGCTGAATTCCGCGAATTGATCGTGCTTGAGCAGCCCGAAGTGAAGAAATCAATCGAGGATACATTACTGTCGGATAAAGGCCAAGATTTTTGGAAACACGCCTTTGACGACCCGAAGTTCTCGGAGACCATCGCAAAAAGCATGAAAGAACAACAGCAAGACATCATGAAAAAATTGATTAACGACTCATCCTTCCAAGATGAAATGGTGGAGTTTTTTGGACAACCCGATATGCAAAAGCAAATGGAGACCATTTTACAATCAGCTAATATGAAGAAACAGCTGGAGAAATCCATCGAGGAAACGATTAACAGTCCATTGCTTAAAGCAAAATGGCAAGAATTGATTCTTAAAGCGGGTGAAGTCGCGCCTACCGAGAAAAAGGGCAGTGAATCGGGTGGTGGCGGTAGCGGTGGAGAGTCAGGCGGTGGAAATGAGAATGGCGGTGGAGGGCAATAGCCTCCACCGCTCGTTCTATTTATCATTCCGCTGTTTTATCAATAATTCCCTGTGCAATTGTTAAATAGGTTTTCCCGATTGGATGATCTTCCGCATATACGGAAGGAGCAAAATCATTTTCATTCCAATCCGGCTGTCCAAGAGGAATCTGGCCTAGAAGTTCCGTACGTAACTCCTCTGCAAGTCGGGTTCCTCCGCCTTGTCCGAAAACGTACTCCTTCTCGCCTGTCGCTTTTGACTCAAACCAAGCCATATTTTCAACAACGCCTAAAATCGTATGTTCTGTTTGAAGCGCCATTGCGCCTGCTCGCGCCGCTACAAAAGCAGCAGTCGGATGTGGTGTCGTAACGACAACTTCCTTCGTCGCAGGGATCATTTGGTGGATATCAAGCGCAACGTCCCCCGTTCCTGGTGGCAAGTCCAAGATAAGATAATCTAAATGGCCCCAATCCACATCGCGGAAGAACTGATCGAGCACTTTGCCCAACATTGGCCCCCGCCATACAACCGGTGCATTGTCCTCCACAAAAAAGCCCATGGAAATCACTTTAACGCCAAAGCGCTCCACCGGAATGATCCGGTCCTCGCGAATAACTGGCAACTCAGTGATCCCCATCATGTCCGGCACACTAAATCCGTAAATATCCGCGTCAATCAAACCGACTTTCTTGCCTAAGCGGGCAAGTGAAACAGCTAAGTTAACAGAAACTGTTGATTTACCAACGCCGCCTTTTCCTGATGCAATAGAAATGAATTCAATTTTATTTAATGGCGATAACAAGTCTTGCGTTTCCGATTCTGTTGCTGTACCGCGGAACTTTTCAAGTGCTTCAGGCGGGAGCTCTTCAAATCGGATACCGACTGAATCGGCGCCCGCAGCCTTGATCACTTCAACTACTTTTGTCTGCAAATTCATTTGCTCCGCCGTGTTGATTTTAGCGATGGCCAATTTTACACTGACATGTTTCTTCTCGGGCTTAACCGATATGCTGACAATCCCATCGGTTTCCGCAAGTGTTCTATGTAAAAACGGGTCCTTCAATTCGCCTAAAACGTCACGGACAATTTGTTCATTTATCAATTTGGCCACTCCTTAAAGGTATAATTCAATCTTCTCTAAGTATACCATAGTGGGCCAATCACAGAAGCAGTTCGCTTTCAATTCTCCTCCGATAAATGAAATTGGATGATTCCTTCAACAATGGAATCCGCCACTTTTACTTGGTAATTCGGATCTGTTAAAAGTGCCCGTTCTTCAGGATTGGAAATAAACCCTGTTTCAATTAAGACAGAAGGCATCGGAACTTTTTTCAACAAATAAACACCTTTAATGGCCATTGCTTCGCGGTCCGTATTTTGTAAATTATCCCGGAACGATCCTTGAATTGACTTCGCTAAAAGCTCTCCACCCTCATGGCCTTCAGAATGATAAAACACTTGTGCACCACGCCACTTAGTCTCCGGTATCGCATTGACATGGACGCTAAGAAACATATCGGGATCCTCTTCGATGGCAATACTCTCCCGCAGTTTCAAATCGGCAAGCTTCCGTTTTCGAGTCGTCCCGAACTCATCACCCGGCGCGTGTTCCGCAAGGGCATCTCCATCTTTTTCACGCGTCATGACAACCATAGCGCCCTTCTTTTCAAGTTTCTTTTTCAATTCATGCGCAATACTTAAGGTGATATCCCTTTCGACGACATCCCCAAATGAAGCCCCCCCATCCAACCCGCCATGCCCCGGATCGATGACGATTTTCACACCACCGAGCTGCTCAGGCATGAAAAAACCACGATCCGAAGCATTCACCCCGTAAATGACAACAACAAGGGAGGTTACAAATAACAATCCGATGATCAGCCATCGTTTCAAATTCCACACCGCCTTTTTCCACACTATACGCACGAGTGGGTCAAGATATAACCAATTGTCCAAGGAGAACTCTTCCGGTGTTAATGAGAACTTTTGGTGCTTCAATGAGAACTTCTGGCGCGTCAACGAGAACACTTCAAGTGCTCTCGAGAACTTCTTGTGCTCCTATGAGAACTTTTCATGCGATATTGAGAACTTTCAGCGTTTCAACGGGAACTTTCTCAAAAGCACCATCTTATTTTTTATAGCTAATAAAAAAAGAAGCCGCTCTGGCTCCCTATGTTAAAAACTTATTCAACTTCTCCGTGCCAATCCAACATGCCGCCGACCATATTTGTCACGTCGTACCCTTGACCTTCTAAATACTCACATGCCCGGCCGCTTCGGCCGCTAGATCGGCAAATCATAATATAAGACTTCGATTTATCGATTTCATCCAATCTTTCCGGCAACTCGCCGAGCGGAATGTGAACAGCTCCTTGAATCATGCCTTGCGCTACTTCTTCATCTTCACGAACGTCAATCATATTGAGAACCGTGCCATTCTCCAGTTGATGCTGCAGTTCAGTTGTTGTAATTTCCTTCATGCCGAATCCTCCTTGAATTTATTTAATTGAAACCTAACTTCTCTTTTACTTCTTTTATTTGCTCGGTATGTCGCATTTCATGGTAAGCGGTGAAAGGAATCCATTGACTGAGATTCATGTCACCGAACACGGGGTGCGGATAGGATTTCGATCGCAAAATATCTGACGGCGTATTATAAGCGATTGCCGATAGAGCTTCATGTGTTTGCGATAGCTTCTCTTTCAATTCATCGAGAGTGGCAAAATCATCCGATGGATTTGCAAAATCGGGTGCCTGGACTTTTGTTGAACGATTCACCGATAGTTCAATTGGTTTATCCCCCACAACACTGTCTTCCCCTGCACTAAGCTGATATTGGATTGTCTTTGCAATGGCGCCTTCCATCAAATAAAGATGTTCCAACACTTGCTTAATGGACCATTCATTTTCCGACGGCTTTTTGTTCAACTCTTCGTTCGTCAAATGCTCTACTTCCACAAACAAACTTTCACGTGCCTGATTGTTGATTTTCACCGAAACACTCCTCTCTGTACTGTTCTCCTATCTTACCATTTTGGGTTCAAAACTAATCGTGAAGCGACTTTTTCACATAAACCAGATGCACGATTAACCTTTATATGCTACTTTATGAATAATAGTCGGAAAGTTTAATGTCGCTATATATAGAAATGGGGGAAACGGGATGTATAAATTATATTGCCGAAGCTTTCAACAGGTCATGAAGTTATCAATGTTTTTCCTGCCTTGGCGCGAACCCGAACTATTAGTTGGGGAAAATAGTTTATCGAAACTGCCGAACATAATTCAAAGAGAAGGGCTTAAAAGTATTTTAATTGTTACAGATAAAGGCATTGCGGAATCAGGCTTGATGGAGGGATTACTGAATGGGCTGCGTGCATTAGAAGTCGACTTTGCGGTTTACGACAAGACTGTGCCAAATCCAACAATTGATAATATCGAGGAAGCGTTGGAACTTTATAAAGCAACTAAATGCGATGGGGTCGTCGCGTTTGGAGGAGGTTCGCCAATCGATTGTGCCAAAGGGGTAGGCGCACGTTTAGCAAGGCCTGATAAGAAACTCCCTCAGCTGAGAGGCGTTTTAAAAGTCATGAAAAAGATGCCTCCGTTGTTCGTCGTTCCTACGACTGCAGGCACGGGGAGTGAGGCAACGCTTGCATGCGTCGTTTCTGACAGCAACACACATGAAAAGTACGCATTGATGGATACCGCACTCATCCCGCATTTTACGGTGTTGGACCCGTTACTTACAGTGAAACTCCCGAAGCATATTACGTCGACGACAGGAATGGATGCACTTACTCATGCGGTCGAAGCTTATATCGGCAAAAGCAATACGAAACATACGGCGCAATGGAGCATCGAGGCCGTCAAGCTGATTTTCGACAACCTTTACGAAGCCTATTCAAACGGCGAAAATATCACAGCTCGGACAAATATGCAAAGGGCCGCCTATTTAGGAGGAAAAGCATTCACTCGCGCTTACGTGGGCAATGTACATGCCATCGCACATACGTTGAGCGGGTTCTATAATGTACCGCATGGGCTCGCCAATGCGATTATCCTCCCCCATGTCCTTGAGTATTATGGAGAATCCGCACAGAAACCGTTAGCTGAGCTGGCCGATGTAATTGGCATTTGCGTACGAACCGACTCCACTGAACAGAAATCGACGAAATTCATCCAAGCCATTAAGGATTTGAATAAAAAAATGGCCATTCCCGATAAAGTCGATTGCATTAACGATCGTGATATCCCGCTCATGATTGAACGGGCTCTACGAGAAGCCAATCCGCTTTATCCCGTTCCAAAAATCTTTTTTAAGGAAGATATGCGGGAACTGATTAAAATGATTGAGGGATAGTCAGGAAAAACAAAAAATCGTAAGCCAGTCATCTTTCATATGATTGGCTTGCGATTTTTTATTAACCGTTACCGTTTTTCAAAGGTTGCGTCTAAGTAGTAGAAGAAAAGAGAGGTGATCGTTGTGTCCGGTGAATTATGGTTTAGTGAATATAGTGATGCGGTCTACAGTTATATCTTTATGCTTGTGAAGGATTCACACACTGCTGAGGATTTAACTCAGGAGACATTTATGAAAGTCATTGCAAATGAACACCAGTTTAAAGGGGATTCATCCGTGAAGACATGGATTTTTCGGATCGCCTATACAACAACGATGAGTTATTTTAGAAAAACCAACCCTTTAATGTATTTTTTCGATCTACACTCAGTTCGTACCGAACATGGAGCATCCACTGAAGACATTGTGCTTCTGAATTCACAGCAAAAACAATTTTACGACGTTCTCAGTCAGCTGAAAAAGAGCTATCAGCAAGTAATTATCTTAAGGAAGATTCAAGGATTTTCCACGAAGGAAACATCATCTATCCTCAATTGGTCGGAAGGAAAAGTGAAGATGAGTTTGTCGAGGGCACTGCTGGCTTTTAAAAAAGAATTAGAGAAAGGTGGTTTTTCAATTGAAACATTTATCCGATGATGATCTGGCGAAAGAGCTGAAGCAGCTTGGCGATGTGTTTCGTCCGTCTTCATTACAAATAGAAAAAATGCGGAAGTCAATTTTCACTCAAGCGCGTCCTAAAAAAACGTTCCGCATTCACACATTGCTCCCGACCTTTCTTTCGCTTGTCGTTTTATTTTCCATTGGTGTCGGATTGTATATGGGCCTCGGTGAATCGGGTCAAACGAATGTAACGGCTTCATGGGATGGCATGTATGTACAGCAAATCAGCCGAACGAGTCCAACATATTACGTATTGGAGTTTAGGGAATCTACATTGACGGTTAAGGATGATTTTCTCGGCGCCGCTTTCATGGGCGATGATCGGGACAGAGAAAAAGCTTTACAAGGCTATAAAATTAAGGAGCCTCTATTAGTGGCAGGCACATACGAAAATTTCACGGTTAAACATAAAGGCGACACGTATACAATTGTGGCGGATGGTTTCTCTTATGAATTAAAACAAAAAGGTCCACGAATCTTTGTCGGTGAAGACGGCATCGAATTTTCCACTTGGAAGTACTTGGATACTACGGAAGTAATCACTGATGATTTCACCCCTGAACGGTTAGGTGTCGTGACGCAATCGGAACATACATTTTTGGCTGAGTGGGGCTCTGATGCGATGGATAGAGGTGAGCACGATTTCGAATTTCACGAACACGGGAAACTTGTCGTTTCAACTGACGTTGGCGAACTAAGGCGGGGGCATGTCGTTTATTATCATATGCCGCCTTCTGTAATCGCCAAAAACACGGCCATACCCGAAATGTATATCGGCAGAGTTGTCGGCTTGCCCGGAGAAACGGTTGAGATTAAGGGAGGTCAAGTGTTTATCGACGACAAGCTGCTTGATACGTTTTATGGAAAAGCAACGAGGCGAGGGATGGGCGAAGAAGAATATTTCAAAAACACGCCCAACAATGCCATTGTTACTGAACAATCCACGAGGGAATACTTCAATATGAATGTAGATCCGGTCGTCGTAAAGGAAAACACTGTCTACATCCTCGTCGATCAATGGTGGCGGGGTACGGATAGCCGGGACTTCGGAGCACTCTCGATTGATAAGATCGAAGGCATTATTATCGGCTATGAAAAATGATGGCAGAATAAAGGCCTGCAGTCCAATCTGTTGGCCTTTTCACTTTTCCTAAATATGTATTGTAGTAAAGAAGGAGTTTTAGACGTGTATGTAGAAGAGATTTACAAGATGGATCCCCACCCTCTTTCTATTTTATCCTTTCGCCGCATCCTCTTTTCTCATCCCTTTTCATTTCTTATTTCTCAGTACTGCAAAATAAAAATAGGAGTTGCAATAATTGACAATTACTATGAAGAAACGTGATGAAGTAAAAGAATTGATAGCGCTGCGCTCGCTCCATTACAGATTGACGTTATCCGAAAAAGACAACAAACGTTATGCAAATATAGTCAAAGGCTTTGAAGGCGAAAAACGTTTCGATCAACTAACAGAAGCATTGCAGGCCGACATTTATCTGTTACACGATATTTGCCTGGATCAAAATCATTCAGTCTTTCAGATTGATACTTTGCTTATTTCCGAAAAAGAAATAGTACTTTTTGAAATTAAGAATTATGAAGGAGACTTTCTTTACGAGTCTGGTGTCTTTCGTATTCTTTCCACCAACCAGGAGATTCTGAATCCGCTGCATCAGTTAAATCGAAGTTTGACACTGCTACGTTCATTGCTAAAAAGGATGAAGAGCAATATGACAATTAAAGGGTATCTCGTATTTATCAACCCAGAGTTCACTTTGTATCAAGCTCCTGCTGATATACCGATAATTTTGCCTTCACAATTAAAACGGTTTATGGAGGGCATCAATAAAACTCCATCCGTTCTGAGCAGGGAACATCGGCAGCTGGCGGAGCACTTATTGAAAATGCACTTGCCACACTCACCTTATGCACGGGAGCCGCATTTCCAGTATCAGCATCTGCAGAAAGGTATTTTTTGTCCCTTATGCCATTCCTTTATGACAAGAAAAAATGTCCTTAAAACGGTTTGTGAAAAATGTGGGTATGTAGAGGGGCTTGACGCTAGCATTATTAGAAGTACTGAAGAATTGAAACTCCTTTTTCCTGATATGCGAATCACTAGAGCACTTGTACAAGAATGGTGCAGAGTAATCGACTCCTCTAAAACGATCAGAAGAGTATTAGCGCAGAACTTTACACAGAAAGGGAGTAAGAAACAGAGATACTATGTGGATAAGCTATCTGAAAGTGAATGATGAGCATTTATGCAACGTATTGAAGGGTTATATAGAGCCGCTATTCTAGGAGTCGATCTAAATTAATCGGGTACTAGCTTTAAAAGAACGCTTAATGTACCGCTAGCAACATTTTACCGTACTCGCGGGACTTTAAAGCTCTCTTAATGTACCGCCA
>NZ_BJYL01000064.1 GCF_007991495.1 Sporosarcina luteola | reverse complement strand
AGGCGAAGCTGAACAAAAAGCAGCCTGCACGCACCGGGAAGTAGCGGTACGGGCGGGCTGTTTTTGTTTTGACTCAATTATTACCTTTTACTTAATCTGATACATTCACTTTAAAGCTTTTGAAAGGATACGTTTTCTCCCGATAAGCGGAGTAATCAATAACAGTTTTACCCTCAGGAATATACATAACCGGATTTATGGTCAATTGAGTAACATCCTCATCTATGGGCACAAATAAAAAAGTCCCTTTTTTATAACGTGCACCGGTTGATCCACCATAATTCATTTTATATTCATTTCCGTTTTCGTCGAAAACTTCAAAACGAACGAAACTCCCTATATGTTGATCATACGGACTTTCGACTTTGTAATTAATAAGCATTCCACCCGGGCCAGTGTTGATGGAACTCACAATCAATTTCAAATCTTCAAGTTGCTGCACTTCATCGATTGCAATCTGCTTAACTACCTGTTTGACAACCGGAATATGGAAATCCCATTCTTCACCGCCTTCCCCTTCAAACCACAGTCCTAATTCGAATTTTTCCTTCAGCGGTACCGTTTCTTCTTGATAGTACCCCAATTCGTAAATTCCAGTCCTCTCCATTGGACTAATGACTACCTCAGCATCTCTTCCCATTCCGGAAGCATACTGTTGGCCGTCGATTGTCCACGAAGGCATTAAGTAATTATCAGTAATTGGAACATCCGATACCAATGAATAACTAAAAGTGAACCTTGTTCCATCATAGAACACCTCATCGATCGTCAGTGATTTCCCGTTGACCGTTTTCGTCTCGCCGACTATTTGAGTTAAGCCTGTTTCGCTTACTTGTACTAGTCCTTTATCGTTGGATTGGCTAAAAATGGAGCCGATAATTGGGATTTGTGATACGAAATTCGCCATTGCTGGAGAAATAGCCGCTGAACCGACCAATATGCCTAATGACAGGACGGCAGCACTTGTCCCAATTGCCAATCGCCGCCAAATAATCCCTTTTTGTTTCGGCATCTCTCCATCCAAAACCTTTCCTATAATGGCATCCAGCTTTTCAACAGGCACTTGGATTTCATCGACTTCCTTCTTAAATGATGAAATTTTGTCGTTCATCAACATACACTCCCTTCAGTTTTGACTTCAACTGTTCAAGCCCCCTACGAATATTCGTCTTCACCGTTCCTTCCGGGCATTCCAAAAATGCCGCAATCTGTTTTACAGTGAAATCATCGTAGTAACGCAATAACAAGACGGTCTTATACTTTTCTTCCATTTCTTCAAGTGCCTGCATTAAGTCGATCTGCACTTCGACGCCAACATGTCCATCTTGCCTATCCACTTCAATCATCTCCTGATGGATCGGCACAATGTTCTTTTTATTCTTCAGCATCTGAAGCGCCGTGTTGATCAAAATCCTTGTAATCCAAGTAGAGAAATAACGGTCATCCTTTAATAAAGACATGGATGTGTACGCTTTGAGAACCGTCTCCTGAAATACTTCCAATGCATCATTTTCATTTTTCATATAAATGAATGACATCTTATACAACTTTTCTTTCTCCTCGTGTATCAGCGTCTCAAACGCCTGCTTATTCCCTTTTTTCGCACGTGCAACCAATTTTCTTTTCAAGACCAATCGGCACCCCCTTTTCTGACTCTATCTATTAGAGCATCATATCACTGAAAGCGATTCAACTTTTTGAAAATGGATGGGGAGTGGGAGAAGAATATAAAAAAACAGCCAATCCACACCAAAAAGAATCGGTGTAGATTGGCTGTTTTCGTCTGCCAGCATTATTTTACGAAATCACTCGAAGTGCTCGGCGGTGACAGCGGCGGCGCACTCTGGTGGTTTCTGGGCTTATTGGACAGTCCCGGACTGCCCCTTTTATCTATTTGCTTTCTAGTTGGTTTAAAATGTTTTGTTTCACTTTTATTTGATTGGCATATTTCTCATACAAATCAGCTTTATATTGATCCGGCGTATATTGATCATTTAACACACCATCTGAATAAAGCCGTGTAATAAACTCGTTTGAAGTGAGCATGGATTCGTAGTGCTTTAAAGTTGATGGGTGCGTAAAGTATTCTTCTGCTGTAACGCCTAGCCTTTTTGCTAGTTCCTCGTTGATTTGGATCATAATCAGATCATTAGATTCCCCTATTGCCTGCTTTGTTTGCTCTGCGTATTCCAAAACCCCTTGTTCGGTCACGACAATTCCATGAGTTTTCGCCTCGTGCTGTAATAATTCATCTTCAATTAATTGATCAAGTATTTCCCTGTCAGTTAAAGCGAAGGGAATATTATTCAGTTCATGAATGAACCGTTTGTTTTCTTTGAAATCGACAAATTGTTTTAACGTAATTGTAAACATGTCGGATTCCACCACTATTATCGAATCATCTATAGCAGCCGTTTTTTGATCCTTTGATTCGAAAAATTCGCCTATGGAAATATAGTTGGAAAAAACAATAGGCGTCGTGCATAGTAGTAAAAAAAGTGCAGCGACAGTTGGCAACATCCAACGTTTAGTCTTTTTAGGTGCAGCCTTCTGTAAACGGTTATAGGCGACTTCATGTAAATCATCAGGCAGAGGAATTTGTTCTATGGATTTTTTGATTTCATTCATAAAAATCTACCTCCTGAATTTGTATGCGCAATTTCTTCAAAGCTCGATAGCAGACGGATTTTGCGGTTCCTAAAGGCATTTCTAAAAGTTCGCTCGTTTCTTTGAATGTATAGCCTTGATAGAAATGAAGAAGAATGACGTTTTTTTCTTCAGTTGATAATTCATTGATCAAATTTTGCAAAGTGAGCTTTAGGGAAATATCTGTAGATGCAACATCTAATGACGCTAACTGCTTTTCGTCAATATGTATCACTTTTTCTGAGCGCTTTAATTTAGAGAGGCAAATGTTTATGACAATTTTGATGAGCCACGTTTTAAAGTACGCCGGTTCTTTCAAGGTATTCATTTTTTCATAAGCTTTTAAGATTGTTTCTTGAACAACATCTACAGCATCATGCTCATTTTTCATATAGACAAAAGCCATTCGGTACAAATCAGCCTCATATGGCTCGATGCATTGGATGAAAGCTGTTTGATTTCCCCGTTTGGCTTTCTTTATAAGCTTTTCAATGAGAATTACCCCCTTTTTGACTTCCTCTCTATACATTAGACAATTTACATTGTAGTTTGGCTTATAAAATATGAAAAATTTTTTTACTCAAGTGTAAAAGACAGACAAACTTATTATGCTATATGAGTGGAGTGCAGTTTTTTCCTTAAACATTTATACTATTGATAAGGAGGTGATACGTGTGCTAACGAATGAAATAAAAGAACAACTTATTGAAAAGGTAAAACAAGAAGTCGATCCAGCTTTCATTATCCTTTTTGGCTCTTTTGCAAAAGATACGGTACGTGAAGAGAGTGATATTGATCTCGCTTATTTCAGCAACAAGCAACTATCATCTTATGATCGTTTTCTGCTCTCAAATGAGCTTGCTTTAATTGGCGAGCGTGAAGTGGACTTGGTAGATATTAAGAGTGTTGACACAGTTTTCACGATGCAAATTTTTGCACATGGTATTCCTATCTATATAGAGGATGAAAATGAATTCATTCGTCAAAGAATGCGAGCCTTTAGCATGTATACAACATTAAATGAGCAACGAGCCGTGATACTAAATGACATTAAGGAGAGGGGAAGTGTATTTGGGGATGAATGATGTCATTTTAAACAAAACGACAACGATTGAGCGCTGTCTAAACCGAATTCATGAGGTGTATGAAGGAAATCCTGAAAATTTAACAAACTTTACGAAACAAGATAGTATCGTGTTAAATATCCAACGTGCTTGTGAAGCAAGTATTGACTTGGCTATGCATGTTGTGAGCGAGCGTAAATTAGGCGTTCCAAAAACGAGTCGTGAAGCATTTAAGCTTTTACAGGAAGCGGATATGATTGAAGCGGATCTTGCAAAAACATTAATGAATATGGTTGGCTTCCGCAACATCGCTGTTCATGATTATCAAGCTCTTGAACTTGATATTTTAGAGTCAATTTTAAATAAACATGTTGACGATTTCAAACAGTTCACAAAGGTGTTTTTACAGTTGGAAGATTAATAATAAAAATGGATATCGAGGAGGTGGATCATTTGTTTGAACGGATTGATGAAAAAAAAGCACAATTGGATGCTGCTCGTCCTCTACCCAAATATACATTAAAAAGTTTACGAGAAAAATTATTTCTGGAGTGGACCTACAATTCGAATGCAATAGAAGGAAATACCTTAACTATGAACGAGACCAAAGTTGTTCTTGAAGGGATTACGGTTGGTGGAAAAACGTTAAGGGAGCATTTGGAGGTCATCAACCATCGGGATGCCATAAATTATGTGGAGGAAATTGTCCAAAAGAAAGAATCACTTTCTGAATGGCAAATAAAAAATGTGCATCGATTAGTGTTAAAAGGAATTGATGACGCATATGCAGGTGTATACCGTAGGGAGCAAGTCTTTATTTCAGGTGCTAAGCATACACCTCCAGCTCATTATAGAATCCAAGAAAAAATGGAGCAGATGATGAATTGGTACTATGAAGATGGTATCCACCTTCATGCTGTCGAGCGGGGAGCAATGCTGCATGCCATTTTTGTAGGCATCCATCCTTTTGTAGATGGCAATGGTCGTACTTCTAGACTTCTGCTTAATTTAGAACTTATGAAAGATGGGTTCCCTCCGGTTGTTATTAAGGTGGAAAACCGATTAGCTTATTATGAAGCACTTGATAAAGTACATACGACAGAGGATTCCAGCGATTTTATTGCGCTTGTAGAACATGAAGTAGAAGATTCTCTCGACCTATATCTAAGTGCGATCAGTTAGTAGTAGGCAGCCCTATACCAGCATTTTTTATAGTTGGAGAACAAAATGAAAAAAGGTAATTCCTTACTATCGGAAATACCTTTTTTCATAAAAATGTTCTGATCTTTTTTAAGCATAATTCAATCACATCATCAGGAACTTTATCTTTTATTGTTGCATTTCTCGCACGAAAATCTAGATTTTTCAATTGATCAAGGATTACTACGCCTTCAACTTCTAAACCCTCAGGCAAATGAACATGAAAGCCCCATTGTCTTGTTGTATTGCTTATCGGACATACAGATGCATAGCCGGTTGTTTCATTGAATCTCTTAG
Organism: Sporosarcina luteola; assembly: GCF_007991495.1. Taxonomy (GTDB): domain Bacteria; phylum Bacillota; class Bacilli; order Bacillales_A; family Planococcaceae; genus Sporosarcina; species Sporosarcina luteola. Next base: position 5,547 of record NZ_BJYL01000064.1, on the reverse strand, counting down.
GTGATAATACAATCGCAGGTCTTCTCCCAGCTTGCTCTCTACCTGTTTGAGGATTGAAATCCAAGTAAATAATATCTCCTCTGTCTGGAATTTGCATCTGTTATATGTCTTCCCTTCCGGCAGGCTCACTAAAAAACTCCTTGTGGGGGTTGCTGCCTTCACATTGTGCTAGTAATTCTTCCAATGTGAACTCATTTTCAACAGGTCTAATGATGATTCTTTCACCATCATCTGAGATCTCTAGTTGTGTACCATTAACGACACCGTATTTCTTTGCTATCTTTTGGGGGATGCGAACGCCGATACTTCCTCCCCATTTTTGTGCAGTCGTCGTCATAGCCAACACCTCTTTTTTATTTGTTTCCACCATTATATCCCCTCCAGAATTGTTTGTATATACTTATATATATTCCCCTGTTCGTTAAAAAAATACACTTTTCTACTATGACTGCATTTAAGACAACTAACGGGTCAAGGATACTTAATCCTTTGAAATGGCATGGGTTTGAACCCTCACGGCTGACGTGATTCTCGAGAGAATCACTGTCGGCGGTAAAACGTTAAGGGAGCATTGAGGGGTAATCAACCATCGTGAGCGCAACGCAATTGAACGGGTTCGTAACACAATGAAATCGGCTCGCAATGCAATCAAAAGGGTTTGCAACACAAACAAGCTGGTTAGCAACGCAATTAATCAACTTCGCAACGAAACTAACTGCTATCGCAACGAAACCAAACTATAAGGGGGTGTTTAGTTGATAGCGAAAAAACTTATAAAAGCTATTGATCACGCTAATCGACAGATCCAACATATAAAAACAGCCTGCCTACACCAGTAAAAGTGCTAGCAAGCTGTTTTAATTTTTATTTAACGGGCAATACGGACATTTCTCCGTATCGGGCAGTTCCTTTAATAGGCAGCAAGTTGTCCGTTTATAATTTGCCATTGCTTCAAGCGGTTCTTCATTCTGCAAATACTGTTTAAAAGGCGAGCGCCTCATATGTGGTTTCCAAGTTTCATCATCCACTAAGAAATCAAGGTCACTTTGTGCTGTAGAACAGTCTTCGTTGAGAAGCATGGAATACATCCAAATGACGTAACCCCATACATTCTCCCACAGGATCAGCTTGGAAACATGCGCGCGCTTGCTCATATAGTCGACGACGGGATGTCCGTACTGTTCGAGAACGAAACGGATTGCTTCGTGCCGGTCATGGATGTCCTCGAAGGAATCGGGTGCAATGGAAAACTGTATTGTCCCGTTCTCGACGAATAAAGAGACGTCCTCCAATTTGCCGGTAAAGAGCAGGTTGAATTTGCTGAGCATATGGAACAGCCCCGTCAAGAAGAAACCGTGCCTTCTCATATAAACAGAAGCGGCCACAGCGTCGATCGGCGCACCGGTTAATGTTTTAATTTCCGCAAACAATACAGTGCTTGCCGCTTCCGATAAAATCGATTTGGCGTTCGTGAATGCATCAGGCTGCCTGTTCAGAAATATGCCGAAACGTTCCAAAGATGCAATTTGCTCGTCGTTCAGTTCAGGCACCTGTATTGCTCCTTACTTGTTGCACGACACAACGCCCACGGCCAAAAGGCACGCAATGTGGAGTTCCGAAAAGGGGATCCGTCGACACTTGGCATTCCATGCTGAATACCGCGCGGACAAGATCGCAAGTGATAATGTCTTCCGGCCTTCCTTGCGCGTATACCCCACCGTCTTTAATGGCGACAATGTTATGTGCATATCGGGAAGCCAAATTCAGATCATGGAGCACCATGACGATTGTGCGCCCTTTTTGTTCATTCAACTCAAACAAGAGATCCAAAATTTCAATTTGGTGGGTCATGTCAAGATATGTCGTAGGCTCATCCAACAGAATGACGTCCGTGTCCTGAGCTAGCGTCATGGCAATCCACGCACGCTGACGCTGGCCGCCCGATAGTGTGTCGATCGCCTGGTCGCGCAAGTCACTGATTTTGGTCGCTTCCATCGCCGCCTCGACTTTTTTCGTATCTTCTTCCGTCCAGCGGGAAAGCCACGATTGGTGAGGATAGCGGCCTTGTTTAACAAGGTCAAGAACCGTCAATCCTTCAGGTGATACCGGTCCTTGGGGGAGGATGCCCATCTTCTTTGCTACATTACGGGAAGACATCGAATGGATATCTTTCCCTTCCAGCAAGACGGAGCCGTCCGAAGGCTTCAACAAACGGGCGATTGAACGGAGCAATGTGGATTTCCCACAACCGTTGCTCCCAACAAAGACGGTAATTTCACCGCGGGGAATCGCTAAATTCAAATTCTCGAAAAGAAGGTGATTTTCATAGCCGATGGATAGGTTTTTCGTATTTATCGTAGGGTGCATGTATAATGCCTCCGTTTCATTTCTAATCCGTAGGAATGACAACTCTTAATACTTAGTAGCATATCATATTTCCGTTCAGTTGAGAATGAGAATCATTCATCTAGAAAATACTTTACAAGTGGCTTGTTGAAAGATTACACTACTGATTGATAATGATTATCAGTATGGAGGAGTATAAATGAATAAATACATGAAGATGTTGCTGTTTTTAGCGCTCAGTGCAGTTCTGTTAGTTGGCTGCTCATCGAAAAAGAATGAAGATAAAGGTGCTGTCAACGATGCCGAAGGAAGTGTAACGATAACAGGAGCGAACGGCGAAGTAACACTTGATAAGCCTGCTAAGAAAGTCGTCGTGCTTGAATGGACGTACGCGGAAGATCTACTTGCACTTGGCATACAACCTGCTGGAATGGCGGACATCCAGGAATACCATAACTGGGTGAATATCGATGCGGAATTGAGCGATGATGTTGTCGATGTCGGTGGAAGACAAGAACCGAATTTGGAAGCAATCGCCGCGATTGAGCCGGATTTGATCATCGGTGTCAGCTTCCGTCACGATGCACAGCTAGCGGATTTGGAGAAAATTGCTCCGACCGTTATTTTCAATCCGTATCCGGAGGACGAGTCGATTGATTTGTATAAAGAAATGACAACGACCTTCAATGAAATTGCGAAGGCTGTAGACAAGACGAATGAAGCCGAAAAAGTGTTGGCGCATTTAGACGAGAAATACGAAGAAGCGAAAACTGAAATTGAGGAAGCAGACTTGAAGACGAAGGATGTCATCTTGACGCTTGCTTACACAGGTCCACAAGCGCCGGAAATCCGTGTTTTCACGCCGAATTCCATGGCATCTCAAATCCTTGAGAAAATCGGTTTGAAAAACGTACACATGCCAGATCAATTTGAAGTATTCGGATCAAGTACGTTCAACGTTGAAGGGCTGACGAAATACGAAGATGCAAACTACTTGTATTCCGTCCAAGATGAAGACAATGTGTATGAAAAACAATTGAAAGACAACGCTGTTTGGAAAAATTTGAACTTTGTCAAGGAAGATCGACTATTTGACCTTGGGGGCGACACTTGGTTATATGGAGGTCCGCTCTCAGCTGAAACAATGCTGAATCAAATCGTCGATACGATGGTTAATAAATAATGGCGGGAAAGGCTTCGGGGAAAAGATCGTTGTTCGTTATGATCATCGGTCTTTTCCTGTTGGTCGTTTTATCGTTCATTCATTTAACGCAGGGCCAAGCTGATTACACAGTTTCTCAGCTTTTGAAGGAGGTTTGGGTGGAGGGACGTATACAGGATATCGTGCTTTCTCTCCGGCTTCCACGGTTAGCGATTGGAATTTTAGCGGGTGGGGCACTCGCGGTTGCGGGTGCCATTTTACAGACGTTGACGAATAACCCGCTAGCATCTGTCAGCACGCTTGGCATCAATGCCGGTGCATATTTCTTTGTCGTTGTTTCGATGATTTTCTTTCCATCGTTTCTAGGGAATTTCCCTTTTTTAGTTGCGTTAGTAGGTGCGGTTCTTTCTTCAGTACTAGTTGTTGTCCTGGCAGGGAAGCAGATGGAGCCTGTACGTGTCGCATTGACGGGGATGATCATCTCCCTGTTGTTTGCTTCCATGACCGGCTCGCTGCAGCTGTTGTTTGAGAATCAGACAAACGGCCTCTTTTTATGGGGATCAGGTACGCTTGTTCAGTTGAATTGGAACGGCGTCACCTTTGCGGGCCCGATGATCCTTGTGTTATTCATCGCTGCGTTAGGCATTGCAAAGCCGATGGATATTTTGTCGTTAGGTGAAGACGTTGCATCCTCACTTGGTCAAAATGTCCGATTCGTCAAATTGATTGCATGGGGAGCTGCAATTTTGCTTGCGGCGACGACGGTCAGCGTCGTCGGCCCGATCGGCTTCATCGGCTTGATGGCCCCGCATATCGTTCGGATGCTAGGCGTGCGCGGCCATTTACAAATTTTTCTTCAGTCGTTCCTATGGGGCAGTGTGATGATGATCGGGGCAGATGTCTTAGGCAGGGTGATCCAGCCGGGGCAGGAAGTTCCTGTCGGTGCCATGACAGCGTTAGCTGGCGGTCCTTGGCTCCTTTATTTGGCATGGAAGACGGCGAAATCGCATACGAAAGGCGATCGTCAAATGGGAGGCGCTTTAAAGCCGGTCAAACTACCTGTTGTCATTTCGATTGTCACGATTTTGATCGTCGCTGTCTTTGCACTGGCATTTTCCTATAACGGCTTGTCTTGGTCCCTTGATTGGATGAAGCCGGTCGTCTGGAATTTCCGTGTGCCGCGTGTGCTCACTGCTTTCATCATCGGCATAATGCTTGCACTTGCCGGTGTTTTATTGCAAGGTGTCTTGCGGAATCCATTGGCGGATGCAAGTGTGTTAGGCGTCACCTCGATGGGGGGCGCCGGGGCGATGCTGCTCTTGGTCGCAATCCCGGCAATCCCTGTACAGTACATGCCGCTTGGAGCGGTAGTAGGCGCCGCTGTTGCTCTCGGTATCATTATGCTGACAGCTTGGAAAAACAATTTTCAACCGATGCTCGTCGCGTTGATGGGGATTGCAATATCAGCATTCGGTTCTGCGGCGACGCAAGTGTTTGTCGTGAAGGCGAAATTGGCGGTCGCCGCGGCACTCGTCTGGCTTTCGGGCAGCACGTATGGAAAGGGCTGGGAGGATGTGCAGCTCTCATTGCTGTTTCTAATTCTGCTCATCGGTCCGGCCATCTATTTAACACGCAGCTTGGATGCGTTGACGTTTGGGGATGACGTGGCGGCTGGTCTCGGCCTATCCGTCAAATCGACGCGCGTTTGGGCGTTGATCGTCGGGGTGGCGATCAGTACGGCAGGGGTCGCCATTGTGGGCACCATCGGATTCGTTGGCCTAGTCGCGCCTCATATTGCCCGTAGATTAGTAGGCTTCCGCCATTTGCCCCTGCTCGTCGTTTCGGGCTTGATGGGCGGTCTGCTCTTAGTGACGGCTGATTTTGTCGGACGCATATTGATAGCGCCGAAAGACATTCCGAGCGGACTCATCGTCGCGCTCATCGGCACGCCGTATTTGTTGTATTTATTGAGGAAGATGAAATGAAACAGCCACACACTCCTAGGCTACGGAGCGTGTGGCTGTTTTTGGAATGAGAAC
>NZ_BJYL01000063.1 GCF_007991495.1 Sporosarcina luteola | reverse complement strand
TTAAAAATGGCGCTTTCCTTGTTTTGGAAAGCGCCCTATAATCAAATGGTTCAGAAGGATTTTTTACTGTTCCTCTAATACTTTTGTAAGTTCCTCCGACATATTTGTCCAGCCATATTGTGCACCTTTTAACCCGTCTTCAGTATGGATGCCGGTTTGGTCAAGGTGAAGATTTGTGTTTCCATCTGGCGTTTCTGTTAACGTCCACGTGACGACATGCTCTTCATGACCCGTCCCCCATGTATAGGAAATCTTATTCGGCTCGTCCACTTCTAAAACTTCACCCTTTACGATTCCATCCCACCATTCACTTGGCTCTGCGCGGAAAGTAAATTTGTATCCAACGACAGGTTTAAAGTCGTTCTTCCAAATCCACTTTTCAAGCATATTCGAATCTGTTAATGCATGCCACACCTTGTCGATTGATTTGTTGTATTGAAAATCCATTGTTAATGATAAATTCATTCTTCTTCCTCCTCTAATAGTTGGTTTAGGCGAGACAGTCGTGCCCTCCAGAATTTGTTGTAGAATGCCACCCAATCTTGGATTTCTTTAAGTGGGCTGGCGTTCAATTTAAACCGTGTTTCCCTTCCAACTTTTCTACTCGTCACGAGTCCCGCCTCTTTTAAGATTGCCAAATGTTTTGAAACTGCAGTACGTCCTATTTCGAAATGGATAGTTAGTTCATTAAGAGGTGATTCTTCCACGTCGGCCAGCAATTGAAGTAATTTCCTCCGAGTTGGATCCGCAACCGCTTCATATACATCTCTAGTAGGTTTTTTCTCGTTCAAGATCACTCTCCCCCTGATCTTTCGAAGCGACACTCAAGGGTGTCCTATTTGAATTTAATAATACGACACCTTTAAGTGTCGTGTCAAGTATGCCCTTAAGGAGTTTTTTTAATCTGAAGTTATTAAAAGTCTAAAAAGAGTAGTCCCAAAGTCACAAAACGACGATATATATCGGGAAATGACCGATAACTTCCGGGAAATGATCGATATATGTCAGCAAATGATCGATAAATCTCGGGAAATGACCGAAAACCTTCAGGAAATGATCGATAACTTTTTTTGATTTCCGTTTCGATATACAGCCCTTGACTTATTCATGAATTTACGTATAATCTAAAGCAATTGTATAAGTACAAATGTTTTCTAGGGTTCCGCAACCGATTGTTGGCCTGGTCCGAGAGAAAACTCACAGTTCAGCTGTGTCACGGAAGGATAAAAGCCTGGGAGAAACTGTTTATCAGTTGTCTCTCAGGCTTTTTTTGTTTTTTTATTACTTTTGGAGGTGTCTAGTAAATGAATAAAGAATGGATCAAAGTAGTCATTGCAGCTTTCTTCGAAGTCTTTTGGGTGATCGGTCTAAAACACGCATATGACTTCTGGGCTTGGACAGGTACGGCTATCGCAATTTTTGTCAGCTTCTATCTTATGATCATGGCAGGACGGAAGCTCCCCGTCGGAACGGTATACGCCGTTTTTGTCGGTCTCGGTACAGCAGGAACTGTCTTTTCCGAAATACTAATTTTCGGGGAGCCATTTAAAGTAGAAAAAGTACTATTGATCGTAGTTTTATTAGCAGGTGTCGTTGGCTTGAAACTAGTTACAGCGGACAATGTTCGGGAAGGGGCTGAATCATAATGGCATGGATTTCATTAATCTTGGCAGGCTTATGTGAAATGTTTGGCGTTGTCATGATCAATAAATTGCATAAAGATCAAAATTGGCAATCCTTGGCTTTATTGTTTGCAGGGTTTGGAGCAAGTTTTATCTTTCTAGCCTATTCGATGAAAACACTGCCGATGGGTACAGCATACGCAATCTGGACAGGAATTGGGGCATCTGGCGGAGCGGTTTTAGGGATGATCTTTTTCGGGGAATCAAAAGACTGGAAACGAGTTGTATTTATAGGAATGGTGTTAGGAGCAGCCATTGGTCTGAAACTTGTTTCATGAAAACAATTACGAATAAAGAAGAGCCTAATTTCTCTATTTCAAGGGAAATCAGGCTTTTATTAATATGCATTGTGGGAATCTTTTTCCCTGTAATTTCATCCAAGTGAATTACTATCGAAACTCAACCGCCTCTTATGGATCTATTCTTGAAGACAAAGTTTAGACCTGGAGTTTCACATCAACCAACTCAAATCGTTCACAGACAAGCAGTACATCTTCGGTGAACTCTAATCCAACTTTGCCTAGCTCACGCTTAAAGTAGCGCTCATGAATCTCCTTCCAATTCCGGTACGATCCATCACCCTCCGCCAAAGCAAACTCTTCCGTCACTTCATTCATCGGTATGACGGATACATCCACCGTTTTAATAATTGCAACTGGCTCTTCTAAGCTATTTAGGATTATACTGTACTCGTCAATTACCGGTACCGGTTCATTTTCCAGTTCATATAATTTAAGCGCTGAACAAGTCGCCGTCTTCCTTCCGTCGATGACTGCCTGAGCTAGTTCATCTACCGCTTCGCCAAACATCCATGCACTGACTAGTGCAGGATGTTCCTCTTCTCCCCAAAATTGCTCCCAATAATCCTTTGCTAATTGATTCATTAGTTGAACTCCTTATCTGTTATTTCCAGAAGACTAGTTAACCGCACTCAAAAATGAATAATGCTTCAATAGAAATTCATCCAATATTTCCTTATGGCTTTTAACGATATTCTCTGGCAACTCATCAGGATGAAAGTATGTAAATGTAATCGATTCAGCCTGATCGACTACTAATTCCCCTATTGCACCTTCTGCATAATAGGCCGTTGTTACAACATAAAACTCATCACCATTTGCCGCTCTTATGAAATGTTCGTGACCGGAATAAACATTGATCAATGTCAGTTCATCTACTCGCAGCCGAGTCTCCTCAAAAAGTTCACGCCTTGCCACTTCTTCCGTAGATTCTCCTAATTCCATCAACCCTCCTGGAATTCCCCAAGCACCTTCCGGGAACTTCCGTTGCTGTAACAATAACCTGCCCTGTTCATCAACAACGACTATAACCGAACCGACGAATATCAACGGCCGATGTCCAACTACCTTTCGCAAGTCTTCAATATAGCCCATTTCCAAGCCCTCCCTGAATTAAGTTCGAAGTGGTGAAATCAATTGCATGTAAGAAACGTCACTTTCTGGCCTAATGACTGCTGGTTTCATCACTCCACAAAAACTGATTGTCACCTCTTCTTGCTGTATCCCTTTTAATGCTTCAAGAAAAAACCGGCCATCGAAGGTCATATCAATAGCGGGCAAACCCTCAACCTTGCTTATTCTTTGTCTTTCTTCGATCGTTCCGACTCCTGCCGAGTTTGTTGTTATTTTTAAAATGCTATTGTCAATCATCGTCAACTGCACATTGTTATGCTTCCATTCCTCGGAGAAAACGCAAGCCCGGTCAATCCCTGCTATTAATTCCTTCGTGTTCATCGTAATCCTCGTAACAAAGTCTGTGGGAATTAATGTCTGGGTGTTAGGATACTTCCCTTCAATTAACACAGAATACAAAATCGTGTTCTCTGCGGAAAACACAATCATATTATCCGCTATCGAAATATGTACTGTAGCAGAGCCAGATCCCTTCAAATGTACGAGTTCTGCCAAGCTTTTACTTGGAACAACCACTGAATGAGCCTCTTCAAGGAAAGTGATTTTTAACTCTCTACACGATAAGCGATGCGAGTCAGTTGCGGTGCAAATAAGTTTGTTCTTTATAAACTCCATTTTCAAGCCAGTAAGTATCGGTTTTGCTTCACTTTTAGAAACTGCAAAAATAGTTTGTTTGATCACTTCTGTTAATGAAGCAAAGTCAACTTCAACTGAATGTATTATTTTAATTTCAGGCAGTTTTGGATAATCGACTGCACGTAAGCCATTCATTCTCGTCACAATATTACCCGACTTAATAAGCACCTTTTGCATATCGTCCGATGATATTTCAATTTCGTCCGGCAGTTTTTTCAAGAGGGTCACAAAATGCCTTGACAATACAACTACATTTCCCACTTCCTGCACCTCAACTACCGTCTCCCCATTTATGTGCAAAGGGATTCTCTTTTCAATGAATAAATCTGAGTTGCCACCAGTAAGAATTAAACTGTCCTTGTTTGCTTCAATTTTAATTCCAGAAAGGATCGGGAGCAGACTTTTAGTCGAGCATATTTTATGCAATTCCGAAACTATCGCTGTAAATAATGAATTCTTTATCGTAAATTTCATGGAGTATTCTCCTCGTTTTGCTTTTCCATTTGTACTATTTCAACCTTATGCCATATTGAATTCCAATTTTTCTTGCCAACTCGTTGATGATAATAACCAATGCGCTCTTCTTCTTCACTAAAGTATGGTGTTGGCCTTATGTTGAAGTTGACGACATCTTCAATTCCGTGTGGGGCAGTCAATATCACATTTCCTTGTTCATCCAGTTTCACGCCCAATGCTGTAGCTGTTTCTGGAAATTTGGCAATTGCTTCAGTGGATGATGAGTAAGGAATATCATTGTTCACGCTATGCATTCTTGCTTGATTTTTTACAGACCATGGAATAGCACGCTGAAGCAGCTTTAATCTATTTTCATAGCGTTTTTCTATTTCCTCTTCCACATTTGATTCATCAAAATAAATCACATCAATATCCGGCAAAGGTGTTCTTTCATTAAATTCATGGAGTACATCCCAGATTTTCGATCGCACGAATCCAGCGCACACCCACCAATCTGGTAAATTCAAAGACTGTGCACTTCGTAAAATATCCATCATCCACTCGTCTTCAGAAATCAAGCGGATAATATCCTCCTCTTTATAAATCATAATGCGACTGCCTTTTTGTCGATCTTTACATGAACCAATTCATGCTTCACTTTAAATCCAGCCGATTGATAAAGTCTTATTGCCTTCTCATTTTCGTTATCAACGCATAAAGAGACTTCTTCAATTTCCTCGTATGTAAACAATCGATCCAACGCAAAAGTCAGCAGTTTTTTGCCAATACCCTGTCGATGGAATTGATTCGAAACTGCAATGTATTCGATAGAGCCTTCGCCATGCTGAGGTTCAGCTTCAATGTAGACATAGCCTGTCAATTGTTCGTCACTAGTCGTAATGAACAACTGATTTTGTTCACTTAATCGACTAAGAATCGTTTGCGCGCTATAATAAGTGGAGGGAAAAGCTTGTCCGTGTAATTCTGCAAATCCTTCTGCATAGGCAGAATTGTAATCGACAACTCCTTCATCAATGACTTTTTTCGACTCACTTTTCCTGGCGATTAAAACTGTATGTTCCCCCTTTGCTTCTCCCTTCAGCGAAACGGCAAATTCTTTAGCATATATGTTTTCAAGGTTGAGGAAAAAATTATACTGATCGACTTGGGATGAGGTATGTGCAGTTACTTTCTCCCACAGCCCATTAACAAGATCAGTTTGTTTAAACGCCTCACTCACGAAGGGGCCCCATACTTCCGCACTCCTGTCTTCCAAATCGATATCTAGACCGATGGCGCCTATGATTTCTTCTTTCTCATAAGCAACCATAAAGGAATTCGCCAAATCTATGTCCGAAAAATCGCTTGTGAGTGTATCGTATATTTCATCTTTAGCTTCTCCGCAATAGCCGATATGATAGCTCGTCTCTGTATTCATTTTCGCAAGGTAAGCGGCCAAATCTTTCGTATTTCTTGGTGATTCTATTATGATTTTCATTCTTTTTACCTCATTTCATATATGCATATAATGTTTCTGCCACTTCAGACTCTACGGAGTCACAAATATGAAGCGAATATGGACAAGTGGAGTCCACTTCTTTTTCAATGAATGAAATTCTGTTCTTTGCGGCGTCTTCTAGTTGTTTATGAATCAATTTATCCAAGTCATTAATTCTTGAAATTTCATCAACACCTATCCATCCCAACTCCCAAACTTTCTCATCGTACTTATACATAAGACTGAAGCCCGTAACTTGCATGCCGTTTACAATGACATAGCTATGTTCTTCCATCAATCCATCCATTGCTGCTCGTCTCCAACTCTCAATCGGCAAGTTTGCAACAGGGTTGTCAGTGTGTGTTTCTGTATATGTCTTTTTACATAACTGAACAAAACTGTGCATTATTGCTTCGTTCGTACATATCTCTCTGACTGATAAAATTTGTTCATCTTGCCCTATTTCACCTTTGGGCAGAATTGGATTGATATGTATAATCTCTGTCTTTCTAATCATTCTGAAGTGATTTCGAGTTAATAGCTCTTTAACTTGATAAAATCTGTTATCTAGCAGGAAAAACAATGGTTGATCATATATGTCCATTAGCTCAGTAATCATGGATTGAAGAGCTAATTCATCGATCCTATCCAGATTATAAGCAAGACTGATATATATACAATTTGGATGCCAAGTAGATTTATGGGTGGAAGCTACAACAAGTATTTCTTCGTCTTTTTGTACTGAATAAATACCTTTATGGAATTTGGCGGAAATGCTACTGTCCATCTGCTCCTTCAAATCTCTATTCTCACAAAACACTTTATTAATAAATGTGTTTATTTTATTCACTTCACCTTGATTACTTTTATCTAGTTTACTTATTTCCAATCCAATACTCCTTCCCATCATCGCTCCGATTCATGAAGCCATAATCGATGAAAAAACGTCGAATGGTCGCAAAATCAGGATGGATTTCTTTAAGAATCTCGTTTATCTCTCTTTCCAAATACACTTTTCCAACTTCAAACCGCGTAATTATTTCTTGGGCAATGATGTATTTTCTTTTGTCTTTGCTTGGAAACGTATCTAGCGGTCCATTTAATCCTTTTCTAAAATAGCTTTTCAACACTTTTTCTCGTTCTATATCTGTAACTTGAAATCTTTCTTCCATTTCTTTCATTCCTTTGTGTAAACTTTTATTACCATGTTTTATCTAGCTTATCCGCATAGAATCCAAGTGCTCTATTATAAGATAGAATGTCGTGATCATTTGAAGTCTTAACAAGCAAAGTAAGGACAATTTCCATTGCTTGTGAATGCTCGCCTAAGTTATATAATGTCATAGCATAGAACGTTTTCAATGCATTGTTTTCCGGAAAACGGTCTAGCCCACTTTCAAAGACAGCCTTTGACTTTTTATAGCTGCCCAATGTTCGATATGTACTTCCGAGTCCAATAGTTGCACCTAAGGAATCCTCATCGTTCAGCCCCAATCGAAGTGCTTTTTCATAGTAAGGAACGGCTTCCGCTTCCTTTCCCAAAACGTCAAAACTCCATGCACATTGATAATTGATTTCAGCACTTTTCGGATCATCTTTTGCCATCGCCGTCAGCATTTCATTCGATTCAGTGAGCTTCCCCTCACTTCGCAGCTCGATCGCTTTTAATAGATTACTCATGATTGTTCACCCTTTAGGATTAATAAATGCTCTTTTGTAAGCCCAAGAAGCTCGAATCTGTTTTGGGCTGCCAATGTTTTAATGCGGTCAAACTCTGCCCAAGCAAGCGCAAACTCATCGTCTGATATTAGTTGGCTATTGAGCGCTTCCTCTAATTCGTCAATATCCTTCTCTATTATTTCCCCGCTAGGCAGAATGATCAGATCCAAAAACAAATCATCCATCCATGGTCCATTCGTTAGACAATAGCCATTCTCTCTGCAAATATCGATATACCATTGGACAATTTGGCCGGTTGAATCAAACACTGTTGTCACGGAAAATTGCTCTCCATCAGGAAAATGCTGCAGCCAGCTGTATCCCTTATTTGCGATGCACACTCCTCGTCCTTTATATGTCATAAAAAGAGGGGCAGCTACATTATCCATTTCAAGCAGCGTCACGTATCCAGTGAATTGTGTTGTGGAAATATATTGTTCTGCATATCTCCTATCCACAATCCGCTTCCAATCATATCGACTGCCGTATTTGCGCTTTAGCATTGTTGCTTCACTCTCCGTTCTACCTCGGTCTTGCGCTATAGGGAATGAGTTGGCCGACGATTCTTTCATCCCCCTTACTCTTGATTTGCTGGATGACGCCATTTGAAATCTCATCATTTGTTAGCCATCTGGAAGTTTCTCCTTCCAATACAAAGCCTAAGAACACTTTTTCATACGTGCAATTAGCAGGAATCACGATCTCCTCATCTTCAAAATACCGACGACTTCCTTTTACATGAACGAGGCGGAATGAATTTGCTCGATCATTCATTTCACAAATCCGCTCAAGTGCTTGATAATTAGGAGTCCAGCTTACGATTAATTTAAACGGTCCTTGTTCAGCAATCGCTTTCTCAATTTCTGTGAAAAGCTCTTCTGAATGATAGTCAACTTGGATTAAAAAAATCGAACCGGGAGGACTCTCTGATTTTAATCGATCAAATTTTGCAGGTGTCCGTCCGATTATAGAAACGGAATATCCTTCCTTTGCTAAGAAGATCGATACTCCTGCGAGCATGCCAGTGCCTCCGATAACGAGGACGTGGTCACATTTATTTTTCAATCTTCATCTCTTCCATTTCTAATGAAATCTATTGCCAAATGATATGCACTCACTGTAAATAACTGTGTGATCTCCTTGTTTCGTATCATTTCTCCCATGCCAGCAAAAGGGAAATGTTTTACTTCCAGAACCTCGGTTTCATCCAGTTCTTGCACATGTGTAAGTTTTGCATCAAACATTAAAAAGGTTATGACATTGTTCGTCTGTGTGGCGGGATTGACCATGAACTCGCCCAAAGGAATCAGCGCTTGTTCCGAAACATATCCAGTCTCTTCGCGGATCTCACGTCGAATTGCCTCCTCATACGTTTCTCCTTCCTCCACTTTTCCTGCTGGTACTTCAAGATAAAAATCATTGCCAGGATGGCGATATTGCTCTACAAGAACAATTTCTTCGTCCTCCGTCAATACGATTGCGTTCACCCAATCCGCATATTCATTCACATAATAATTTTCAATCACTGTGCCATCAGGCATTTCACAAGTATCGTTCCTCAAATTTCCGAACGGCGATTTAAATGTATATTCGCTGTTCAATACTCTCCATTTCCCCAACTATTTTCCCTCCACTACAACTTATGTACTTTTTGATGTAGAATCCAATCCTCCAATACGTGATTGAATAGTTCTGCTTTGGCTACTGGAAATCCGTGTCCAATATTAGGGACGAAAAAGGATTCATAATGTTCATTCTCCTCGGCTATTTTCTGTGCGGAGTTCTTGACAAGACTTTTTTCTTTTTCACCTGCAGTCACTAAGATTCGGGTAGTACTTTTAGATAATTTCTCAGGAAGTGAATATGCCATATTTTCCTTTAGAACGCCAATAAGAATGGATGGCTTCATTTTCAAGCTATCCTCATAGTATTTCGTGAAATACTTTCCATCCATATAAAGCTGTTTCGCTTGGGCTTTGGCGAACGTTTTGTTTTTGATGAGTGGAAATGTCATCTTTATTGTCGGGGCAATGAAAGGGAGCATGTACTTCATCGGAATGACAACCGCGCTGTTGATCATCGCGGAACGAATGAGGGTTGGCGCAAGGCTTATAATCTCTAAACAGATTTGAGCCCCTATGGAAAACCCTATTATATGTACTTCCTTTTCATCTTTCTTCTGCTGAATCAATTCAATGATCTCCAACGCATTTCCCCGAATGGTAAAAGATGTTTCATCGCATCTGCGCCCATGCCCTTGAAGGGTCGGTATGAGACAATGATAGTCCTTAAAATACTCTGCCTGCTGATCCCACATCCAACCGCCCACACCGCCCCCATGGAGAAAAACGAGGAGCGGTGCTTCCCTATTGCCGAATTCAATTACGTGCATGTCTGGTGCTCACTCCTTGTCGTCAAACCTCATAATATGTGTCGTTTCAGAAGCGGAATCATCAAATTCAAACCCGCATGCCCGATAAAAAGCATCTGCTTTTGCGGATTCTGTCCGAACGGTTATTTCTTTAAAATGATCTTTCGCATAATCAATAATCGACTGTGTCAGCATCGTCCCAACTCCTTGGCGACGAACTTTGTCCAAGACGTAAAATCTTTGGAGACGGGCAACATCTCTGTCTTGCGTAAGCGATGATTCGTTAATGCCACCAATGGCGACTACTTCAGCGTCTTTAGTTACTACACAAAAGAGTCCTTCACCTGGTTTCGAAAATGTATTCGTTCCATCTTCAAATTCAGTAACCAAGCGAGTGACAAAACGATAGCCTTCCCTCTCACTTTCCTGTACTAGTTGCTCAATATCCAATACATGCAAGTCATTAACGCGCTCAACGAAGTATTCCATCTTCTCTCCTCCTAAATTTCGACTGTCCTATTACTTTCCACAAAGACAGCTAAAAAACCTGCCAGTTCCTAATATTCCACCGTTTAAATAGAGCTTCTTGGAAAATTTACAGATTCGAAGACGCGGAACAGTTAGCTTTGAATGAGGGAAAGCATTCCTATAAGCGTGGGACAGAAGCCTATGAGCGTGGATATTCAACTATGATCGCCACCTCCTGGGATATGCCCCACTCTCTATAAACGTTGAACAAAAAACCGTCCAGATAGTCAGGCTTTTGACTTTCTGGACGGTTTTCACTGGTGTCAATATTCATATTGAACTCTCATAGTAGATGTAATGCTAATTTGTCCTCCCTCAATCGGAGTCCCACTATTTGACATGGCCACAGCTTTAAATGCAGTCGGCTGACCTCCATTCTCGATTTCCATAACCTTGATAGGCTGTGGATACATTTGCAGATGCAGTGTATTGGCAACTGTACGGGCTTTCATCTCTGCATTTTGCAAAGCTTTGGCAATGGCTTCTTGTTTATGTAGTTCAATATTCTCAACGGAAAATTGTACATTTGAAACTCGATTTGCTCCATTCGACACAGCAGTATCAATAACATTCCCAACTTGTTGGATATCCGTTATCGTAACCGCGATCGCATTCGTCACTTCATAACCC
The DNA here is from genome assembly GCF_007991495.1 of Sporosarcina luteola. Classification (GTDB taxonomy): domain Bacteria; phylum Bacillota; class Bacilli; order Bacillales_A; family Planococcaceae; genus Sporosarcina; species Sporosarcina luteola. The sequence continues at coordinate 347 of NZ_BJYL01000063.1, read as the reverse complement.
CTGAATATCTGTTCCCCGTTAATATAATCATAACTTGGCACAACAGAGTAAAATACCGTTTGAATATTTACTTTCGGAATACCTAACTGATACAAAGACTGGATTACTTGATTCATGAGCGTTGTATTTTGTTGCTGCGCTTCATGCAGTTCTTTGCTTAATGTATTGATTTCCAATTGAATCGTTGCGATGTCCGGCTCTGCCGAAACTTCACCGTGTCCCACCACTGTAATCAGCCGGGAAGGTTTCTCGACTTGTTGGCGGATATATGGATAATACAAATTGTCACCCCCGTTTAGTTAAGGATATGCGGAACTCAGGCGGAAAAATCGAGTAGGAGGGAGTGA
>NZ_BJYL01000062.1 GCF_007991495.1 Sporosarcina luteola | reverse complement strand
CCCTGTTTTTACGCAAGTCCTGGAAACGGGTGCGCTCGCCTCCCAGCCAAGTTTATCACGCTTTTTTGGTCGATTTGATACAGCGTCCATCAATCATTTACAACAGGCAAATCAGGAGTTACTTGATAAAGTGCAGAGCCATAGAAAATCTGAAGCGATTATTTTTGATATAGATTCAACGCATTCGGATGCCTACGGAAATCAAGAATCCATTGCGTACAACGCCCATTATGGAACAGTTTGTTTTTCATCCACTCGTCGCTTTTGACGGTGTTACAGGTGATTTTCTGAAAGCCCAGCTACGACCAGGAAATGTCTATACTTCGAATGGGGTTGTGGAATTCCTTAAACCGATGATTGAACATTACAATGAAAAGTTCCCAGAAATTACGCCCTTTGTTCGGGCAGATAGTGGGTTTGCGATTCCCGGGCTATATGATTTGTGCGAGAAGGAATCCGTTTGTTACGTCATCCGATTAAAATCCAATGCAGTTCTACAACGCCTAGCAGAGGAACTGCACCCTTCCACGGTACCTTCGGATAGCGGGAAAAGTGAATATTATTTTGAAGAAACGATCTATCAAGCGAAGGGGTGGTCAAAACCAAGAAAGGTAATCATTCAATCAGTTCTCCCGGATGGTGAGTTGTTTTTTCATCACACATTTTTCGTGACGAATCTAGGGGAAGCCTTCACACCTGAAGCCATTGTGCGTACCTACCAAAAGAGAGGGACGATGGAAAACTACATCAAAGAGGCGAAAAATGGTTTTGGATTGGATCGAATGAATAGCCACTCCTTCCAAGTAAATGAAGCCAAGTTAATGCTAAGTCTGCTTGCGTACAATTTAACGAACTGGATGCGTACACTTGTTTTTCCCGAAGGGAAAAAGGCGATGCAAATCGAAACGATTCGTGCAAGAATCGTGAAAGTGGCAAGTAAAGTAGTCAAATCAGGTCGGTCACTTTACTTCAAACTATCATCTAGTTTCGTTTACCAGGAATTCTTCTGGAAGGTGATCACCCGAATTCAGCGGCTTAAACTAGTGTAACCAATATAACTATCCATTTTTTTAAAACACTATACACCCAAGGGAGAAGTCTGCCTAAAATCGTAGATTTCCCAGTGATTTATTGATGGATATCATTTTTACGGAAAGCAAACCGTGTGTTCATCATAAAATGAATAGAAAATTTGACTGTTTTGACTAAATTGATGATTTAGCGCGGATGCGTGAATAATTCAGGCAGGTATATCTTGAAGCGGAAGAGCTAGACGAAATGATTAAAAGTTTCAATGATAGCAAAATAGATTGCGGTATCTAATTAGTATTCAATGAACAAATTCACGCTACCGGCTAAGCACGATAATCAGAAATTAGGAGAGTATTGGGTGCGTTTGAAATGTTCTTGGTATATAAAAACGGAGCTTTTGAAGATGATAATAAAAGGAAACTGCGTTGAGAGACTTTATTAAACAAGTCAAATAGCCCAACTTTCAAGGCAGCGGGCTATTTGACACTTGTAACTATTCACTTTAAAGTCAAATCAAATTTTTTATTATCCAGCTGAAATTAAAAGCCTACTACAGATCCAAAGGTATCAGAATTCCAAGCACCATACACCAAAACAGTTTGTGCATTTGAAAGTGCTTGTTGTGTTTGTTTACTAAAATTCACTCTATCTTTCGTAGCGTATGCACCAGAAGTATATGCACCCAGTATACCAACGGTATTAGCAATCTGAGACAATGCCCCTACCCAACCATCTGACCCGCCCATAGTACTAGCTGCAGTTCCTAAAAAGTAAAGTCCTAAACTAGAAACATAACTTTGCCATGCAGCGACTTCGGCAAATTTAAAATGTTCCATAGAAACCATCCCAGCTTCATAAATATCGATTTGATCAGTGAAATATAAAAAGGAACCGTCATTACCATTGAGTACGTTTCCAGTTCGCTTGAAATACCTATGTGGCGATGAGTAAGTTAAAGCTTGAGCAACAAAGTTCCGAGTAGTCCAATCATCAGTGTAATAGTTATCATACGCCCCCTTATTTTTTACAACGTGAGTAGTGACCTCGGGAACGTCCAGCGTAGTATTATAATTTTGATCTTTATACTTAGATTTTACCATTGCATTTTTATAACTCTCAATCATCATTTTTTCAATATTTGAAATGCCCTCGTAAGTAAAACCAATAGTTTCCACTATTTCCACAGCAAATGTACTTTCGTCACGAGTAAATGAAGTTTATAGTCTTCTAAATCAATCTCTTTTTCTACGCTCATTTCATAATATTTTTCACCAGTTACTGCGGAAACAGTTGGTTCGAACTTTGCAATTGGACTTGTAAAATCGATTGTTTTTTTGAGGCCGGTTGCTTGTCCATTATTCAAGTTGTTACTATACTCTTCAACTATTACTTGAGAGTTAATATAATTTCCATCAACGCTATATAAATCTTTTAGTAAATAATCAACATTAGTAACCATCCCGCTGTTCTTATCTATTTCTGATGTAGATATTGAGTTCACCTTCGCAATTCCCAAAAGCCTGTAGTAACCATTTTCATCTTGTTCATCTTCATATTCATAATACTCATAGCTAGAAACTTCCTTATTCGAAATGGTTAATTCTCCATCTCCCGAAATCTTTTCTAAACCGCTTGCAATACTCGTAGATGTAATAGTGCTGCTAAAAAAGTACGAAGCAAATTGTGTAGATTAGTTTTTTCATACGATATACCCCTTTTCTTTTTTTTTTGGTACAGTATAATTATAATAGTTCCGTATATTTAATTCATTCTAAATGTCTATATCATTCGAACTTTATAGCATCGTATTTCCTAGAATTAAGAAAGCGAAGTGGTAAAGATGTTATTAGCCGGTTACTTAATAAAAAAGGAGCGCATTAAAAGAAACATGAAACAAATTTGGTTGGCCAAAAACATTTGCACGGTGTCTTATTTAAGCAAGATTGAAAACGGACAAACCACAGCTAGCCAAGAAATTCTTAGTCTTCTTGCAAAACGTTTAGATATCGTGACTGACAGTTTCAATTCTCATACTGAAGACTCATTCATAACCTCATTAACAACTTTCTACAAGGAATACCTAACAAATAAAAATAATGATGGCCTTCAAGAAATTATTAATACGAGGAATAATAAATATGTTTTTAAATGCAGGAGAAATTATCATACTTATAGTCTTCTGTTAACACGGTTTTTATTAATCAGTAACGAAGATATGAGTATGATAAAAAGCGAAATAGAATTTTCCGAGTTGCTATTACATGAATATAGTACAAAAGAAAAATATCTACATTATCTAAATACTTGTCTTTATAAATACTTTGACAATGATTTTCTCAGTGCTTTTGATTACATTATTAAAATTGAAAATATATTTAACGAATTAGGACTAGAACCGTGGGAGAGAGCAGATTTTAATTATATTGCAAGTCTTTGTTATAGCAAAATTCATTTTTTTAACAAAGCGGTGGATTTTGCTGGTCAAGCATTGGAATACTTCACAAACAACTTGTTTTTAGAAAGAGCATTGGATTGTCATATAATAATGGGGAATTCTTATAAAAATTTGGCCGACTACCATAACGCTGACAGACATTTGAAGTTTGCATTGGAAATAACTAACTTGCTTAATAAACGTGATTATTTAGGTATGCTTTATCATAATTTGGCTCTACTACATTCACGTAAAGGATTTTCGCACATCGCGATAGAGTATTTTAAAAAGTGTTTGGAGTATAAAGAAGAAAGAGAACTTAAAAGCTTTCTTTTAACCATTTATGCTTTAATCAAGGTACTTTATAGAAATAGGCAATATGAGGAAGCAAAAGAATATTGCCAACAAGGGTTACTCCTTATAAATCAGTGTGAAATGAAGGAATTATACGAGGAATATACTAATCATTTTACTATATATACTTATTACATTGACGGAAATGAAAATATCAAACAGGCATTAAATACTGCTGTTGACTATTTTGGAGAAGTTAATGATAATTGGAACAAAGGTAAATACACACTAGCTTTGGCTGAACACTATCAAAGTATTGGTCATTATAAAAAGTCAGCATTATATTACAGTGAATTTGTTAAAGCTCAACTCGAAAAACAATCAATTACTTCATGGGAGGATTTATAATGAAAAAAACAGTGATACCTTATCTTCTATCTCTATTATTAATGGCATCGTTTGTCTTTCAGAGTTCTTCGCCAAACGATGATGAAAATCCAAGACCTACAGAATTTCCATATACCCTCAATAAGTAATATTATTTTTGGCTTCACGATATAAAACATGCTGTTGCAAAAGCATCTAAAATAAAGCAGGTAGAGAAAATGATTATCATTTTTCTCCAACTGCTTTATTTTTCATTCAGTAGAAATAATGATTTCTCCAGTATCTGTACTGACCCAGTAAAAGACTCCAAAATGATTCTCTTCTGTCGACATATTCACTTCATATACCTTAACATCTCTGTCGTATTTTACTGAGTAAACGGCAGTGATCTTCGTAGAATTTTCTTTCCACAAGGCAGGTGATTTATATCCTTCAGATTCGGCACGACGAAGGGCAATATTGTTGGCTTCTTCTATTGTAATATTCACAGGATCATTCCAAGGATTTATTATTTCAACACTTTCTACTGGAGGAGTTGCATTTGAATCATAACATCCATAAAGTAACAAAGAAAACAAAAATAAAATTGCTATCTTTTTAATTTTAACCACTCCTGACTACACGAATTTTTCATACTTTCCTTTACATTCATATTTTACATTTTTTATATCATTATAATCCTTATTATTAATCATATTCGGAGCCACAACGATGCACATTGGCGTATTGTATGTGGTTGTATCGATTTGGCCGAGATTTATCACCGATTGTTATTATGACTATCAAACTTCGCGCCACAGTAAGCACCCAAAAACATTTCTAAAGGATTTTCTGGGTATCTTCATGTCGATGGCTATGCAGGGTACCATGATTATTAATGCGTTCCTTTTTTATTAAGTAGGGACTACTGAACAACCTAAATCAAGCGAAGGTCAAAGTGTAGCTTATAGAAAATAAGCGTTCAAACTTTTTAACTTGACGATGGAAAAATGACAAAAAAGTATCCCGGAGGATCTTTTCGAGGTTCATGATGACCAGTTGGAGGGCAATCGTCGTCTCACTTGTGACTTGAAGGCGTGCCTTAATAAGACCCAGCCCATACACTCGCTTGCCTTCACCGAACTTTCCTTCGATGGCATTACGCTCGCCGTGGTCCTGTTTTTCCACCTTCTTTTGTTCTGAGAGCACATGCTGATCCTTGGCCGGTCTTCCGAGTTTCGGACCGCTCAGCCGGATGCCAAGTTTTTTACAGAACTTCCGGTTTTCCCGGGTTCTGTAGATGGTATCTGCCAGAACCGCTTCCGGATAGTAGCCGAATCGTTCCTTGTACGCCAGGATGGATTGCTGTAGAAGGGTCCCTTCGTTATAAGCATCCCATTGCAGTGTCTCAATACTTACACATGGTAGTCAACCTTGTCCCTGAAATTAGAGAAATGGCAAAAGGATATGAAGATATCCTTAACGGTGTAGCATATGTTGAAGAAAATTAATGAACATAAGATGTTTTTCAGTTTTGTAAGTGATTTTCTTTTCCTTCATCTCAAAGATCATGAGCATAAGTCTAATAATACGGTTGTTGCTTATAGACAGGGGTTGAACAGTTTTCGGGAATTCACAAAAGAAGTATATGGGAAAGGGGTTGATAAACTTACATTTGAATTAGTGACCCCAGATATGGTACGGGAGTACCTTAAATGGCTAATAGAGAAAAAAGGATCTACCATTACAACAAGAAACCATCGGCTTACCGCAATTAAACAATATCTTCAATATTGTTCTGACAGGGACATATCGCTTGCTCCACAGTATATCAAAATATCAAAAATCAAACATGTTACCGTACGTTCAAATAAAAGGAACTGGATGACACGTGATGCTATCAGGGTGATCCTTGAACAACCACCAAAGACAAAAATAGGAATTCGCGATCGATTTTTTATGATATTTCTATATGGAACAGGGGCAAGGGTTTCGGAAGCACTTAATGTAAGGCTTAAGGATTTAGAAATTGCTACAAAGGATCCTTTTGTAAGACTTTTGGGTAAAGGTAATAAGCCGAGGTGCGTGCCTTTACTTGATATCACGGTAGAAAATTTAGATTATTACCTTTCGGTCTATCATCCTAATGGTTCTCCTGGGGATTATCTCTTTTACACTGTCATTAAAGGCACAAAGGACAGTATGTCCGTTGCAAACGCGGAACGCTTTATAAAAAAATATGGTGAAGCTGCCCGTAGGGCATGTAGTCAGGTCCCTGAAAATGTGTACCCGCATCTTTTCAGACATAGTTATGGTGCTCATTTGTATAGAATGGGGTTTTCGTTGCCGGTGATTGCAAAACTGCTTGGTCATGAATCGTTGGAAACTACAGAAATATATGCACACACGGATGCGGAGATGATAAATGAAGCCTTTAGGAAAGTGGAAGAGTCTTTACAAAGTCAAAACTCATTAAAATTGAAGGAAAAGAAATGGAAACTCGCAGATGAAGAAACCCTCGCCAAGCTATACGGATTGAAGTAATTCAAAAAAGTTATTCTGAGCTTTTAAGGACAAATCAAAGTAATTATGCAGTTTTCCTACAATGCGCAGAATAATTTAATGGTTGGTATAATGCCCGGTTATTATCGATTTCGAGGCGTCCATCTTTCAAAAATGAGACGAGCTTTGGCCATTGGTTTAAGCTATAGGTGATGGCTTCCCCTAATTTGCTTTTTGGTGGAACCTGTGGGCGTTTTGATTTTAGCCATGCCAAATAAGCGTCTAACACTGGTTGACTTCGTTCAAGACGTTTTTCTAGCCGCTGTTCAGGCGTACAGTTTTCGAACTCATCTTCAATCTGTTTTTCAATTTTAAATAATTGCGTACAGAATCGAAGACCTCGAGCTGCGAGTGAAGTTAATTTGTCAACATTGGCTGGCAAAGATTTGAGCACTTCGTCATATTTACGACGTGAATGTGCCCAACAACCTACCAACTCTACATCCTTCAATTCGTGATACCCCGCATAGCCATCGACATGAAGATAGCCCGCAAATCCATTTAGAAATGCCTTGGGATGTTTGCGATGGCGTGAAGTTTGATAGTCATATAAGACAATCGGTGATATATTGCGCCCCGTTCGGTACATCCACATATAGGATTTGGAGTGTGCGGCTTTTCCGGGTTCCGCTAAAACTTGAACCGTCGTTTCGTCCGCATGCAAGATGTCGAGTTGAAGTAATAGCTCATGCAATCGATTGTAAAGAGGTGAAAGCCAATTCGTTGCACCATATATGACCCAGTTGGCGATTGTCTGACGTGATAGGAAAACCCCGAGTCGTTCAAATTGTTTTTCAAGCCGATACAATGGCATGCCTTTTACGTATTTTTGATTCATGATATAGGCCATGGATGAAGGTGAAGCGAGACTTTTTGGAAAGACTGCCGCAGGCATTTTAGCTGTGGTAATCGGTGTTTCCGTCCCTTCTCGTTCACATTGACGGCAACTGTAGATATGTTGTACATGCTCAACGACTGTCACCTGGGCAGGAATGATTTTTAATTCGCGTCTCGTTTCCGTACTCTTTTCATGAACGGCTTCACCGCAACACAAACAGACCCGCTCCTCATCAGATAAACGATAGTGGATCGTTTCTGTAGGCAGGTTTTCAAGTTTCGCGTCTCGTTGTCCAGCATACTTTTTTCGTTGATAAGTAATCGATTCAAGTGTGGGTTCTTCGACATTTTTATCGGCTGATAGTTCAGCTTCATTAAAAATAGGAAGTTCGAGTTGATCCGGATTTGATTTTTCGCTGGAAGCCCCAAATTTTTTTTGTTGGCTTAGTCGGAACTGTTCTTCCAACCATTTAATTTTCGCCTCTAGGACTTCTTTTTGTTTTTCTAAATCCGCATTTTTTGTCGCAAGTTCTTCAATTGTTTCTTGCAGTTGCGCCGTATTTTTTTCATATGAGTATAGTACCGTAAAGAGAGAAGAGATGGGATGTCGATTCTCTCTAAATGATAAATTTTACATCAATTTTTGAATGGGCCTCTTTTTGTTCCATTGGTAGCCCATCGAGTAACCAATTTAATTGCCGTTGGCTAATTTTTAATGAACTTGCCTTTTGCAATTCAGGCCAATGAAATAACCCTTCATCTAAACGACGATAGTACAGCCAAAACCCATTGTGATCCCAATGCAGGATTTTTAATTTATGATTATCGCAAAACATCGGGAATGTTAGAAGGTGTGGGTTATTTGACGCTTACTTTATTAAGTAACCGGCTAATAGCACTTATACCACTTCGTTTTCTTAATTTCTATGAAATTTAATGCAAAAAGCTCAAATGATATGGACCCTTGAGGAACTATTTTCCCAACCTAATTAGAGTGAATTTAATGTACTGAATAATTATAATTAAATTGTACTAAAAAAACAAATAGGGGGTATTTTGTATGAAAAAAATACTAACGCTGTTAACCGCAACAATGATGTTACTATCTATATTCATTGTGTCTAACAAAACAGCTATGGCTTCTTCTTTAGATGAAGCTAGAATTCAAGTCGACGGTGCAAGTGATGAAATATCTATTCAAAATAGTAAATTATGGGAAATTTATTTGAATGCCGTTTATGAAATTGGTGGACATATAGCTAATGAAAATTACTTTGTACCCGCAGTAGTATCATCTTCCGACATACCCGGTGTTGTGGGGACGACTACGGGTTCAAGAAACTATACCAAGGATGAATCATTTGCACGGACAGGTATGAATGTCCAAAGTGACCGTGATTCTATGACTGCATTTGGTATGACAGACGTTGTAAATTCTTGGACCAAAAAAATTGGTATTGCTGTAATTAGAAACAGCAACATGGATATAGTACCTGGTAGTGGTAAAAACGTCGGCCATGGTGAAGGTGTTACAGTTAGAAATATGTGGCCCGGTGGATACACAGTTTTGTTTAATATCCATGATCCAATTAAGTGGAACGTAGGAGTAATGTACTTTATTAATAGACCCCCATGTGAACAATGTCTGCCATTAGACGGACCGCAGCCTTATGAGCTTGAAGAACAAAAAAATAATATGATGTTGCAAAAAAATTATTTTGATTTTGAAAATAATAGAGTTTTTAATATTCCACAACAGGAAGCTTTTAAAGAGAATAATACAAATTCAAATTTAAAAACAAAAAAAACTATTTTCTCGATTAATGATTTGATGAATGACCACTTTGATGAAGTTCTGCAGGATTATGTCCACAGTTTAAAAAGCTTCAATATCGGGGATTCAATTATTGTAAGTGATACTATTACAGATATTTACTATGATAGTGAAAAACAAACTACAAGCTTAGGATTTGACTACTCAGATAAAAGAGACTCTAATAAAATCTCAAAGATTTATTGGGAGTTTGCTGGAGACCTTATGAGTCAATTTTCAATTGGAGATAGTGTTTCATTTAAAACAGAAGTAATTCCTATAAACAGAGATTTGAACCTTGAAACTCTTGATATCTTAGGCTATCAAGCAGAAGTTGCTCCAAATATCGATTCCTATCTGTTAAGTCATCTTCAAAAAAAATTGAAGAGCATGGAATGAATAGATAGATAACCGGGATATTTCCATTATTAAAAATTCACAATACAGAAAATCTCACTATGCTTTTCTGTATTGTTTTTAATATTCTTTAATATAGTTTACAATTTACTTTGAGGATTTTAAAAAACATATTATTCACTGGTAAGAGTGTGCTCAAATTAATCTTATTCTAGTAACGGGTGCTTTACTTGGTGCGAAATGTTCCTGGCTCAAATGAAATGTGGCCACACAATTTCGGTAAAGGTCAGGCAGTTTTAGACTTCTAAAACTGAAGGGTTATATCGAGGAGTCGAATGATGAGGTAACGCTCTGAAAGGCTTCCCCTGCGTCGAATAGCACGTTACTTAGTAAGGAATAGCGTGTTATAAGCTCGGCTAATAGGCGTGAGAATTTACCGTAACAGTTCGGCTGACGAAATCCTACCCGATGGGGTGGTGTAAATCATGGTGCTTGGGTTAAACAAATATGGTGAGAATGCAATGTAAATACAATAAGATACTGTATTGCTGACGAACTTCTGAATGTACGGGTCTACAAGCACATTATATAGAAATGTATTTACTACTAAATGTAGGGTTAGCTGTGGATGAGTAAGAATCAAGTATATAAAAATCCATCTTGTGTTACAGGCACATGTAATGCTAACAGGCTCATAGGAAGCACCTAAGTTTGGTTCCATAATAGATATAACTCAACATTGTAAGCTGATGACGTGGAGAGCTTACTCTTGGCGAAGCGGTGAAAAGGAAAATAGTCGTGAGACTAGCGATTATATAACTTCTCTTCATATCAGTGAAAGTGGTGGCACAGTACCGTTGAAGCGTGTAATGAACGTGGAGGGATAGCCACTAGACTAATAAAAGATTCATTCAACCATGCAAGACAGTTCTTCAACGATTAATAAGGTTCTTGTAAGACTAATAGAGGTTCACCTTCCACGGAAGGCACCGACTTATTGAAACGAAAGAATTGGGACACTGAGGATATACAATTCCAGAAGTGTTGATGATTGAATCGGGTTGGATTAGTTGGAACGCCGTATGCGGTGAAAGTCGCACGTACGGTGTGAAGTGGGGGAAAAGCTGACGATAACGTCAAAGGCTTACCTATCACTATAAGATTAGAGCTGCTTAGACGGCTCTTTTTCTCTATTAAATAAAGAGGTAGGTTAGCGCAAGAAGGATCAAATGGAAAAGGGGTGGATTCGGTTATGGAAGAAAATTGGGTGGGTAAGGGTAAGGGTAAGGGAAAGGTTAATGAAAAAAAATTAATGATGAGAGAAGCAGGCTTTGTAGCATTAGTAATAGTACTTTTTCTTCAATACTTTAAACTAGCTGCTTACTTGTCAAATCAATACTTTTTTGATAGTCCTCTTATGGGCCTTCTTGTCTTGTTCTTAGGTGTTCCTTTATGTTACTTTGCTGCTAAATATTTAGTTTGGGTAATTAAAAAAGTAATATGAATAAAGTAGGTAGAGTTATTCCTTGAATGAAAGGAGTGTACTCAATAATAATCGTCACGAACTTTAAAAAATTAGGAATTGCAATTGATTGACCGATTTACCAATTTACAAATTAGTAGTCTGGTGAAACAAACTTTAATTGCTGTTTAGTATAGATAATAAAAGGTACTGTTGTAAAGGAGCACATTATCTCAGATGCCTATTTCCACATACCTCCGGCATGACAGCTGATCTAATGTGCTCAAGCGTTCACAGTCCGTCAGAATATGAAAAAGTATTTCCATATATCCTCGGCTGCCTTGAGAAAAGTGAAACCCCTTAAAAAGGGGCTCCGGCTTTCATATGATGTTGCTTGTTAATTCTAATCTTATACACTTCATGAGTATGAAGTGTAAAAACCACTTCAAAGTTCAGTGTGACAAACCACTCCCAGTCCTTCTCCAAATAAGCTTTAAAATATCTATCTTGTACTCGCAACTCAAATGTATCGCCTTGGACGATATGAAAGGCCTCCTGTCCAATCCATGCCCTCCACTCCTGCTCATTTTGGTCGAAGACCAATATACCCCGGTTCATTAAAGTCCACCTGTCTCGATAGCGAGCCGTACAATCTCTTCATTGATTTGATCCATCTTCAATTGAAAACCGTATAATAGGCTATTAATTGTCAGATTATTAACTACCCTAGGCCAACCTTGTGACCGAGATGCAATGGCCTCGATGGCTGCGTTTGTAAAAATAGGCGTCTTTGCCCCGGCCACTTCCTCCTGCGATAAAGGTTGGAATTCATAATTTACAATCAACCGTTGCGAAAGTGGGCGATGATGATTCAACTTCAAACGCGTTTTCAGATGCGGTAAACCCGAGAGGATTAGGACGAACGGATTCGTTGAATCCATTTTAAAATTAAAAAGAAGCGCAATGTCTTGCAGGAAAGCATCCTTCGCCATATGCATTTCATCCAAGATGAAAACAGGAGTCAGCTTCCGTTCCTCAGCCATCCGCTCAATCCCTTGCTGGATTTGACGGAACAGGTCCACCTTACGGAATTTAGGTTCTTCGCCTAAGCCATAGGCAAGCCCCCTGTAAAAGTCCATTACCCCTCCTGTGGAGAGTGGAAAGTAGACGACATGATAAAGGGAAGTATTCAACGTTTCCTTGAATGAGCGCAACGCGAAGGTTTTACCTGCTCCTGGTTCACCGACAAGCAGCCCGATGCCCCTTGTTTTCTGTAAATAGGACAATGCTTGCTGCACTCCCTCGTAATCCGTTGATGGGAAGGCCTCTGACGGACGAAGGTCTTTGGAGAAGGGTGCGCGTGCCAAGGAATAATACGCTTTATACATGATCAATTCCCTCCTCTTCCCGATGATCTGCTTTTATGAAAGGGGAACGCACCCTTTTCGCATATGCATTGTCCTTCATCGAAACGGGCTTGGCTTCCGAAACCTTCTGGTTCTCCTCAAAGATATAGACGCCCTTTTCATCCAGACGGACATCAATGGAGGTGCCGATGAAGCGCGGAGGGACTTCATATAATTGCTTGTTCAAAGTGATAGTTCCGTCAGCCTTCACTTTCCGCTGTTCCCGTTTCAGGAAGATGGTGTCCAGGATGGAAGGATTCTCGAGGAACGTCAACTGATTCAACTGTTCCCGATACACCTCAAGCGGGGTTCTCCCCTCCAAAGAGGCGTGAACCCTCTGATGGTAATCCTCCTCCAGCCAGTGCCAAAAGCGTTCATTCAACTCTTCCAGGGAGCCGGCAGGCTCTGTTTGTAATAATGGATAGAATCGTGTTTGCACCGTCTTGAAAAATCGCTCAATCTTCCCCTTGCTCTGAGGATCGTACGGGGCGGTATGAGCCAGTGTGATGCCTAGTTGGGCACAGGCATATTGAAGCGTTTCTGATCGATAGATTTTTCCATTATCCGCGTAAATGATGGTCGG
>NZ_BJYL01000061.1 GCF_007991495.1 Sporosarcina luteola | reverse complement strand
TTACTCCCTCCTACTCGATTGAACGCGATTCAAAAGGCGTAAGCCATTTAATATGACAAGAATTGTGCTGCCTTCATGCCCGATGACGCCTAAAGGTAAATCAACGACTTGCATAAAGTTGGAGATAATAAGAACAGCGATGACTGCAACTGAGAAAAAGACGTTTTGCTTAACGATACGCTGCATCTTCTTTGAAACTTTAATTGCGTAAGAAATGCGAGTAAGATCATTTTGCATAAGAACGACGTCGGCCGTTTCCAATGCGACGTCGGTTCCTTCTCCCATCGCGATTCCGGATGTAGCAGTAGCTAGTGCAGGAGCGTCATTAATGCCGTCTCCAACCATGCCGACTTCTCCATATTCGCTCAAAAGCCCTTTTAACTCCACGACTTTCTTTTCGGGGAGACATTCAGCCACATATCGATCAAGTCCAGCTTCTTTTGCGATTGTCTTGGCCGTCTTTTCATTATCACCCGTCAGCATGATGGATTGAATCCCTAGTTGCTTAAGATCCTTAATTGCCTGAACTGCCTCTGGACGCAACGTATCTTTTAAGGCGATTACTGCGAGTATTCCTTTTGCATCCTTCATGAATACGACTGTTTTACCTTCATCAGAAAGTTGTTGGAGTAAATAATCGTGAAACTCCTCGCTTACTTCTCTCCCGACAAATCTTGGGTTGCCGACTAGAATTTCTTCTGAATCCAACATAGCTCGAATTCCGTAACCTGGTACGTCTTCAATTTCGGGATTTACCCGCTTGGTTATCCCTTGCTCACTTGCATAATTTACAATCGCGAGGGCAAGCGGGTGGTTTGATTGCGCCTCGATACTTGCCAGCAACGCAAGAGTTTCTGAGGTTGCAGCATCTTCACGGACGATGAAATCTGTAACGACCGGCTTTCCTGTTGTCAATGTGCCGGTTTTATCAAACGCTATGGCCTTCAAAGCCCCAAGGTGTTCAAGATGGACGCCACCTTTAAAGAGAATTCCCCGTTTTGCACCATTCGAGACTGCTGCCAAAGTGGCAGGCATGATAGAAGCGACAAGTGCGCAAGGGGAGGCAACGACTAGCAGAACAATCGCACGATAGAACGTTGTCGTCCAATCCCAACCGAACAGGAAATGGGGTAAAAACATCATGACGAGCACGGTGAAAATGACAAGTTTTACATAAGTACCTTCAAATTTTTCAATGAACTGCTGGGATGGTGATTTTTCACTTTGGGCATTTTGGACGAGCGTGATAATTTTTTGGAATAAAGTCTCTGAACTTGGCTTCGTCATTTCCATTTGGATAGCACCACTAATATTGACAGTCCCTGCAAATAATTCGTCTTCCATGCCTTTTGTGACAGGGACGGATTCACCATTGATGGCTGACATATCGATGGAGGTTGTGCCTTGCAAAATGATCCCGTCAACGGGTACTCGCTCTCCGGGTTTAACAAGGATTTTGGATCCTACGGAAAGGGAAGAGGTGGCTACACTTACAGTCGAACCATCATCTTGTATGAGCCATGCCTCCTCGGGCTGCAATTCCATAAGAGCTGATATTTCCTTATGGCTTTTATTCAATGTGTACGTTTCCAGAGCACCGCTAATTGCAAAAATGAATATAAGGATGGCACCTTCAGCCCAATAGCCGATCACCGCTGAACCAATTGCCGCGAAAACCATAAGCATTTCTACATTAAGCTGCCGATCGGCGATTGTTTCCTCGATTCCTTCTTTTGCTTTCGCAAAACCTCCGATTAAAAAGGCGACGATATATAGTGTGATCGAAATCGATTGCGACCCATCTTTGCCAAGCAGCCAGGCGGTCAATATTAATATTCCCGCTAGAACTGCCGCTATCAGTTCCAAATGCGCCGTCCATTTTGATGGTTCATGATAGTCTTCTTTCGTTTGTATTGTCATTTAAGTACCTCCTAATTGAGAATGAATATCATCATCATTCAACTGGTTTATGTAAGAAAGTCAGTTCTGATAAAAGTTTCAATTGATAACGATAATCATTTTGATATTATAATCATTCTAATTAGTAGTATATCATGTGAAGCGAAGAATTGACACTTGAAAGCAAAAAAGTAGAGGAGGAATTTTAAAAATCCCACCCTCTACTTATTTTGCTATATAGAGCGAACTAATGAATTGTGACTGGCATTTTCTGTTGCTTGAAGTGGAAGGCGGCGACTCCAGCGGGAATAGCATGAGCTGAAGACCCCGCAACGCAGCGAAGCGAAGTGAGGAGGCTGAAGCCATGCCCGCGGAAAGCGTCCGCCTGGAACGGAAAGCAACTGTTCGTTTCTTTAGTTTGTTTTATATGGCTATTTATGTTTCAGCTAAAAACCTTTTCTTTGAACTGAGATAGTTTTTCAAGTGATGACTTATCGACATCTGCATGAAGGCTGTTTCCGTGTGAATCCATTGTTACGACGGCAGTAAAATCTTCTACGCGCAGATGCCACATCGCTTCAGGAATGCCGAATTGTAGGAGGTCAACGCCTTCGACCGCTTTAATGCAATCCGCATAGTATTGCGCAGCTCCACCGATTGCATTTAAATAGACGCCGCCGTGCTCTTCTAAAGCAGCAAGTGTTTTCGGACCCATTCCGCCTTTTCCGATGACTGCGCGGATACCGAACTTCTTCATAATATCGCCTTGATAAGGCTCCTCGCGAATGGAGGTAGTTGGTCCGGCCGCTTTAATTTCGTAGCCGCCATCCTCGTTTTTCAAAACGACTGGACCGCAATGGTAAATAATTTGTCCATTTAAATCGACAGGGGAGTCATTTTCGGATAGATGCTTATGAATTGCATCACGACCTGTATACATGCGGCCGCTGATCTTCACGACGTCTCCAACTTTCAAATCACGAATTTGTTCTTCTGATATCGGAGCTGTCAATTCTACAGTACGGGAAGCCTGTTTTGCTTCTTCCTGTTGATCTCCTTGATCGAAGAATGAAAGTTTTTCACCTTCATCATAATGCCAGCTTGTCACACTGCCTGTGGTTGCATCGATATTGACTGCCATACGACGATACGCCCAGCAATTATATGCGACAGAAACAAAAAAGCTTGCTGGAATTCTGTTCATGACGCCGATTTTGCAACCTAGCAACGTTGCCTCACCGCCAAAGCCCATCGTCCCGATGCCGAGCTTATTTGCAGATTCTAAAATATAGGATTCCAGTTCAGCAAGCTGAGGATGAGGATTTACGTCCCCGACTTCTCGGAATAGCTGTTCTTTTGCTAAGTCATAGCCGGAAGCGCGGTCGCCGCCGATACCGACGCCGATGAAACCTGCAGAGCAGCCTTGCCCTTGCGCTTGGTAGACAGAATGGAGAATACATTTACGGATGCCGTCTAAGTCGCGACCCGCGCGTCCTAGGCCTTCTAATTCTGTCGGTAGGCTATATTGGATGTTTTTATTCTCACAGCCGCCGCCTTTTAGAATAAGCCGAACTTCGATATGGTCGTTTTCCCATTGCTCGAATTTCATAACAGGAAGACCTTCGCCAAGATTGTCTCCACTGTTTTCACCCGTTAATGAATCAACGGAGTTTGGCCGCAGCTTTCCATCTTTTGTAGCTTGAACAAGAGCGCGTTTAATAGCGGCTTTAATTTCAAGTTGGTTGACTCCGATAGGCGTTTTTATTTTAAACGTCGGTAGCCCAGTATCCTGGCAAATTGGCGAGATTTTATCATCAGCCATATTGATGTTCTTTGCAATGGTATCTAGACTCAATGCAGACCGTGTACCGGCATCTTCCTTTTCACGTGCGGCTTTAACAGCACGCCGTACATCTTTCGGCAGATTGGTCGATGTTTCGCAAATGAGGTCATACATACTTTTCTCAAGTTGTTCTATGTACATTCTTATTTCCCCCTAAGGAATCATTGATCTTTTTTTATTTGATTCATCTGTTCTTCCAATTCATCGATGAGACTGATGAGCTGATCAATTTCATTGAGATCGGTTGTTTCAGGCTCGATTGATTCGAGTTTTTCTAGAAACTGATGCAGGCGATTTTTCAATTCATCAACTTGTCCATTTTGCCGTTTATC
The DNA here is from genome assembly GCF_007991495.1 of Sporosarcina luteola. Taxonomy (GTDB): domain Bacteria; phylum Bacillota; class Bacilli; order Bacillales_A; family Planococcaceae; genus Sporosarcina; species Sporosarcina luteola. The sequence goes on along the minus strand of NZ_BJYL01000061.1, from coordinate 15,058 downwards.
CAAGAAGCACACCTCTTTTCGTCCCTCTAATCGTATATGAAAGATGAGGATTTTTCAATGTAGCACAAGCTGTTTATAATAAATTGAAAATTACCATTAACAAAATGTTTACAATAGGCGAATAACATGGTATACTTCTATTAATCATTAGAAAAGGAGGCCGTAGAGTAGAGACGAATCGAGTCCTTATGAAAAGGAGGGGATCCGTGAACGTTTGACGGCCAGCCGTTTGACGCCTACGAATTATATGCAAAATGAAAGTGAAGATTCAATTCATACGTAAAAGCCCAGTCATTATCTGAATCAGATATGGACTGGGCTTTTATTATGGGGTTACTGACTAAATTCGTATGTGCTGACCACTTGAATGGAATCTTTTACTGATTGAAACATTGAACAGTTTTTTTCCGTCACTTCGATGATTTTGGCCATCTTTTCATCCTCAATCATTTTTCCATCAATTATGAAATGCAAATGGATCTTTTCAACGCGGTTTGCAATTTCTTCATTACGGACAACTTCTTTCACTTCGATTGCAATATGATCAGCCGGCATCCGCTTTCTTTCAAGGATCTTGCGCATTACGCCGCCGCTGCATACTGCAATAGAAGAGACGAGCAATTGGTACGGTCTGAATCCAAATTCATCGTTCGCAGAAATTTGAAGAGTTCCAAATGATGTTTCCGTTTCAAATCCATTTTCAGTCATTTCGAACTTCATTAAAATCAATCCTCCTTATGCTACTATTATAAATGATTTATCAGAAATAAGGAGCGGATTGCTTATGAGTATCATTTCCAAGCCTGAACAACGACGATTTTGGATCCTCGTTATCATCGTTTCGATTTCAGGATTTTCCCAAGGTATGTTATTACCGCTAATCTCGGCCATTTTTGAACGCGACGGGCTTTCAAGTGCTTTGAACGGGCTGAATGCTACAGGACTTTACATAGGTACACTGCTAATCTCTCCATTCATGGAAGCGCCGCTTCGCAAATATGGATATAAGCCTGTCATCGTCCTAGGGGGAATCATTGTTTTTTCATCTTTACTTCTGTTTCCGTTATGGAAGAATGTGATCTTTTGGTTCATATTAAGGCTGTTGATCGGTATTGGGGACCATGCGCTTCATTTTTCGACGCAAACTTGGATTACGAGTACTTCACCTCAACACCGATTAGGTAGAAATATCGCGATATATGGTGTGTCTTTCAGTTTTGGATTTGCGGCGGGGCCTTTATTCGCCCCACTTGTGAACATTTTTGAAGGGTTGCCTTTCATCGTATCCGGATTGCTTTGCATGATGGCATGGCTTCTTGTATTTACGTTGAAAAACGATCATCCGGAAGTTTTGAAGGGAAAAGAGGTCAGTGGAAGCTTTTGGAAAAGGTCTAAAGTTACAATTGCAATTGCATGGATTGCATTTTTAGGACCGTTTGGATACGGTTTCCTGGAATCCTCTTTAAACGCAATGTATCCGGTTTACGCTTTACGAAATGGGTTGGAGCTTACTTCAATTTCATTTATTCTTGCAACGTTTTCGATAGGTGGCATCAGTTCACAAATTCCGCTTGGGATCTTATCAGATAAAATCGGGAGGCATTCTGTTGTCCTCATTGCTTATGGAGGCGGGGCCGTGGCATTTTGGGCAGCAAGTCAAATGGGGAATTCAGTTCCATTGATCTTATTGACGATTTTCATTGCTGGCCTGTTTGTCGGTTCGATCTTTTCCTTGGGCATCTCCTATATGTCGGATTTAGCTCCAAAGGATCTATTGCCGACAGGAAACCTTCTGTGCGGAATTTTCTTTAGCCTCGGCAGCTTGACCGGTCCTTTTGCGGGCGGGTTGTTTTTGGAGTACGTGGAAAATGTCAGCTATCTGCTGATTATTTCAATTCTATTCGGAGTGCTATTCCTCATTTCATTAGTTGGAAAGACTAAAAGAAGCATCCCATCATAAAGGATGCTTCAGGTGTCATCTAAGTATGGAGTTGACATTTTCATATTCCAATACGAGATCATCGAGTGTACGGAATTCATAGCCCGCTTTCTTTGCATCGCGAATGAAGTCGGGGAGTGCTTCGGCATTATCGGGGGATACCGTATGCATAAGGATGAGAGCGCCAGGGTGAAGCTGATTCATCAGTTCGTTATATGCATAATCCCGTCCGCGCGGCTTGTTGGCATGCCAATCAATAAAGGCGACGGACCAGAAAACATGGCGATACCCTAACTCATTTCCTTTGCTTAATAAAGCATCATTGAAAATCCCTTCCGGGGGCCTTGCGTAGATGGTGCGCTCTACACCCGTTGTCTTATAAAGAAGCTCGTCAAATTTCTTCCACTCTTCTTCCATCCTTTCTTCTGAAAGGTTTGCCATATTCGGATGATCATAAGAATGATTACCAATGCCATGTCCCTCTTTAACCATACGCTGGGCAAGTGGGGCTGCACTTTTCAAATAGTGGCCGGTAAGAAAGAATGTTGCGGATACTTCTTCTTTTTTCAATGTATCCAATATATTTTCCGTGTAGCCATTCTCGTATCCATTATCGAACGTCAAATAAGCGATCTTTTCATCTGGCTTTCCCTTATAGATGGCACCATGCTTCTCTAGCATTGATTCGAGGGCGGCCCCTGCGTTTGGAGGAACACCGTTCACCGCTTTTTTAAATCCCCAATGGAATTCCTCCGCTTTTACTGCGAATGGATTGAATAGTATACCGACAACGATGACGAATGCAGCCATAAGAATACCTGGCCCATGTTCTTCAACCATAGAATGCACATCTCCTTTTTTCGTAGCATGTGCGCAGAGATAGAAAGTATACTCGCGAATGATCATTTGACCGATTCAGCTGACCTGAACGAACAGAACATGTATACTTATCTATGACGGGGAGGTTGAACGTGATTGGCAGTTATAACGAAAATCACACAGCAAAAACGTGATCATGAACGATATAATATTTTCATAGATGAAATATACGCATTTAGTGTGCATGAATCGGTATTGGTGAAATTCGGTCTAACGAAAGGAATGCAATTAGACGAATGGTCGAAGAGTGAAATCGAATACGAAGACCAGGTCGAAAAGGCATTCAATCGCGCACTTCACTTTTTATCATTCAGGATGCGAAGCGAATTCGAAGTGAAGAAAAAGCTGATGGATCTGGAATATGGTGAAGCGATTGTTTTGGAAGCGATTGTTAAATTGAGAAGACTTGGGTTTCTTGACGACCAATCGTTTTCCGAAGCATTGCTGAGAACTCAAAAAAATGCTTCCAGCAAAGGGCCGAAAGCGATCCAGCAGGAATTGCAGAAAAAAGGGATCGGGAAGGAGATGCAGGAACAAGTGCTTGAAGAATACTCTGAAGAAGAACAATTTGCAGTCGCTAAAAGACTAGCAGAAAAGGCAGCACTTTCCAACCGTTCTGTTGCTCCGGCACAATTGAAGCAGAAAATCCAAAATGCGCTCGCAAGGAAAGGATTTTCCTTTAGCTTAATCAGCAGTGTTCTAGAGGAAATCGACTTTGGCAGAGAAGAGGACGAATGGGCATCCATAAGCAGTTCAGTCGGAGAGAAAGCGTGGCGTCGGTACAAGTCCAAACATTCGGGCTATGAATTAAGGAACCGTGTTAAACAATCAATGTACCAAAAAGGGATTCCGCTTGATCGAATTGAGCGGTTCATTGAAAAAAAGGAGAACGAAGAAGATGACGAATGATAAGAAGTACAGTGAAATGAGCGAATATGAACTGCGAACTGAAATCGGAAGTCTCATGGAAAAAGCGCGAAAAGCTGAACAAATGGGCATGATCAATGAGTTCGCTGTCTATCAACGCAAAGCGCTTATGGCAAAATCGTATATGATTGACCCTGCAACAATCATTCCAGGTGAGATTTACCGAATTGAAGGAGACGAGGGAGTCTTTTTCAAAGTTGACTACTTGAAGGGCCGTTTTGCATGGGGCTACCGCTTGGGCGGGGAGCGTGCTGAAGAGGCATTGCCGATTGCAATGTTAGAAACAGTGAAAAAAGGAAAGTGATTAAAAATAGCTTGTCGGTCTCCAATTGGATGACCGGCAAGCTATTGTATCGTCCAGCTTCGGGCGCCAGGAGCTCGGGTCATAAGTCAAATCTACTACGTGGCTAAGAGCGCCACTCCGTATCTTCGCCTTATGCCTGTCGCTCCTGAGCAGGCGCCCTACGCTTTTGTATTTAAGAATTAGGGATAAAGTTTAATTTTTTACGAAGTTTGTCCTCTGAAAAAATCCAACCCGTATACGAATTGATGACTTCCATCTCCTGATTGACATGGGCAACTGCAACGAACGGATAATAACCTTTGCTTCGGTAGCGTAAATCGATAAGCCTGACTTCATACAAATCTCCTACATACGAAACCGACCATCTGTAAATAGGAGAAAACGATACGAACGCCTGGATATTTGGGTCTTCCATTGCCGCATCGATATAAGGCGATTCAGGCATTGTCTCCCTTTCAAATCGATCGTATATATTGACGGAACGGCCGTACGCTCGTCCGACATAGTGGCACTTCTCATTGGAAGCGGCAACTCTCCATTGGAAAAAATGCATAGTCGGCGCGATGAAAATATCTTCGGCGTCTGGAATTGTTACACGGACCGCGTGTTTCACGGCGGCTTTTACAGCAAATCGCAGCAAATAGTATAAGAAAACTACTATATACAAAACGACAAAAGTAAAAACCGGTTCAGCCCCGAACATCCAAGCGGCAATTGCTAAAACATGCAATGCAAATATGATCGGGTCGAATGTGTTAATAACTCCAATGGCTACCCATTGATTGGAAAAAGGCCTTAACGCTTGTGTCCCGTAAGAGTTGAAAATATCAACAAATACATGGAGGAACACAGCTAAAAATGTCCATGCCCAAAGGTGAAAGAACGCAGATTCGGGAAAGATGAACGACAGCAATATCGAAATGACAAGCGGCCAAAGCAATATAGCAGGTATCGAATGGGTGATCCCGCGATGGTTTCGTATATATACCGCGTTATTCCTCAATTTAAGTACAGTATCAATATCAGGAATCAACGAGCCGGACACAACCCCGATAAATACCGCTGTCATCGTGACGGAGTCTGATGCAACAACGGGATCCGCCAATGTCAGCCCGCATACGGCAGCTCCCATGACTATATGTGTTCCGGTATCCAAAAAAATCACTCCCTCTAGTTGACAAATAAACAAGTCATTGGAATGTACGATCTCTATTAAACGAACTAATTAGTGTTTGATTAACTTGTTGCTTGAAGTGGAAAGCGTCCGCCTGGAACGGAAAGCAACTATTTATTGAGTTCGTTTCATATAGTATATACCCTATTTTTCATTAACGAAAAGCATATGCAAAACGGAGGTACTCATGCAACTGTTTGAACAGAAAGAAAATTTCAGGAAAGCATTAATTACATGGTATTTAACAGAAAAGAGAGACCTTCCGTGGAGAAGGACAAACAACCCCTATTACATCTGGGTATCCGAAGTAATGCTCCAACAAACACGGGTAGATACCGTCATCCCTTACTATGAACGGTTCATCGAAAAATTTCCAACGCTTGCTGACTTAGCTGAAGCAAAGGAAGAAGACGTGTTGAAAATGTGGGAAGGGCTAGGGTATTACTCACGCGGACGAAATCTGCAAGCCGGAGTCAAGGAAGTAGTTGCAGAATACGACGGTCAAATTCCGGGAAATCGAAAAGACATCTCCCGGTTAAAAGGTGTTGGACCGTATACGGCCGGCGCCGTGCTAAGCATAGCTTTCGGAGTACCCGAACATGCTGTAGACGGAAATGTCATGAGAGTGCTATCGCGCCTTTTATTGATAGAAGAGGACATCGCCATTCCGCGTACGCGTAAAATATTTGAAGACGTCGTCATGGAATTGATTGATGAGGAAGATCCTTCTTCATTCAACCAAGGATTGATGGAACTTGGTGCAACGATATGTACGCCGAATCCAAGATGCCTTCTTTGCCCAGTACGGGATTTTTGCATCGCTTTCCATGAAGGGAAGCAGGGAGAATTGCCCGTCAAATCCAAAAAGGTGAGAATGAAGACAATCCCGCAAGTCTCCTTCGCAATTCGGAATCCTGACGGAAAATGGCTTATGAGACAACGCCCGACAACAGGACTTTTAGCGAATATGTGGGAATTCCCGATGGTCGAAAGCACAGGTGATGCATCGGCCGAAGAACTTTTCCGAGCGGCCTATGGCCTGGAAATTAGTAATATAAAGCCGCTTCTTGACTTTACACATATCTTCTCCCATCTCACATGGAATATGAAAAGCTATTTGTCGACAACGGTGAAAGAGGCACCTGAAGGATTCAAATTTTTATCAAATGACGAAGTCGAGGCATTGCCGAAAGCAATTCCCGTCGTGAAAATTTGGGAAGAAATCAAAAAAACATTTGAAATTAATACCAAAGGATAAAAAGAACCGATTTGCATATCATATTGGTCACGGAGGTGAAAAATCCATGACAAACAAAAATCGAAACAACTTCAATCAACAAACCCCACAAGCTTCGTTCACTGATCCAAACAAAGTGAAAAAGCAAATTATGTCCGAAGAGTTTGGATCCGAAACAGATGTGAACGAAGTTCGTAAGCAAAACCAGCAATCAGAAATGAACAAAACAAACACTTCTGGTGGAGCAGGGAGTTTCGACAATCAGTCTAAATAATGGACATTCATCACCGGCCGGCAGCTTTAGCTGCCGGTTTTTTTAGATGAATGAATGTTTTAAGGTAAAATGTTTTAATTTCACATGCTCAATTGGTATAATGTACGAATATTAAGGTTTTCGAAATTTAAAGGTGGTTTTTTCCGATGACAATACCGAAAGAAGGAGAAACGATACAAGTACATAGTTACAAGCATGACGGTAATATTCATCGCGTTTGGCAAGAAACGACCGTCCTAAAAGGAACGCGTAACATTGTAATAGGGGCAAACGAAAGAACACTCGTGACTGAGGCGGATGGAAGAACCTGGTTGACGAGAGAGCCATCCATATGTTATTTCCATGCAGAACATTGGTTTAACATCATTTGCATGCTGCGTGAAGATGGCGTCTATTATTACGTGAATATGAGTTCACCATTCGTGTATGATAACCAATCATTGAAATATATTGATTATGACTTGGATGTAAAAGTATTTCCAGACATGAGCTATTTGATCTTGGATGAGGATGAATATGCAGAGCATAAGAAGAAAATGAATTATCCGGAAGTGATCGATCAAATATTAAAGCGGAACCTTGATAAGCTGCTCATGTGGATTAAACAGCGCAAAGGACCGTTTGCACCTGATTTCATAGAAGTTTGGACGTCCAGGTATCGGTTCTATAAACAGGTTAAGAAAAATGATCAATGAAAGCCTGTCTGCTTCCATGCAGTTAGGCTTTTTATAATTTGAATACTTTAAGATGGGAGGGAGTAGCAAAATGGGAGAAAGCATTAAACGGTATTTAAAGTTTGTCAGACCATATAATTGGCAAATTCTCTTAACCATTCTAATCGGCATTGTCAAATTCGCTATTCCTTTGTTCATTCCATATCTTATTAAAATTGTCATCGACGATATTATTGGTGCGGAATTGCTCAGTGATGCAGAAAAGACAAAGCAATTATTCCTATGGCTCGGCGGAACGGTGTTATTATTTTTCATCATACGACCGCCTGTCGAGTATTATCGACAATACTTTGCACAATATGTCAGCAATAAAATTCTGTACGATATCCGTGAAAATCTGTATGCCCATCTTCAAAGACTGGGGCTCCGTTATTATTCCAATACGCGTGCAGGTGAGGTTATTTCCCGCGTCATTAATGATGTGGAGCAAACGAAGAATTTCGTAACGATTGGTCTGATGAATGTCTGGCTTGATTTGGCGACAATTATCATCGCGACGATTATTATGCTCTCGATGGACGTGCCGTTAACGATCGTGACATTATTGGCATTCCCGTTTTACGCCTACAGTGTAAAGCATTTCTTCGGAAAGTTGAGGACGTTGACGAGGAAACGTTCCCAAGCGCTTGCGGATGTGCAAAGTTATTTGCATGAAAGAGTTTCCGGAATCAGTGTCATTAAAAGCTTTGCGCTTGAAGAGAAGGAACAGGAACGTTTTGATGAAACGAATGGCAATTTCCTGGATAAGGCGCTCGATCATACGAGGTGGAATGCGAAAGCCTTCGCTGTCGTCAATACGATAACCGACGTTGCTCCGCTCTTAGTCATCGCCTACGCGGGTTATCAAGTGATCAACGGTGATTTATCAGTCGGTGTAATGGTTGCGTTCATCGCCTATATCGACCGTCTCTATAATCCACTTCGACGATTAGTCAATGCATCTACATCTTTGACTCAATCATTCGCTTCGATGGACCGTGTCTTTGAATTAATGGAAGAGCCTTATGATATAAAAGATAAAAGCGACGCCAAATCATTGCCGCGGATCGAAGGAGAAATCGAATTTGAAAATGTGCGTTTTTCTTATGAGGAAGACGATAATCCGGTTCTGCGGGATGTCAATTTCACAGTCAAGCCGGGAGAAACTGTCGCATTAGTAGGAATGAGCGGCGGCGGAAAGTCGACAATCGTCAGTTTGATACCCCGATTTTATGATGTCACTTCCGGTTCAATCAAAATTGACGGGAATGATTTGCGCAATGTCCAATTGAAATCATTGCGAGACCAAATCGGACTTGTATTGCAGGATAGTATCCTCTTCAGCGATTCTGTAAAAAGTAATATTTTGATGGGTAATCCGGATGCGACAGATGAAGAAGTGATTGCCGCGGCTAAAGCTGCGAATGCCCATGACTTCATTGAATCGTTACCGGAAGGATATGAAACAACAGTCGGTGAACGAGGAGTGAAATTGTCTGGAGGGCAGAAGCAGCGGATTGCCATTGCACGGGTATTTCTTAAAAATCCGCCATTGCTCATCCTTGATGAAGCGACATCCGCATTGGATCTTGAAAGTGAAGCCCTCATCCAAGATTCTCTCGAACGATTGGCAAGTGACCGGACAACGTTGATCGTTGCCCACAGGCTGTCCACAATCACCCATGCGGATAAAATATTTGTCATTGACCACGGAGAGTTAAAAGAGGCCGGTAACCATGTTGAACTAATGGAGAAAAAAGGCATCTATTATAACCTGTTTCAAGTTCAATCAATATGACGCAAAAAGGAGCTACCGAACTACTTCGGTAGCTTTTTGTTATTCCATTACTTAGAGAAACCCGCGAAAACATTGATCTATTAAAATTGCATATTGCCTTTTATTCAATAGAAAGTATAATGGGTATAATTAGATGTTTCAGAAAAAAATGAAAAGGTGATCTGATGAATAAGCGGAAACGAATTCTAGAGGTTAACGACTTACAGACTACCTTTTTTACGGATTCCGGGGAAATTCCTGCTGTCGACCATATCAACTTTCATCTTAGGGATGGTGAAATTTTAGGGATCGTTGGGGAATCAGGGTGTGGAAAAAGCGTAACTTCTCTATCTGTCATGGGGCTAGTGCCCAGTCCGCCTGGAAAAATCGTTGGTGGAGAAATTTTATATAACGATCAGGATTTAACAAGGTTATCAGAAAAAGAAATGAGGCAAATTCGCGGAAATGACATTGCGATGATCTTTCAGGAGCCGATGACTTCGCTGAATCCGCTATTTACAATCGGCAACCAGATGGTCGAAGCAATCTTGCTTCATGAAAAAGACTGGTCGAAAAAGAAGGCGCAGGAAAGAGCTGTCGAAATGTTAAAGCTCGTCGGTTTGCCGCGTGCCGATGCGCTATTGAAGGACTATCCGCACCAACTTTCGGGGGGAATGCGGCAAAGGGTCATGATTGCAATGGCGCTTGTCTGCAATCCGAGAATATTGATAGCGGATGAACCGACAACAGCGCTCGACGTGACGATTCAAGCACAAATACTGAAATTGATGAAAGACCTAAACGTCCGTTTGGGGACTGCCATACTATTGATTACCCATGATCTGGGAGTTGTTGCGGAATCTTGTGAGCGGGTCGTTGTGATGTACGCAGGGCAAATCATTGAAGAGGCACCGACGAAACTCATTTTTGAGGATCCACAGCATCCATATACAAAAGGTCTGATTCAGTCCGTACCCGATATGCGTTATAAGAAGGATCGACTTTATTCCATTCCGGGGAATGTGCCCAAGCCTGGTTCCATAACGAGCGGCTGTAGGTTCGCGGCACGATGTGAGTTTGCGTTTGAACGGTGCTGGAAGGAAAATCCCGAGCTTTATGAAACAGCAGATGTTCATCAAACTCGTTGTTTCCTATACGACGAAGGAAGGGTGAAGCCGGATGTCCACAACGCCTTTATTGAAAGTTAAAAACCTGAAAAAACATTTTCCAATTCGAAAAGGGATGTTCGGGAAAACGGTCGGACATGTGAAAGCTGTCGATGACGTTTCGTTCTTTGTGAATGAAGGGGAAACGCTCGGTATCGTCGGTGAAAGCGGCTGTGGTAAATCGACGACGGGGCGAGTGCTTATGCGCTTACTTGAACCTACAGAAGGGGAAATTGAGTTTGATGGAAAAGCCCTTACTTCATTAAGTCTGGAAGAGATGAGAAAAACACGCCGCGATATCCAAATGGTGTTTCAAGATCCCTATGCATCATTGAATCCACGTCATACGATCGGCAAGATCCTTGAGGAGCCGCTCATCGTCCACGGCATTTCAGATTCGAAGGAAAGGAAGAAGAAAGTCAACGAGTTTTTAGAGATCGTTGGTTTGAATGCATACCATGCGAAACGCTATCCGCACCAATTCAGTGGAGGGCAAAGGCAGAGGATCGGCATTGCGCGCGCATTGATGACAAATCCGAAACTGATCATTGCGGATGAGCCAGTTTCCGCATTGGACGTGTCCATTCAGGCGCAAGTTTTGAATTTGATGCAGGATCTTCAAAAGGAGTTCAACCTTACGTATATTTTCATCGCCCATGATCTCGGGGTTGTCCGGCATATTAGCGATCGGGTTGCTGTCATGTATTTAGGGAAGATGGTGGAAGTTGCGGACAGTGAACAGCTATACGAAAAACCGCTGCATCCATACACACAAGCTCTATTATCGGCAGTGCCCGTGCCGGACCCGGATTTTCAGAAGGAACAGATCATCATAGAAGGAGACATCCCCAATCCGGCAGACCCGCCAACCGGGTGCACATTCCATACACGTTGCCCGTTTAAGATGGACATCTGCACGAAGGTTACGCCGCAACTTACGGAACAATCTACCGGTCATTCTGTTGCCTGTCATCTTTACGAAAGCCAGGTCGACAATGATATAAAACAATTGGAGGGGTCTCTATGAATAAAAAGAGAATGTGGTCAGCTGCGCTGCTGCTAATGCTAGTTCTGTCAACTGTGCTCGCAGCCTGTGGAGGTAATAGTGGAAGTGGAAGTGATAAAGATACGCTGGTCTTCGGCCGAGGAGGCGATTCCACTTCACTGGATCCGTCAAGAGTAACAGAAGGTGAAACTTTCAAGGTAACCGTCAATCTATTCGAGACATTATTGAACTTTGGCGAGGAAGATACAACAGTCCAAGCCGGACTCGCAAAGGAATGGAACACGGATGATGGCTTGACATACACTTTTCAATTGGAAGAAGGCGTCAAATTCCATGATGGAACAGATTTCAATGCTGACGCAGTTGTAAAGAACTTTGAGCGTTGGGCAAATGGCGATGCCGATAAGTTCCCTTACTACGACACGATGTTTGGTGGTTTTAAAGATGATGAAAGTCATGTCATTGACTCCGTCACTGCTGATGGGGACTACACTGTCATCATCAAATTGAAACGACCGCAAGCACCATTCTTGAAGAATATTGCGATGAGTATGTTCGCAATTGCAAGTCCAACCGCCTTTGAACAGGGCGACGACCAATTCGAAAGAAATCCAGTCGGTACAGGTCCTTTTAAATTTGTAGATTGGAAAACAAATGATTCCATTACGATTGAAAAATTCGATGACTATTGGCAAGAAGGATTGCCGAAGTTGAACAAGGTCGTCTTCAGATCGATTCCGGATAACTCTGCAAGGCTAAATGCATTGATTGCCGGGGAAATAGATCTTGCAGATGGCATTAATCCATCTGATGCAGGGAAAATCGAAGAGAATGGCGATCTGCAATTGATTAAACGCCCTTCCATGAATGTCGGCTACCTTGGATTGACAGTTACACGTGAACCATTTGATAAGAAAGAAGTTCGTCAGGCAATGAACCATGCAATTGATAAAGAAACGATTATCAATTCATTCTTCGAAGGGCAGGCGGATAGCGCGAAAAACCCGATGCCGCCGTCTATTTCCGGATATAACGATGACATTGAAGAATATGACTATAATCCGGAAAAAGCGAAGGAATTATTGGCGAAAGCCGGCTATCCGGACGGATTCGAAATGGAACTTTGGGCAATGCCTGTTCCTCGTCCTTACATGCCAGATGGAGCAAAAGTGGCAGAAGTTATTCAAAGTAATCTAGCGGACATTGGTGTGAAAGCGAAAATTGTAACGTATGAATGGGGAACGTATTTGGATAAGGCGAGTAAAGGGGAAGCGGATGCTTTCATGCTAGGTTGGACCGGAGATAACGGTGACGCTGATAACTTCCTTTATGCACTTTTGGACGAAGATAATATTCCTAGCAACAACTACACGTACTTTAAAAATGCGAAAATGCATGATTTGTTTATTGAAGCACAGACGGAAGTAGATGAGGATAAGCGTATTGAGCTGTATAAGGAAGCGCAAGAAATCATCCATGAGGAGGCGCCATGGGTACCACTTGCCCACTCTACACCACTTCTCGCAGCAGCTAAAGATTTGAGTGGATTCGTTCCACACCCAACAGGCTCAGACTTATTATCAAACGTTGAATTTAAATGATGATTCCATATTCCTCATAGCAATGAAAAAAAGAGGGGGAGGGGTCAGATTTCCTCCCTCTTTCAATTTATCAAATGAAGAAACCGTGATGGTGAGGTGAAGGTATGCTCAGTTACGTCGGCAGAAGATTATTACAGCTAATACCCGTATTACTCGGCATGGTCTTCATCGTTTTCATGATGATTCGAGCGATACCTGGGAATCCCGCCCAAATCATTTTGGGGCAGCAAGCGACAGCTGAAGCGGTCGCAGCGATGAATGCGAGATTAGGGTTGGATCAACCATGGTATATCCAGTTTTTTAAATACTTGGGCGGGATATTACAAGGTGATCTCGGCGAGTCGATGCGCACGCGGCTTCCGGTCGCTGATGAAATATGGCCACATCTGGCCGCAACGATGGAGCTCGCTTTTTTTGCAATTTTAATCGCGATTGTTATAGGGGTAAATGCGGGCATTGTTTCAGCATGGTTCCAAAATTCATGGTTCGACTACATAGCGATGATTTTGGCACTCGTTGGCGTCTCCATGCCGATTTTTTGGTTAGGACTTTTAGGACAGTGGGCATTTGCAATTGAATTTAGTTGGCTGCCTACGACAGGGAGGGAACAGGTGAGAGATCCGGTTAACGCCATCACGCATCTGTATGTCATCGACACGATCATCCAAGGCCGATTCGATCAATTATGGCAAGTCATCCGCCATCTAATATTGCCGGGTATTGCACTTGCGACGATACCGATGGCGATTATTGCACGGATGACGCGCTCCAGCATGCTTGAAGTGATGCGCTCCGATTACATCAGAACTGCTCGGGCGAAGGGGCAGAAAATGTTTTGGGTCGTTTATAAACATGCTTTCAAAAACGCGGTCATTCCAGTATTGACGATAATTGGTCTGCAAATGGGAATGCTGCTGGGCGGCGCTATTTTGACGGAAACGATCTTTGCATGGCCAGGCATTGGAAGGTATATATATGATGCTATTAACTTCAGGGATTATCCCGTTATCCAATCAGGGATACTCGTTGTCGCCTTCATCTTCGTCATGATTAACCTAATCGTCGACTTGCTCTATGGTCTGATCGATTCGAGGATTAAATATGACTGAGGAAGGGGGAATGGGACATGTCTGAACTTACGCCTAAAATGGACGGAATTGTAGAAGCGGAAATCGACAGAACAACAGGCCCGTGGAAAGACGCGTGGCGGAGCTTTAGGAAGAGCAAGGTGGCGGTTGTCGGAATGGTCATCATCCTCTTTTTTGTGCTACTTGCCATTTTTGGCCCTTTGATTGCGAAAGAAGGGATCAACGAACAGTTGGCAGCTGACCGGCTTCAACCGCCATCTTCTGAATACTGGCTTGGAACGGATGATTTCGGCAGGGATATCCTGTCACGTATTATCCACGGTGCGCGAATATCGCTGTCCGTTGGGTTTCTGTCCGTCATCGCCTCAGTCATTGTCGGTAGCTTTTTAGGAATTGTGGCCGGTTATTACGGTAGATGGACAGACATCATCATATCAAGGATTTTTGATATTATGCTTGCATTTCCATCGATTCTGTTGGCAATCGCCATTGTATCGGTTTTAGGACCGGGTCTGGAGAATGCCTTGATTGCCATCGCCATCATCAATGTGCCGAATTTCGGGCGGCTAATCCGTTCAAAAGTGCTCAGCATTAAAGAAGATGAGTACATTACAGCTGCAAAGGCAATTGGAATGAAGGATGCCCGAATTTTATTCTCGCATATTCTTCCTAATTCCATGGCTCCGGTCATCGTTCAAGGGACGCTTGCGGTGGCAACGGCTATTCTTGAAGCGGCGGCCCTTGGCTTCTTGGGATTGGGAGCTCAGGCACCTCAACCGGAATGGGGGAAAATGCTGGCAGATTCAAAATCCTATTTGCAATCCGCACCATGGACGATGTTATTTCCTGGACTGGCGATCATGTTGACAGTGTTAGGTTTTAACTTGATGGGTGATGGTTTGCGTGATGCGCTTGATCCGAAAATGAAAAGCTGAAAAAACATCCTTGGCCGATTTGGCCAAGGATGTTTTTA
>NZ_BJYL01000060.1 GCF_007991495.1 Sporosarcina luteola | reverse complement strand
CGAGAACTCTCTGCTGTAGAACAAGAACTTGCTGCGCTATAACGCTATTTATGCAATTAAAAAACTGCCCCACCACATCGGTTTCCCGATGAATGGGGCAGTTTTTACGTTTATTTATTTCCACGGTTCGGGTCAAAAGGATAATCTTCGCCCGGATCCGTCGTATTGTAGCCATCTTTATTCGCGTCATTTGTTCTCGTTGGATCATTGTCCTCAAACGCGTCAGTCATATTCGAATCTGCCGGATCGGATAGTGGCAGTTCGTTCGAGGATCCTGTCTGTGGCTCATAATCTTTCTGAGTCGGATACCCCCCACCATTGCCGATCGGAGGAACATTGTCTTCCTTCGCCGTTTCATCAACGGCCTTCTTAGCTTTATTCGCAGATTGCTTAGCTTCCTGCTTCATCTCACTCTTCTTCTGTTCCCACTTCTCTTTCGACACATCTGCTTCTTGCAGACTTCCTTCCATTTTCGTCAAATAGCGGGAAGCGTGTTCACGCCCACCTAAACCGAATGCAAGTCCAAATGCGAGCGCGACACCCCCAAGGATGAGGATGAATGCAGCATTGATGATGGCTGGCGCGATGCCGAGCTGGCTCAATGCCATGAAGAATGCAAATGCCAGTATCGCATATTTCGCTACATATCGCAGCACATGCGGCATACCTGATTTTGTTGTGAGGATGCTGCCGACAAATTTTTCAGCAAGGTTCGCGAGCCAGAATCCTATTGCCAAAATGACGACTGCCGCCACAACCATCGGCAAGTATGCGAAAATGCCTGTCGCGAGCGTCACCATAAAGCGAAGGTGAAGCAGTTGTAACGCTTCAACTACGAATAGCAAGATGACGACAACTTGGACGATAGTTCCGATAATCTGGGAGAATGAAGGCGTTGATGCTCCTGAACGCACACCCATCTTCCCGAAAATCGAGTTGATGCCCAAATTATCGAGCAGAGAAACGACAACGCCTTTAATCCATTTCGCTAAATAAATGCCGACGAGTACAAGCACAACGGCTACCGCAATTTTCGGTAGCATCGTCATGATATCGTTCAACATGGCAATGGCTGGTTGCGAAATCCCTTCAAGGTCCAATACTTCAAGTGCAGAAATTGTTACCGGAAGCATGATCAGAACGAATACAATCGTGCCGATAACGCCTGAAATGCTTGTTTCTTTCCCTTGTCCGGAAGATAGTTTCAATTTATGCGAGAAGCGATCCACTCCGACAGACTCTAGCAGCTTCGTGACAATCGTGCGGATAATTTTCGCGACAACCCAACCTACCGCAAAAATGAGTGCTGCGCCAACTAGTTTCGGAATGAAGTGCATGAAGCTCGTAAGCATTCCTTCGAATGGACCGCTAATCCCGCTTAACCCGAGCGCATGCAAGACGGCTGGTACAAATAACAGCAAGACAACGTAAAACGCAATATTCGCAGCCGTCTCGACCCATTTCGACTTGTCGATTTCATCTGGGGATGCCCCCACCTTCGCGACGTATTTATTAAGCTTCATCTTTCCGCCGACTGCCAAAATCACTTTTTTGACGACTAATGCAAGCACCCATGCGAGCAGCAGAATGAGCGCTGCCTTCAAGATGCTCAGTACCGCACCGCCAAGGCCTGAATACATCGTCATGAACGGTGCCGCAATCATTGATGCATTCATGATGTTAAAGAAGAGAAGGAATGCTAATAGAAGAATTCCGAAGAAGAAGACTTTGCTGATGATCTTTTCTACATTCCATTTTCCTTCTTTGACATCTAACCTTTCATTAACCCTCGATTTCTTCAAACGTTTGTGCACCGCTCTTTCCACTGCTTTGGCAATGAAAAAGCCGATGAGCAACACGACTAATCCGAGAATTAATTCGGGTAGCCAGCTTAGCATATTCGTAAAATACATATCTCTAAACATTCCGCGTCCTCCATTCATTTAGATAGTCTATTTAGGACTATTCCTATAAACGTAGAGGTCTAAACCTATCAATCTATTACGGGTGGAAGATATCGTAGATTGAACATATAAAAAAAAACAGAAGAAAGGACAAGTTACTGCCCTTTCTTCTGCTCTTAATTAATCCTCTTCCAAATCCACACGATTTTTCTTGAATATCTTCGATAAGATTTCATACACGATCGGTACTACAATCAGCGTCAACAATGTCGAGCTGATCAAACCACCGATAACCGTGATACCGAGACCTTTTGAAATCAATCCGCCGCCTGCTCCATTTCCGATTGCCAATGGAATAAGGGCACCGATAGTCGCGATGGCTGTCATTAAGATTGGACGTAGACGTGTAGCGCCCGCTTCGAGGACTGCTTCACGCATTTTCAGTCCAGTACGCTCCATCCGGATGATCCGGTCGACGAGTACGATCGCGTTCGTGACGACAATACCAATCAACATCAACAGACCCATCATGACCGGAACGGAAATCGTTTCACCAGCAATAAGCAAGCCGACAAACGAACCGATGACTGCGAACGGTAGCGAGACTAGGATTGCGAATGGTGCAACACCTTCGCGGAATGTCACTACTAAGATGAAGTAGACAATCGCGATTGCAGCAATCATCGCTATACCGAGTTGTGTGAATGCTTCTTGCATGTCAGCTGCAACGCCCGCTGTATCCACTGAAACGCCTTTCGGCAAATCTAGTTTATCAATCGCTTTATCAACTTCAGAAGTTGCTTTCGAAACATCAGAGTCGACTAACTTACCAGAAACAGTGGCATAATATTCGCCTTTGCTTCGGGAAAGCGTATTGTACGTCGAGCCTTCCTCAACTTTCACTAAATCAGAAAGCTTCATTGTTGTCCCCATTGCTGTCGGGACTTCTGTCGCCAACAATTCATCAATCGATTTTGGTTGTTCCGCCGCCTCTTGTTTCACGACGACTTCCAACTCATTACGATCTTTGCCGATTGTTGTTACGACTTCCTGCGTCCTGGATGGACTAAGCATCATAATGATTTGTCCCGTTGTCAATCCATATTGCAGCAACTCATCTTGCGTCGCTTTCAATGTGTACTGAACGTATGCATCTTCTGCACTGGAAGAGACATCTTCAATGCCTTTCGTTTCACCCATGACGTTTTCAACCTGTTGGACCGCTTCTTTCAGGCTGCTTAAGTCTTCACTGTAGAACGTATAGCTGACTTCATTTGTAGACATTCCCATGGAACTGAAATCTTGGCTCTTCCATTCTCCAGATTGGCCGATATTGAATACATAGTCTTCAATTTCTTTACGGACATCTTGGAAATTTTCCGTGTCCGGATCAAAAATCAGATACATTAATGCACCATTCGACCCGCCGCCCATCATCGCTGCCATAGGGTCAGCACTATCCATGATGGATAATTGAACGATGTCTATATCTTTTCGTTTCAACATTTCTTTTTCGACGACCTCAACGTTTTCCAACGTTTCATCCTGAAGCTCGCCCGTTTCCGGTGTATACGTAATATACATCACTTTTTCTTCATCACTGCCCAAGAAACTGAAGCCGATCAATGGCATTAGTCCCAAACTACCAGCGAGTAGAACGATCGAAATGATCGATGTAATGACTTTATGGTTCAACGTCCAACCAAGTACACGTTTATACCAATTCGCCAATTTACCTGCCTCTTTATGACGGCTTTCGGTCTTCTCACCATAAAGTTTTTTCCTAAACAAGAAGTGTGATAATGCTGGTACGATTGTAATCGCAACGATTAATGAAGCACCAAGTGCAAATGTCATCGTCAATGCAAATGGTAAGAATAGCTCCCCTACCATACCGCCTACAAAGATAAGCGGGGCAAATACCGCAACAGTCACAAGTGTTGACGACATGATCGGTTTAAACATTTCAATTGTAGCTTCGCGGATTAGCGCACGACCTGAAAGCTTTTCAGTTTTCAAATGCAACCGCCGGTATATATTTTCCACGACGACAATTGAGTCATCAATTACCCGCCCAATTGCAACTGTAATCGCACCTAGCGTCATAATATTAAGCGTGATGTCCAGCCAATTCAGCAGCAAAAGTGCCATGAATACAGAAACTGGAATCGAAACGATCGAGATGATTGTTGATTTGAAATCACGTAAAAATAACAGGATAATCAAAACCGCAATCAAACCACCGAATAATGCCTTTTCGACCATTGTGGAAACTGACTTTTCAATCGGTTCACCTTGGTCAAGCGACACGTCTATAACTAAACCATCAATCGCTTTTTCTTCGTCTTTAATTAATTCCTTTACTTCATTAACAACATCGACCGTGTTTGCACGCTGGCCTTTGACAACCTGGATTGCAATCGCATTTTCACCATTTGTACGGGAAACCGATTGCACTTTACCGACTTTTTCAACCGTCGCGATATCGCCAAGTTTCACAAATGGCGATGGATTCGCCTCTGAAGGCGTGACAGGGATGAGCATGCCTTTTAATTCATCGATTGTCATGAACTTTCCATCTACAGCAACAGCTTGTTCGCCTTCCTCAAACTCATAAAGTCCTAGTGAGACTGCCAAGTTGCCTGCTTGGATCATTTGCTTAACGGAGTCTTCCGTCAAACCAAGACTAGCCATTTTTTCTTCATCATACGCAAGCTCTACTTCTTCGATATGCTGACCTGAAATCGTTGCAGAAGCAACACCGTCAAGTTTATCGATTTTCGGCAGCAATATATCTTCCACAGTGGAAGTTAATTCAACAATATCCTCTGTTGTACTGCTCACACTTAGCGCAACGACTGGCATCATATTCATGCTAAGCGCTGTAATTATCGGCTCTTGAGCGTCTTCCGGCAATGATATTCCGTCTAACGCAGACGCCAATTCCCGCTTCGCTTCATCCATATCAATGCCGTATTCATATTCCACTTGAAGACTGGCCATATTGGACATTGAATTGGAATAAACGGATTTCACATTGTCTAAGTTTTCTACCGCTCGTTCAATAGGTATCGAAACTTCATCCATCACTTGCTCTGGAGTTGCACCTGGGTAGACACCCATAACCATTAAGTACGGTATCGAAATATCCGGCAACGTCTCTGTTTTCATCTGCGTTGCGGAATAGACTCCTGACACTGTAATAATAATGGTAAGCAACCATACTGCTAATTTATTCTTTAAAACAAAATTGACTAAGCCTTTCACCCTTACACCTTCCCCTAAATTGACATTATTGACTCAATTATTTATACTAATGACTAGCCGGTCAATTGTCAAATGAAAGACTAGGAGCGATTCGGAAATATGACAAAAAAACAACTAATTATGGAGAAAGCTTTGGAACTCTTTGCTAAACAAGGATTTGAAGCAACATCTGTTCAACAAATAACAGACCATTGCGGCATTTCAAAAGGAGCTTTCTATTTATCATTCAAGTCAAAAGACGAATTGATTGTTGCGTTGATTGATCATTTTATGAGGCAGTTCAACGCAGATATTGACTTCGTGGTCAGCGAGGGAAAGAAAGAGGATTTATTATACAATTTCTATTACACAACATTTCATTCGTTTAGTAAACACTCCGATTTTGCTAAACTCCTTATGAAGGAGCCGACGCAATCTTTCAATGAAGAGCTTTTTTCAAAGCTTCATAATTACAATAAATCTCTCGAAAATGTGATTTTATCAATGATTGAACGATTATATGGCGAACAATCGAAAGACTTGAAATATGATTTATCATACTGCATTAAAGGCTTCATGAGCACCTATTCAGAACTTTTTTTAGTGTATAAATTGCCAATTGACTTGGATTTACTTGTCCGTTCACTTGTTGAAAAAACGAATCTTCTTGCGAAAAACATGACGATTTCTTTCATTCCCGACGAATTGATTCAAATGTTGGATCAGCCTTTGAATAAAGAGCCCTCTTTGGAACAAATTATTGAAACCGTGAGTAAGAATATCGAAGACATGGAGGATTCAATCGAAAAAGAGTCGTTGATGCTATTGAAGCAGGAGTTGTTGGAGCCCGCACTGCATCCGGCAATTATAAAGGGATTATTGGCAAACATCCAACACCACCCTCATTGCAAATGGCCCGCATATTTACTGCGGAAACATTTCGGAAAGTAAAATAGTTAAAAACGCTTTGGCAGCTATTCTTGCTGCCAAAGCGTTTTTCATTAGAAATGAAAGCGGAAATCCCATATAGGAAATCCGCTTTTACGTTAAATCTATCGGTTTGTCATTTCTCTTTTGGCTGTTCCATTTTTCACGAGTCATGCTATTGAATTCCCGGGCGTCTTCAGGCTGTCCCCTCAACAAAACATCATTATCCATTACTTGGAATTCATTGACAAGCGGCTTATTTTCATTATAAGCGGATGGATCTTCTATGCCCGTTCTGTCTTGTGCATTTTTTCGGAATTCATTCGTAAAGTTGGAGTCGGCAGGGTCCGCTAAAGGCAATTCATGTGTCGGTCCTACTCCTTTGCCGGGATGCAGGATTTTCGGTTCCAAGTCCTTTTTGTTCGGATATTTACCATCAACGATCGTCATATGGATTCCTCCTTCTTCTCTCATCAAACACACAAATCCCGCGTATAGCGAGAGGTGGTTTTCATCTATACCCGTTGACGTTTTGTCGCAAACCTATTTTTCGAAATAATTTGCACAAGGAACATCATCCTGTTTTTTTTCGTCCAAGCTACAAAGAAATCATCGAAGAAAATTGCGAGGTGATTGTTATGCAAAAATGGTTTGGAGCACTCTTTCCTATTTTCAGCGTTTTGCTTTTATTATGGATTGAGCAAAGTATCGGCGTGTCGTATGGAGTGAAAACGTTCGCGAAGGTTATACTATTTGTCGGCATTCCTTTGTTGCTTTTTCGAGCAACAAAGTTTCCGTTTCTTCGGTTGCGGAAGGCTGATCGAAAAAGTATGCAACTCGCCTTCCTATTAGGAATTGCAATCATAGTACTCATCATCGGAGCTTTCCTTTTACTACAACCGCGTATCGACATTGCTTCCTTGCGGGACGATTTACTGCAATCTGGAATAACACCTGCTGTATTTCCGTTCATCGCATTTTATATTTTGATCGGAAACTCGTTCATCGAGGAATTCTTCTTCCGGGGATTGTTGCCCAATTTATTCGGCCAGTCAAAAATACGGTTTATCCTGCCGCCGTTCTTTTTCGCTATTTACCATATCGCCATCTTCTTACCATGGTTCACGCTTCCGATTTTATTGCTCGCTATAGGCGGACTTTGGGCAGGCGGATTAATCTTTCAGCTTGCGAATGAAAAATGCCGTACCCTCCTGCCGTCTTGGATCATACATATGTTTGCGGATGTCGGCATATTACTTATTGGGGTGTATGTTATTTATTTTTATTGATATGAATTATTATGAAGATAAATAAAAACCCGCATGCTAACCGATAATTTCGGCAACGCATGCGGATTGTTCATTTTGTCGGCACGGTAACTGTCACTTTGAATAAATCCCCATCCAACTCGATTTTCATATTTCCGTGATGCATATCGACAATTGATTGTGCAATCGCCAATCCGAGGCCCGAGCCGTCGGTATGGCGCGATGTGTCCGCCCGTTTGAAACGCTCGAACAGTTCATCGACATTTTCACCGAGCTCGTATTTCGTAATATTTTTTACGACAAACTCTGCGGACTCCCCTACTTTTCGGAGCGTCAAGTAAACGCGGGTGCCCGGCAATGCATATTTGATCGCATTGACAATCAGGTTATCAAGAACGCGCCACCATCTTTGGCCGTCTACGTAGGCGACAAGCATATCTTCAGGAAGCGTCGACCGGAAGTCGAGACCAGAGTCGGCAATTTCTTCGGCATGTTCCGCAAGTGCTTGCTGGAGCAATTGCATCAAATCGACACGCTGTTTGTGCAGCTCAAGATTACCGCTCGCCATTTTCGAAACTTCGAATAAATCCTCGATGAGCGTTTTTAGGCGCTGTGATTTTTTATCGAGGATGTCGACATATTTCGAGCGTTCTTCCGGCGTGATTGTTTCATCCTTCAAAAGATCCGTGTACGTGATGATAGATGTCAATGGTGTTCTGAGATCATGACTTACATTTGTAATCAATTCCGTTTTCAACCGCTCACTTTTCGCCTGCTCGGTCATGGATGCTCGCACGCCCTCGCGGAGATTGTTCAAGTTTTTCGCATGGTCCGCCAGTGGTGAGCGGCCTTGGACTTTGATGTCCTCACTTAATTGTCCTGCCGCCATCTTTTCCGTCGCGACGATGATCCGATTCAAGTAAGCCGATCTTCTCATGAAGATGTAAAGTGCAGGCAGTCCTAGGAACATGACGCAAAACGCATACATGACGAAGAACATACCGGTCATGAACATGGCGACAAAGCCAATGCCCGCTAGGAAAAAGCCGATTAGCAGAATGAAAGTTTGAACGCCGATGCTTCTCTTTAGGAATACCTCCTGCAACGCGTTAACGAAACGAAGCATGTAACTATCTTTGAAATCAGCTTCTAATGCTCCATCCTTCTTATAACGTTCTATACTATTGACGAGCTGAAAGGCAATCAACGCCGTCATGAGCATACCGCCGAAGAAGAAGGCAATGACCCATTCACCCCATCTACCCAGACTTTGATACATGAAAAAGTTCATAACGCTTGAAGAGTATCTGTCGATAAAGCCGAAAAGCATCAATACAGTCAGCAGCATTAACATTGCTTTTACATCAATTTTCACATAAGCATACCGAGCAACAAGTGATGGTTCTGTCACCCATTCTTTTTTAAATTTCATGACTGTGAATAAAGCGATAAGTGCTAATAAGCCAAGGGTCCAAAAAGCGTACATCCCATATTTACCTCTGTTGAAATCCTTGTATTGTGCGTACATTGCACCGCCTTTTTCAAAGGCCGTTTTGGGAACGATGACGATGCCTTCAAAGGATTGTACTGGATTTGACAGAGCAGTCATTTCTTCATCAGACACATGAGCATCTTCATAGTAATTGACATATGGAGTTTGCCAGTCTGAATAACGTCCCGGCAATGAGCTCGCCTTTAAGTAATCACTATTTGCATTGAACTTCTTTTTATAAACAGCAGGCTTTGAAATGTCCCCATAAGAGAACGTCTCGCCAGTTTCTACGTTCTTTAGTTCATAAGCGACATGCAATGAGTAGGATTTATTTGCAATTTCATTCAAATATCCTTCCAAAACCTTCTCTTTTTCTTTACGGATTTTCGCCTCTACATGGTTGTCTTCCTCAAAGTTCTTTCGGATATCTTCTAGCTTCATATCCCGTTCTTCGATCAATGTATCCTTTAATAAGACATTACTAGCAGCACGTGCATCATCTATCCTTTGTGCGTATTGGTCATGGATATTGGCAAGCTGGTCTGCCAGTGTGCCATACCGAGTTCGATGCTCTTCAATTTCCCTATCCGATACTGTAATTTTCTTCTTCGCTTCTTCTAAGTCAATCGGATTTAAAACGGAAGGACCAATTACATCGTAAAACTCGTCTAACCGCCACTTCATGTCATCCGAATCGGAAAAGTCCTTGCCTATTATATTGGATCCTTGTCTATTTAATGAAAGTGCAGCCATCAAGACAATCGTAACAAGTGCAGCCCACGTTAAAAGAAGTAATTTATTTTTCATTAGGCAGCGCCTCCTCTAATAATTCTTGAAAAATAGGCGATTGCCCGTGTCGAGCGTTCCCAACCATTTTCCATTAGGTCTATGACTAGTGGAAAACAATATCCGATGCTGATAGCTGCGATGCAGATAGAGATAATCGACAGAATAATACTCCAGTCACTTCTCGATTTTGTAGCCAATTCCCCACACCACCTTCACATACCTCGGATTTTTTGGATCCGCCTCGATTTTCTCACGGATTTTTCGGATATGGACTGCGACAATATTTTCCGCATTATACGCTTCTTCATTCCACACACGCTCATAAATTTCATTTATCGAAAACACACGCCCCGCGTTTTTCATTAGCAATTCCGTAATTTTATATTCAATCGGCGTCAGTTTCACCGGTTTCCCATCAACCGATAATTCTTTCGCTTCTTCATCCAACACAAGTCCGTCTACTTCAACTTTTTTCTGACCATCATATGTGCCCAATTGTACATACCGACGGAGCTGTGATTTGACGCGAGCCATTAGTTCGAGCGGATGAAACGGCTTCGTCACATAATCGTCAGCTCCGACCGATAATCCATGGATCTTATCCGAATCCTCCGCCTTCGCGCTTAGCATAATGATCGGAATGTTTTGCACCTCACGGATTTTGAACGTCGCTGTAATTCCATCCATATGCGGCATCATAATATCGAGGATAAGCAAATGGATTTCATTCGCGGTGAGCAGGTCAAGTGCCTCTTTCCCATCAGCCGCCTTTAGCACACTATATCCTTCATTTCTTAAATAGATCTCAATCCCATCACGGATCTCTTTATCATCATCCGCCACGAGCACTGTGAATTTCGCCATCATCCGCACCTCACTTTCCTCTATGATACCAATTGTAGTGGTTAAATCTTAACAATTCATGAGGGGAATTATGAAGAAATTCTTAAGATGGGTGGCTTTACATGGAAAGCACTGTGAAAATCGCCTGGAGTATAGCGCATCGGTGGTAACGGCACAGAAATCAGTTATTCAACCACAATTAGAATAATCCATCCTAAAACGACCATGCTTTTCATATACATGGAGGTGAATCGACATGGCAAAAGACAAAGAAAAGAAAATCAAAAAAGGCAATACATTGGATCGAGAGGAATTCGGATATGGCTTTGATATTAGCCCTGATGACATGGGCGTGATCGGAAAAAATGACAACGTAAAAAACAAAAACAACAAGAAAAAAGCGAATGATGAACAACGCCCACCTACCAATTGGTAATCATTGTTGACTTTTTCGAATAAAGCAACTATACTCATCACAACTACATCTTACAAAGGCAATGAGAGGGAAAAGTAAAAAGAGGATGTCGCCTAGAGAGCTTCTGACGGTGGAAATGAAGCGGACAAATCTTTTGAACATGATCCTTGAGCCGCGCACTGAACGTCTTCGGATTAGTAGGATGCGACGAGTTGGCACTTGTTATCCTCGCCAAAGTATAACGCTTTTTCGGCGCGTACTTTTGGAGATGATCAGTGTGAGCTGGTTGTGCAGTAAGGTGGTACCACGGGTAGATGAACCCCGTCCTTATCGATTTTTATCGATAGGGGCGGGGTTTTTTATTTTTAAGGAGGAATGGAAATGGCTGTTTTTATTGGTGGAGCTTGGCCGTATGCGAATGGTTCGCTGCATCTTGGGCATATCGCAGCGTTGTTGCCGGGGGATATTTTGGCGAGGTATTATCGTTTGAAGGGTGAAAAAGTTCTTTACGTTTCGGGTAGCGACTGTAACGGGACGCCGATTTCGATTCGGGCGAATGCTGAAGGCGTTTCCGTGAAAGAGATTGCAGACCGTTTTCATACAGAATTTGTCGTTAGTTTTTTAAGATTGGGATTCTCATATGACCTTTACACACGAACGGACGGGTCGTTCCATCACGAGGTTGTCCGGGAAGTTTTTCTGAAGCTGTTGGATAACGGTTTTATTTACAAAAAGGACGTGGAACAAACTTATTGCGAGTTTGACGAGCGTTTTCTGCCCGATCGTTTTGTGGAAGGCATCTGTCCCAATTGCGGCAGCCAGGCGCGTGGCGATCAATGCGATAATTGCGGTTCTATTTTAGACCCGCTAGATTTGTTCAATCGCACTTGCAAGCTATGTGGTAATGAGCCGACCGTGCGGAAGACAGAGCATTTTTATTTCAAATTAAGCGCTTTTCAAGCTGAGCTTGATCAATATGTTGCAAGCGCGAAAGCTGCAGGAAGATGGCGCGAAAACGCGATTCACCAATCCGAGCGTTATTTACGGGAAGGCCTTCGTGACCGGGCCGCTTCCAGGGATTTGGCGAATGGGGTCGGCATTCCTGTACGAGGATATGAAGAGAAGAAAGTGTATGTGTGGATTGAGGCGGTGACGGGCTATTATTCTGCCAGCCAAGAGTGGGCTGCTTTGAACAGGACCAACTTTGCTGAGTTCTGGAATGAAGAAACGGTTGCCTACTATGTACACGGCAAGGATAATATTCCTTTTCACACGATCATCTGGCCAGCAATCCTGATGGGCATTAACAAGGAGAAGGCAATGCCGACCCACGTTATCTCAAACGAGTATTTGACGTTGGAAAAGCGGAAGTTATCGACAAGCCAAAACTGGGCGGTATGGGTGCCGGATATTTTAGATCGTTATCATCCCGATTCGGTGCGGTACTTTTTGACTGCGAATGCTCCGGAAAGCAGAGACGCGGACTTTTCATGGCGTGAGTTCATTTATAGCCATAATTCCGAATTACTTGGGGCTTATGGGAACTTTGTGAACCGGACGTTAAAGTTTATCGAGAAGTCGTACGGGGGAGTTGTGCCTTCCGCGGAAATCAACATGGAACTCAAAAGAGATGTTGCCGAACTTTACTCAATCATCGGCAAGAAAATCGAAAACGGCCATTTCAAAGAAGCCATCGAAACGATTTTCAACTTCATCCGCCAGGCGAATAAATACTTTGACGATGAAAAACCATGGATTCAAGTGAAGGAGGATGAAGCTGCATGTGAGCGAACAATGGCAACATGCACATACATCATCGCTAACCTTTCGCAGCTGCTCTCCCCTTTCCTGCCATTTTCAAGCGAGGATGTGCAAGCTATATTGAAATTGAAGAAGCCAGAATGGAAAGAAATAGAGATTGAAAGTTTGACACTGGCATCCGTGAAGCCGTTGTTCGACAGGATTGATACAGGACAGATTGAGACGGAAGTGGAACGACTGGTAAGGCAATCTTCAGTAAAGTAGAAGTTGAATATGCACAGCCACAACCCACTTTTGGATTATGGCTGTGCATAAAATATTATTTTCGCAAAATCTTCTCCATCGCTTTTCCTTTTGCCAACTCATCAATCAGCTTATCCAAATAGCGAATTTCCCGCATCGTCGTTTCTTCGATATCTTCCACTCGGACGCCGCAGACTACACCTTTGATCAATTCTCGTGAAAGATTCATGTGGGGGGCTTCCGCAAAGAAAGTTTCAAAGTCCGTCTTTTTTTCCATTGTTGCCTCGAGCTCTTCTTGGCTATAGCCTGTCAACCAACGGATAATTTCATCCACTTCCGCTTTCGTACGCCCTTTTCTCTCAGCTTTCGTCACATAATGTGGGTAAACACTTGCGAAACTCATTGAATAGATTTTATGTTTGGTCATGTTATTACCTCCTGCAATTGGCACAAATCTTTACACGAAATGCCCCATCAGTTACTACATTATTTTAGGCAAAACTGTTTTCAGTTCAAGTAAGTTGTTTATGACAAAATCAGCTTGAGCGAGTTCATCCGCTTGCGCAAAATCAAAATTGCATCCAATTGCGATTAAACCATTGCCTTTAGCTGCATTTATATCAGACAATCGATCCCCGATTACTGCCGCATTTTCTATAGTATACTTTTTCACTATCTCTTTAACTAAATCCGCTTTATTAAGCGTTTGGACTTGTTGAATACTAAATGTCTCGGTAACCCATTCATTCAAATTATAATAGCCCACAATTGCATGTAAGTATTCTGTTAAACCATTGCTTGCTATGTAGATCGAAATACTATTCGCTTTTAAATAACTGAAAATCTCCTTCACATGAGGATATAAATCCCCTTTTCCACTCCTTATATTTTCAACTAATCTTTCTAAAAAATAGGCATCAGTTTCTTCTCTGACTTCGTTGGAATGTGTGGGTAGCAAAGCCTCCCATACTTTTGGTAAAGGCGCACCCATAATTTCACGGTATTTATCAATAGGGGTGACAGTATGCCATTTATTTTGTGACCGTAGATGATCAAACGTATCATCAAGTGAGAGTTCTAAAATCGTATCTGTTTGAAAAAGAGTTCCATCCATATCAAAGATCAGTGATAAAGCCATTATTCTTATTTTCCCTCCCTGGAACGAATTAATTTTTCATTCGTTTAGCGGGCAGACCTACTTATTAATAGGTTGCATTTGCTATAGATCCCGCTATAATACATAATCCAAAGCGCAACAGGTGCCAGGAGTGCAGTCATTCCATATTCTGACGGAAGGCTAACCAATAAAAAAATCCCTATTATTAACGTTGGAAGCAACAGTATAAAAAATCTCTTTTTCTTCATTTTTTATCCCCTTTTCATTCAGTATATCAACTTATCCCCCAATTCCTACCTTGTATTACAAGCTTTTCAGCTTCTCGATCCGTTCTTCGTCAAGTGAAAAAGGGGTTGCACAAAAAACTGTAAAACCACCAATCATATACATGAAAATACTTAGTCCCAAGTTAGGGTGTGCAGGTGTGAAGCGCAGTACCGCCATAATGATAATTCCAATGATAATAATGACGGCAAGCAATTTCGGCCACTTGACGAGTTGATGCGACTTATGTGGATTTACAAATATGGATGCAATTGTTTCTTTCTTTAAATGCCCTAATAGGAATATACATACAGTTCCAATAAGGAAAGGCCAAAAAGCTACCGTTCCATACGTCGCTCTAACAAAAGGGATCATTCCAAAAAAAGAGAGTCCGATCAGCATCCAATACAACTGAAGGGAATTGTACCGCCGCGGAGCACACTTACTATAACGACTCCACAAAAGGAGAAGGCGGAACATGATAAAGGCTTCCACTGTCAGATTGATGAGCAGCCAAAAGAAGAACTGTCCTTCCGGTACGGCGCTTGCGCCTAATAGTAACAGAAGGTGCAGAAAAAAAGTAAAGAGAATCAGATTATCCGCCTTCACTGGCTTGTTGATGTATTGTTGAGCGGCCATTGGCTCCCCTCCCCTACGCACCTCACTATAAAATCGTCAACCAGTACGTGCGCCTATCTATTTAATACGTTTCATTATTCTATAAGTTTCAACTACAGGAAGGATATTTACAACCAAGTCTAAAAATTCATGATGCATTCTTTCCTACCATTTGAGACAATGATGACATGATGAAAAAATTAGACGTTCAACCGTCACACAGGAAGATGTAAATCAAATCATTTTGCAGAAGGCAAGGAGGGTTTCCGTTGAATAAAGCACTGCGCCAAATCTTTTGGGGATATCTCTTCCTTTTCATCGATATCTATATCATGATTGACCTATTAATGGACCCTATCGGTTATTACTTACTATTCACCGGATGTGCACGGATTGTCGATGCTTATCCGAACGCGAAAAAAGCAATGACGGTCGGGATGATTGGAATGTTCGTGTCGTTGCCTTCCATATTTGTAAACCTATCAGATTCAGCATTGCCTTTTGGATGGTCATTTTACGCGAGTATACTATCGATACTTAAATTGGTAATTGCATTTTATTTATTTTTCGTCTTAATGGACATGGCCAAGTCGTTTGGTAACGAAACGCTTTATAACCGAACACAGAATACGTTTAAATACTTTGTAACCATCCATTTTGCAACATTGGCGCTTATGTCCTTTTCCATGAATGTTACAGGGGACGGCTGGGTGGCTCTCTCAGTAATCTTTGCAATTGCAGGAGTTCTGATGGATATTCTGTTTTTATTTTTATTAAGGGCATTTCTGCGAGCGTCTCCTGATGTTCGCAAAGTTAATTATTCTGTATAACATGATAGTCAGCATACATTAAAAGGAATGGAGGTTAGTCTATTGTTCAAAAACGAAGCAAACCAAGTACGCGCGGGATGGCTGATCTTTCTGGCTTTCGTTGCGATGTTCATTATTCAGCAACTTTTCGCTCTCCCGGGGGGAATCCTGCTGGCAATCGTCGACTTTCCGTTTCAGGACGGAAATTACGATATGGATATTAACGCTGCATTTGCCAGGCATCCATGGATTTTCTTATTGACTCAGGGCGGAGGGACAGTCGGCGGCATGCTGGCGACTGTGCTGTTATGGAAATTTGTTAATAAAGGGACCTTGCGAGAATTAGGATTCCGTGGGTCGCTGAGAGATTTATGGTTCGGACTCTTTCTTGGGGCGGTTTCGATAACCGTCATTTTCTTGATTTTATTAGCATCCGGAAGCATTGACATGCTGAATTCATTCAGGAGCCCTGAATTCACAGTATACACCTTGTCTTATCTATTCTTATTCATCCTCGTCGGCTTTTTTGAAGAGATGTTTTTCAGAGGATATGTCATGTCGACGATGGAAAGACGCGGCAATAGGAAATGGCTCATCTATGTAGTTTCCGCCCTCGTGTTCAGTTTGGCGCATGGCATGAACCCGAACGTCAGCATATTAGGCTTGGTCAATATTGCACTCGTTGGGTTTTTATTCGCCTATATGTTTGACGCGACGAAGAGCTTATGGCTGCCGATTGGCTATCATATTACGTGGAATTACTTTCAAGGAAATGTTTTTGGATTTGCGGTGAGCGGAACGGAGCCATTCGGGATTTATAATGTGTCCGTAGAAAACGGCAATGATCTATTGACGGGCGGGGCATTCGGGCTTGAAGGCGGACTCTTAGCGACGTTGCTTATTGTTCTAGGATTCTTTGCGACGAGAGTGTATGTAAAGATGAGGATAAAATAGATGTGTTTCAGAAGGAATTTATGCACTTTTAAGGCTGCCTAACCGAAGGCAGCCTTTTCTTTTCTTCCGCTGAGCGTTAATACAAGGATACCGCCTAATAGAAGTGTGATGCCGGACCATGAAATCAGATCCAGTCTTTCTCCGACAACGAGCACGCTTAACACTGCGGCTGTCAGTGGTTCGGCCAGGGATAGCGTAACTGCAGATGACGATGGAATAAGCCGTAAGCCGGTTGAAAATAGGATATATGCCACGCTTGTCGCCGCAATTCCTAAATAAACCATCGTAGAAATACCGGAAACCGTGAGCAATCCCTCTGTTTCGAAGATGAATAAAAACGGCATGAGCATGACTGCGCTCAATGAAAAGATGACCGCCACCGAAGAAATCGCATCCGCTTTTTCCAACACTTCTTTATTAAACAGAGTGTAGAAAGCGAACAGTAGTCCTGCACAAAGGGATAAAGTGATGCCTACCGGATTGACGACCAATCCTTCTTTATTTGAAAACAATAAAACGCATCCGACAATGGCTAGCGATGTTGCAGTTAGCCAAATTTTTGTTGGACGCCGTTTCAGTATCAACCACTCAATCAACCCTGAAAACATCGGGGCACTTCCAATTGCGACTACCGTTCCGATTGCAATTCCGGTCAAACGAATTGATGTGAAAAAGCAATATTGAAAGATTGCCATGGCCAACGCGGAAAGAATTGTTGCTTTCCACGGCCAATTCCGAAAGTCGATTTTCCGAAGAATAAGCATAATGATAAGCAACGTGAACCCGCCGACCGCGAGCCGCGAAGCCCCGACCGCCAGCGGATGGACAGTTTGCGGCATGAACGTTTGTGCGGTACCTGTCGTTCCCCAAAGCATGGCCCCCAAAAGGACAACCATAAATGCAAGACGTTGTGACAAAGAAATCCCCTCCCCCAATATATTGAATATAGCACGATTCTGCTGGGGGGTATATGAATTCTTGAAATTATTCAGCTGGTTGATTCAACTCTGGTTTTCAATTTTTCCAACAGGCCTTCCCAGCCTTCGGACATGCGGGGACGTACAACTTCATGCGTTTCCCCGAACTCCGTCTTTTTTCCGTCCATCCAGCCAGCATGGATGAAAATCAGCTCGGTTTTTCCGTCGACCTCCTTTAATTCAAAATGAATTTGCCAATCCTTCCCCCAGTCGAAGGAAAGCCGGTTCGGGGATTGCACTTCAGTTACTTTGCACAGCGATTCTCCCCATGGACCCGCTTGCAAGGTAAATTCCTTTCCTTCCAGCGGCTCCATATTATTCGGCATGAACCAGGCGCCAATCCCTTCCGCTGTTGAAATGTACGGCCAGACTGTTTCAATGGGTGTATTAATTACGATATTTTTTCTGATTTCTGTTGTAGACATTTGTTTCTCTCCTTAAAACAATTTCGTTAAGAACTTCCAAATATAGAGCTATGTTGCTACTGTAGATTATGAGCATTTCCTTGTCAAAAGATGCAGAATTATATTTATCGAATTGGCTGTAACATTTCAAACACTTAAACGTGTTAATAGAGAGATCAGTAAAAAGGGGGGCCACATGCAAAACAACGAAAGCATTTGGAAGGTCAGGACCTGTTAAAGAGTTATTAAAACTTCAAGATGTTTCATTCATCCAAGGCGAGCAGTTAGGTGAAGTGGAATTGTGGAATTGGAAACCGGATAACAAATAAAGGGGCGTATTCACACTATGAGTTCATTTACATTATTAGTTTCAGATAGTCCATTAACAGAAATAGACCATAGCGGCATTGCTGAGATCGCAGTAAGAGAATTGAAACAGTTATATCCGATTAATGAAAATACACCAGAGGAACCTTGGCATACGATGGATGATGCGGCCCGCATCTTGCATGCACCTGATGAGTCTGCATTTGGTCAACTTGCTATATCGGTTTGTACAAATCCACCTTATGACTTGGATCTTTACTCTGAAAAGGAATATAGGTATCGGGTCTCTGGAAATTGGGAAGGCAAATTTTTAACTGACTTTGCTGATTATATAAAGGCATATATAAATACGAGTGCAAACGTACAGTTGCTGATTTTTTGGGCAGGTAATGGTGTACAAGAACTGGTAGAACAATCAATCCATATAGACGAGATTGGACCG
Organism: Sporosarcina luteola; assembly: GCF_007991495.1. GTDB lineage: Bacteria > Bacillota > Bacilli > Bacillales_A > Planococcaceae > Sporosarcina > Sporosarcina luteola. The sequence continues at coordinate 1,502 of NZ_BJYL01000060.1, read as the reverse complement.
AATCATCTTGAATTGTGTAGACGTGAAAACAATCTTCGTTTACAGTTTGTGTAAGTTCATCAAAAAGGCGCTTTTCTTTTCCGAAAAGCGTCTTTCAGCGTAACTATTCGTTAAGGAATTAATTTAAGCCTTTCAAGCTTCTCCCTAATCTCCGGATGAATCTGATTCTCCTCTTCAATGATCAAATCATTAGTTTCAACATCTTTGAACGCATCGTATATTGACTTCAATTGATTCATTTGTTCTGCGGTCGGCGGTTTACTACTTATTTGGTTTAACAATTCAATCACGCCATCTACAGAAACATTCAGCTCTTTATTCAGCTCCGCGACCATCTCTAGCAATCCTTGGGCTTTATAAATATCAACTTGGATGGGCTCAATGATCAGTCTTCTTTCTTGGGAATCCTGAAGAGTCTGCTCACTGGCTTCTAAAACTGGTAATGTTTTAGTAGTAAGAGCCGCGTTCATTAATTTATATGCATCTTTGAAAAAGGCATAGGAAGCCGGCTGATTATATTGATCATTTGCATTTTCTTTCTTATAAATGGTTTCTTTCTGATATCCGTCTTCATTTTTATCATAAGTGAATTTCTGTACAATTTTATCAGAGTGCTGCGCCTTAATCATCACGATTCCCGGTTTCTTATCAAATCTTGACGTAGTGAAGTCAATTGATCCCATTTGAACATAATCGTCGAAAAGCGGATAGGTTTTTTCGCCGTCTTTCAATACTAACAACCAGCTCTGACCATCATCCCAAGCAAACAGGCCATTTTCCATTTTCCCTGCATTCACATACAACTCGATCACTTCTTCTTCGCCATCTCCGTCAGTGTCAAAGGTGACACTTTTATAAAGCGTCTGTGGATACTTGTCTATATCTTTTGCTTGCATCATTGAATAATCATCATTGTCCACTTGTTGATTCATTGCAAGCTCAAGCTTCTTCCTTTCCTCTTTTAAAGTAGTTAAAAGTTCATCTTTCTCTGCTGAAATTTCTTCAATCTGCTTTTTCAAATCGTTAATTTCCTTAGTCTGCTCATTGTTGGACTGAATAGAAGTTGACTGATCCACACAACCGCCAAGTATGCTTACTACGCAGACTGTTCCTAGTAAGAGCCTTCGCATTTCCCATCCCCCTTCAAATTCATTTTCCATCTTCAAATTGATACGTTCTTAACATTTGATTAGTTTCACTATCTTGATGATGAGCATCGGAGGTTCAGCTTATAATTGTCAAATGCATTAAGCACGACGGGAATGAAAACTACAATCCTATTCCCGCGGTGCTTGCTAACTTTCTGACGAATAACGTATCGCGTCAAATGCCTTTGACCATTAATGGTTTTCTTTTGCTTGCACTTTTCCAATGGAGGAACGGAGGAATGGACCTTGAGCGAGAATAAATGGGCCCTTGTGCAAAAGAATGGACCTTGCACGAGGATGAATGGGCCCTTGTGCAAAAGAATGGACCTTGCACGAGGATGAATGGGTCCTTGT
>NZ_BJYL01000059.1 GCF_007991495.1 Sporosarcina luteola | reverse complement strand
TCTTTTAGAATAAATGAGAACTTTTTGCCTGGAAATGAGAGCTCTTCTATATAGAATGGGCCCTTCTCGTAAAGAATGGACCTTTGCGGCGAAAGAATGAGCCGTTCTCGGGAAGAATGGACCCTTGCGGCGAAAGAATGAGCCCTTCCCGAAATAAACGAGTGCTTTCCCATTTTCCAACCCTGTCCTGGTCCAATTTATCATTTCTGCAGACCGTATTTTGCCGATGATGCTATACTAGAAACACAGTAATCATCGAAAGAGGCGCGGTTATGTCTTCAGCGGATTGGAATATGAAAACGTTCATGAAAGGTGCGTCGATTTTGACGATCTCGGCGATTGTCGTCAAATTGCTGGCGGCGGTGTACCGGATTCCGTTTCAGAATCTTGTGGGCGATAAAGGATTTTACATTTATCAGCAGGTGTATCCTTTCATCGGGATTTTTATAGTATGGACGTCCTACGGTTTTGCAGTGGCGGTATCAAAGCTGCTGGCGGGGAGTGCGAGCAAGGGTGAATCGAAAGCGGTCATGCGGATTGCGTTGATCTATTTGACTTGCCTGTCTGTATCATTCTTCATTATTTTGATGGTATTTGCTCCGTTCTTTGCAAACGCGATGGGGGATGCCCAACTTGTTTCTCTGCTTCGGGCGGGGGCATATATTGTGCTTATCATGCCGATGCTTGCGGTATTGAAAGGTTCATTCCAATCGGAGGGCCGGATGACGCCGGTTGCTGTTTCGAATGTTGGTGAACAGGCGTTGCGAGTGGCGATTATCCTCGTTGGAACGTGGGTGGCGGTGCGCGCGGGTGCTTCCCTTTACACGGCTGGTGAAGTGGCGATGTGGGGTGCCGTTATCGGGCAGGCGTTAGGGGTTGTCATTCTTGCCCTGTTTTACAGAAATGCCTATAAAGGACCGCTTGAACGGGTAGATACATGGGGAATCGTAAAGGAGTTGACGTTCGTCAGTTTGAGCGTCAGCGCAAGTTCGCTCATCCTGCTGCTGTTTCAGATGGTAGATTCATTTACCGTCTACAATAGTTTACTTGCGAAGGGGATTGTCGCGGACGCTGCAATGGAGATGAAAGGCGTCTATGACCGCGGGCAGCCACTTGTGCAAATGGGGATTTTGATTGCCTCCACTTTGGCGCTTGCGATCGTCCCGCTGATATCCCATCATGCGGCGAAGAAAAGTGGGCGGGGAGCGGAGCCGTTCATCCAACTGACGTTCCGTACGGCTTTTTTATTTGGATGGGCGGCAGCGGTAGGACTCGCGCTTGTTCTGCCGTATGTGAATGAAATGCTGTTTGAGACGCGCGACGGTTCGGTGGCGCTCATCATTTTTTCCTTCCAAATCTTTTGGCTGTCGCTCATTTTGCCGTTAACGGCGATCTTGCAGGGGGCAGGGAAAGTGAAAGTGCCGACATTGCTGCTTTTCGGTGGTCTTCTCGTGAAAGTGATAGCGAATCAATGGCTCGTTCCACATGTTGATGTGACGGGGGCGGCGGTTGCTGGGAATATCGGGTTTACGGTGATTGCACTCGGACTTTTGCTTTATTTCAAAAAGGTCTGGTCGGTGCGTCTTGCACCTGTCCGTTTTTATGGGTGGTTGTTGACGGCGACGGCGGCGATGGTTGCGGTCATCATTCCGTGGATGATTGTTGCAGACCAGTTTTTATTCGACAATCTATCGTCGCGGATTGGGGCGACGTTGACTGCTCTGACAGCAGTAGTGCTAGGGGCGGGCGTTTTTCTGATTGTGGTGATGAAATCGCGTATAATGGCGGAGAAGGAATGGTACTTGCTGCCGTTCGGAAGAAGATTTGCGCGCGTGCAATTATGGTTAACTAAAAATAGAAGGTGAATGGATGAATACAATTACGATTATCGGCCTTGGGGCAGGAGACTTGGATCAGCTGTCGATTGGTACATATCGCAAGTTGAAGTCGGCAGAGTTCGTCATTGCGAGGACGGATCAGCATCCTGCGGTTGAAGAATTGCGGGCGGAAGGCATGGAAATTGATAGCTTTGACGCGATTTACGAGAAAAATGAATCGTTTGAGCAAGTGTACGAGGAAATTACAACGAAATTGATCGCCTTGGCTGAAGAACGGGCGGTGACGTATGTTGTGCCAGGACATCCACTCGTTGCGGAGCGGACGGTGCAGTTATTAATTGAAAAAGAAAGTGAAGGGCTGGCACAGCTTGAGATAGTTGGCGGCAACAGCTTTTTGGATCCGATTTTTGCAGCATTGCGGATTGACCCGATTGAGGGATTCCAGCTGTTGGACGGTACGGATATGGCGCGGGATGATGTGCAGATGACGCAGCATGTGCTCATTGGACAAGTGTATGACGCGTTCGTCGCTTCCGAAGTGAAGCTGTCGCTCATGGAAAAATATGCGTATGATCATCCCATAACAATCGTGACAGCGGCAGGTTCTTCATTGGAAAAGCTTCGAACTGTGCAGCTGTTCGAATTGGACCGGGAGACGGAGATTGATAATTTGACGACGATTTACGTGCCGCCGATTGTGGAACGTGAAGGGCGTCTGAAGGAGTGGTCGACATTCCGGGAGATCATCGCAGCTTTGCGCGCTCCAGACGGTTGTCCATGGGACCGTGAACAGACGCATGAGTCTTTGAAGCGTTATTTGCTTGAGGAAGCGCATGAGTTGCTTGAGGCGATTGACCAGGAAGATGATGAAGGAATTATTGAAGAACTGGGAGATGTCTTGCTGCAAGTGTTCCTGCATGCGCAAATTGGTGAAGATGACGGTTATTTTGCGATGGAAGACGTGTTGCAGTCAGTCGGAGAGAAGATGATTCGCCGCCATCCACATGTGTTCGGGGATCGAGAAGTTGAGAATTCGGATGAGGTTTTGAAGAATTGGCAGGAAATCAAAAAGGCGGAGAAGCCACTAGTTGAATCGCTCTTGGACGGACAGGCGCGCCATAGTTCTTCGCTTCTCACTTCATTTAATTACCAAAAGGAAGCGGCAAAGGTCGGGTTCGATTGGCCGGATATTGAAGGGGCTTTCGATAAATTCGAGGAAGAATGGCAGGAATTTAAGGTTGAAGTGGAGAATGGTACGAAAGGGAGCCAGACGGATGAGTTGGGGGATGTGTTCTTTACGCTTGTTAACTTGTCGAGGTTTTTGAGGCTGTCTCCTGAGGAAGCGATGGCGCATGCGAATGAGAAATTCAAGCGTCGCTTCTCGTTTGTCGAGCAAAGTGTACAAGAAGGCAGAGGGGCGTTTTCTGCTTATACGCTAGACGAACTGGATGGATTTTGGCAGCAGGCAAAAGAGGGGGAAAAGAAATGAGACTGGATAAATTTTTGAAAGTGTCGCGTTTGATTAAGCGCAGGACGTTGGCGAAGCAAGTGGCGGACCAAGGTCGGATTACGATTAATGGTAAGGTGTCGAAAGCGTCATCGGTTGTGAAACCGGGCGATGAGCTTGCGATTCGATTCGGGCAGAAGATCGTTACGGCAAAAGTCGAGATGCTGAAGGAATCGACGAAGAAGGAAGACGCGGCGATGATGTATACGATTTTGAAAGAAGAGAAGCTTGAAAAGGTGGAACCTGAGTTTATTGACGATGAAGATTGAGGGCATGACAGGAATTATTCCTGTCATGTTTTTTTATGCGCACGCATAGGATGGCAGTGAACGTACAAGCAAAGGAGGAATAGTATGCAAATCCAGACGGATAGTCCAACATACGCAATTCCATCGGGAGATCATGTCGTCACGATGCGAAACAGAAAACGAATGGATCTTACATCTGTAAAAACAATCGACCGGTTTGACCAAGAGGAATTTATCGTCCGGACATCTCAGGGGGTACTAGTAATTCGCGGGGAGGAGCTGCGCATCGTCCATTTGGATGTCGACAAAGGGCTTCTTACTTTGGAAGGGACGATTGGTACGATGCAATATGACGAAGAAGATTCAGGTTCACGTAATTTCCTCCATAAATTATTTGGATGAGTCTCTCCGTCCAGTTTCTTAGTTTACTTGCAATGATTGGGACAGGCATCGGTGCCGGGGCTTCTATGGATTTGATCGGCACGGGTATCGATGCGGCCGGAAAACGATCGATTATCCGGAAATATGCAGTTCTCTTAGAAGTGATCGGTTGGATAATCGTCGGTTGTGCATCTTTTTACATTCTTTTTTTAGTAAGGGACGGAGCTTGGAGGATGTATGATCCGGTTGCCCAGATTTGTGGCATGCTGTTGTATGCATCGATTTTCCACCGTCCTTTCCGATTTTTCGGTAGGCTTTTGAATATGTTACTTATTAAGCCGGTTTGGTTTGTTATTTTATTCATCATTCGAGTGATTAGCGGGATTTTCCGATTGCTTTTCAAGATACTGCTGTTCCTTTTGAAACCCTTTTTCTATCTTTATGATATAATCTATGAATCTCTCTTTAAAAACAGTGAGAAATGATGTATAATTTATTAACTTATCGAATTTCGAACTGTAATGAGAGGGAGTGCAGACATGGAGCAAAGGAAAAGGAAATCATCCAAGACCGTTGCATCGATTGAAACTGAATATGTCCGCTCGTTGCGTAAAAAGGAAATTTGGAGAAACAAGCAAAAGAGGCGGCTCAAGAAAAAGTTATTTATCTACGCAATCATTGCTATTGCTGTATTCGGCGGTTTGACGAATATGTTTATTCAACAAAAGCAGACATTGCAGGATAAGGAGCAGCAAAAAAAGGAAATGCTTGCACAGTTGGAAGAAGTGAAGGAAGAGCAGGATCTTCTTAAAAAGCAACTTGTGAAATTGGACGATGATGACTATATTGCCAAGCTAGCACGTAAAGAGTATTTTTTATCTGATAAAAATGAAATCATCTTCTCGGTTCCTGAAAAAAAGAAGAAAAATGACGAAAAAGATGACGGAAAAGAGTAGTCTTATTGACACTCTTTTTTTGTTGGCTATAATGAAAGTAAGGATCTTGCATTTGCAGGACTCGCCATATGGTAAAAAGGCTCCTAAATTGGAGTCGTTTAAATCTTAAGGAGGAGCATTTTTTTTATGTCAATTGAAGTAGGCAGCAAGTTACAGGGGAAAGTTACAGGGATCACAAATTTCGGTGCGTTCGTGGAACTGCCGAACGGTTCAACTGGTCTGGTCCATATTAGTGAGGTAGCGGACAATTACGTTAAGGATATTAATGACCACCTAAAAGTAGGCGACATGGTTGAAGTTAAAGTGATGAACGTCGGCACTGATGGCAAAATCGGGTTATCGATCAGAAAAGCGAAACCGGAAGCTGAGCGTCCTCAACGCCCTCAACGTCCTCGTCACAGCGGTGGCCGTCCTAGCAATACTGAGCGTCCAGAGAATTTTGAGCAAAAAATGGCGAAATTCATGAAAGATAGTGAAGAGCGCCTTTCAACTTTGAAAAGAGCAACAGAATCTAAACGCGGTGGCCGTGGCGCAAGAAGAGGGTAACTTGCTGGCTGTTTCAATTAGTGGAAATGTAAATCTTTTATTTCATAAAGTGACCTGGTATCTAAATGATGCTAGGTCGCTTTTTTGCGTGCAACAAAGATGTAGGAACGAGAAAGTTTTTGGTGGAAACGAGAAGTTAACTCGGAGAAATGAGAAGTTACTTGGCTTAAACGAGAACTTACCGGGATGAATGAGAAGTTATTGGGTTGGAATGAGAACTTATTTAGAATAAATGAGAAGTTACTACAGGTAAATGAGAACTTTTCGGTATAAGTTCAGGGATATCTGCTATACAAAGGGCATGTTTTATCGATGAATAACTATTTATCGGACTTTGTTTGGCATGATTCGCATCATAAGAATCAAATCGAGTCGATTCGATAAGAAGAGAAGGCTGTTAATGAGGTATGTGTGATTGGTAGAGTTTATGCGAGTCTGGGTACGAAAAAGGCGGCCTGTCTTATGACAGGCCGCCTACACATTTCTTATTGTCTAGCTTCAACGACCAGGCCTTCGGGTCATAATTCAACCCAGCTTAAGTGGCAAAAGGCGCCACTACGCTGGGTTGAATTATGCCTGTCAGGCCTAAGCGGTCGTTTCCGCTTTTCTTATTGTCCAGCTCCGGCGGCCAGATGCTCGGGGTCATAAGACAACCCGGCTAAGTGGCAAAAAGCGCCACACGCCGGGTTGTCTTATGCCTGTCGCATCTAACCAGGCCGCCTACGCTTTTCTTATTGTCCAGCTGCGAGCGTCAGCCTCTCGGGATGCTTCAGCCTTGCTGTTAAAGGCAAAGAGCGCCTTTAACCTCAAGGCTTCCAGCACCTGTCGAGGCTAAACGACGCTCTTCGCTTTTATTTTATAGCGGCGGAGGGGGTCGAACCCACGACCTTACGGGTATGAACCGTACGCTCTAGCCAGCTGAGCTACGCCGCCATGATGTTCAATTGATTTGAACGACAATAATCATAATACAACGGTCGACCGTGTCTGTCAACCTATCGTTGGAAAATAGAAAAATACTTCGGATTGAGTCGAAACATTTTTTCAGCCCCTTGTCAGAAACAGACAAATTCTTTGGCTTGACCTATGTATACTCAGGGACAAGTAAACATAGGGGGAATGTGGAGATGAAGATGGTAGGCAATCTTGAAAGACCAATCGTTCAGCAGATCCGGCAAGTGGTTGACTCAGTGGGGCAGAAGAAGATGTATGTACTGTTGGCTGCCTTTTTTTTACTTAGCACCTTTTTCTTGTCGCAGTCTGTGCTGTTTGACGCGGCGGTTCCATTTTTCTTGCCGGTTTGGGCATTGGCACAGGCGAGGTTCAGAAAGCACCTGATTTATGTGTTTATTGGAGGAATGGCTGGGGGAGCTGTTCTCGGGTTAGGACAAGCCGTTATTCATTTATTGCAGTTGCTGTTATTCAATGTAGTGAGCAAGCATCCATGGATGCGGAAATCCATTCCGTTGACAGTTGCCGGAACGATCATTGTTGTTCAAGTTCTTTGGCAATTTATTATGCATAGTGGACAAACACCTGTGGATGTTCAGTTGACGATCGGGTTTGAAGCAATATTAGCTCTTTTTATGACGTTTTTCCTTTTCGTCGCTTTTCCTCATAGGGAGCGCATCTTTTTCGGACAATGGACTCCGGAGCGACTTGGTGCAGTGTGCATCGTTGGGATTATGGCGACGACAGGCATGGGGAGTCTGATGGTTGGTCCGATTTCGATTTCAGGATTGCTGTTGCATCTTACTATTTTGCTAGCTGCTTTGGCGGGGGGACTGCCGTTTTCGACGACAATTGCCATGATGATCGCGGCAATTGCGGGCGTTGCTGAATTATCGTTTACAGGAATGATGGCCGTGTATGGAATGACGGGCTTTTTTGCTGGCGCGTTAAGCCGGCTCGGGAAATTGGGGATTGCAACGGGGGCTTTGGCAGTCTCTGTCTTTTTCCTCATGTATGATTTGACGTTGCCGCTCGACACATCGCATTTTCTAACAATCGGGCTTGCTACTATCATTTTTTTCTTCATTCCGACAAAGAAAGTCGAACCGATCGGCCATATGATCAAACCTGGGGAACCGGACATCTCCGTGAAGCGGCAAAAATGGCTGACAGACAGATTGGATGAGCAATTGGCCGATTTTCAGCAGTTTGCCGAATTCATGTCCAATCTTGTCAATGAACGGTTTACGGCGGATGATGCGGAACTGACACAGAAGGTACCGTCCATTTGTCAGTCATGCTTCCGTTATTCGAAATGCTGGGATGGGAATGAAGAAGGGATGTCACGGCTACTCTATGAATGGGAGACAACCTATTCCGCAACGAAAAAAGCGGCGCGACATCGTGTCGAGGAAAGGATCAAATATAAGTGCATCCGTTCATCAGGGCTGATCACGGAGCTTGAAGAGTCGGCATCCAATCATCTTCTCATGGGACAGCTTCAACATGGCAGGAAGATGTTAGCGTTGCAATTAAGGGATATGAGCAGTCATTTGGAAAAAATTATGAATGATATTAAAGGAGAGTTGACTGTCAACCATCTCGCAGAGGAGGAGCTTGGAAAGCATCTGCATGCACAGGGCATTGAATATTATCAGATTGATATTTTATCCGAGCAGAAGGGCGCTTATCGAATTGTTTGTTCCATCCCTGAGAAGCGGTCAGATTTTGAAACGGAGACGACGGTGGCGGAGCGGCTTATTTTACCCTTATTGGAGGAAGTTTACGAGGAGCCATTTAAAGTGGAAAAGTCAGTTGTCGTTCAAGATCCGTTTCCACATATACAACTCATTTTCAGTTCAGCTGTCCGTTTTTCAATGGATTATGGAATTGTGGCGACAGCAGGGGGAGGGACATTCCATGCGGGAGATGCGTATGAAATCTTCCCAATTCACGACGGCTTAACCGCAGTTCTATTGTCGGACGGGATGGGACATGATATGAATGCTTATCGGGAAAGTCGGAAAGTGATACGGCTTATGCGTGAATGCTTGGACCGTAAGATGGATCCGGAAACGGCGATGCACACGTTGCATTATATGATGTCCTTGAACGGTTTGGATGATATGTATGCGACACTCGATTTGGCGTTGATTGATTTGCAGGACGGGAGGCTGTGGTCCTGGAAAGCCGGATCGATGAGTACGTATATTAAGCGGGGACAGGATTTTCTGCGTCTCGACAGCAAATCAGTTCCTTTCGGGTTTTTGCCATCATTCTCGGTGGAGGCTAAAAATGAGGAGTTGAAATCGGGGGATGTTATTGTCATGCTGACGGATGGCGTGTTCAACGGTTCAATAGCAATTGAAAAGCAGGAAGATGTGCTTTACGACATTTTGGAAAAGTATCAGCACTTGTCGTGTGAATCGATTGCGGACCGCATCACGTCCGAAATGGAAAGAAGATTTGGGATTGTTGCAGACGATCGAACCGTGCTCGTCATGAAAATTGATCATGTATTGCCAAAATGGATGACCATCAAACCGACGAACCGATATATTTCACAGGAAAAGGTTATGCGATAGAATAGAGATAGATTGAAATATTGGAGGAGCGGCTTGTGAAAGCGTTTGAGAGAAAGGTTCTTGATTTCATAGACAATGAAAATTTGCTGAGACCAGGGCAACGGGTCCTTGTTGCCTGCTCGGGCGGGGTAGATTCGGTAGCGCTTCTACTTTTTGCGGCAACCCTTCGCGAAAGACTTCAAATTGAGTTGGCGGGCATTCATGTCGATCATATGCTAAGGGGGGAGGAATCTGCGGAAGATGGGCACTTCGTGAAAGGGATATGCGACAGACTGGAAATCCCTTTCTTTGGAGGCAATGTGCCGGTGCCTGCAATACTGGATGAACAAGGTGGCAATGTCCAGGACATCTGCCGTTCTGGCAGGTATGCCTTTTTCAGTGAAGTGATGAAGACGGAGCGGTATGATGTATTGGCGACAGCTCATCATGCTGAAGATCAGTTGGAGACAGTGCTCATGCAGTTGTCAAAAGGGAGCATCCCGACCGGAATTTCCATTAAACGAAAAATGAATGGCGGAACGGTCATCAGGCCGTTCCTCCCCGCGATGAAGGAGGAGCTTCTAGCATATACGAGGGAGCAAGGGGTACGTTTCAGGGAGGATCCGAGCAATGAAAGTGATGCGTATTTGAGAAATAGGCTGCGTCATCAGGTAGCTCCCATCATTTTGGCGGAAAATCCTTCAGCTGCACTCAATGTTGTAAAAATGACTACCGGGTTGCAAGAGGATAGGGAACTGTTGGACAAGTTGGCGAAAGAAAGTTTTGACTCGATGGTCACATACACACTTGATGGGGATCCGGCCTTTGAGCAAGATCGTTTTACAGATATGCACACTGCTTTACAAAAACGGTTCATTCTACTACTATTGAAGTATCTTTACAATGGGGAAAGTATACCTGTTGAATACAACACGGCATTGTTGGAGCAACTGCATCACCATTTATCTGCAAGGCATGGGAATGTTTCGATAGATCTTCCAAGAGGCTATCGGTTTGTGAGGGAATACAGCAATGTTACATTTGTGAAGAACTTGGAAAATCAAGTTGGCCCGCCGCAAATATTGCCAAAAGGCGAATGGGTAAGGTGGGGAGACATGCTGCTATCTTGGGATGATGCAGAAGACTGTAACAACGATGGTTGTGAGCGACAGTATTTCGACTTGCCAGATTCCGATTTACCTTTGCATGTCAGAGGCAGAAAAGACGGCGATCGGATTTTACTTCCCGGCATGGATAAACCAAAGCGATTGTCCAGATTGTTTATTGATGAAAAGATTGGTGCAAAAAGGCGGCAAAGACTACCTATTATCACCACTGCGCATGATGAAATTTGCGCCATTCCTGGCGTGCGATATGGCATCCCGTTCAAAAGTCGGAAAACAGAACAGGAAAAGTACATATTTAAAGTGAGAAAATGTAATAATCTTATTTAGAAAAGAGGTATTTCGATGTTAGGGAAAGATATCGAAGAAGTATTAATTTCAGAAGAAGAGATTCAAGAGAAAGTTGCAGAGCTTGGTGCTGTACTTACAGCGGACTATCAAGATAAATTCCCGCTTGCCATTGGTGTCCTTAAAGGTGCTTTGCCTTTCATGAGTGACCTTATCAAGCGCGTCGACGCATACATTGAACTCGACTTCATGGATGTATCGAGCTACGGGAACGCAACTGTATCCTCGGGCGAAGTGAAAATCATCAAAGACTTGAATACAAGTGTTGAAGGACGTGACGTCCTAATTATCGAAGACATCATCGACAGCGGAAAGACATTGAACTATTTGGTCGATCTTTTCAAATACCGGAAAGCAAAATCCATTAAGATCGTGACGCTGCTCGATAAACCAACGGGGCGAAAAGTGGATTTAAAAGCGGACTACGTAGGATTCCTAGTTCCTGATGCTTTCGTTGTCGGTTATGGTCTCGACTATGCAGAAAAATATAGGAATTTGCCTTATATCGGTGTATTGAAAAAGGAAATTTACACTTTCTGAAAGCTTTTCAACAAACCTTTAGTAAGGGGCGATGGAAAGCTTTTTCCATATGCGTTTTAGAAGGTTGACATTCTATTATCTTTGTCGCGAAGCCGGTGCATTCACAAATAGAGGTGTTTTCTTAAGAATTCACCTCGATAAGTAAGGCATTTCCTTTGTAGGTTGAATCTGTTATATGATAAGATTTACAATAGTTTTCTGTTGAAAGAAATGAGGAGGCTTGGGATGAATCGTATACTTCGATACTTTCTACTATACGGATTGATCTTCCTTGCAATTATGGGGATTTTCAGTTCGCTAAATAATCCAAACCCAAAGACAAAAGAGATTCCGACAAATGAATTTTATGAGGCTTTGGAAAAAGGCAATATTGAATCGATATCGTTTCAACCTGTCGCGGGCGTTCTGACTGTTGAAGGGGTCATGAAAGGATATGAAGAGGGTGAAAAATTCACCACTAATATCCTGACGGAAGATTCCGATTCTGTCATGGCAGATCTCAAGACTGTTGGAGAAACGAAAAACCCAGAATTCAATGTTCAAAAAGCACCGGAAACAAGTGCTTGGGTTGCCTTCTTTACAGGGTTAGTTCCATTCATCATCATTATCATCCTATTCTTCTTCTTATTGAATCAAGCGCAAGGCGGCGGTGGCGGCCGAGTTATGAATTTCGGTAAGAGCAAGGCGAAGCTTCACTCGGATGATCGCAAGAAAGTCCGTTTCACGGATGTTGCAGGTGCAGATGAAGAAAAAGCAGAGCTTGAAGAAGTCGTGGACTTCCTGAAGGATTCACGTAAATTTGCTGAACTTGGAGCTCGTATTCCGAAAGGGATTCTGTTAGTCGGTCCTCCGGGAACAGGTAAAACATTATTAGCGCGTGCGGTTGCTGGTGAAGCTGGCGTGCCGTTCTTCTCGATTTCCGGTTCGGATTTCGTTGAGATGTTCGTTGGGGTCGGGGCATCCCGTGTCCGTGACTTGTTCGAAAACGCGAAAAAGAATGCGCCATGTATCATCTTCATTGACGAGATCGACGCAGTTGGACGTCAACGTGGCGCTGGTCTAGGCGGCGGTCACGATGAGCGTGAACAGACATTGAACCAGCTCCTAGTTGAAATGGATGGGTTCGATGGCAATGAAGGAATCATCATTGTTGCAGCGACGAACCGTCCGGATATTCTGGACCCGGCACTACTTCGTCCAGGACGTTTTGACCGCCAAATTACAGTTGGCCGTCCGGATGTCAAAGGCCGCGAAGCAGTACTTAAAGTTCATGCTCGCAACAAGCCTCTTGACGATACTGTCAATATGAAGGCACTTGCACAACGAACACCTGGATTCTCTGGAGCGGATCTAGAGAACCTGTTGAATGAAGCGGCACTTGTCGCAGCACGACGTGGCAAAGCGAAGATTGACATGGCGGATATCGATGAAGCGACGGACCGTGTTATTGCAGGTCCAGCGAAAACGAGCCGTGTCATTTCCGAGAAGGAAAGAAATATCGTCGCATTCCACGAAGCTGGGCACGTTGTTGTCGGGCTCATGCTCGATGATGCTGAAATCGTCCATAAAGTGACAATTGTTCCTCGTGGCCAAGCCGGTGGTTATGCGGTCATGTTGCCGAAAGAGGACCGTTACTTCATGACGAAACCGGAACTTCTCGATAAAGTTGCAGGCCTGCTCGGTGGGCGTGTAGCGGAGGAAATTGTTCTTGGTGAAGTATCTACTGGGGCGCATAATGACTTCCAACGTGCTACTGGTATTGCTCGTTCCATGGTGACAGAATACGGAATGAGCGACAAACTCGGACCGATGCAATTTGGTCAAGCGCAAGGCGGCAACGTGTTCCTTGGCAGGGATTTCAATTCCGAGCAGAACTATTCCGAATCGATCGCTTACGAAATCGACCAGGAAATGCAAAGCATCATCAAGGGACAATACGAGCGTACGAGAGAGATCCTTACTGAGAATCGCAATTTACTTGATTTGATCGCAACGACTCTTCTTGAAGTTGAAACATTGGATGCAGAGCAAATCAACCACTTGAAAGATCATGGCACATTACCGGATCGTCCGTACGATACAAACGGAAATGGCAAAGCCGAAGTGGAGGAAAAGTCTGCGGAAGCCGAATCGGAAAAAGACACAGTCAACCCCGATTCAACCGGTGCTCCTGCTGATCCATCCATTGCAGATCTTCCGAAGGAGAATGAAGGGGACGCAACACTTCCTCCGATTGACGAACAAAGAAGAGATTGACGTAAATAGAAAATTCCATTTCGGTCGGCTGCTTTTTAAGGCAGTCGACTGTTTTTATTTCCCGCAAGTATGTTATCATCCAGCTATGGGTGGCAACTTCTCGGGTCGCTTCGGTCTTGAAAGAAAAGGCAAAGAGCGCCTTTTTTTCAAGCCCTCCACCGCCTGTCGAAGCTGGACGCCACCCTCCGCTTTTGTTATGATATCCAGGAAAATGACGAATGTTAGCGAGGAAAAACAAATGATCTTAGTATTGGATACTGGTAATACGAATATCGTCCTTGGCGTCTATGATCAAGGCGAATTGAAATATCATTGGCGCATGGAGACATATCGGCATAAGACAGAAGATGAATATGCCATGTCTGTAAAAGCGCTGTTTTCCCATGTCGGTCTCGATTTTGAAGATATCAATGGCATCATCATCTCCTCTGTCGTTCCACCGGTCATGTTTCCGCTAGAGCAGATGTGCAGAAAGTATTTCAACCAGCGTCCGCTCGTTGTAGGTCCTGGAGTCAAAAATGGACTGAACATTAAATATGAAAACCCGCGTGAAGTGGGGGCGGATCGAATCGTTAATGCCGTGGCGGCCACTCATGAATATAAAGGCCCGCTGATCATTGTCGATTTCGGAACTGCAACGACATTTTGTTATGTGAATGAAAAGAACGAGTACATGGGCGGTTCAATTGCGCCGGGAATCGGTATCTCGATGGAAGCTTTATTCGATCGGGCGTCAAAATTGCCGCGCGTCGAATTGGCACGCCCGGATCATGTTATCGGTAAAAATACAGTATCGGCGATGCAATCGGGCATTGTCTTTGGTTATGTTGGACTTGTCGAGGGTATTGTTGGACGGATGAAAGCACAAAGTAAGGAAGAGCCGACAGTCATCGCAACTGGTGGTCTCGCTGAATTGATTGCCAGCGAGACGAATGTAATTGATGTCGTTGACAATTTCCTCACGTTGAAGGGCCTTCATTTGATTTACGAAAGAAATGTCTAAAAGGAGTAGAAATGAATGAATGATTATTTGATAAAAGCATTGGCTTTTGACGGAACAATCCGTGCATATGCAGTCAATTCAACAGAATCTGTGGCGGAGGCTCAAAAGCGGCATCATGTATGGCCGACTGCGACAGCCGCTTTAGGCAGAACGATGACTGCAGGTCTCATGATGGGGGCGATGCTAAAAGGGAATGATAAATTGACGGTTAAAGTCGAGGGGAATGGACCCGCCGGCCCGATTGTCGTCGATGCGAATGCACAAGGCGAGGTAAGAGGGTACATCACCCACCCGCAAACTCACTTCGAGTTGAATGAAAAAGGGAAATTGGATGTCCGTCGTGCAGTCGGTACGGAAGGGATGCTCACTGTCGTGAAAGACCTTGGGCTTCGTGATTTCTTTACAGGGCAAGTACCGATCGTATCCGGTGAAATTGCGGAGGACTTCACCCAATATTTCGTAGTCTCTGAGCAAGTCCCTTCTGCTGTCGCGTTAGGCGTTCTTGTCAATCCAGATAATACGGTAAAAGCTGCTGGGGGCTTCATTATCCAAGTGATGCCAGGTGCGACGGATGAAACGATCAGTCAATTGGAAAAGAAGTTAGCCGACATTGAGCCGATTTCAAAGCAAATCGATCGTGGCTTGAGTCCCGAAGAGATTCTAAAAGAAGTCCTAGGCGACGATCAGGTGGAAATTCTTGAAAAAATGGATGTGGCGTTTCAATGCAATTGCTCTAAGGAGCGCTTCGGCAACGCAATTATCGGGCTTGGCGAACAGGAAATCCGCGAAATGATCGACGAAGATGGGCAGGCGCAGGCGGAATGCCATTTCTGCATGGAAAAGTATTTGTATCCGAAAGAAGAATTAGAAGGATTTATCGATGAGATACGGTCACAATCATAATGTTCAAGAGCCAAACCCTCAAAGACGAAAATTAAAAACGAAACCGTTGCTCGTTTTGATCGGTATCCTTTTTGTGTGCAATGTCTTTTGGTTCATCGGATGGCTCATCCCTGATAAATCGAAGCAACCTGATGAAGAGGTTGCTTCGGTTGCGGGTGAACCGATCACGAGAGTGGAATGGATGACTGCAATGGAAAAGGAAGTCGGTCGGGAAGTCTTGCTCGATTTAGTGAATAATAAGGTGATGGAAACGGCAGCGAAGAAATACGGCATCGAAGTGACGGATGAGGAAGTCGATCTTGAACTCGCTTTAATCACATCGGTGGATGGGCGGACACATTCGGGTTTGGATACCGAGCAAACGCGCCAACAAATTCGTTCAACACTCATCTTGGAGAAGGTGTTATCGAATGATGTTGTGATAGATGATGATGCTGTTCAATCGTTTTATGATAAGAATGAATCGCTATACAATATTCTAACCGCCTATCGAACTTCCGTTATTATTACCCCAACGAAGAGTGAGGCGGAACAGGCATTGGACGAGTTGTCGAAGGGTTCTGGTTTTGATGGGCTTGCGAAGGAACTTTCAACTGACCTTGCATCTGGCAGTTTAGGCGGTGACATCGGTTATATTAATGCCGACACGCAATCAATCGATTCCGCAATCTATCAAGCTGCTTCAGAACTGAAAGAAGGAAAGACCAGCGATGTTGTCAGCCTGCAGGATGGTACATATGCAATTGTTCGAGTGAATGAGGTAATAGAAGGCAGACGATTCTCATTTGACGAAGTGAAAGAGCATATCAAACGTGAACTTGCGATCGAACAGCTGCCGCAATCGGTTAATCCGGAAGCGTTCTGGAAGGAATTCGATGCAAAATGGTTTTATGGTAAATAAATGATATGTGCGCCGCCTGAAAAATCTTCGGGCGGTTTTTTAGATTACTATAGCGGTGAGAGGGAAAGGATAAAGTGGGATATTATTGATTGACACTTCTCACAATATAGGTGTAGTATTAATACTATAAAACATATCAAATAAGTAGGGATTAGGAGTGGGTTTGGATGAATAGAGTAGGGAATACGATTGCGGATCTCGTTGGGCAAACACCATTAGTGAAATTAAACAGGATGGCGAGACCGGATAGCGCGGATATCTATCTGAAACTGGAATACTTCAATCCTGGTTCAAGCGTCAAGGATCGGATAGCGCTGGCGATGATTGAAGCTGCCGAAAAGTCAGGGGATTTGAAGGAGGGCAGCACAATTATCGAGCCGACAAGTGGCAACACGGGAATCGGTCTCGCGATGATTGCGGCCGCTAAAGGTTATAAGTCTGTACTTGTCATGCCGGATACGATGAGTTTGGAACGTCGTAATTTATTGCGCGCGTACGGTGCTGATCTGGTCCTCACTCCTGGAGCTGAGGGGATGAAAGGCGCCATCAGTAAAGCAGAAGAACTTTCTAAGGAAAATGGCTGGTTCATGCCTCAACAATTCAATAACGAAGCGAATCCCGAAGTCCATCGTTTGACTACTGGTCCGGAAATTGCGGATGCGCTAGATCGAGTAGATGCTTTCATTTCTGGAATCGGGACGGGTGGTACGATTACAGGGGCCGGCAGTGTCTTGAAGGAACGTTTTCCTGAAGTGAAAATAATCGCTGTTGAGCCTACGGATTCGGCAGTGCTGTCAGGTGGTCAGCCGGGCCCGCATAAGATTCAAGGCATTGGCGCGGGCTTCGTACCAAAAGTGTTAGATACCGATATTTATGACGAAATTATTCAAGTTACGAATGACGAAGCGTATGATACGGCGAGACGCGCTGCTAAGGAAGAGGGCATTTTGGGCGGAGTTTCATCAGGCGCGGCTATTTTTGCTGCACTTCAAGTTGCGGAGAAGCTTGGAAAAGGAAAGAAAGTCGTGGCGATTCTTCCGTCGAATGGCGAACGTTACTTAAGTACACCACTTTACCAGTTTGACGAGGAATAAGTGCATAGCGTGAAAGGGAGCCTACCATGGCTCCTTTTTTGTTCTGCAAACTTGATAATGGTAGCGTAAACAATGGTTTACAAGTTAAGATATAGCTATTATGAATAGCTGGGGGATATGAAGATGGATAGAATGTATCCGGAATACAAGAAAGCGAAAATGACGAAGGAACAGTTTTTTTATGCCTATAAAGAACTTGCAGAAACCGCTGAAAAACACATCTTGCTTGAGAGTGGGCGTGCAGGAAAGTATTGCATCGCGGGAATTGATCCGCTTGTCACGATGAAAGCGATAGGGAGTCAGTCGCTGGAGCTGAAGTGGAGGGATGGGTCATGTGAAGTGAGGGAGGGTGAACCTCTTAAACTTCTAACGGAATTTAATGAGTCGATGAAAATGGATCATCTTCCGGAACTGCCGGATTTCCAAGGAGGCGCCATCGGGTTCATCAGTTACGATTATGTAAGAACGTATGCACCGATCCCGAACACCGCCATTGATGACCTTGAAACACCGGATCTCTTTTTCTATTTATTCGATCAGTGGACAGTCCTTGACGTAGAGAAGGAAGTTGCCTTTTTCATGACATTGCCTGGGCGTGAATTGGACGTCTCTGTGTTGGAAAATGAGTGGATTGCCGCTGCTTCTACTGGTTTGGAGAAGCAAGTGCATAGTGGTAAAGGATCTACAATTCAAATCGCTAGGCCTGAAAACGTGGAAGTGTCGGTCACAGGACCGCAGTTCGAACAAATGGTACGTGACGTTCAACGCTATATTGCGCAAGGAGAAGTGGAACAAGTTAACTTATCTGTCCGACAATCAAAAACACTGACTGCCGATCCGCTATTGATGTACGAAGCGCTGCGCTCTTTCAATCCGTCGCCGTATATGGCGATGATTGGCGCAGAAGATTTTGCCGTCGTTTCAGGATCGCCTGAATTGCTGCTTAAAAAGCGGGACGCTGAATTGAGCACGCGTCCGATCGGGGGAACGAGGCCAAGAGGAGCTACAATAGCTGAAGATGAAGCACTCGAAAAAGACCTGCTATCCAATGAAAAAGAAAAAGGCGAGCATCTGATGCTTGTTGACCTTGAACGCGAAGACTTCGAACGGGTCTGTGTTCCGGAAACTGTCGAAACGGATGAATTCATGGTAATTGAACGGTACTCCCACGTTATGCATCTTGTATCGAATGTCCGCGGAACGTCATCTCCCGATTTGTCGACTGCGGATATTATTAAAGGCGTATTTCCCGGAGGCTCCATCACAGGTTCTCCGAAGCTTCGGACGATGGAAATTATCGAGGAGCTGGAACCGACGCGCAGAGGGCTCTATACCGGTTCGATCGGTTGGATCGGTTTCAACGGGGATATGGAGTTGAATATCGTTATCCGGACTGCGTATATAAAAGAGGGCGTCGCCCATATTCAGGCAGGGGCAGGTCTTGTTGCAGACTCGGTTCCGGAAGCCGAATACGTGGAATCGTTGAATAAAGCGCAGGCGCTTTGGCAAGCGAAGGACATGGCAGAAACAGCAGAAGCAAAAGCGTAAAAGACGAAGGGAGTCGGGCCTCATATGTTATGTTGGATGAATGGCGAATTCATACAGGCGGAAGACTTGCGTATTTCCCCTTTCGATCATGGGTTTTTATACGGTGCGGGTTTTTTCGAGACGTTCAGGACGTATGAGGGACATGTGTTTTTATTCCAGGAACATATGAACAGGCTGCGTGCGGCGTTGAATGAATATCGAATTTCGATGCCTTATACAGATGAAGAGATAGCGGAGGCGATCCGCAGTTTAGATGACCAATCGGACGGGCGGGATGGCTATTTCCGCTTGAATGTGTCCGCGGGCGTCCATGATATAGGTCTGGCCCCTTCTATATACGAGTCGCCAACGATTATTTTATTTCGAAAAGAGCTTGCAGCTGCGCCGCGGGGGACAGAAAAGAAGGCGGTGTGGCTTGAAACGGAAAGAAATCTTCCGGAAAGCGAAGTCCGCCATAAATCACATAACTTCCTGAACAATGTCCGGGGCCGCCTGGAATTACCCTCGTTGAAAGATCATGAAGGCCTCTTCCTCACCGGAGAGGGGTTTGTCGCGGAAGGTGTGACATCAAATGTCTTTTGGGTGAAGGACGGAACATTGTATACCCCTTCGATTGAAACCGGGATATTGCCAGGCACGACGAGAGCTTTTGTTTTGGAGCTTGCCGCGAAGTTGGGTATGGTGGTGCGAGAAGGGCTATTCACAAAGGATGAAATGGAGTTGGCGGACGAAGCGTTTGTTACAAACGCTGTGCAGGAACTCGTCCCGTTGTCTTTAGTAGGCAAGCAATCATTGCCGGGAGCTTCGGGGGTTTATTATCAAAAATTGCACAGCCTATATGTGCAGGCGATAGATGGAATGAAAGAAGGTTAAATTTGTGGAACTGACGAAAGCGAAAGGCATATATCATTTTGGCAATACGGAATTGGATTTTAAAAGGGAGACTGTCGTGATGGGCATTTTGAATGTCACGCCGGATTCCTTTTCGGATGGAGGTAAGTATGGTCGGATTGACGCAGCGCTGAAACATGCGGAAGAAATGCTTAAAGATGGTGCGGAAATTATCGATATTGGCGGAGAATCGACGCGGCCGGGCCATGCGCCCGTCTCGCTTGAAATGGAGTTGGAGCGCACGGTTCCAGTAATTGAGGCGCTCTCTCGGGAATTGGATTGCGTCATTTCGATTGATACATATAAAGCGAATGTTGCGGAGGCGGCACTTCAAGCGGGTGCTCACATTATCAATGACATATGGGGAGCGAAGCGCGAGCCAAGAATTGCGGATGTGGCAGCGACTCATGGTGTGCCGATCATCCTTATGCATAACCGGGAAGTGGCGGAGTATGATGGGCCTTTCATGGATGAGGTAATGGCAGATTTGGAAGAGAGTGTGGAGATTGCGCGTAATGCAGGGGTGTTAGAAGAGAACATTTGGGTGGATCCCGGCATCGGGTTTGCCAGGGATCTAGAGCAGAACATACTGACAATGCAAGGATTAAGACGTATTTCAAATATGGGTTATCCCGTCTTGCTAGGCACGTCCCGGAAATCGATGATCGGCAATATATTGGACCTGCCGGTTGATGAACGCATGGAGGGGACTGGCGCAACGGTTTGTTACGGAATTGAACACGGCTGCCATATTATGCGTGTGCACGATGTAAAAGCGATCTCTCGAATGGTTAGGATGATGGATGTGTTGACAGGCAAGACGGAATTGACGGCTAATTGATTGATAAGGGGGTTATGCGAAATGGATTATATTCATTTGAATGAAATGGCGTTTTACGGCTATCACGGTGCGTTGAAGGAAGAGACGGTATTAGGACAGCGTTTTCGGGCGAGTGTTTCGCTTGCTGTTGATTTGGCTGAAGCGGGACTGACGGATGACTTGAAGAAGACGGTCAATTATGCGGAAGTATTCGATGTTTGCCGTTCAGTCGTCGAAGGCCAACCGCGGAAATTGATTGAATCTGTTGCTGAGGAGATTGCCCGATTAGTCATGGAAAAGTTTTCAACACAAGTGAAAGGCGTCCGTGTCGTGCTAATCAAACCGGATCCTCCAATAGCTGGGCACTACGCGTCTGTTTCCGTCGACATTACAAGAGGTCAATTCGTATGAAGAGGGCGTATTTATCGATAGGCTCAAATATGGGGGACCGATTGCATCATTTGACGGAAGCGGTACGCGCACTTCATTCGCACGGTGGGATAGAGGTGACTGAAGTCTCTTCGATCTATGAAACAGAACCTGTCGGGTATACGGACCAGGATAGCTTCTTGAATTTGGCCGTAGGTTTGGAGACGTCGCTTGATCCGTTTGAATTATTAAGTGTGTGTCAGGGAATTGAGAACGATTTGGGTCGTGTCCGCGAAATCAGATGGGGTCCCCGGACTGTAGACCTTGACATTTTGCTTTATAATAACGACAATATTGAATCAGAGAACTTAATAGTTCCTCACCCTCGAATGGGGGAAAGGGCTTTTGTTCTTGTGCCCCTATTGGAAATCGCGCCCGACATCGTACGGCCTGAAGGGAAAGTCGATGACGGCGGCGTTATATGTTGGAGAAAAGTTGAGGGAGTCTATCAATTCCTGAATGGGAAATGAACGGCTTTGCGTCGCCATCATTGTGGCGGCTTTTTTTACATAAGAAGTTAAGATTGTGTACAATAGGAACATGCCATCCGGCGTGAGGGATAACTAATGAAGGAGTGAATGAAATGTCCCATTTGGATGAAATGAACGATCAGCTGCTGGTGAGACGCCAGAAGATGGATGAACTACGGGAGAACGGTCTGGACCCATTTGGTGCAAAGTATGAGCGGACGCATCTATCTACTCAAATTCGCACGCAATACGAAGACCTTTCAAAAGAAGATTTAGATGAAACGACGCATGAAGTGAGCATTGCAGGAAGGATCATGACGAAACGCGGGAAAGGGAAGGCTGGTTTTGCGCATATCCAGGACCTTGGCGGCCAAATTCAAATCTACGTCCGTCAAGATGCGGTAGGCGAAGAAGCTTACAAAATTTTCGAGAACGCTGACTTAGGAGATATCGTCGGGGTTAAAGGGAATGTCTTTAAAACGAAGGTCGGCGAACTTTCGATTAAGGCGACTGAATTTACATTCCTTACTAAAGCGCTTCGACCGCTTCCGGATAAGTTCCACGGTTTGAAGGACATTGAACAGCGTTATCGCCAACGGTACCTAGATTTAATATCTTCCGAGGAAAGCAGGAAGACATTCATCACGAGAAGCCGCATCATTCAATCGATGCGACGCTATTTGGATGGACAAGGCTTCTTGGAAGTCGAAACACCAATGCTTCATGCTATCGCCGGGGGAGCATCTGCCCGTCCGTTCGTTACACATCACAATACACTTGATATGACATTGTACATGCGGATTGCGATCGAACTTCATTTGAAGCGTCTGATTGTCGGCGGCCTTGAGAAAGTTTACGAAATCGGGCGAGTTTTCCGGAACGAAGGAATCTCTACGCGTCATAACCCTGAATTTACAATGATCGAGCTATATGAAGCGTATGCAGATTATAAGGATATCATGGAACTTACAGAAAATATGATCGCCCACATAGCGGAAGAAGTACTTGGCGCAACGCAAGTGAAATACGGCGAAGACATTATCGATTTGTCCCCTGGCTGGAAACGTCTGCACATGGCCGATGCTGTCAAAGAGTATACAGGCGTCGATTTTTGGAAAGAAATGACGAAGGAAGAAGCCCATGCGCTTGCAAAAGAACATGGAGTCGAAGTGACATCGATGATGGAAGTCGGTCACGTCTTGAATGAATTCTTTGAACAAAAGGTGGAAGAGCAACTCGTCCAACCGACATTTGTTTACGGACATCCAGTGGAAATCTCTCCACTTGCGAAGAAGAATCCTGAAGATGAGCGTTTCACAGATCGTTTTGAGTTATTCATCGTGCGACGTGAGCATGCAAATGCATTTACTGAGTTGAACGATCCAATCGATCAACGTGCACGCTTTGAAGCTCAATTGGTTGAAAAGGAACAAGGGAACGATGAAGCGCATGATATGGATGAAGATTTCATAGAAGCACTCGAATACGGACTTCCGCCAACAGGTGGCCTTGGGATAGGTATAGACCGTCTTGTGATGTTGTTGACAAACGCACAATCTATTCGGGATATACTATTATTCCCGCAAATGAGGTCGAAGGAATAACGATAACGTAAGGGGGAAAGTGCTGCGCAATCATAATGGGAGCATGATTGTGCAGCCTTACCTTTATATGAATGAAGAAAGATGAAAGCTTTTTTAAAATAAGTGTTGCAATCAAAAAGACAAGCTGATATAGTAAATAACGTTGCGTTTCCGATAAGTAACTAACCACTTCAAAACAGCTTAAAACTTTTCAAGAAAAGTTGTTGACATCGGAATTGCGAGATGGTATTATATAAGA
>NZ_BJYL01000058.1 GCF_007991495.1 Sporosarcina luteola | reverse complement strand
TTAAAAAACCAATTCCCCGCAATTAGGGAATTGGCTTTTGTCATTTCAATATTTTAATTTTAACGGCTTTCCTTCCCCATTTATACGCTTCGCTTTTTGTAGGGAAGAAAACATCGATCTTATTTCCTTGAATCGCGCCGCCAGTATCACCTGCTACCGCATATCCATATCCTTCCACGTACACTTTAGTTCCTAAAGGGATAATATCTGGGTCGACTGCAATTACTTTCACATCAGGATTGCGTTTTAAATTGATGCCAGTTGAAGTAACTCCCGAACAACCATTACAATTAGCCGTATAAGCACTTGCGGTAACTGTAAATTCCTTAACGACATTATCGTCATCAGATCTGGATGGCGTCTTGGCTACTTTTTTCTCTGATTTTTTAAGTTTCGTATCGCTTTTAACGATTTTTAATTTCTGATTAGGATGGATAACTGTCGATTTCATGTTGTTCCATGATTTCAACTCTTTTACAGTAGTATTGTTCATTTCCGCTATTTTAAATAGCGTATCGCCTTTTTTGACTGTATACGTTGAAGAAGCCGCAAAACTTTCGGTCGTTCCTCCGAACAATAACACTACTGCTAGTAAGAGCGTCACAATATGTTTTCTCAAGTTTTCTACTCCCCCGTTTTTTAATCTATCCATAGATTATCAGTCGGATATTACAGCAATGTTACAGAACGCATTTATTCTCGTTACAAAAACACAGTGATTATTACAGAGCAAAGGATGAATCCATTGACTGAATTTTTAATAAGAAAAGCAAATATGATCGATGCAGAACCTATATCCCACTTGCTTTCGGAATGCCAATGGTTTACATACAAAGACCTTTATTCCGAAGCATATATTCAGCGGCTCATTCAGAAATATTACAACGTCGAACGCATCAAACAGGAAGTCTCATTAGTCGACATAAAGTGGCATGGCTATTATATTGCCGAAATGGGTGGAATCATCGTAGGTGCCATTGGCGGAGGGATGATAGATGACACGGATGGGGAAATATATGTCTTTTATGTTGATCCAACTAAGAGAGGACATGGAATTGGCACAAGACTCCTTGATTTTTATACAAAAATTCAAAAGCATACATTCGGGGCTGTGAAACAATGGGTCTCCGTTGCCAAAGGCAATATTTACGGCATCCCATTTTATGAGGCGAAAGGCTTCTCGTTTGAACGGGAGGAAATTGCGTATGATTCGGATGTAGAAGATAATGATCTCTCTGTCGTTTATTCGCGGCAAATCGGAAACTGATATACTGCATATCAATACTTCCTTAGAAGCATCCTTTACTGTATACTAAAGGTACTAAACTGCAAGTAGGATGGTGATTCCATGCCGATACCTTCGGAGCATCAAAAACCGGCACGTACGACAGCAAAAGAGAGCGCATTGAATCAATTACAGCAATGGATCATAGACGGTACTTTACAACCTGGAGAAAAGTTGAACGATACGGAGTTGGCTGAAGCGCTCGGGGTGAGCCGGACACCAATCCGCGAATCCCTTCAGCTGTTGGAAGTCAGGGGATTTGTCAAAATGTACCCGGGCAAGGCAACCCAAGTTACGGAAGTAGTAAAGGAGTCGATCAATGACCTTTTACCGCCGCTTGCCGCTCTTCAGGCACTTTCTGCTGAACTGGCAATACCGAATTTAAGCGAAGAAGTACTTAAGGAATTGGAAGAGACGAATGAGAAGTTTGCGGAAGCTGTGCATGAAGAGAATTATTCTGCAGCTTTGAAAATCGATGAAGACTTTCACCAAATCATTGTTAACAATGCTTCAAATCCTTATATCCATACAATTGTCGCTTCCTTGCAAATACACGTACGCAGATTGTTTTATCATAATTCGATCATTTTGACCGAGCAATCAATTGAGGAACATCAGGATATTATCCGCTACTTGAAAGAAGGCGATGCTGAAAAAGCATCCTCAGTTATGCGGGAGAATTGGCTGCGCGCCATCGATGAATTTCATTCACTGAAAGAGGATTAAAAGGAGCACTCCTAAATCGGAGTGCTCCTTTTTACATACGGATAGCTGCTGGTTTCAATACACGGGCGATGATGCCTGTAAAGATCATGACGATAAGAACTGGTAAGATCCAGTCAAGACCATCGCTGTACAGTGGCAAAAGTTGATCGTAAAAATTCACGATTGCTGTAAGCCAAGCCGGCCATTCATTACTTTCAATCCCAAGCGTCGTATATAATGTTTTGATCCCATCGATGACGCTGATTAAAAATGCTACAGCAGTAGCACTCATATAAACAAATCTCGCATGGCGGAACAACGGAGAAGTGAATGTCAACAACATTAAAACGACAGCTAATGGGTAAAGCAGCATAAGAACCGGAACTGAATACGTAACGATATTGGATAAACCAAAATTCGCAACAACGAAACAGAACACAGTGAAAATGATGACAAATGTCTTATAACCCACTTTCGGAATGATTGTGTGGAAATATTCTCCGCAAGCTGTTATAAGTCCGATGCTTGTCGTTAAACAAGCTAGAATAATAACGACGGCAAGCATAACAGTACCGAATGTCCCAAAATAATAGGATGCTGCGTTGCTCAATACCGGCCCACCCGTTTCGAATAGTCCGAACCTTTCAGTTGTCGTGGCACCCAGATAGGCAATACCAACATATAAAAGTGCAAGGAAGCCGGAAGCTACAAAGCCCGCCTTTGCAGTTGCTGAAAAGATTTTCATCCGATCAGACAACCCCATGGAACGAAGTACATTAATGATGATAATCCCAAATACGAGCGAGGCCAATGCATCCATCGTATTATAGCCTTCAGTCAAACCTTTCAAAAATGCGCCATCCGCAAAAGCATCTGTGGGTGGCTGAATTTTCCCCATCGGGTTCACAAACGCCATGATTAATAGACCGAGCAGTAAAACGATGATAATCGGAGACATTAATTTCCCAATGCGATCTACGATTTTCGCTGGATTTAAGGAGAGCCATAATGTAATCGCGAAAAAGAGAAACGTAAATAGAAACAATGCAATCCCTGTATAACTTTCCGGAATAGAAGATGCTATGCCAATCTCATAGGCGACAGCGCCTGTACGGGGTGCAGCAAAAAACGGGCCAATCGTTAAATATAACGTCGCCGTGAATAAGAGACCATAGATCGGATGCACCCGATCAGCAAGTTCCTGTAAATTCCGGCTTCCCGAAAAGCCCATTGCCAAGATTCCTAGAAACGGCAATCCAACTCCAGTCAGTAGAAATCCGACGGTAGCCGGCCAAATGTTTTCACCGGCATATTGGCCAAGCTGGGCAGGAAATATAAGATTTCCAGCTCCAAAAAAGAGAGCAAATAACATGATCCCAATAAGTACAAATGAAGAAAAAGACAGTTTGTTTTGCATGAATACTGATCCTTTCGTGCTGTTAATATGCAAATTATGTATACAATTTACTTTAGAAATCTATAATACGCTGACCAATCTTTAAAAGCAATAGAAAATATAAAGATTTCATTTTATTTATGAAACTTATAAATTCAGCTATATAAAAGGAGCCGGAATTTATAATATTAGGTTTCTGTTGCTTGGAGTGGAAGGCGGCGACTCCTGTGGGATTTAGCGCGAATGGTGAGACCCCACAGGAGCGAAGCGACGAGGAGGCTCACCCGCGCCCCACGGAAAGCGTCCGCCTGGAACGGAAAGCAACTGGTTGTGTTTATTGCGAATTTGAGTTTCCTATTTAAGGATAAATCTAGTTTCACTGTGACCTTCTTTAGACTTTTGAACTTCGAGAATAGCAGGCAAAGCCGATTTCAATTCCTCCACATGAGAAATGATACCAATCATCCTGCCCGATTTTTGCAAGTCGACAAGCGTATCAATCGCCTTCTGCAATGCTTCCTCATCCAACGTTCCAAAACCTTCATCAATAAACATCGTATCAATTGAAACAGAGCCTTGGAAACTTTGTATGACATCCGCCATACCTAACGCTAAGCTGAGGGATGCATTGAATTTCTCGCCTCCGGACAACGTCTTCACGTCTCTATTCTGACCGGTATACATATCATGCACGTCCAAACTCAAGCCGCTTTGCTTTCCCCTCGTTTCTTGGCGATCGCTTCGCAGCAGTTGGAATTGTCCGTTTGATAAGTCTTTCAGTCTTTCATTCGCAGATTGAATGATGCGTTCCAAATAATCAATTTGAATGAACCGCTCAAAAGAAAGTTTCATTTCATTTTGACCTCGGATTGTATCGTACAGATCAGTAATTTTACTAACTTTCCTTTCAAGATCGTCGATGCCTTCACCCGTACTTTTTATATTCATTTTCAATGTCAACAAGGCGTTTTTGCATTCCTTGGATTTGTTCATCTCTGTTAAGGCAGTTTCATAGGCCATTTTCAAGGTCCGCACGGTTTCTAGCATGCTCCCTAAATCAACTTTTTCTTTCCCGACCAAACCTGCTTCCAGTTCCTCGATTTTTTCTTTTGTCGAATGAAGCTTTTGTTTGAAATCTATCACTTGTTCCTTCAAAAGACGGCGATCGGTTTCTGTCATTTTCGCATCGCGATAGTCCATTTCAGACTCAAATTCGGATGTCGTCAATGCTTCTTTGAACCTTGTTTCAGCTGTCGACTTTTTGGACGAACATTCGTCGAATGCTTTTTTACAATGGTGTTCGGTGGAAACGGCTGTAGCTACTCTCCCCTTAGCTTCTTCTTGCGCTTTTTGAATGGAATTCCATGCTTCATCCAACTTCCGTTTCACTGTTTCCTGGTCGTCTATCGCCTTTTGCAAAGCAGACAACACTCGCATTTCCTCGGGAATTTGAGACAGTTGCATTTGTAACAATGATGTTTCCTTATCGAGAAGAGATTTCTGTTCAATAATTCTTTTCTCATTCTCATTTTGAATAGTCGCCAGTTCGGAAGTTTTACTTTCTTGTAACTTCAACGCCTTTTTCAAGCCAGGCAGTTCATCCCTCTTTGATCTTATACGGACGACCTGTTCTGTCACTCTCTTTTTTTGCTCCAACAATTCTTCCAGTTCGCTTTCTACTTGAAGCTCTTTCATTTCCCGGTCTTTCTCCGCTAACTGTTCAAGAAAGTTTTCATATTTAGCACAAACCGCCTGGTAAGTACTTTCAATCCTAGCCAGCTCTTGTTGGCTGTGATCGAGGTCTTCACGTGTTACCGATTCCCCATTGTGCTTATGCGTTTTATGCGGATGATGCTCGCTGCCGCAAACAGGACAGGGCTCCCCATCTTGTAATGAATCCGCTAATCGCGCGGCCTGATCATTCAACCACAAGCCTTGCAAGCGGCTGAATTCTTCTTTCATTTTAGTTAAAACGGTCTGCCCTTTTTCCTGCTGTTGCTTCCATTTCATAACTTCGCCGCTAATTTTCATACGTTCTTGAACGACTTTCACTTGAGAATCCACTTTCGTCATTCTTTCAATCGTTTCGTCCAGAGGAATTACTTCCAATTCGAGTTGTTCAATTTGGATTTTCAACTGTTCAAGCTTTTCTTTTTCCGATTCGACTTTTCCAATTGAGGCCGTATATTCATCGTTCATCCGTTTAAGATGCAGTTCCAACTTTTTTACAGAGGATTCTTTCGCAGCTAATTCCTTCACGGCCGGAAGATGATCGCGTAAACGGATAAGCCTTTCCGTCACTTGCGCCCTATCCTCCGATTTTGCCTCTTCTTCTTTATAGCGGCCTTCAATTGCTGCCAAGTGGATCTTAGCTTTTTCCGCTTCCATCACTGCGTCATTCAATTCTTTCAATCTCGCTTCGGCCTCATGATGCAACTGGCGATAATGGCCTTCGATTTCATGGATGACCGCCGCCCGCTCCGCATTTGAAATACGTTGTTCTTTCAACGTTATAGAAGGAATTTCACTAGTTAAAGATGCTAGCAATTTTTTCCGCTGTTCAAGCTGCTCAAATTGTTCATTGCTGCTTTGCGCCACATGATAGGCGGAAAACATTTCAGCATGCTTTTCATATGCCGCTTTATACTTCGTTTCATCATCCAGCATTTTTTCCGTATAATAGGCAGCTTCATTATCCAACCCGTCCAGCACTTGCAGGACGTTCTTATATTCATTCGAAAGCACTTCGAACAGGAACGATGCTCTTGCAGGGATGACCGAAGGGATTTGTTGAATAAACCCGTCTATTCTACTTCTCTCTTCTACCAAACGGATATGAGATTCATCCCTTTTCCTCTTCAACCGATTGACGACTTCCCGGTATTCTTCCGTCTTAAAGATTTTACGCATGATTGTTTCCTTGTTTTCCGTATCTGATGTCAAAAATTTACGGAACTCGCCTTGCGGAAGCATAACGATTTGGCTGAATTGGGCTTGTGTGAATCCTACGAGCTCTTCAACTTTCCGATTGACTTCAGAAACGATTTGACGATCGACAAATGGGACTTCTCCATCCGACGTGAGCTCGAAAAATTCACATCTTGCAGCTGTTTCGGATTTATTTCCTTTTTTCACATATGGAATTTGTCGCATAACTCTATATTGGCGCCGATTGATCTCAAAGATCAGTTCAACAGCCGTCTGCACTGCATCCTCTGCAAAATCACTTCGCATTGCGCGTGATTCTGTCCGGTCTTCTCCGCTCGCTTGTCCATACAAAGCGAAACAAATCGCATCAAAAATCGTTGTTTTTCCCGCTCCCGTCGTACCGGACACAACGAATAACCGATGATCCCCTAAAGTTCGAAAATCGATGACTTCTGTTCCTTTGTAAGGTCCGAAGGCGGTCATTGTCAATTGAATCGGTTTCATTTGTCAATTCCCCCCTTCACTTCTTGCAATACATCTTGGAAGATCTGTTCTGTTTCAGCATCCGGACTACTTTCATTCATTTGGGAATAAAAATAGCGGAATAAAGTCATATCATCCGGCTTTTCCTGGTGCTCAAGCGCTTGCTGTTCTAAGGTCGCAGCTGTTCGGACTACTTTTCTTTCAATATGCATCGCGTTCGGATAGATGGATTTCACTTTTTCCATTGGAAATAATACCGGGGTAGCATCCAGTAGTTTAACAAAAACGTAATCGTCACTAGGTTCATGAGTGAGAATTTCATCCATCTTCCCTTCAACGGTACGCATATCATATTTGGGTTGCAATAGTCTCTTTTGCACATCGACATTACCTTCTCCATCCATATCCACAACGAAAAAACCCTTTTTATGGTGTTCTTCTGAAATCGAATATTTCATCGGAGAACCTGAATAGCGAATTGTTTCATTCAAGACATGGTGCGCCTGATGCAAATGGCCGAGCGCTGTGTAATGAAAAGGCTTAAAGAGTTCCGCAGATACATATTCTGCTCCTCCGATTGAAAGCGGACGTTCCGAATCACTTGTATTTTCCTCTTGCTCGCCATGAGGGGTGACGAATGCATGTCCAACAAAAACATGACGGGCATCTTCTTTAATTACCATGTCTTCAATGACACGCTTTACTGCGCTATTGAAATCCGTGATCTTATCATCTTCATATACTTGCTTGCAAATAGATGGATCCGCATAAGGCACAAGATGAAAATGCACCTCTCCGAATGAATCTTCCAATACGATTGGTTTCGTTTTGTGCTTCAGCCGACCTTCGATATAATAACCATTTTGCCGCATTAACCCACTGCCGAAATCCAACCGGCTAGGGCTATCATGGTTTCCGGCAACTGCAATTACAGGTGTTTTTAAGTCAACGACAATTTCCCGCAATACTTCATCCAGCAATGTGACGGCCTCTGTAGGCGGAACCGCACGGTCGTACAAATCTCCTGCAATAATGATTGCATCCGGTCTTTCCTCTTTAATGGCATCGATGAATTGACGAAGCACATAACGCTGTCCTTCCGTCATGTAAACTCCTTTTACCAGTTTGCCTAAATGCCAATCAGCCGTATGGAAAAACTTCAATTCCCCCGCCTCCCGTTTTTTTGTTCTGCCTTTTATTTTACAGGAAACTTACTTCGAATGGGACCATATCAGTGAAATGGATAAAATTATTACTGGAGAAATTTAATGCCCAAACAAGAAAAAAGACTTTACTCTGAAAATAATTTATACTATACTTGAACAAATGTTGCACGAAGGAAACTTTTTAAGATAAAATTTGCACTTTCGAAGTATAGTGGCAATATACTATTTTAAAACGTCATAAAAACCATATATTCAATTCACATTCGAATTTTTTTACACAAAAAGTTGCACGAGGGAAAGTTTTTATTTAGGAGGAAAAATGATGTCAGATATTATTTCTGTGAAGGACGTTTCGGTTTCCTACTTCGGGAAACAAGTACTTGAAAACGTTTCTTTCCAATTTACATCCGGTCACTTAATCGGCATACTCGGCCCGAATGGTGCAGGTAAATCCACATTAATGAAAGCAATGCTCGGATTGATTCCGAAAGACAAAGGTTCGATTGAAATCAATTCCAAGCCAATCAAAGACTTCAGAAAGCGCATCGCCTATGTTCCACAACGTTCGAATATCGACTGGAACTTTCCGATTACAGTTAGGGATACTGTCGTCATCGGCACCTATCCAAAGCTGGGGCTGTTGCGTCGTCCTAAAAAAGAAGATAAAGATTGGGCAATGCAATGCCTCGAACAAGTAGGCATGCAGGATTTTGCCAGTCGGCAAATCGGAGAACTGTCGGGCGGGCAGCAACAACGTGTATTTCTTGCGCGGGCACTTGCTCAAAAAGCAGACTATTTCTTCCTGGATGAACCGTTTGTCGGCATTGATGTCTCAAGTGAAGAAGTGATTATCGGGATTTTGAAGAAATTACAGAACGAAGGAAAAATCGTGTTTGTCGTCCATCACGACCTGACAAAGGTGAAAAACTATTTCGACGAACTTGTGTTGATCAATAAGCAACTGATCGATGCGGGTCCCGTTCACAAAGTATTCCAAGCGGAAAACATGACACGTGCATACGAAAGACCGGTTTTAATGCTGAATGATTTGGAGGTTCAAATGTAATGGAATTTCTAAATGATTTACAAACATATGCCTTCTTACAAAAAGCCTTTGTGACATCCATCATGGTCGGGATTATTTGTGGGGTCATCGGCAGTTTCATCATCCTTCGCGGTATGGCATTAATGGGAGATGCCATATCACACGCCGTTTTGCCGGGAGTCGCCATTTCATACATGCTCGGCATCAATTACTTCTATGGTGCCGTATTTACCGGTATATTAACGGCTTTCGGTATTGGGGCAATCACACAAAATAGTCGTATTAAAAGTGATTCCTCAATCGGGTTAGTGTTTTCCGCATTTTTCGCCCTCGGTATCATTTTAATAACTCGGGCGGGTAGTGCGACCGATTTGACGCAGATTCTTTTCGGAAATGTCCTAGCAGTGAGGACATCCGATATGTGGTTGACATTAGCGATCGGCAGCATCGTCATTCTTGTTGTCATTCTCTTTTACAAGGAGCTGCTCGTATCAAGTTTTGATGAGACGATGGCTGCTGCATATGGTTTGAAGGTCCGTTTCATCCACTATGCCATTATGTTTCTCCTAACATTAGTAACAGTTGCATCTTTGCAGACGGTTGGCGTCATTTTAGTTGTATCAATGCTTATTACACCTGCTTCTACAGCATATCTCTTAACGAACAGGTTATCCGTCATGGTCGTGCTTGCATCATTCTTCGGTGCATTTTCAGCTGTTATCGGGTTATATTTCAGCTTTGAATATAACATGCCATCAGGGCCCGTCATTGCATTGGCAACAACTGCATTATTCCTTTTGGCATTCCTGTTTTCCCCTAAACAAGGAATCATTTTCAGGAAAATCCAAGCGTTCAACCGGAAAAAACTTGCGTAAGTTTATATAAAATTTTTAAACGATAGGAGCAGAATTTAAAATGAAGAAGGTATTGACATGGGTAGGGTTATCTCTATTGTCAGTCTTTTTACTGGCAGCGTGTGGAGATGACGGAAAATCGGAAAGCAATGCACCTAGAGGCGACGAGCCACTGAAAGTCGTCACATCATTTACAATCATCGCCGACATGGCGAATGAAATCGGAGGAGACTTAGTGGAAGTCTATAACCTCGTACCGACCGGAACAGACCCACATGAGTATGAACCGTTGCCAAATGACATTAAAGCTGCAACCGATGCGGATGTCCTTTTCTACAACGGTTTGAATCTTGAAGGTGGAGAAAAAGGATGGTTCTTCAAGATGGTGGATACAGTCAACCAGAAGGAAGAAAACATTTTCAGCTTAACGGAACGTGTAGAACCGATGTATTTAACGGACGAAGATGGCCGGGAAGAGGAAATTAATCCACATGCATTCATCGATCCCGCGGTCGGTGTGAAAATGGCAGAAGATCTGCGTGATGCACTTGTTAAAAAACATCCAGCTAAAAGTGATGAAATTCAAAAACGCGGGGATGCATACGTGCAGCGTTTAAAAGAAATCGACAAAGAATACGAAGAACGAATCAGTGATATTCCAGAGGATAAACGCATTTTGGTTACTAGTGAGCGCGCCTTCCAATACATGACATCCCATTATGGATTAAAAGAAGCATATATTTGGGAAATCGATACGGAAGAAAACGGTTCACCTACTCAAATTAAAAATCTGGTCGAGTTCATCAAAACGCATGAAGTGCCCGTTCTGTTCATCGAATCCAATGTTGACGCACGTCCGATGGAAACAGTCGCCAATGAAACCGGCGTAAGCATTGCCAAGAAGAAAATCTTTTCGGATGAAATCGGAAAACCCGGCGATGAAGTCGATACGTATGTAAAATACTTGAACTATAACATTAATTTGATTCACGATGAATTAAGTAAATGAAAAAACCCGCTTTCTGGATATCCGGAAGGCGGGTTTTTCTTTCGCTCAGTCTTGGTAGAACGCTTTATCAGTATTGTATTTTGCACGCAAGGTATTAATGATGTACGTTTCATAAATTTCACGTTCCATTGCATCGTCAACAATGATGATGGAAATTTTGTTGATTTCATTTCGATGATTTTTCACTGGGGAAACATTGTCTTCTAGATGCTTTTTCACACGTTGGCGCAGTTTGCGTGCTTTACCGGCAAAAAGCAATTCATCGCTTTTATTGTAAAAAAGGATAAGTCCACCTTTATCACGCGGGATTTCATGGATATCAATGAAACCGTTGATCGGTTTGATCGGCGTCTCGTCTCCACTTGCTTTTTGCTGTCGTTGGATAATCGTGACATCCGGCTTTGGTATTGTAATTGAAATCAATTTACATTCACGTCCTCTTCTATTGTGAAGTACTATCCTACCACAAAATGTGTGTGATTGCGAAATATTATATGGTGATCTTCCTTTGTCTTCCTTACATATACTATATGACTACGCAGAAGGAAGGAAGTTATACTTTGGTGGATTTACCAGTAAT
Organism: Sporosarcina luteola; assembly: GCF_007991495.1. Lineage (GTDB taxonomy): Bacteria > Bacillota > Bacilli > Bacillales_A > Planococcaceae > Sporosarcina > Sporosarcina luteola. Next base: position 12,494 of record NZ_BJYL01000058.1, on the reverse strand, counting down.
GATTCAAACGAAGAGGTTGCCCCACCCTTCTTCAAATGTCACTGTGTATTACCCCGTTGTGACTGAAATGAAAGATGCCACCATCCAGCGGAACATCAATCATACAATTATCAACGCGTTGAACGAATTGCTCATTGAACAGAATTTCTATGCCGAGGAGCTTGTAGAGCTCATTGCCAACTTTGAAATAAAGACAAATGAACGGGGCGTTTTGAGCTTAACACTCATCGTTTACTCGTTCACCGGCGGAGCCCATGGCATGACGGTCGTCAAAGCATTGACGTTTGATACGAAAACAGGCAAGCAGTATGAGCTGGAGGAGCTATTCAAACCGAATAGTGATTATGTGAAAAAGATTTCTGATATTATCCGCGAAGATATTAAGAAGTGGAATGTGGATTTGCTTGATCCTCCGTTTAAAACGATTCAGAAGAACCAAGATTTCTATATAGCTGATACTTCCATCGTCATCTTTTTCCAACTGTATGAAATCACCCCGTATTATTGGGGCTTGCCATACTTCCCAATTCCACTGCTCGATTTAAAAGATATTATAAAACCGGATACTCCATTGGATCGGATGATGGCTTTTACCTAACAAAAGCGGAGGAAGGCGGTTAGCTGTGACAGGCATAAGTCGGATCTGCAGAACGGCGCGCCCTTTGCCGTGCAGCAGATCCGACTTATGACCCGAGCAGCTGCCACCCGCAGCTAGATGATAGCAAAAGCGGAGGGGGGCGGGTTAGCTGTGACAGGCATAAGGCGGATCTGCAGAACGGCGCGCCCTTTGCCGTGTAGCAGAGCCGACTTATGGCCCGAGCAGCTGCCACCCGCAGCTAGATGATAACAAAAGCGGAGGGGGCGGGTAAGCTGCCACCCGCAGCTAGAATGTAAACCCGTTGATTTCTGCTCCAGGCGGACGCGTTCCGCGGGCACGGCTTCAGCCTCCTCACTACGCTGTGCTTCGTTGCGGGGTCTTCAGCTCGCGCTGTTCCCGCTGGAGTCGCCGCCTTCCACTCCAATCAACTGAGAGAGTGCTTCTTCAGCAATCGTGCCGGTAATGGAAGATTAAAAAGAATGCAGTTCCATTAGTTTTTCTACTGGTATTTTTTTCGGATTACACATATCAATAAAATAGGGTAACTGCCATTTTTGAGTTTTCATCGCTTGTTTGCTACTCGGACAATCCCAGACTGGATATACTCTTATTGCCATTTTGCCCTTTGTTGTAGCAGACCTGAGAATATCGTTTTTTAAAAGAACTTCTTTTGAAAAAATAAATTGACCAAACTCATTTTCATTTTTAAAGGTAGTTATAACTAATAAATCAGGTGCTTCCTCGTATAAGTAGGGTTGATTTTTATCATTTACGCCCTTTTCCCAAAATGCAACAAACTGCCCTACTTTGGTGGGGGTTATATTTGCAACCCTGAACCGAACTGTTTTCATGGATATTTGAAAGGTACCGGCACCATATTTAGAGTTTTGCTTTTCTTCCTGAACCGACTTTAAAGTTAAGTCATTCGGCTCGTAGATTATTTGATTTACATAATTTAATGCCGTATAAAAGTCATTCATTATTACACCCCTTAAACTTCCAACATCTGGCCCGTTTCTGGCAATGTGCTTCTTACGTAGTTATGCTTAATTACCTAATTGTACTAAGATATAGGTCAAGTGGGTCTTCTACTTCACGTCACCCGATTCTAATTCCGCATAATAATATAAACCAAATAAACAACATAAGCGATGGCGAGCACGACGCCTTCAAGCTTTCCAATTTTGTAGCCAGTCCTCGCGAAAATCAGTAAAACCATCGTCAAGATAATCATGAACACCACATCCGTCACAACTTCCCCGCTCACCGTTAAGGGAGAAATCACAGAGGAGACGCCAAGGACAAAGAGGATGTTGAAAATATTGCTGCCTATAATGTTCCCTATTGCAATTTCACTTTCCTTTTTCAATGCAGCCGTAATCGAGGTGACAAGCTCAGGTAGAGAGGTTCCGACAGCGATAATCGTCAATCCGACAAGTGTTTCGCTCATGCCGAGTGAGTAGGCGATTTTCGTCCCATTATCGACAACAAAATCTCCTCCAACGATAATCGCGGCCAGGCCTATGAGGGTAATGAAAATCTTCTTCCCCCAACGGAAGTCCGCTGGCGCCGGACTATCCACTGCGTCTTTTCGACTTTTCAAGCCGTTCTCGATCACATAATACATGAAGATGGAAAGGAACAATAAAAAGAGGAGTCCGTCAGCCCTCGTGATCACGTTGGCGCCGAATCCCTGCAGTGCTGCGTCACTCATCACGATCAGCAACGCCACGCTTGCAAGCAACGTAAACGGAATTTCTTTTTTAATGCTATCGCTTTGGACCTTCAAAGGATACAGAAAGGCTGCCACTCCCACGACGAGCGTAATATTGAAAATATTGCTGCCCACCACATTTCCCACTGCAACTCCGGCACTGCCTTCAAGTGCCGCAATAATGCTTACAGTCGCCTCCGGGGAACTTGTCCCAAATGCAACAATCGTCAACCCAATCAAGATTGGTGGAACACGAAGCAGCCTCGCGATCCCGGAAGCTCCCTGCACAAAATAGTCAGCTCCTTTTATGAGCAGCACAAACCCGACAAGCAATAGAATATATGCCATAGAGACTTCCCTTCCCATCTACTTAAGTAGTTCTGCCATTTCATTTTATATTCTACTATACCCGGTCGGCGAGGGATGTAATATAAAACAGAAAATAAGCGATAGGTTACAGGAAATTTAATAATCAATATGAAGCTGGCTCCATAAATCAGAAAAGACAGCTTCATCCATTTTGAAATAAACATCCATCGCACCATATACAATATATCCGCCTTCAAGAAGCTCCAGCCTGACCGACGAGCCATCCTGCAGAACCACGGTCAGTTCCCTGGATCCTCCGTCGCTTCGCAAATCGTCCAGTACCGCTCCATTGGGCCCACGCAGCATCGGCTTCGCGTAATCCAGCTCTTCTAAGAAAGCATTCAACACAACCGTATCTGTGATCGGCTTGAAATTATCAATACTGTTATACCATTCATCGGATGTTCGCCAATAAGCAGACGATACATGATCGACTATTTTCAATTTACCGAATAAGTCCACTCCGCTGTTGATTGTGATGCCGTTCAAGTTTTCATAGAACTCTGCGCGCGTGTTCCCATCCCGCTCGTTATAAATCATGATTCTAAAATCACGGTCATAACCTTTTACCGCATAGACATCCGCATGGCTGATCGTCGAAGCCAATTCTTCAGCATACGATTTCTGGCTGCTCCATTCGTCAATATTTCCTTTCGTCACTCCGAGCTTCTCGCCTACAAGAGTTTTTGCGACTTCCGGCTTCAACTGACTGTTTGTTTGCGTGTAAATTTTACCGTTATAGACGATTAACCCAATCATATCCATGTCCGCAGTATTCCTTTTTGGCAGCTTGATGGCTGGAATGACAACACCCTCTCCTTCTTTTCCAATAAACGCCTGTTGGCCATCTCCTGCATCATTTAAATAAGTGCCGCCCAATAGAAGAAAGGCCCCGAAGGACAAAAACAGGGCTGCCGCAATCCCGATTCCGGTCAGGTTCAATCTCCTTCTCTTCTTCATTTCTACACTAGCCTTGGAAACACCCTTTCTACTTCGATCGCTCAATTCACTAGGTATTTCAATTTTATCCATCTCGTGCTTGACCCTATTTGTCATATCGATCATCCCCTTCCAACTCCACTCGGAGGTTTTCCAACGCACGATAAAGAATCGTTTTAGCTGTTCCTAACGGTATGTCAAGTGTCTCGCCGATCTCTTTGAATGTTAGCCCTTCGTAAAACTTCAGAATGACAACACTTTTTTCGTTTTCCGTTAAACCATTCATCAAGTGATCAAGCGTCACTCTAAGGTCAATATCTTCCGGTATCGTTTCAGGAATATTTTCTTCTGCTTCCGGATAAAACTGAACGGTATTTTTATTGGACCGCAACAAATCCAGTGAACAATTGATGGCAATCCTAATGAGCCACGTCTTAAAATACGATGCTTCTTTTACATTCCTAATATTTTTGAATGAACGGTATGCCGTCTCCTGCACGATATCCAGTGCATCATTCGGGTTCTTCACATAGACGAAAGCCATTCGATATAGATCTTCTTCATAAGGCTGGAACAATTGTAGAAACGCCTGCTCATTCCCTTTTTGTGCTTTTTTCAGAATATCCGACAAACAATCACCTCCAGGATCGCCGATTCTTTGATTAGACGTAAATTTTCAGGATTTGGCTTCATTTTTTAAAATTATGCGATAGATGCCCGAAAGTATCTTGTGCTGGTGAAGAGACATATACGCTGGGCTCCATCCAATAGGGATTGGAGAGCATCTGTCACCGAAATGAAAAAATCCGTGTAGAAAACAGTCTTGAACTGTTTCCTTGCACGGACGGGGCTTCTCACTAATCCTTCAAATCAACCGGTTAATTCCTAAAGTAGTGAAGGGTAACGGGTTCTAAAACAATTTGAAATTCAATGAGAACCTGGTACTCAAAGCTACACGATAAACGCAAAGTATAAGATAAATAACAAACAAAGCACGTACATAATTGGATGAATTTCTTTAAACCGCTTTTGTGCTAAGAAACAAAGCGGATATAGAATAAAACCGAATGCAAGACCCATTGCCACGCTAGACGTGAGCGGCATCATGATGATCGTTAAGAAGGATGGAATCACAATTTCCAGCCGGCTCCAGTCTATTTTTCTTATTTCCATCGCCATTAATGACCCGACAATAATTAATGCAGGGGCTGTTACTTCCAATGTAATAACAGATAAAATCGGTGAAAAGAACAAAGCAATCGTAAAGCAAGCAGCAATAACAACAGACGTAAAGCCTGTCCTACCCCCGACTGCAATGCCAGCAGAAGATTCAACACTCGTCGCAGGTGTGGATGTTCCCAGTATCGCTCCAACCGCACTAGCCGTAGAATCGGCAAGCAATGCTCTTCCTATATTCGGCACAGTATTCCCTTTCATCATGCCTGCTTGACTGGCCAAAGCAATTAAAGCACCCGCCGTATCAAAAAAGGCAACAAGTAAAAAAGTAAAGATCACTGCCAGTAATTCAGGGGTGAACACCTGGTCCAAATGGGAAAACACGACGCCAAATGTCGGTTCCAAGCTTGGTATGCTTCCAATGATATTTGAAGGACCATTTATTAACCCAACCATCATTCCCATCATCGTGGTAATGATCATTCCATAAAAAATCCCTCCATTTATACCACGTACTAACATAACGATCGTAATAACCAAGCCAACAATAGCTAGCAGGGTCGTAGGGGATGTTAAGTTTCCAATCGAAACAAATGTATCAGGATTGGAAATAATAAGCCCTCCATTTTTCAACCCAATAAATGTGATAAAGAATCCAATTCCAGCAGCGATTGCATATTTTAAATCCAGTGGGATGATATTGATGATCTTTTCTCGGATCTTCAGTAAACTTAAAAGCATAAAAATGATCCCTGCAATAAAAACACCGGTAAGTGCGACTTCCCATTGTATGCCCATCCCAATACAGACAGAAAAAGTGAAAAATGAATTCAACCCCATACTTGGTGCAATTCCGATTGGCATGTTCGCAAGCATCCCAATAAGGAGTGTACCGATAATCGCAGTAAGAGCGGTTGCAGTAAATACAGCCCCACTGTCCATCCCAGCTTGGCTGAGGATCAATGGATTGACGACTAATATATACGCTATGGATAGGAAGGTTGTCACGCCTGCGAGTGTTTCCTGCTTATAGGAAGTATCCCGTTCCGTGAATTTGAAAAAGTTTCTCATAGTGTAATCTCCTATTTGCTAAATTAAAGAATAACGGTCACGGTTTCAAGGGAAATTTTTAGCCAGTTCATACTAGTATGCCCGATAATAGAAAAAAACTTTGGCCTTAGGGAGGACAAAGTTTTTCTACAAAAAGGAATATAAAATTGCACTGATTTCACATTCCTTGTAGACAAGCCATTTAGGGTAGCTGGTAGAAACTTTCAAGCCGTATTCTTGAAATTATACAAGGTATTTTTATTCTTTTTATAAAAATTAATAGAGGAATTATAACAAGTTTAAATTGGAACGTCAATGAACAAGTGAAGGGTGCTAGGTTCTGAAACGATTTGAAATTCATTGAATATCATATGATATCCAACTGCTGTTGAACCGCTGTTGAATCAGTAGTATACTTAATAAAATGTAGAGACCTGGAGTGATCCCGATGGAGAATCAATTGACCGAAATGATGGTAAAAGTCATGGACAAGCTATCTTCAATCGAATCAGAAATGACTGGCATGAAGTCAGAAATGGCCGGTTTGAGAACAGAGATGAACACAAGATTTGACGCTGTCGATACACGGTTGGATGCGGTAGAATCCAAATTGACAGGGGTAGGCCAACATTTCGAAGAGTTATCCAAGAACACCATTCAAGTCAAAGATAATTTGACGAAAGAACTTAAATACATTACCCATAAGATAAATGCACTGGATCGTGAGTTATTTATGCGCACCAATCCACAGTAAGTTATTCGTTAATGATGGCTTGCATCGCAGGCCTTGATTAAATATTTTTTCAAAACGTCCATTGTTTGCGTAGCAGACACTGGACGTTTTCAAAATCGGTACCTGTGCAAGAAACATTCATGTTAATTCAAACACTTTGGATATTAATACATGAATATTTTAGAAATTCCAATCTATCAACATTTCTATTTCATCTTTACGCATTTGTAGTGTATTGTCTGAATTCAATATTGCACAGGCACTGTTTTCTAAGAAGGTAGATCAATACGCCTTGTCGCTAGTCCAAAACTATAAATTCATCATCTTGTGACAGTCCTTAAAATCCTTGTTCATTGAAAACATGTGGGGCAATCGTGTCCGGGGAAGTTATCCTACAATATAATTGAAGAAATGGAGGGATTGGTATGATGTGCGGGTCTAAATGCTTTATCGTGCAATTAGAGCAGAATGGGACAAAAGAAATCAAGCAAGTTAATGCAAGAACCTCCATCGGCGCGAGGAAAGTAATCCGGGGTGAATATGGTGCCGAAGTCGAGATCTTATCTGTGAAGGAAAAGAAATGGAATCATAAATAATTGCCCCATTCTTAATAAAAAAGCAATGAAATAAAATCAGCAGTTCATACTAACAAATAGTAATTTCATTGATGTTGCTGTGGAAGTTCAAGAAATTTTTCTTCATGATGTGCAATCTTACCTAATAAGAAATTAGTGGTTTTCTGTGTATCCGTTAAATCTAACCGTACACCGTCAACCTTCATTTCCAATCGATCAAATCGCTTATCCACTTGCTCAAAACGATTGTCAATTTGTTCAAAGCGTTTGTCCACTTGTTCAAACTTTTTGTCGATGTGTTCGGCATGAAGTTTGAGCGCATTTAATATTTCTTTCAACATAGTTTCCTGTTCCATGTTTTTCACCTCCCTACTTCTAGTATAAAGGAATGTCCAGATATCACAAGTGAAAAATGGAGGTGGAACACCCCGATAAGCTTCGTAAAACTATGGGGTGAACACTTAGTATGTTCGACCGAATCGGCTTATTTGGAGAATATGAGGGAGATTACCGCTTTCTACACCAGCTCAAGGTCACAGGATAAACCAGGTTATTTATCCTATCCTCAATAAAAAGACAACATCCCGTCTTTTCGATCTTTCAATCCCTTCAGTACAAACGCCCGGTATTCGACCAGTCCCGGAAACTGATAGAAGAAATTCACTTTTCTATCTGCTGCAGTGTGCTGGCTGTCATTGTATGGCGTTAATATGCACAGGCATCTATTATATCCATATTAATTCATTGCAGAAAAGGCGCCATTAATACTTTTCCTGTTCCGCGGTAGACATTTACCAATCCTTCACCTGAAGCCGCCGAACCCATAAGTGTCTTTCCAGAGCGCTCGACAGTAAATTCCAAACCGCCCGACCAAGCAATCGCCATATTTCCATCGATTTTCAACTCATCATTTTGTAAGTCAATTTCTATAAGTTCCTCTCTTGGTATGGATGATTCAAGTGCAACGGCTCCTTGTCCGGCAAGTCCCAGATTGAAAAGGCCTTCCCCGCCCAATGCAGCAGAAGAAAGATTTGAGCGCATTACGACCTTCTGTTTTAATCCTGAATCACAAGCTAAAAAGAGTCCATCTTCAATGACGAGTGACTGATTCCACTCACCAACATCGAGGAGCAAAATATGCTTATATATCGGTTCTAAAACAAGTGTTCCGTTTCCCGTGTACTCAGGTTTGATGGCAGATTCTTTAGTCATTTTACCTCTGATCGTTTTTCCGATAAAGTCTCCAACTCCCTTAAGCCCAGTCGTCGCTTTCACGTCTCCAGCCATCCATTGCATGGCACCTGCCTGAATCGTAATATTCGACTGACTGACATCGCAAACCAACTGTCTTCTTCTTACGTTCATCTCAGAAGCATAATATGCCGATTGGGCTGTAGCATGATTGACATTTAATTCTCTTTGAAACTCTACTACTTTAAAAGGGCCTAGCTCCTCCCTGACTTTTACATTCTCATTGTCTTCAAAATTTGTAATCGTAAACAGAATAATCGCCAACTTTCTGGTTTTTTAATTCATTTGCAAGGTTATGGTAATTATAACATGCGTTTTATTATATTAGGGCGTGAAACATTGGTTGGTGGTGCCTGTGTGAAAAACAATCATGCTAGTTTAATCAATTCCGATTGTATAAAGTAACGTGAAAGTTTCTTGCACTGCAGCCTTCTGCCTGCAATGACCTGAAAACTGTCTTATCCAAACTTCTTCTAAAATCGGTACCTGTGCGAGAAACATTCCTTTTAATTCATACAGTTTGGATATTAATACAAATACATTTTGGAAATCCCCATATACCAACATTTCGATTTCATCTATATGTACTTGTAGTGTATTGTCTGAATTCAACCTTACACAGGTACCTTTTTAAGAACCTTGCCTCTTACACCAATCAACCTCTCAGCAACTTCCCTCAACTACTGGCAGTCAATTGACGGTGTATCTTTTCAATGAATTCCTCATACCCCATATCACTCTTTCGCTGATTGCACCTCAAACAGGCACAGACACAGTTTGCGACTGTAGAAAGACCGCCCTTTGACCTCGGGAGCTTATGATCAATCGTATCTCCAAACCTACCGCAATAGTGGCATGTATAGCCATCACGTTCCAGAATAAACGGCTTTATCGTCCTTCGATTATAGAAATGATGAATAAGTGTCGGATGGTAGATCCCTGCCGTGCCCTCTTCCACTAACCTCTTTGCTTTTTCATAATCAAGGACACTCTCATATCTCCGATTATTCAAGGTGCGTCCCCGGATCGTGATTTCCTTGGTTGCATCAAGGATGGACGTATCATAACTGTATGCAAAAGGTTCACTGACCCTCTCGGCCTTGCGTTCCTTGCAATCATAGCAATACGACTTTCGTTTCCCTCTGCGTTTCTTTCCTCCGCCCCCTGACGGAAATTTCATCTTATGTTTCAGTTCATTGCATATTTTACATAGCTTATAGAGAGTGCAGGAATCGCCTATGGAAACTCCCATTTCATCACCTCCAGTTATTAACATACAACTGTAAGGAAATCATTATCTGATCAAAGTATAAATCTAATAAACCAATTGATTGCGAGGTTCTAATAAAGCATAAGATCATTCAACTATCCCTGCCACTCGACAAACATACATATCTCCATCATAATAAGGATACGTATAAAAGGAATGTATCTACTCGTGGCGCTTAGTTCACGCGTAATACACTCTACGTAAGGAACTGACGGCGCTTAGCCCGTCCGTTCCTTTTTTTCTATTTCTAGTTCAGATGTCTCAACATTATTTAATCGTCTATAAGAAGTGAGTCATTTGTCCAAATTATCGACCGCATAGTCAGCTTCTTCTTGGGTAAATTTTTCTCCGTATGGGGAAGTCAGCTGATCCCTTATAGCTTCTGGAGACATACTCATCGTATCTTGATATGTCTTGGCTTTTTCTAAAGCATTTTCTTTGTAATCCGTTACCAAGTTATCGATAGCGAATTGAGCCTCTTCTTCAGTAAACCTCTCGCCAAATTCCGAGGTAAGCTGATCAAAAATCCCTTGCTTTGACATATGCATTGTCTTTGAATAAGTATCTGCTTTCTTTAAAGCATTGTTATTCCAGTCATACTCAAAATTATCCATCGCATATTGAGCAGCTTCTGCCGTGAACTTCTCTCCATACTCTGAAGTCAACTGTTCGTGAATCGAGGCTTTGGACATGCTCATCGTTTTAGCATAAGTCTCAGCTTTACTTAACGCCGACTTAAATTCTTTAGGAACATTATCATCCTCTTTATCTTCAGAAATTTCGCCCTCTCCTTCTTCCTCTCTCTGCTCCTCTTCCTTTTCTACTTTCTCTTCTTCCAATTCTTCTATATCGTCCCCCGCATTGACAGAAACCTGTTCTTCTGCTTTTTTCGCATGAGTTGCTTGATTTTCATCCTCATCCCCGCCGGTTGCAATTGCAATAACAAGAATGATTGCAACTAACCAAACCCACCACTTCTTGTAAAAAGGTTTTTTAATTCTCTTTTGCTCATTCACTTCCCATCCCTCCATTTTTTATATTGTTTAGCTTTAAAACCAGTATCATATTGAACCACGACAAGATTATTTTTTATTCCATTTTTTCATACAATTTTAAACTAATTCAATAGTATCATATAGCTTTCAATATATTCCACATAAATAAGTGAAATGTCACCGACAATTCATCACTCACCCACATCTTGTTCCCAGCCGACTCTAATGTCGCTTTATAGTAAATTTCCGTCTTTAACTTTGTCGGATAATATCGAAAGAAACAGCCGTCAGCCCCATTGACCATAGTATAATGGTCAATAGAGCTAACGGCTCTTAATCTAAATACAGGAAAAGGTTATTTGCTCCTCTTTGCTTGCAGGCCAGAGAACAAATAACCCCACCAAAAGTAACTGAAATTCAATGAGAAGCTGGCATCTGAAGTAGCGAAGGGTACCAGGTTCTGAAACGATTCTAAATTCAATGAGAACCTGGTACTCGACACTTAACAGTTATCCTTTATAATCCACCTGTTCAAACAATTCTTCAATCGTTTTCACCCGGCGATACGGCGCAAACTCTCCATAGACTCTAGTGACGGTTTCTAAATCCGCGCCACCCAACACACCTAATTGGAAGTCGATTCCCCGGTTTGCTTTCATCACACGCAGAGCATCTTTTTTATCCATCGGTAAAATGGCTGTTGCTTTTCCCCCGGACCTTCTCGCGTACAAGAACGACATATTACTCTCCTCCCTTGTTTGCATGTAGAATTTTATAGAGATATGTTTCAAAGGAGATGGGCACAGAAGAAGGCTTTTCTGGCAAGTTCTCCAAACAATTTCTCAATGACATACTATAATAATTTGATTCTTCGTTAGGGTGCATCTTATAAATAATTTCATGCGTATAAAAATGAAGCAGAGCGTCCTTCTGGGTCCAGAATTGAATTTCCAATGGAAAACATTTTGGATTGTTCCTGAATTGCAAGTGAATACCTCGATACCCATCATCCACTGCTTTCGGCTTGTCGTACATATTAATTATATCAATAGTATAGTCTCCATGCTCAACCACTTTCAAGATTCCAGCAAGAATCTCTTCAGGTGACCCCTCAACAATGAAACGGATTCCAATGGTATCATTGCACACTTCTCTAAGCTGCTTTGTTTTCCCAAGGTTTTTTTCCCACTTCGCAAAAAAGGACTGTTCCGTTTTCAAACGATAACTGATGTCTATCCGCCTGTCGTTATTCTTGGAAATCAGCTCGTCTATGCAACTGATTTCATCGCTTTTTTCAATGAAGAAATCAATTACTTTATCATAAAGTAGGTTAGGTGAAAACCGATCAATTGTTTTGCGCATAGAAGGAAGGTCTGGCACTTCATAATTGTTGATGGTTGCTATAACAGGAAGCATACGTGAAAGTAATCGCTCTATTTTCAATTTGATCTCCAAAACGCACACTCCTCGGTTTTTAACGGTGTGTACTTGCAAGAGAAAAATCTATTATCCAAACTGTCTTCTCCTTATTTCGAGTTCATGTTTACGCTCCTCCAGTATTTGTTCCACGGTTAAATCTTTTACTACCAAAGAGAATCCTTTTTGTTTCTGACGTTTTCTCGTATTGTTGATATCAAACAATTTATATTCACGTTTTTGTTCAGGATAAGATACATAAGCAACGTGTTCACCAGTAGTAGCCAGACCCATTCTATTTAACCTGTTTTGAGTAAACAAATGATCTGGTACTTCTTCCGGTAGATACCTCATTATTTCATTGCTCATTTCAATAGCCCCCTCACCAAAATTCAAACTAATAATTGA
>NZ_BJYL01000057.1 GCF_007991495.1 Sporosarcina luteola | reverse complement strand
TTAAAAAAACAGCTCAAAAGGTTTTTCCTTTCGAGCTGTTTTTCTTTATACGTTAAAACGGAATAGCATGACGTCCCCGTCTTGAACGACATATTCTTTTCCTTCGAGACGGACTTTGCCAGCTTCTTTCGCTGCTGCCATGGAGCCTGCTTCTACTAGGGCATCGTAGGATACTGTTTCAGCTCGGATGAATCCGCGTTCGAAGTCTGTATGGATGACGCCTGCGCATTGTGGTGCTTTCATCCCTTTACGGAATGTCCATGCGCGCACTTCTTGGACGCCTGCCGTGAAATACGTAGCTAAGCCCAATAAATGATAAGCTGCTTTAATCAATTGATCGAGGCCTGATTCTTTGATGTTTAGTTCTTCAAGGAACATTGCTTTTTCCTCTTCATCCAACTCGGCCATCTCTTCCTCGATTTTCGCACAGACAACGATGACTTCTGCGTTGTCCTTCTCAGCAAATTCTCGGACGATTTTCACGTACTCATTATTTTCAGCATCCGCAATTTCGTCTTCAGAGACGTTTGCGACGTAAAGCATCGGCTTGATCGTTAGAAGATGCATGCCCTTAATAAGGGCGAATTCTTCAGGTGGCAATTCCACTGAACGGGCAGGCTTTTCATTTTCAAAAGCATCTTTCAGTTTCAATAGAACCGGCTCTTCCGCCATTGAGTCCTTGTCTTTTTGCTTTGCCATTTTGGAGACACGTGTCAAACGCTTGTCCACGCTTTCCATGTCAGCGAGTATTAGTTCCAGGTTAATGACTTCGATATCTGAAATTGGATCCACTTTTCCGGAAACATGGGTAATGTTTTCATCATTGAAGCAACGGACGACTTGGCAAATTGCATCGACTTCACGGATATGGGATAGGAATTTATTACCCAATCCTTCCCCTTTGCTTGCTCCTTCAACAATCCCTGCAATATCTGTAAATTCGAATGCAGTCGGTACGGTCTTTTTTGGTACGACGAGCTCAGTCAACTTCTGAAGACGCTCATCTGGAACTTCTACGATCCCAACGTTCGGATCGATTGTACAGAACGGATAGTTAGCCGCCTCTGCTCCAGCTTTTGTAATTGCATTAAATAATGTCGACTTTCCAACGTTCGGCAATCCGACGATTCCTGCTGTTAACGCCATTTATTTCCCAACCTTTCATATAGGTCAATTTCAACAATTATCATTACAACTCTTCCATTATAAGAATAGTTGGCGTTCCTGTCTAATTAATGTTCGGCTTCCGCCTTAACGAGCACTTTTTTCATTTTCTTCGCAAACTCATTACGTGGAATCATAACGCTATGCCCGCATCCTTCACATTTGATACGTATATCGGCGCCCATCCGGATGATTTTCCAAGCGTTCGTTCCGCATGGGTGCGGTTTTTTCATCTCCACTACGTCATTTAAATTAAATTCTTTATCGACCATATAGTTGCACCACCCTTTCCTTATTATTGATTATCAAAGGACTTCGTTACAAGTGTTGGATAGGGTATTTCAATTCCTTCCTGCTCAAGGGACTTTTTCAGCCCCATACTTATACTCCGCGCAGTATCAAAATGACGCATCGGTTTTGTCTCGACGATAATCCGCTCAATCACGGCATCTTCGGTAAAGTCGTGGGCACCGATTAGTCTGGGGTTTCCGAGGAGGTCGGGATTGTCCTTGCTCATCGTCTCCAGAAATGCCTCTATCGATTTCTCTACTTTTTCAATGCCAAGTTCAAACTTTATCGTTACGTCGACAATTGCCAAAGAGTTCTTCAAAGAATAATTGACGACTTGAGCAATTGAGCCATTCGGTAAAATGAAGACCTCTCCTGTGAAGTTTTTAATCTTCGTTGTTCGCAGTCCAATTTCCTCGACCATACCTTCCGCCGATCCGATTTGTACATAATCGCCTACTGAAAACTGATCTTCAAAAAGAATGAAGAATCCTGAAATGACATCCTTCACTAGGCTTTGTGCCCCGAATCCGACTGCGAGTCCCAATACACCAGCCCCGGCCAACAATCCTTTCACGTCCATATTGAACTCATCTAACACGGCTATAATCGCAGTAAAAAAGACGACGTAAGTGAGTGTGTTTTCCAGTAACTTTAGGAGCGTCATTTCACGCCGTTCCTCTTTCCGGATTGGTCCTTTCAGTTTTATTTTGAATAGACGTCTAATAATAGACTTTCCTATTTTCACGACTATAAAAGCAACTGTAATGATAATTCCTATCCGAATAGCGACAGATAATATATGAATCCATGTATCTTCATCAAATATGAACCTGCTCACTTTTTCTGTATCTTCATTGAAGAACATATCCCTTATCAAATCTTTTAATTTCTCCTTCTTCTCTATTGCCACTCTTAAACTTCCTTTCCGTATAAATTCATCTCCAGCCGCGTATACTGCTAAACAATCAATACATGTTGGATTAATAAATTAGAATGGGGTTTTGTCATGCACACAACACTTTCCACGGATTATGATTACCGGATTCATTATGATGAGACGGGTGCAGTTTGGAAACTCAGCACATTTTTTCTCGAACACATCCCTTTTCATCAAGATGCCCTCGCCTTTTTTTGTATTGGAACTGATCGTTCCACTGGAGATGCATTAGGGCCATTAACCGGTTCCCATTTATCCGAATCCTTACTATTCCCGTTTTCAGTAATTGGTACTCTAGAAAACCCTTTACACGCTTTGAATTTACAAGAGAAGTTGGAAGAGAGACTTAAGAAGGATCCTTCAACATTTATAGTCGCGATAGATGCTTGTTTAGGCAAAAGCGACTCGATTGGCCAGCTGCTTCTCCATAATGGACCGCTTTACCCCGGCAAGGCGGTCGGAAAAGAATTGCCCCCAGTTGGAAATTTGTCCATCAAAGGGGTCGTCAACATTTCGGGTTTCATGGAGCAAGCTGTCCTACAAAGTACACGACTGCATCTCCCTTTCGAAATGAGCCGGATTATTTCCCGCTCCTTGCAACTTGCATATGGAAGATTTAAAACAGGAAATGAACGATCGTAACGACGACTCCCACAACAAGAATTCCAGGAATAAAATTGGCAACACGCATTTTCGTTATACCGATTAAATTCAAGCCGATTCCAACAATCATGAGACCCCCAGTAGCCGTCATTTCAGATATGAAAAATTGCAATAAATCATCCGGCACGAAGCGGCTTATTTGTGTTGAAAACAATGTGATGATTGCTTGATAAAGGAATACAGGGACTGCTGCGAACATTACACCTAGACCGAGTGTGGAGCTTAGAATAATTGAGGTGAATCCATCTAGCACTCCCTTCATGATCAAAACATCATGATCATTCCGCAGTCCGCTATCGATTGCCCCAATTATAGCCATCGAGCCTACAACGAAAATCAATGTTGCTGTGACAAATCCTTGCGCAATACCAGGGCCTTGCTTTTGTGATGGCAATTTACGTTCTAGCCATTTTCCTAATTGATTGATCTTGCCATCAAGGTCCATCCATTCGCCAATGAGTGCTCCAACAACAATACTTATTATGACGATAAGTATTTGTGTGCTTTCAAATGTCATTTGGATACCGATTGCAACAACAGCCAGGCCTATTCCATACATAACGGTTTCTTTCATCCGTTCTGGAATATTGTTTAAAAAGCGACCAATTAACGTTCCTACTATGATTAATACAATATTTACTATCGAACCGAATAAAACCAAGGTTTTCACTTCCGTCTACTAAAAATAATACCTATTTTGCATTATGAGCAAAATAGGTACATGCTTATTCATTCAATAATTCAAGGATCCTTTCAAGATCTTCTTCTGTGAAAAACTCGATTTCGATTTTCCCCTTGTTTTTCGTCTTTTTAATTGTTACATTAGTGCCGAAATATTCACGTAAGTTCGACTCTTTTTCCTGAAGAAATATGTTCTTTTTTTCTGACTTTGTTTCACGTGGAACATCTTCATTTAATTTATGAACTAGTCGTTCTAGCTGTCTGACGTTCAATCCTTCTTGTATCGTCTTTTCAGCTATCAAAAGGATTTGTTCTTTTTTACGAAGCCCGAGTAAAGTTCTGCCATGCCCCATTGAAAGTTTACCATCTGTAATCATTTTCCGAGCTTTTTCCGGCAGGCTAAGTAGTCGGACATGATTCGCTATATGCGGCCTACTTTTCCCTAGTCTAAATGCAAGTTGTTCCTGTGTCAGACTAAGATTATCCATCAGTTTTTGATAAGCTTCCGCTTCCTCGATCGGCGTTAGATCTTCACGTTGCAAGTTTTCAAGGATCGCCATTTCCATTGATTCTTCATCTGTCAGTTGGCGGACAACTGCGGGTATTTCAACCAATCCTGCAAGCTTTGCTGCTCTGAAACGTCTTTCTCCCACAACAATTTCATACATCGTTCCGACTTTCCTGACGATGATAGGTTGTAAAACACCATGTTCTTTTATGGACTCACTTAATTCTTGGATCGCATTTTCATCGAATATTTTCCTTGGCTGATAGGGATTCACTTTAATGCTCTTCAATCGGATATTCTCGATTGCTTCCGCTTTCGTTAATGACTCATCGGGGAATAAAGCGTTTAAACCCTTTCCTAGACCTTTAGCCATTGTGCACCACTTCCTTTGCCAGCTCTAAATATACTTCCGCGCCCCTTGATCTTGAATCATAAATGATAATTGGTTCGCCATGACTTGGAGCTTCACTCAATCGTACATTCCGTGGAATGATTGTTCCGTATACTTTATCCTGAAAATACTTTTTTACTTCCTCAATTACTTGAATCCCTAAATTTGTTCTAGCGTCAAACATTGTCAATAACACACCATCAATCATCAGGCTTTCGTTCAAATGCTTTTGGACGAGCCTAATTGTACTGAGCAACTGGCTTAAACCTTCCAAAGCATAATATTCGCATTGAACGGGAATAATGACAGAATCTGCGGCTGTTAATGAATTGATTGTCAATAAACCTAAAGACGGCGGGCAATCAATAATGATGAAATCATACAGTTCTTTAGCTCCCTGAATTGCATGCTTCATCCGGACTTCCCTTGAAATAGTTGAAACTAGCTCTATTTCTGCACCCGCCAAAGAAATGGTTGCCGGAACGATGTCCAGGTTTTCCATTTTCGTATGGTGAATGACTTCCTTTATATGGACGTCATCGATTAACATATCATAGATGCATTGGTGTACATCTCCCTTATTGACCCCTACCCCACTTGTTGCATTTCCTTGTGGATCGGCGTCAATGAGTAATACCTTTTTGCCAATATGCGCAAGGCAAGCACTTAAGTTAACCGAAGTAGTTGTCTTTCCGACTCCTCCTTTTTGATTGGCGATTGCTATTATTTTTCCCACGCTTGCACCTGCTTTCTCACTCTTCATACTTGTACTAATGAATCTATGAAAAACATAGTTTGCTGGACATTCTAGTAATTTCAATCATTCTATTATAGTTTATCAAAAAACGACTGTCCGTGGTAATGTATAGCACAAAAAAACTCCTGCTTCAGTCAAGCAAGAGTCGTCCCGCTTAACAAACGGGATTCATTGGATGCTTTATAATGATCATCATTATTTATTCTTCGGAATTTTGACGGTAATCGTGTAAAATTCCTCCGTATCTTCCTCTTCAGTCTTTACGTTAATGCCGCTTTTTGTTACAAGTGCCAATGACTGTCTGATCGTATTTAGAGCGATTCGGACATCTTTGCTGACAGATTTTCTTTTGACCGCTTTTTTCTTGCCTTTTTCATCTTCAACTGGGTTTAATACTTGCTGAATGCGTTCCTCTAATTGCTTAACGTTCAGTTGTTCTTCAATCGCTTCATTGGCCAGTTTGGTTTGCAACTCAGGATCCTTAACGGAAATCAATGCTCGTGCATGCCTTTCAGACAGTTCCTTCGTTAGGATCTTATCTTTTATTTCATTTGGAAGCTTTAATAACCGCAGCTTATTGGCAACTGTCGACTGCCCTTTTCCAAGACGTTGCGCCAAGGCTTCTTGGGTCAATCCGTGTAATTCCAATAGTTTTTCATAGGCAAATGCTTCCTCGATTGCAGTTAATTCTTCACGTTGCAAGTTCTCAATCAAAGCAATTGAAGCTGTTTCCCTGTCATCCAAATTCCGGACAATTGCAGGTACTTCTTCCCAACCGAGTTTCTTCATTGCACGAAATCTACGTTCACCTGCAATGATTTCATAACCTTCTTCGTCGACTTTTCGAATGACGATAGGTTGAATAACTCCATGTGTATGAATTGTACGCGCAAGCTCTTCGATTTTTTCTTCTGAAAAGATTGTACGTGGTTGATATTTATTTGGCCGGATCAAGTCAATTTTCACTTGATCGACTTTTTCATGTGGAGTTTCCTCCATTTGTTGTAATTCAGGTTCTTTTTCCGTACTGCCAAAGAAACGTGAAAACGTGTTTTTCATCCCCACACCACCTTTACAAAACTACTCATCGTATTAGCTATTTCGTCATATCTATTATATATCCTCTATTCTACTTATTAAAGGGTAGATTATATATGTTTATTATACTATATAAAACAAACTAAAGAGATTAACTTAAACAGTTTTCCGTTCCAGGCGGACGCTTTCCGCGGGCATGGCCTCAGCCTCCTCACTTCGCTACGCTTCGTTGCGGGGTCTTCAGCTCATGCTATTCCCGCTGGAGTCGCCGCCTTCCACTCCAAACAATGGAAATCTCAATGTATGAATCATTTTTTCGTTCTATATACATAAATCCATATTGACTTATCAGAGAATACTTTATAATGTTTCACGTGGAACAATTATGTGATTGGTGTTTTGTTAGGAACTCCCGGTTTGCGTGGGTATTTCTTCGGTGTCTTTTTGATTTTTCTTAAAGTGAAAATATTTCTTTCGCTTTCTTCCATTGGCAAGCTGAAAGAAAACTTTTCAATTAACTCTGCCCCAAGAATGTTGATTGCTTTTTTGGCATCCGTTAGTTCTTCTTCAGCTGCTGCGCCTTTCATGGAAATAAAAATGCCTCCCTCTTTTACGAGAGGAATACAGAGCTCTGAAAGAACTGCTAATCGGGCTACGGCGCGGGCAGTTACAATGTCAAATTGCTCGCGGTATTTTGGGTTTTGACCAAAATCCTCTGCTCTTGAATGGATAAAGTTTACGTTATCCAATTTAAGTTCATTAGAGAGTTCGTTTAAAAATGTAATTCTTTTATTTAAAGAATCCACGATTGTAACAGATAGTTCTGGGAAACAAATTTTCAATGGGATACTTGGAAATCCAGCTCCAGCGCCTACGTCGCATATGGATTTTTGTCCCGTTAAGTCTGTAAAAAATGCAGCAGTAATTGAATCATAAAAATGTTTGAGATAAACGGACGGCGCGTCTGTAATTGCTGTTAAGTTCATTTTTTCATTCCATTCAACTAGCATATGGAAATACTTATCGAATTGCTGCAACTGATACTCCGTCAGGTTGATCCCCTTCTCTTGCAATGCTTCTACAAATTGTTGTTCGTTCACTCGAATCCTCCTTTTAAAAAATGACTGATGCGGACTTAATACACCCACATCAGTCACATGATGTTAACCTGATATTTTCGCAATCTTACCTTGCTCTATATAAACGAGAAGAATGGAAATGTCTGCAGGATTTACGCCGGATATCCTTGATGCTTGTGCGATTGACAATGGTCTAACTGCAGTAAGATTAGCTTTCGCCTCTTTTGCAATTCCAGTAATGGCATTGTAATCAATGTTTTCCGGTATCCTCTTGTTTTCCATTTTCTTCATTCTTTCGACTTGCTGCATCGACTTTTCAATATAACCTTCATATTTAATGAAGATCTCAACTTGTTCTGCCACTTCTTCGGATTTCTTTTCTTCTGGAGGCACCACAGTGATAATTTGGTTATATTTCATTTCCGGACGTTTTAACAGGTCTGCCGCTTTCATCGGTTCACGGAGCTCTGTACCGCCGGAGTCTTTGATGATTTCTTGAACGGCTTCACTTGGCTTGATTGTCACTTTGCGAAGTCTTTCAATCTCCTCTTCGATTTGTTGCTTTTTAATAAGGAATTTTTCATAGCGTTCTTCGCTTATCATTCCAAGCTTATAGCCGATTTCGGTTAAACGTAAATCGGCATTATCATGACGGAGTAATAGACGATATTCCGCTCTCGATGTAAGAAGACGATAAGGTTCGCTCGTTCCTTTTGTCACGAGGTCATCGATGAGGACTCCGATATACGCATCAGCTCTTCCAAGAATAACTTCTTCTTTTCCGAGCACATTGCTTGCGGCATTGATGCCCGCCATGATGCCTTGCGCAGCTGCTTCTTCATAGCCTGATGTTCCATTGATTTGGCCGGCAGTGTATAGGTTTTTAATCTTTTTGGTCTCGAGTGTCGGCCAAAGCTGAGTCGGTATGATGGAATCATATTCGATTGCGTATCCGGCACGCATCATTTCCGCCTTTTCTAATCCGGGTACACTTTCGATCAATCGACGTTGAACATGTTCTGGCAAGCTTGTTGAAAGTCCTTGTACATAGTATTCTTTCGTATTTCGACCTTCTGGCTCAAGGAAAATCTGATGACGCGATTTATCCGCAAAACGGACGATTTTATCCTCAATTGAAGGGCAATAGCTTGGCCCTTTTCCTTTGATCATTCCGGAATACATTGGGGAAAGATGAAGGTTTTCGTTGATAATTTCATGTGTTGTCGGTGTTGTGTATGTCAACCAGCATGGCAATTGATCCATAATGAATTCTGTTGTCTCATAGCTGAATGCGCGTGGTTCTTCGTCGCCTGGTTGGATTTCCGTTTTGCTGTAATCAATTGTATTGCCGTTAATGCGTGGTGGTGTCCCGGTTTTGAAACGGATTGTTTCAAGTCCGAGCTCTTGCAAGTTTTCTGCAAGCTTGATGGCCGGCATTTGGTTGTTCGGACCGCTTGAATATTTCAAGTCTCCGATAATGACTTCTCCACGAAGGAAAGTACCGGTTGTAATAATGACTGCTTTCGCGCGGTAGATTGCTCCGATTTGAGTGATGAGCCCTTTCACTTCGCCATCCTCGACGATTAGTTCTTCTACAACTCCTTGATGGAGTGATAGGTTTTCTTGTTCTTCGAGTACGCGTTTCATTTCTTGTTGGTAGAGGACTTTATCTGCTTGCGCACGAAGTGCACGTACTGCGGGTCCTTTTCCTGTATTCAGCATCCTCATTTGGATGTGTGTTTTATCGATTACTTTCCCCATTGCTCCGCCAAGTGCATCGATTTCCCGGACGACTATACCTTTTGCGGGGCCTCCGAGTGATGGATTACATGGCATGAAAGCGATCATATCGAGGTTCATGGTAAGCACCAATGTCGATGCACCCATCTTTGCTGAGGCGATTGCCGCTTCAACGCCGGCATGCCCTGCTCCGATGACTATACAATCGAACGTGCCTGCTTCAAATTGTGGCATGTTCGTTCATCCTTCCTATTTTATGAATGGTGTTGCTATTGCCGTGTCTATGTCTTAAATATCGGATTTCCGCTTCAATCCTAAGTGTCTCTACAATAATATTAATTAAATTATTTTCCTAAACAAAACTGGGCGAATAATTGGTTGATGAGGCTGTCTTGGACTGTGTCGCCGACGATTTCGCCTAGGAGCTCCCAAGTGCGTGTTAAATCAATCTGAATCATGTCGACGGGGACATTTGCTTCAGCCGCGCCTATGGCGTCCTGGATTGTCTTATGTGCTTTATGGAGCAATGCGATATGTCTCGCATTTGATACATAGGTGAGGTCCCCAGCTTCGAGCGTTCCTTCGAAGAAAAGCTTGGCGATTGCTTCTTCAAGCTCATCGACGCCCTCTTCTTTTAGGATGGATGTCGTCACGATTGTTCCCTTCCCTGCCAGATCATTCACTTGCTGCATATCAATTTTCTGAGGGAGGTCAGTTTTATTGATGACGACAATCATGTCCATGCCTGATGTTGCTTCGAATAAACGAATATCCTCTTCCGAGAGCTCTTCGGAACTATTCAGGACAAGGAGTATGAGATCCGCTTCCTTCAAAACTTGCCTGGATCGTTCCACGCCGATCCGTTCAACGATGTCTTCCGTTTCTCGGATGCCTGCTGTGTCGACAAGACGAAGCGGAACGCCTCTGACATTAACGTATTCTTCAATTATATCACGTGTCGTTCCAGCAATTTCTGTAACAATGGCCTTATTCTCCTGGACGAGGCTGTTCAGTAATGAAGACTTCCCGACGTTCGGTCTCCCGATGATGACTGTTGATAGTCCTTCACGAAGGATTTTACCTTGGGAGGACGTGCGCAATAGTTTCTCGATTTCCTCTTTCACCCACGTACCTTTTTCAATCATGAGTGGAATGGTAACTTCTTCGACATCATCATATTCGGGATAGTCAATGTTCACTTCGACTTGCGCCAATGTTTCAAGGAGTGCTTGTCTTAATTCGCCGATCAGCCTGGAGAGCTTCCCTTCCATTTGGTTCAAAGCGACATTCATCGCCCGATCGGTTTTTGCGCGAATTAAGTCCATGACTGCTTCCGCTTGCGATAAATCGATGCGTCCATTTAAAAATGCACGCTTTGAAAACTCGCCTGGTTCCGCAAGGCGAGCCCCTTCTTTCAACACGAGGTTGAGGACACGGTTTACCGCCACCACACCGCCGTGGCAATTCACTTCGACGACATCTTCACGGGTGAACGTTTTCGGTGCTTTCATGATGGATACCATCACTTCCTCGACGACACTTCCAGTAGATGGGTCAACTAAGTGCCCGTAATGAATTGTATGTGATTGTTCGTCCGCCAGTTTTTTTCCTGACGGAGAACGAAAAATTCGATCCGAAATGTTGATAGCTTCGTCTCCACTAAGCCGGACGATGGCGATAGCTCCTTCCCCCATTGGAGTGGATATGGCAGCTATAGTATCAAATTGCATTTTCATCACCTTCCTGACTCGTTACCCACATGTGGATAACCGTTTTGACATGACTATCTAACAAAATATAATATCACAAATTCACTCATTCTCATAGTGCCCGCACCTTATAAATGTGGATAACTGAAAAAATCTCATCACGCACTAAAAAACCCGCAAAGCGATTCATCCACTTTGCGGGTTTTTGATTAATTAATCGGTTCAATAACAAGGTATCGATTCGGATCCGTGCCTTCGGAATGAGTTTCTATATCCAATCTATTCGATAATGCATTATGGATAACTTTCCTTTCATAGGAAGGCATTGGTTCAAGTTGAACCTTTCTTCCACTTCGCACGGCTTGATCTGCCATTCTTTCTGCGAATTGTTCTAATGACTGTTCACGTCGCTCACGGTAGTCTCCTACATCGAGACGAACGACTTTAAATTGTCCAGCGTATTTGTTTGCGATCAGCTGAGCCAATTGCTGCAATGCGTTCAATGTTTGCCCTCTCTTTCCAATAAGGAAAGCCGCCTTTTCGCTCTCCAATTGGAATGAAAGATATTTTCCATCCACTTCATGATTAATGACAAGATCTTTGATGCCCATTCCTTCAGCAATTGCCGTCACATAGGCTTTTGTTTCATTTATTGCCTGCTCGTCCGATGAATCGGGATGCTTGCTTTTCCCTTCGATACTTTCAGAAACTTCCTCTGACGGTTCAGCTGACTTTTCACTCTCTTTTTGCTCAATTTCAGGAATTGGGGCTTCTTTTTTCTCTTCGGTTTCAGGAATTTTCGGTTTCTCTGTCTCTTTAACAGTCACCGCGACTTCCGCTTCCCTTGCACCAAATCCCAGGAATCCTTTTTTCCCTGAATCAACTATTTCGATTTCCACTTCATCACGCGTCATATTGAGCTGTTGCAACGCCGCTGTTATTGCGGCCTCCACTGTCGCTCCCTTTCGCGTTATCCTATTCATTTCTTTTTCCCTCCCACTTTTACAGGTGCCACTTCTTTTTTCTTAAATGGTTTGTAAATGAAGATATTCTGGATAATTGAAATGATGTTACCGATAACCCAATAAAGTGCCAATGCTCCCGGCAAGATTGTACCCATGAACATAATCATGAAAGGCATGATGTACATCATCACTTTCATTTGCGGGTTGTCCATGGCTGGACCCGTACGCAAGACGACGAATTGCATAAGACCTGCAATGATTGCTAGTATAACGCTTGGTGTACCAAGTTCAAACCAAAGGAATTTACCGATTTCTATTTCAGGCGTAGCATTCATCCTGCTAATGGCGTGGTATAGTCCGATGATGATCGGCATCTGGATAAGTACAGGTAAACACCCTGCGGCAGGATTTATTTTCTGCTCCGTCATCACTTTTTGCATTTCTTCGCGGTATTTCTGTTGTGTAACAGCGTCTTTCGATTTGTATTTCTCTTTCAGGCCGTTTAAGATCGGTTGCATCTCTTGCATGCGCTTCGAATTTTGTGCTTGTTTGATCATAAGCGGTAGTAAGACGAGGCGGATGATAATGGTGACGGCAATAATTCCGAAACCATATGTACCTAACAGATCTTTAAAAGTAACGATTAAAGACACGATCGGCCAAACGATGTATTTATTCCAAAATCCTTCGCTCGTGTCGTATATCGGTTGATTGAATTCCCCACAGCCTGCCAGGAATACGGATACAACAGTAAGCATAAGTATTAACGCGGTTCTTTTTTTCAACTTGTTTCCCCCAAATCTGTTCCAAAGTCTATTGTTAATTTCAGTTTATCATGAACATTTATAACGTTCTACTTCTTATTAAATGCCTTGGCAATCTTCAGTACGTGTTGCAAGCTCTTTTTTGTTTCATGGAAGTCCAGATTGGCCGCCTGGTGTCTGGCGATAATAACATAATCTCTATCATTTTTCAGTTCTTCTTTCATTTCAAGGAAGGCTTGACGGATATATCTTTTGATACGGTTGCGCGTCACCGCATTCCCCAATTTCTTTCCAACGGACAAACCGATCCTGAATTCTTGTTGCTGTTCCTTCCTATAGGAATAAACGACAAATTGCCGATTTGCAACAGACTTGCCTTGTTTAAATACTTTTTGAAAGTCATCATTCTTTTTGATCCGTTGACGCTTTTTCAAACCTGCACCTCCTTTTTACCAATCCAGCTTCGGGCGCTAGCTGCTCGGGGTCATAAGGCAAAGACGCTGTGTGGCAAAAGGCGCCACTTCGCATCTTTGTCTTATGCCTGTCGCAGCTGTGCAAGCGCCCTTCGCTTTTTTTTAATCCAGCTTCGGGCGCTAGCTGCTTGGGTCATAAGTCAAAGCTACTGCGTGGCAAAGTGCGCCACTTCGTATCTTTACCTTATGCCTGTCGCATCTATGCAGGCCGCCTACGCTTTTTATACAAAAAAAAACCACTGTTCCCAGTGGTCTTATGCTGAAAGCACTTTTCTTCCTTTGCGACGACGAGCAGCGAGAATATTACGTCCGCTTTTTGAGCTCATTCTTGCACGGAAGCCGTGAACTTTACTACGTTTACGTTTATTTGGTTGGAATGTACGTTTCATTTCAAAGACACCTCCTGCATTGTCCCTATACTATCTGACAGTCTTGAACAGTATAAATGCCATTGGCCATAATGTCAATTATTTTTTTCACGTCGGCATAATCCGTTTCCGTTTTTCATTTATTTATTTTTATCTACAATATTCGCCAGCCACTCAAAAACTGCTATTTAAGTTATCCACATGTCTGAATGACACTTGCTGAAAAATATGTTCATAGATTTTTTCGGAGTTTTTTTTATGCACAGTCCTTATCTACACCTTTTACACATACGAAAAGCTGTGGATAAGATAATTCTCCACAATTGCCGCTATTGTTAGTAACTCATAGAATCCCTTGTCATCCTTATAGTTTCTTGGTACAATAAAAAGGATTTTGCTGTTAACAAATTTAAGAGCCCATTTCATTATCCACAATTGTTGATAGGTTGTGGATAATTTTTTCAACACTTTTGGATATTTCTTATCCACATGATCATTTTCTGTGTATAATACATATTCATGTGTTTTTTTTATTTCACTGTAAAGGAGGCCCACGAGTGGATCAACTAGAAAAGTTATGGAATGAAGTTTTGTCGAAAATTGAAGATAAAATATCTAGACCCAGTTTCGAAACTTGGCTTAAATCGACAAAATTGATGTCCTATGGCGATGAAAACGTGACAATTGCTGTTCCAAATTCATTTGCGAAGGACTGGTTGGAAAATCATTATGTGCATTTGATAACTGGCATCCTGTCGGAATTGACCGGAGAAGATCGATTAATTCACTTTGTTGTTCCAAAAGAAATGGAAGAAAGTGATTTCCAAATACCGAAACCAGTTGTAAAACAAGCTGATAAAACGCCTGTCCAATCAGCTTCTGTCATGTTGAATCCAAAATATACGTTTGATACATTCGTTATCGGTTCAGGAAACCGATTTGCACATGCTGCTTCGCTTGCTGTTGCTGAAGCACCCGCAAAATCGTATAACCCCTTGTTCATATACGGAGGCGTGGGACTTGGCAAGACCCATCTTATGCATGCGATCGGACATTATATAATGGAGCAGGATCCATCTGCTAAAGTCGTTTATTTGTCTTCTGAGAAGTTTACGAATGAATTCATTAATTCCATCATGAATAATAAAGCCGGCGATTTCAGGAATCAGTATCGGAACGTAGATGTCCTTCTAATTGACGATATTCAATTCATCGCCGGAAAAGAACAGACACAAGAGGAATTTTTCCATACTTTTAATACATTACATGAGGAAGCAAAGCAGATTATCATTTCCAGTGACCGTCCTCCAAAAGAGATACCGACCTTGGAAGATCGTCTTAGATCACGGTTTGAGTGGGGATTAATTACCGATATTGCACCGCCCGATCTTGAAACGAGGATTGCGATTTTACGTAAAAAAGCGAAGGCGGACGGCCTTGTCGATATTTCGGATGAAGTGATGTTATACATCGCCAACCAAATTGATACGAACATCCGTGAACTGGAAGGGGCATTAATACGTGTAGTTGCCTACTCCTCGCTCGTCAATATGGACATTACGACGGATCTGGCAGCTGAAGCGTTGAAAGATATTATCCCTAATTCCCGCCCGCGTACTGTTAGCATATTAGATATTCAAAAAACAGTCGGAGAGCATTTCAATATCCGACTTGAAGACTTTTCCGCGAAGAAAAGAACGAGAGCGATCGCATTTCCGCGTCAAATTGCGATGTACCTCTCCCGCGAATTGACGGACTCCTCTTTACCAAAGATCGGATCCGAATTTGGCGGCCGCGATCATTCGACCGTCATTCATGCTCACGAAAAGATTTCCAAACAACTGAAGGATGATCAAAATCTGCAGCAGGATATTCAAGAAATTAAAAATGCCCTCGGCAGAGGTTGAACATCCACATGTGAATAACCTTGTAAAAACGAAACAAGCTATTCACAGCTTATGCACATGTGTATAGCTTTCTCATATATAGGATTTCGGGGCTTATCAACATTTCCACAGGCCCTATTACTATTACTATCTTTATTACTTAACTAATAATTATATAAGCGAGGGTGCAAAATGAAATTTGAAATAATGAGAGACTGGCTGCTTGAAGGATTGAATGATGTCATGAAAGCAATCAGTCAAAAAGTGGCGAACCCCATTTTGACCGGCGTAAAAATCGAAGTGAATGATAAAGGCTTGACGATGACTGGAAGTGATTCAGATATTACGATTTGTACATTCATCCCGGTTGAAGAAGATGGAGAACAAATCATTCGCGTAATTGAATCAGGATCTATCATCCTTCAAGCGAAAGTATTCAGTGAGATTGTACGTAAATTACCGACGAATGATGTTACGATCGAAGTTGAAAATGGGATGCAAACCCATATTCAATCAGGAAAATCGGAATTTCATCTGATCGGCTCAAATTCTGATGATTATCCAGTATTGCCGAATGTCAAAGACGAATATCGATTTTCTTTACCTTCGGACTTGATGAAATCACTCATAAAAGAAACTGTTTTTGCAGTGTCCCAGCAAGAGACACGACCGATTTTAACCGGAGTCCATTGGGAAACGAATGAGGAAAAACTTGTATGCGTAGCGACAGATAGCCATCGACTTGCACGAAGAGAAATCGTTCCGGAAAATATGCCGGAAAGCCCATTCAGCGTTGTCATTCCTGGAAAAAGCCTGCAAGAATTGAACAAAATCCTTCCTGATAATGCAGATGTAGTGGAGATTGTCATTGCGGATCAGCAAGTTCTATTCAAATCCAGAAACGTGCTGTTTTATTCAAGGCTTTTAGAAGGGAATTATCCGGATACATCAAGATTAATCCCTTCTGAATATAAAACGACGGTACAAGTAAACGGCCGGCAGTTATTACAAGCAATTGACCGTGCTTCCTTACTTGCTCGGGATGAAAGAAACAATATTGTTCGCTTCTCTGCTGATGGTGGAAAAGCGATTGAAGTATCATCCAATTCGCCGGAAGTTGGTAAAGTTGAGGAATTGATTGAGGCGATAGATGTAACTGGAGAAGACTTGAAAATTTCCTTCAGCGCAAAATATATGATGGATGCATTGAAAGCGATTGACGGTCAAGACATCGCAATCCATTTCACAGGTGCAATGCGCCCATTCATATTGACGTCAATGGAAAATGACCTGATCTTGCAATTGATCCTGCCGGTGAGGACATTTTAATTAAGACTTGAGAAATAGATGCAAGGATAGTCAACTTTTTTGGCTATCCTTTTTACTTATAGCCAAAAGTTCGGTAAAATAGAAGAACAGACTAATTTACGAAGGATGAAAGCGGATGGAAATAGTGAAAATCGATACTGAATTCATCACATTAGGCCAATTGCTGAAAATGACGGATTGTATAAGTTCCGGAGGCATGGCTAAGTGGTATTTGGAAGAACATACAGTTTACGTGAACGGAGAAGAAGAGCGGAGACGGGGCAAAAAACTTTACGACGGTGATGTCATCAATATTCCCGGCGTAGGAAGAGTTAAAATTTCCACATCCTTAGACGGTCAATCGGATGTTCATTGAACGACTGGCTTTAAAGGATTATCGGAATTATTCTTCCCTCGATTTATCATTTTCCCCACAAATCAACGTTCTGATCGGAGAAAACGCCCAAGGCAAGACGAATGTCATGGAAGCGATCTATGTCTTATCAATGGCTAAATCACACCGTACATCAAATGATCGTGAACTGATACGTTGGGAACAAGAGTATGGTAAAATAGAAGGGGACATAGAGCGGAAATATGGGCGTCTTCCACTTGAATTGACGATATCTAAAAAAGGCAAGAAGGCGCGGGTCAATCATTTGGAACAAAACCGCCTCAGCCTATATATCGGTCAGCTCAATGTTGTCATGTTTGCTCCTGAGGATTTGAATCTTGTAAAGGGAAGCCCACAGATTCGAAGAAGATTCTTAGACATGGAGATCGGGCAAATTTCCCCTGTCTATCTTCATGATCTGCTCACCTTCCAAAAAATATTAAAGCAACGAAATGCAATCCTCAAAGACAATCGTGGAAAACTGGATTTTACGGACGTCATGTTCGATATATATACAGAACAATATATCCAAATCGCAGTACAAATCATCCGAAAACGTTTTTATTTCATCGAGTTGCTCCAAAAATGGGCGGAACCTATCCATAAAGGGATTTCTCGTGGAATAGAACAATTAAAAGTGACGTATGGAACTTTAAAAGAGTTCGATTCTGGGCAGACTGCTGAACAGATGGAAGAAATACTCAGCCAAAAATTAAAAGAAGCGAGACGTCGTGAGTTGGAACGCGGTATGACACTGATCGGGCCACACCGTGATGATCTCCATTTTTTTGTGAATGGCTATGATATACAGACATACGGTTCGCAGGGACAGCAGCGGACTACGGCATTGTCCTTAAAACTTGCGGAAATAGATCTTGTCAAACAAGAAGTCGGTGAAACTCCGGTTCTCCTGTTGGATGACGTATTGTCCGAGCTGGATGATTATCGCCAGTCTCATTTGCTCAACATTATGCAAGGGCAAGTCCAGACATTCGTCACGACGACGAATATAGCTGGGCTTGATCATGAGACGATACGCAGGGCCGAGTTATTCGAAGTATCTGCTGGGCATGTATCCGGTAAAGAGGACTGATGATATCGAAACTGTCATCCAGTCAATTGTTTTAAAGTAAAGAAGTAAGTAGTAATGTGTGATTGATGTTCGGAAAGGAAAGGTGAACATTTTGGCTATGGAAGAAAAAGAATTGCAGACAGCATATGATGCGAATCAGATCCAAGTCCTTGAAGGCTTGGAGGCTGTCCGTAAACGTCCGGGCATGTATATCGGTACAACTAGTTCGCGAGGGCTTCACCATCTCGTATGGGAAATTGTCGATAACAGTATCGATGAAGCGCTGGCGGGTTATTGTGACCATATTGAAGTGACAATTGAAAAAGATAATTGGATTCGCGTTGACGATAATGGACGTGGTATTCCGGTCGGTATTCAGGAATCTACAGGCAGACCAGCCGTGGAAGTTATCATGACAGTTCTTCACGCAGGTGGTAAATTCGGAGGCGGAGGCTATAAGGTCTCAGGCGGATTGCACGGTGTTGGTGCTTCTGTTGTGAACGCACTTTCCGAAGTTACTGAAGTGTACGTAAGACGTGATGAAAAGGTCTATTTCATCCGTTTTGAAAGAGGGGCATTGGTACAGGAGCTTGAAGTGATTGGAACAACTGATGAAACTGGTACACGTACAAGATTCAAAGCCGACCCGGAGATCTTCACGGAAACGACGGTCTATGAATACGAAATTTTGGCCCATCGTCTTCGGGAACTTGCCTATTTGAATAGAGGATTGCGCATCACCATTACAGATGAGCGTGGCGAAGAGGAACGTGTCGATACATTCCATTATGAGGGCGGTATCAAGTCATACGTTCAGCATTTGAATCAAAACAAAGAACCGATCCACGAGGAACCGATTTTCATAGAAGGCGAAAAGGACGGCATCTCTGTTGAAATAGCAATGCAATACAATGGCGGTTTTGCTGAAAACCTTTTATCATTCGCCAATAATATCAATACGTACGAAGGCGGAACACATGAATCGGGATTCAAGACAGCATTGACGCGCGTTATCAATGATTACGCAAGAAAGAACGGGATGTTAAAAGAGTCGGATCCGAACCTTTCCGGCGACGACGTCCGTGAAGGCTTGACCGCAATCGTCTCGATTAAACACCCGGATCCGCAATTCGAAGGACAAACGAAAACAAAGCTCGGCAACTCTGAAGTGAGTACGATTACTAATACGTTGTTTTCGGAAGGCTTTCAGCGCTTCCTTCTTGAGAATCCAAATTCGGCTCGTATGATTATCGATAAAAGCCTCATGGCTGCAAGAGCACGTATTGCCGCGAAAAACGCACGTGAGCTGACACGCCGTAAATCGGCACTGGAAGTATCCAGCCTTCCTGGGAAACTGGCAGACTGCTCCTCACGCAATCCCGAAATTAGCGAATTATACATCGTTGAGGGTGATTCGGCGGGTGGTTCTGCAAAAAGCGGACGTGACCGTCATTTCCAAGCAATCTTGCCTTTACGTGGTAAAATCCTGAACGTAGAAAAAGCTAGACTGGACCGTATTTTAGGAAATGCCGAAATAAGGATGATGATCACAGCGCTAGGTACGGGAATCGGGGATGAGTTCAATCTTTCGAAGGCGCGTTATCATAAAATTGTCATCATGACTGATGCCGACGTGGATGGAGCGCATATCCGGACACTGTTGTTGACATTCTTCTTCCGTTTCATGCGCCCATTGATCGAAGCGGGGTATGTCTATATCGCACAGCCGCCTCTCTATCGGGTGAAGCAAGGGAAGCATGAGGAATACTGCTTCGACGAAGTAGAACTGCAAGAGATCCTTGACCGTCTATCTTCTATACCGAAACCGGTCATTACACGATATAAAGGTCTCGGTGAAATGGATGCGACCCAATTATGGGAGACAACGATGGATCCGGATCAGCGGACCCTTCTGCAAGTGCATCTTGAAGACGCTTTTGACGCCGATGCAACTTTCGAGCAATTGATGGGCGATGAAGTGGAGCCGCGCCGCAAGTTCATCGAGGAAAACGCGATGTATGTAAAGAATTTAGATGCTTGATTAATAAATTGTGAACATAGGCCTGCAACAGACAGGTGCTTTGTTCAGTTGACAGGCTGTCTTGAATTGCGCCTGAGTTGAAAGGAGTATGACAATATGGCAGATATGCCTAAACGTGGTGTCCAAGGCATCAACATCAGTACGGAGATGAAAACATCCTTTCTTGACTATGCAATGAGTGTTATCGTCTCCCGGGCATTGCCGGACGTGAGAGATGGATTGAAACCTGTCCATCGTCGTATCCTCTACGCGATGCAGGATCTTGGGAACACTGCGGATAAACCACATAAGAAATCGGCCCGTATCGTAGGTGATGTTATCGGTAAGTATCACCCGCACGGTGATAGCGCCGTATACGACACGATGGTAAGGATGGCGCAGGATTTCAACTATCGCTATATGCTCGTTGACGGACACGGAAACTTCGGTTCTGTCGATGGTGATTCAGCGGCTGCGATGCGATATACGGAATCTAGGATGTCCCGTATTGCAATGGAGTTGCTTCGCGATATTAATAAAGACACGATTGATTATCAGGATAACTATGACGGCCAGGAAAAAGAGCCTATCGTTTTACCTAGCCGTTTCCCGAACTTGCTCGTTAACGGTACTTCGGGAATCGCGGTCGGTATGGCGACAAACATCCCCCCTCATCACTTAGGAGAAACGATTGACGGGGTGCTCGCGATGGCCGATAATCCGACAATCACAACTGAAGAATTGATGGAAATCATTCCTGGGCCTGATTTTCCAACAGGCGGTATTATCCTTGGAAGAAGCGGGATTAGAAGAGCTTACGAAACTGGCCGCGGATCGATTGTCATCCGTGGCAAAATCGAAATTGAACAGAGTTCCAACGGCAAAGAAACGATTATCGTTACAGAATTGCCGTATCAGGTGAATAAAGCGCGTCTGATCGAAAAAATTGCTGAACTTGTCCGGGACAAACGTATTGAAGGCATTACGCATCTTGCGGATGAATCTGATAGGACTGGAATGCGCATCGTCATTGAAGTGCGCAGAGACGCAAACGCACATGTGCTGTTGAATAATCTTTATAAACATACTGCCCTTCAATCAAGTTTCGGCATTAACATGCTTGCGCTCGTCGATGGCCAGCCTAAAATTTTGGCGCTTAAAGAAATCCTTTATCACTACTTAGAGCACCAAAAAGTTGTTATCCGCAGACGGACCCAATTTGAGTTGAATAAGGCGGAAGACCGTGCGCATATTTTGGAAGGTTTACGGATCGCACTTGATCATATCGATGAAATCATCGCGCTGATTCGCGGTTCGAAGACAACGGATGAAGCTAAAACCGGCTTGATGGAACGTTTTAACCTGTCTGAACGCCAATCTCAAGCAATTCTTGATATGCGTCTCCAACGTTTAACTGGTTTGGAACGTGATAAAATCGAGAACGAATACCAGGAACTTTTAGTATTGATTGCGGAATTACGTGCAATCCTTGCAGATGAAGAAAAAGTGGTTCAAATCATCCGAGAAGAACTTCTAGAAGTAAAACATCGTTTTTCGGACGACCGTAGAACCGAAATTGGAAGCGGCGGCGCTGAAATGCTTGAGGATGAAGATCTCATCCCTGTGGAAAACTCGGTATTGACGTTGACACATAACGGCTATATTAAACGTCTTCCTGCGAACACCTATCGGAGCCAACGCCGTGGAGGCCGCGGTATCCAAGGAATGGGGACGAATGACGACGACTTTGTCGAGCACTTATTGAACACTTCCACACATGATACGATTCTATTCTTTACAAGCAGAGGAAGAGTGTTCCGTAAAAAGGGATATGAAGTGCCTGAATTCAGCCGTACGGCAAAAGGACTGCCGATCATTAATCTGTTAGATTTTGATAAAGATGAAAAAGTGACAGCGATGATTCCGGTAGAGAAGTTTGAAGTGGATAAATACCTCTTCTTCGCAACACGTTCCGGTATCGTAAAACGTACATCCGTCGCTGATTTTGCCAATATCCGCTCAAATGGCTTGATCGCCCTTACGCTACGTGGGGATGATGAATTGATTGGCGTGAAGATGACAAATGGAGAGCAAAATATCGCCATCGGTACGAGAGATGGTATGCTCATTAAATTTGATGAACGGGATATCCGCTCTATGGGACGTGTCGCGAGCGGCGTGCGTGGAATTCGTCTACGTGAGGGAGACATCGCTGTAGGCATGGATACCGTTTCGGAAGACGATGAAATCCTCGTTGTTACTGAAAAGGGCTTCGGAAAACGGACTCCTGAAGACGAGTATCGCATCCAATCCCGTGGCGGCTATGGTTTGAAAACATTGAATGTGACAGATCGGAACGGCCGACTAGTAGCAATGAAAACTGTTAATGGCTCGGAAGACCTCATGCTGATCACCATTCATGGAATTTTAATCCGTATGGATATTGAGGATATTTCATTAATTGGCCGAAGCACGCAAGGTGTCCGTCTAATCCGTTTAGGAGAAGATGAGCATGTTGCAACAGTTGCAAAGGTTGAGAAAGAGCAAGACGATGAAGAAGATGAAATCGTTGAAGCTGCAGAAAAGAATGAAATAGAAGAAATAGAAGAACAAGACGAAGAGTAAGGTAAAAAGGTTATTGGAACGACAAAAGTCGTTTCGATAACCTTTTTTCTATCGTCTATTTCGAATATTTACAGTATGATAGAACATAAGAGATGATCGGAAAGCGGTGAGATTAATTATGGAAGTATATAAGAACATTAGTGAGCTGCGTGCAGGGATTTTATTGAATGAAGATGTTTACTGCAAAACGAAGTTTCCGATTATGCGAAAAGACACTGAACTTTCATTAGAACATATAGAAGTGTTAAGAGCCTTTGGAATAAAACGCGTGAAAGTGGAAGAGCGTGTGACAAAAAAGGATGTCCCGGAGTCGGAACAGACTATCAATGCAGATGACGTGCTTGATAATATACCGGTTAGTATGTATTTACTGCGTAAGGAATATAACGAGACAGTCAGCAATTATAAAAAGGAATTCAAACACTGGCGTTCCGGACAACGCCCCGACATTGCAAAAGTCCGTTCCTTCATTATTCCTCTTCTGGAAAAGTCGCTTACACAAAAAAGAATATTGACAATGCTTAACGACTTTTCGAACCCAGAAGAATATATTTACCATCATTCCATTGCTGTCGGCATCTTATCCTCAGCAATTAGCAATCAAATGGGCTTTGATAAGGGGGATACGCTTCAACTCGGGCTTGCGGGTGTATTGGCTGATTGCGGTATGGCTAAAATAGCACCTTCCATTTTGGAGAAAACAGCATTCCTTTCGAAAGAGGAATACAACGAAGTGAAAAAACATACGCTATTCAGCGTTAAAATGATACAGGATAGTCCATTGCTTCGTCAGGATATGAAATTAGCAATCCTTCAACATCATGAACGTCTGGACGGAAGCGGTTACCCGCGTGGTGAAAAAATGGAAAGCATTTCCGTATTCTCGCAAATACTAGCCGTTTCCGATGTCTTTCATGCTATGACATCCGAAAGGTTATATAGAACGAAACACTCTTCCTTCAAAGTTATTGAGATGATCAAGGAGGAGGAATTCGGCAAATTCGATATTAAAGTCGTGGAAGCTCTGCATAAGTTAGTTGGTAATCTTTCTATAGGAACAAGAGTAAAACTGACTGACGGAGAACTCGGGGAAATCATGTTTGTGCATCGGGATACTCCGCTAAGACCGATGATTAAAAAAGAATCTGATGGGCTTATCATTGATCTCACAACAAATCGCAGTTTGGCAATCGCTAAAATTGTAGAATGAATCCAATTAGCCGCCAAACGGATTGAGAGGCGGCTTTTATTAATTTTTAGGTAGAATAAATCTTACTTCAAAAAAAGAGTTGCATTCAACAAGATGAAATGGTATATTAGATAACGTTGCATTTCCGCTAAGTGAATAACTACTTCAAAACAGCTTAAAACTTTTTGATAAAAGTTGTTGACATCGGGATTGCAGGATGGTATTATATAAGA
>NZ_BJYL01000056.1 GCF_007991495.1 Sporosarcina luteola | reverse complement strand
TTTTATATAATACCATCCTGCAATCCCGATGTCAACAACTTTCATCAAAAAGTTTTAAGCTGTTTTGAAGTAGTTAGTTACTTATCGGAAACGCAACGTTATTTACTATATCAGCTTGTCTAATTGATTTCAAGTCTTTTTCACAAAAACTTTTTCTGAATAACTTCACCCACGAAAACTGTTTGTCCAATACTAATAAAGGAATATAAACGCTCCTTCTATAGAAGAAGCTCCTTTATAGGAAAACAGCAAACGCAAACAGTGCCGCGAATCCTGGAATGCCCAATATAGCTAGAAGGAATCCTGATGCGATGTTCACCGGAAAATAGATGCCAACAAATCCACCCGCAATATTTAATATGAAGAGAGCAAGAAATGCAAACGCCAGACGGAACCAGAATACGGATAGTTTCTCCGTCATCTTCTTGATTTGCTTTTTATCCATCATCAACAGTAGGAGTAAGACAACCCCGATAATAGCAACACCGATAACTTTCATGAGAAGCGCCCCTTTCGACTAATAGTCAAGTCTATGCGCTTCCCTTAAAAATTATCACGCTATCATTCTCATTCCACACGAAGCTGTCTTTCTTTCGCTTCTTTGAATAAATGAAAGTACTTACTTTCGGTAATCTTTCGCCGGACAATTATTTCCTGGTCATAATCATTCAAATACTTCTCAATTTCCTTCGCTTGTTCCCATTCTTCTTTTGTTTCCAATAGAAGGTTACGAAGCCGATCATCGAATTCTCTTTTTAATTTTCTCTTTCGGCCGAACATTCTCGTTGACCGTTGCCAAAACCTTATAGAAAACTATAAAGCCTGTTTGATTCTTGCTTCATCCTGTCCGATTTTGCCGAAGCTACTTTCGTTTGGTCTAACAGTCCACAAGCGTAAATTCGGGTACAACGGACCCTACACATTAACAGTGTCTTGTTGGTGACTAAACTGTTAATCCTTCGTAGCTTGCCAAATTTAACGATGCATTTCTATCCCGATCCAACTTCAATCCACATTCACATGAAAACACACGATCAGACAGTTTCAGGTCCTTTTTAATCGTTCCACATGATGAACACTTTTTGGAAGACGGGTAAAAACGATACGCTTTAGTGAATTCAATTCCATATTTTTCGCACTTATATTCCATTTGGCGAATGAACTCATGAAATTTCTGGTTTCCAATTGCTTTTGAAAGATGACGGTTTTTCATCATACCGCTTACATTCAAATCTTCCATCACAACGTCGCTTGGTTTGGTTTTCACGATAGCGTTCGTTGCCTGGTGGATATGATTGTTTCGGATATTGGATAATCGCCTGTGTAGGTGTTGTATCTGCTTTTCAAGTTTTATAATGTTGCTCGTTTTGACGAAACGGTCTCCCTCCCTATTCATTTCGTATTTGCGCGATACGCTTTGTTGCAACCTACGCAAGCGTTTCCCGGTCTTTCTTATTTCCTCCGTTTTATTGATATTCTTGAATACTTGGCCATTGGAACAAACAGCCAACTCTTTAATCCCTAAGTCAATTCCAATGATTTCATCCGTTAGTTCAGGCTGTTCAAATTCCTGTTCAATCCCCACGGAAATATACCAATATTTATTATCAAAACTAATTCTCGGATTGGTGTAGGAAACACCTATCGGAATCTGCTCACTTGTTTTGATCCAACCTACTTTTTCAATCAACACCAAATTCTTTTTCACTTTTAATTTGCCGGTATCATTATAAAATGATGGTTTGGATTTCTTCCGACTTTTAAACTTCGGAAACTTTGCCTTTCCTTTTAAAAAACGTTGATAGGCATTGCAAGCATCCTTTATCGCTTGTTTGGTAACATTGTTTGAAACCTCATACAACCAATTAAATGCTTCTGTTTGCTTCAATTCCGTCAGTTCTTTTCGTAAAATGGTATTGGGAATAAACTTGTTTCCCTGTTTGAAGTTTTCCCGTTGTCTGTTTAACGCCCAATTATACGCCCATCTGGCAGTACCTACAGACTTCCATAACTGTTCTTCCTGTTCTCTAGTCGGTCGGAGTCTGATTTTCTTCGCTAGAATCATTCTCTAACAACTCCCTAATCATCTTCTTGGCTTTGTTTGTCTTTCCAAATCATCTTTTTGTTTCTGCGAACTAACCCTGCAATAACCTATTACCACTTTATTCAGTTGTCTTTCATCTTTGATGCCTAAGAAGTGATGGAGTTGTCCTTGCGAGTAATATCGGTAACCGCTTTCTGTAACATGATGTGGCTTGAAAACCCCTCGCTTATCCAAATTTCGTAATTTCTGACGCGTTTTCCTAATCAATTCAGCGAATTCGCATATTGAATAATACTTCATTCACTACTCCCTCTAATTCCATTATACAGAAAATTATAATAAGATTAAAAGGTTTTATATTCTTTTGTAACCTTATGTCGACTGTTATTACCCCCCTATAGTTCTCTGCGTCCCTCAAGCGCTTTTGACAGCGTCACTTCATCCGCATATTCCAGATCCCCACCAACCGGAAGACCATGTGCAATTCTAGTTGTCGTGATACCTGAAGGTTTCACAAGCCTCGAAATATACATCGCGGTTGCTTCTCCTTCGATTGTAGGATTCGTTGCTAATATTAACTCCTGTACTTCTTCATCCTGAAGCCGTGTCAATAAAGTAGG
Organism: Sporosarcina luteola; assembly: GCF_007991495.1. Taxonomy (GTDB): domain Bacteria; phylum Bacillota; class Bacilli; order Bacillales_A; family Planococcaceae; genus Sporosarcina; species Sporosarcina luteola. The sequence goes on along the minus strand of NZ_BJYL01000056.1, from coordinate 23,118 downwards.
CACATTGATATCTTCCGGGCCGATGCCGTCCATCGGCGAAATTGCTCCGTGGAGGACATGGTACAGACCATTGTAATCTCTCATTTTCTCCATGGCGATTACATCCTTCGGGTCTTGGACGACGCAAATCATCGACCGATCACGGGATTGATCCTGACAGATTTGACAAGGATCTATGTCAGTAATATGGCCACAGACAGAGCAGAAGCGCAGATTACGTTTTGCATCCACCAATGCCTTGGCAAAGTCCAGGACAGTGTCTTCTTTCATACTTAATACAAAAAACGCCAGACGGCCCGCAGTCTTCGGGCCGATGCCTGGCAGTTTCATGAAACTATCAATTAGTTTCGATATCGGTTCAGGATAATGCATATTGTTTCCTCCTAGAACATTCCAGGTAGGTTCAATCCTTTCGTGAATTGCCCCATTGTGGAGTTCGTTAGTTCTTCAGCTTTTGCCATTGCATCGTTTGTTGCAATCACAATAAGGTCTTGTAGCATTTCCACATCTTCCGGATCAACAACAGATGGATCTACAACCACTTCAAGCACTTCCTTTTGACCTGAAACGATAACTTTCACCATACCTCCGCCCGCTGTTCCTTCGAGACGCTTTTCACCAAGTTCCTCTTGTGCTTCTGCCATTTTCTTTTGCATCTTTTGCATTTGTTTCATCATACCTTGCATATTTCCCATACCGCGCATGTGATTTCCTCCTCAATTGTGTTTAATCGTCATGTACTGTTATAAATTCCTTGCCAAACATCTTTTCCGCTTCCGAAACGATCGGATCGGTATTTTGCTGTTCTGCTTCCTGGACAAAGGATGGCATTTCTTCCGCAGTTCCATTTGGGTCTCCTGACGAATCATCCGTCCCGTCCTGTTGTTTTGTCAATCCATTATTCCGGATGAATTCCTCGCGAACCTTCAACCAACCGTCCTCGGGTACATACACGACATCATATGCTTTGCCGGTTCGATTGCGCAAGGCCTCAGATAAGCCCGATCGCAGTGATGAATTTTCCGAAGCCATCAGGCAATGGATTTCATATTTAAATTTTAACACAAAAGCAGTCTCAGATGCCGCCACTGGTTCAGTTTCTTCTAGAAGTGCGGAATGGGATCTTTGCAGTGTCTGCATCATGCTTGCCCATTCCTCCCGGATTACCTGGATATCCTGACGGGTGGCTCCCTTTAGTACCTCATTGATTTTTCCAGTTGGTATTCTGAATGACTGGGAGGACTTTGAAGCATTTTTCTTCGGTTGTCCAGCCGACGGTGTCCCCTCAATTGGGCGCACTCCGTTTGCCAACTGTTGTTGAAGATCGGCAATCAGCCTTTCCAAGCTACTCACCTTTTCAGCGAGAATTGGATCTGATTGTTGAGGACCGCTCGAAAGCGTAGTCGGCCCTTCCAAGTGGATCATTTTCAAAAGCGCTGATTCAACGTAAACTTTCGCGTGATTGGAAAAACGCATTTCCTGCTGTGTCTTTGAAAGAATATCTATGAATGAATAAAGGGATTCCGGTTCGAATGCATGCGACATGGAAACAAACCGTTCATTCCCCGAAATCAATTCAAGAAGATCCTCAAGATCCGGAGCAGTTCTTAATAGAAGAAGATCCCTGAAAAACGTAATCAGATCTTCCGCCAACCTCGATACATCCTTCCCTTCAACGATAAGCTGATCGAGAAGGGTCAATGCGGCTGCGGCATCTTTAGAAAGAAGAGCTTCCGCCAATTGATAGAAGATGTCCTCTCCGATTGAACCTGTGACGAGCAGTGCACTTTCAGCCGTCAGTCGGTCACCGCTGAACGACACAACTTGGTCAAGCATGCTTAGCGCATCGCGCATTCCGCCTGAAGCAGCCTGGGCAATTACTTTAAGAGCGCCTTCATCCGCTTCAATGCCAGCGTCACTTAACACCTGCTTCATCCGGTCAATGATCTCGGCCGATGTAATCGGTTTGAAATCGAAACGCTGACAGCGGGAAATGATGGTCAATGGAAGCTTATGGGGCTCTGTTGTTGCCAAGATGAACACTGCATGCGGCGGTGGCTCCTCCAATGTTTTCAAAAGCGCGTTGAATGCCGAATTTGATAACATATGGACTTCATCGATAATATAGACTTTAAAGCGGGCGTTCGATGGGGCAAACCGGACTTTCTCAATAATGTCCCGTATTTCTTCAACGCGGGAATTCGAAGCAGCATCGAATTCGATGACATCTGTATTCGACCCTTCAGTAATACTTATGCAAGTCGGACACGCATTGCACGGCTCATTCGTGGGGCCCTTTTCACAATTCAATGCTTTTGCAAATACCTTCGCAGCACTCGTCTTCCCTGTCCCCCGCGGTCCCGAGAATAAATACGCATGGGATGTCTTATTATGCAGCAAAGCGTTTTGCAACGTCTGTTTGACATGCCGCTGACCGGACATCTCGCTGAATGATTGCGGACGATACACTCGGTAAAAAGCTTGATAAACCACCATTCCCCCTCCTTTCCTTTTCGATGCATTAGTGCTTTTATTATAGCATAGATAGACAAAAAAACTCGCCCGGAAAACGGACGAGTTGGATTTACTATGTAAATGCCGTGCACCTTCCTTCGACTGCCGCACATAAGCGTTACTCCTGTCGACAGCTCAGCCTAGGCTGCCCCGCGGCACATGAGAAAGTCCACTTAATGCTGCTTCCTTCCGGACCTGACATGGTTCATGGGTTCCCATTGCGCAGGACCCAGACGTCAACACTACGTGCAAGAGGCAGACCCTACATGCGGAAACAGCCTCAGGAAAGGAATTCAGTCTTGCTAGAGCGGATTGCAAGTTACAGGGCACCGCTACCTCCCCACCTAGCACGGCTTTCTTAGTATAACGATTTTCACGGATGAAATCAACCCATCTCCTTTGAAACTTGTTTTTTGCCACGCAAAATACTACATCAACAGGAGTTCCCGTTTACGGTTAAAGACTTCCCATTTCCCACTAAAAAGTTCTCGTTCTCGGTATAAGAGTTCTCTTTCCCGATAGAAAAGTTCTCGTTTACAGCCGAGGAGTTCTCGTTGCCAAAGGAGGTTTTCTCGTTTTCAACGAAAGAGTTCCCGTTCTCCGTGGAAAAGCCCCCCAAAGCCCTTTCTAAATGACAGACTTCTACGAATAAACTTAATTAAAAAAGAGTGTGGAGAAGTAGTTGACACTTTATATTGATTCATGATAAATTATGTTTTGTTGTCACGGAGGAATACCCAAGCCCGGCTGAAGGGATCGGTCTTGAAAACCGACAGGGGTGTTAAAGCCCGCGGGGGTTCGAATCCCTCTTCCTCCGCCATACTTTTTAAAAAAGCGCATAAGTTGGAGAAGTCTGTTACATTAAATGTAATGGATTTTTTTTATGTTAAAAAAGATGCTTCGCCGAATATTGGCTAGGCATCTTTTTGTATTGTAGAACCAATAGGAGCAGGTGTGACTGCTATCGCTCTGTAATATGGAAATTCTTTTTCCAGCTTCTCCGCAATTTCCTCTTGAAGCCCTTCCTTCACAGCAATGAACAAAGATGGGCCAGCACCGCTGATTGTCATACCGTAGGCTCCCAATTCATGACAGAAGGTGCGAATTTGATCAAAGTCCTGAAGTAGCGGTTTCCGATATTGTTCGTGGAAAACATCCTTCTCCATCATCTTGCCGGCCAACTGCCAATCCCCGAGCGCAATGGCAGTCAGCATGACGTTGCTTGCGGCGTTCCCAGCGGATGCAACAGAATGGAGCAATTTATCGGGAAGAAGCCCTCTGGATTCCGAAGTCTTCAACGCATTCGGAGGAACGAGGATGATCACTCCAATTACCGGTTGCGGCAGCTGGATGACTTCCAATTCATCTTCTACGAAATAAGCGACTGTCACGCCTCCTAATAGGGCGGCTGCTACATTATCGGAATGACCTTCAATCTCACTCCCAATCCTTACTTTCTCTTTCGGTGTCAATGATAAATCGAGTAGCTCGTTAGCAATTTCAATTCCTGCAGCAATTGCAGTTGCACTGCTGCCGAGCCCTTTGCCGAGCGGTATATCAGGAGTGACGTACAATGCATGCGGTTGGACTTCCTTGCCGTGTCTCCCCGCTACGTCTTGAATCGTTCGGACAATTAAATTCGTGTCGTCGGTTGCCAAACCTTCATATTCTTCTCCATCGTAGTGGACATTCCATTCCGCGGCCCCTTGTACTTGAACGGTCATATACAATGAGAGCGCCATTCCGACACTGTCGTAGCCGGGTCCCAAGTTCGCTGTCGTGGCCGGAACAACGACCGTGAATAATGGTTCTTCCATCACTTTGCCCCTGCCTTCAATTCATTCAAAAATGCATCGAACTGCTCCCGGGAGAGGAATGGCTTTCCTTCATTTACATTGATGGCTGTTTCCGGATCCTTCAGTCCGTTCCCCGTAAGCACTCCGACAATCGTTGTCCCCTTGTCAATCAACCCCGCGTCGAGTTGCTTCTTAATGCCCGCGATCGTTGCGCATGATGCCGGTTCCGCAAACACGCCATCAGATGAAGCCAGCAGGCTGTATGCTTCTAGTATCTCCTCGTCCGTTGCGGAAAGGATGGCTCCCCGAGATTCTTCAAGTGCTGCCGTCGCCAAATGCCAGCTCGCAGGATTCCCGATTCGGATAGCTGTCGCGACCGTTTCGGGCTCTTCGAATACACGGTCATAGACGATCGGAGCTGCTCCGTCCGCCTGCACTCCTAACAGTCTCGGCGTGCCCGATCCTTTCTTTTCGTCATATTCCTTGAACCCTTTCCAAGCAGCGGAAATATTTCCGGCATTTCCGACCGGCAATGCGAAAATATCCGGTACTTTCCCTAATTGCTCGATCGTTTCGAAGGCAATCGTCTTTTGGCCTTCCAATCGGTAAGGGTTCACTGAATTCACAAGAGCAATTTGCCCTTCGCCGGCTTCACGCACCATCCGTAGCGCTTCATCAAAGTTCCCTTCGATCGCTACGATTTCAGCGCCGTACATTTTTGCCTGCGCCAACTTGCCAAGTGCAATCCGTCCTTCCGGGATGACGACGATTGTCCGCATTCCTGCGCGTGCCCCATACGCTGCTGCTGAAGCGGATGTATTGCCCGTGGAAGCGCAGATGAGTGCGGTTTTCCCTTCCTCTTTCGCTTTAGCGACCGCCATCACCATGCCGCGATCCTTGAAAGAGCCTGTCGGGTTTGTCCCTTCCGTTTTGACGTAAAGGTTAACACCCCATTGTTCCGATAAGTTTTTCAAGTGAATGAGGGGGGTATTCCCCTCCTGGAGAGTCAGCTCTGGCGTTTCGTCTGTTACCGGCAGCCACTCTTTATATTCTTCGATTAGTCCGTTCCATCTTCTCATCTGTTTTCGCCCTCCACTCTGTAGTAGCTAACAACGCCGTTCACTGCCGGTGTGTTATGCAGTTCATTCATGATGTCTAAATGCTGTTGCCGTGAAATGCTGTGGGTGATCATGATCAAGTCGACGCCGCCGTTGTTGTCTCCTTCATGCTGGACGACAGTTGCCAGACTCGCACCATGATTGCTGTAGACCGATGCCAATTTTGACAAAACGCCGACTTCGTCTTTCACGGAAATGCGGTGGAAGTAGCGGCCGATGATTTGTTTGTCTTCCTTTACCGTGTATGCGTGCTGCGGTGCGTGCAATCTTTTTCCATTCACGCCAAGCAATAGATTGCGGCATGCTGCTACGATATCTCCTGTAACGGAGGTGGCTGTCGGCAATGAACCCGCCCCCGGTCCGTAGAACATCGTCTCCCCGACTGTGTCTCCATATACGTAGACGGCATTGAATTCATTATTGACGGAGGCTAGCGGATGGGAGTTTTGGATAAATACCGGCTCAACGGAAATTTCGATGCCGTCGTCGTCCTTTTTGGCGAATCCAGCCATCTTTACAGTGAAGCCGAACTGCTCCGCCAATGCGAGGTCGCCATTCTGGATGTCTTTCATTCCTCTGACGAAGACATCTTCCAAACGGACTTCCGTAGAAAATGCGAGTGACGCAAGGATCGTCATTTTCCTTGCCGCGTCCATCCCGTCAACGTCCGCTGATGGATCAGCTTCCGCAAATCCAAGCTCCGTCGCTTCCGCCAACGCCTCTTCGTATGTTTTCTTTTCATGTTTCATTTTTGTCAGGATGAAATTCGTCGTCCCGTTTACAATTCCTGTCAATGCACGGATGCGGTCCGATGCGAGGCCGTCTTCGAGCGTCCGGATGAGCGGGATGCCGCCTCCGACGCTAGCTTCATAGAACAGATCGCATTTATGTTCATCCGCCAATTTCAGCAATTCATGGCCAAATTGCGCCATGACGTCCTTATTCGCCGTCACGACGCCTTTACCGGCACGTAGCGCTTTTTCAATCGCTTGTTTCGCCTCGATTGTCCCTCCGATCACTTCGACAATAAGATCGATGGATGGGTCTTCGATCACTTCATCCGAATCGGTTGTGAAAATCTCCTGCGCCAAGACGGTATCCCTCTTCTTCGTCGCGTCTTTCACGAGTACTTTTTTTATTTTAACAGGCACTCCTAATTTATGGCTCAAGTCTTCTTGGTGCCTATGCAGGATTTCAGCTACACCGCTGCCTACGACACCGAAACCTAGTAATCCGATATTAATCTCATTTTTCATATTTGACGATTCTCCTCACTGTATGTACACTATGAAAAAACAATCGTTCTTTGCATAAGGACATTATAGAGAAATAAATCTTCAATAACAACCCCGATTATGTTAAAGTTCAATATAACATGCAATTGTCATTCTATTTAAGATTGGATTTGATGAATATGAAGGTATGTAAATTCGGCGGCACTTCAGTTGCTACGGCCGATCAAATTAGAAAAGTAGTCGATATCGTAACCTCAGACGCAGAACGTAAAATAGTTGTTGTATCAGCTCCCGGCAAACGATTTTCTGATGACGTTAAAGTGACAGATTTGCTCATTCGCCTTGGAGAGGCTGCGCTTTCAGGCGCGGAGACCGATCCCCATCTCGAACGTGTTCTTAGCCGTTTTCGGGAAATTACAGATGAACTTGGCCTTTCTACTGACATTTCAAGTGAAATTGAATCGGATTTGCGTGATAGACTATCCAATGACAAAGAAGATTCCTCTTTATATATGGATACGATGAAAGCTGCCGGAGAGGATAATAACGCGAAGTTAATTGCTGCATACTTCTCGTTAATAGGATGTGATGCAAAATACATCAATCCAAAGGACGGAGGGCTTCTTGTAAACGATCGCCCACAGCGAGTCCGTGCACTATCTGAAGGGGACGAGCGGCTTGCAAAATTACGCGAGGAGTCCGGACTGATTGTTTTTCCTGGATTTTTTGGCTTTACAAAAGACGGAACACTCCGCACATTCAATCGAGGAGGATCTGATATTACGGGCGCCATCGTTGCAGCGGCTGTGGGAGCGGACCTTTACGAAAATTTCACGGATGTCGATTCTGTCTTTGCAGCGAATCCAACAGTCATCGAAAATCCGGTTCCAATCAAAACGATGACGTACCGGGAAATGCGGGAGCTGGCGTACGCGGGATTCTCCGTCTTCCACGATGAAGCGCTCATTCCAGCGTTCCGGAAATCAATCCCTGTCTGCATCAAAAACACGAATAATCCTAACGCACCGGGTACATTGATAGTTAAGGAGCGGGATTATAATGAACAGCAAGTGATCGGCATCGCGGCAGATAGCGGATTCACCGCCATTTACGTCGATAAGTTTCTAATGAACTTGGAAATCGGTTTCGGTCGCAGGCTTCTCCAAATCTTTGAGGAAGAGGAAATTTCCTACGAGCATACGCCTTCAGGCATCGATAACTTGTCAATTATCATCCGGACACGCTTCTTAACGAAAGAGAAGGAAGAAAGAATTGTCGGGAGGATCCATAAAGAACTGGAACCGGACGCTGTCATCGTCGAGCATGATTACTCGATGATTGTCCTCGTCGGTGAAGGCATGCAGTATACGACAGGACTAGCAGCGCGCGCTGCAACCGCCATCGCCAAAACAGGGGCGAATATTGAAATGATCAATCAGGGTTCTTCAGAGGTCAGCTTAGTTTTCGGAGTTAAAGTGCAAGATGAAACGAAGATTTTGAAAGAGTTGTACAAGGAGTTTTTTGTAAAGTCCTATGTAAAGTCTTAAGAACCAAAGGTACTAAGAAAGACGCATCATTCATGCGTCTTTTCTTATGCCTGCTGCTTTTCCCTTTTCCTTGTAATAAGATATGCATTGATGCCTGAAGCAATTGGGAGACCGATTGCTACGCCGATGCCGGCACAGAGGATCCCAATTATTTCAGCGCTGAATATTTTCGAATTGATGATTTCTCCAAATGTATAAGACAAATCTTTGAACCATAAGAGCAGGGCTAAATATCCTCCAAAGAAGGCAAAAAACAATGTATTTGTATCCGCCCCTAGAATATCCCTTCCCACACTTAACCCTGATGTGAATAAATCCTTTCTGCTCATTAACGGATTATGCTTATATATTTCATGCATGGAGGCAGCGATGGAAATAGCCACATCCATAATGGCCCCGATCGTGCCTAAAATGATTACGGAAGCTAAAAGTTTTGTGAAATCAATTCCGATATAGAGAGAAAATACACCGAGTTCATCTATTTCTTCTTCCCCAAACCCTTGAATCATTGCATATTTCGTTACAGTAGCGATTAAGAAAAGTAAAAATAGAATTGTAATCATTGTGGAGATGAAGGCGGCCACTGTTTTATTATTCACACCATTAATATAAAACAGGTTGATGCAGCCAATGAATACACTAGCAATCAGTGTTATATAGATTGGATTCATATCTGGATTTGTTATGAAAAAAATCATGAACATGAAGACACCAAAGTTCAGAAAAAGAGAAACAAATGATTTTATCCCCTTTTTTCCACCGACCACCGTCATCAATAGAAATAAAATGATCGCCAATAACACGATTACATTCACGACTTCACCCTCTTCCGGTTAATAAAATAGATGGTGATGTAAAGACCGATTGGAATCGTTAAGACTACGCCGATGCCGCCAACGAGAGCACGGGCCAGCTCTAAGGAGAGATTCATGGAGAGCGTAAATCCCAATAGAGAAGCATTTTTCAAATATAAAATAATGACAGGAATTGACCCGCTAATATAAGCGAAAAACAAAATGCTCGTGATTGCCCCCATGATCTCTTTCCCAATATCAATTCCTGAAGCTTTCAACGCTTTTACGGATATGTCTTTATTTTGCTCATACAAAGCAAAGAGTGACGAAGACATTGTAATGGCGACATCCATAACAGCGCCTAATGAGCCAATAAGCATTCCTGCCATAAATACCATCCGGTACGGCCTCGTTAAAAACTGCATTTCTTCATATCGGATTCCGTTTTCTGACGTGACCAGTAAAACAACATAAGCAATAACAAGAGATATGAAAGTCCCTAACAACGTCGCGACTATTGCAGCATACGTCTTTTCATTAAATCCACTGACGACTAGTAAAGAAATGGCAGAAAACGCAATTCCGCTTAGACCGCAAATGAGCACTAGGCTAATAGATGGGTATGTAATGTAAATATCCAAGGCGAATGACAATAAAGCTGCGTTTACTGCCAAACTAATAATTGAAAGCAGTCCTTGCTTTTTTCCAGTAATCAGTAATGTAAAGATGAAAATCCATGCGACAAGTAGAACATATTGATCTCGCTTCACATTCGTGATGCTTCCGGTTAACGTGGATTCCCCTTCATTATTCGGGTCAATCGAAACGAACAGCCCATTTCCAATACGGTACTGGTGATCGTTCGCCCCGGATGTTGAATACTCATTCGTTAAATGGATGAGCTTTCCTTATGTTCTCCGTTTTTTATTTCAGCGATGATGTGCTGCGTGAACAGACGATCTTCGTTATTATTCATATCCGTTATGTCGGATGTATCCTTTCCCTCTATTTGAATGACTTTTGCGATTGGCTGCTGATAGAACGAGTAATTATGATGAATGAAAAACATGGAGATCGCAAAGCAAAGTCCTATTAATGTAAATATAAATACGCGTTTAGATGTCATCTTTTTAAATCTGCTCGTGATAACATTCAACTAAAACCCTCCAATGTTAGCTGCTTATAACCATCATTGACTGCCCACAGTATTCAATACCCTTTTTTAGTCATTTAGGTCAACCTATACCAAAGTTTGATTAGGTTTTTTGAAATTGAAAAAGCATCGCATAATCCAATCGCGATGCTCTTGTACTTTTATTTTTTTAACATAGCCGACAAGTTCAGCATATTGCCAATCCGTTCAACGATTGTCTCCACTTCATGCGGGTCTTTCATCAAATCATAATCGGTGATGTCAATCCGTAAAACCGGGCAGGCGTTGAATGAATCGATCCATTGCACGTAGCGGTGGTGGAGCTCCTCCCAATAGGAAAGCGGTGTTTGCTGCTCCATTTCGCGTCCACGCTCTTGGATGCGCTCGAGAATCGTCTCAAACGGACCATCCAAATAGACGAGCAGATCGGGATGCGGGAAATATGGCGTCATGACCATCGCGTCGAACAGCTTCGTGTATGTATCGTAATCGACCGGATCCATCGTCCCTTTGTCTTTATGCATTTTCGCAAAAATTCCCGTATCTTCATAGATCGACCGGTCTTGGATGAAGCCGCCGCCGTACTCGAAAATCCGTTTTTGTTCCTTGAACCGCTCGGCAAGGAAATAGATTTGCAAATGGAAGCTCCATTTCTCGAAATCGTCATAGAAACGGTCGAGATACGGATTTTCATCTACATTTTCAAGGGATGTGCGGAAATCCAGCGCATTGGCTAAAGCATGCGTCATTGTCGACTTGCCTGCTCCGACGGTTCCTGCAATCGTGATGACCGCATTTTTAGGAATCCCGTATTTTTCTCGTAAGTTCATTGGTTTACTCCTTTTTGTATCGTCTCATCGACTTTGTTGAGAATCAATTGCAAATCACCCATATCGCAGACAAAGTCTATTTCATCCCCATTGAAGCGCAACACCGGAATATCCGGATGGGCCGCTTCGAAGTCAGCAATGAACACCTCATAGTCATCCGCCAACTGTTGCAAATAAGCAGGATCGATTTTTCTCTCAAAATCCCTTCCGCGTAATGCAATTCGCTTCATAAGCGTGTCAAGAGAGGCGTGAAGATAGATGATTACATTCGGTACGGGCATGTCCCTCGTTAAGATATGATAAATCTCTTCATACTTAGCATATTCATCTGCTGGAAGCGTACGTCTAGCAAAAATGAGGTTTTTGAAAGTATGATAATCTGCTACAACAGGTTGCTGCTTGCTTAAGTATTTCTTCTGAATGTCGCTCAATTGCTTATATCGGTTACAGAGGAAGAACATTTCAGTTTGAAAGCTCCATTCCTCGATATCATCATAGAATTTATTTAAAAATGGATTCTCATCCACGATTTCGCTTAGCTGGTGGAACTGCTGCGCCTCCGCAATCGCCTTAGACAGCGTTGTTTTGCCGACGCCAATTGGTCCCTCTACCGTAATGAACGGAACAGACATAAAATGCTCTCCTTTGATTCGTCAATTTCTGCACTTCATTTTATCATAATAGGATGTTGAAACATAGACGTTGTCGAAAAATGGCAAGGTTACTTTGCAGGATGGTACACTATGGGCAAGGAGCGATGAATGATGGATGTATTTGAAATGGACCGCAAGTTTATGCGGCTGGCGATCGAAGAAGCTAGAAAAGCGGAGACACTCGGCGAAGTTCCGATTGGGACAATCATCGTCAAAGATGGAGAAGTGATTGCGCGTGCGCATAATTTACGGGAAACGTCACAAAATGCCGTCACACATGCAGAGCTATCGGCAATTCAGGAAGCATGCAAGGAAGTCGGCAGCTGGCGATTAGAAGAAACGACATTGTACGTCACGCTTGAGCCATGTCCAATGTGTGCGGGGGCAATTTTACAATCAAGGATTCCACGTGTCGTCTACGGTGCAAGAGATCCAAAAGGCGGCTGCGTCGATTCGTTATATCGTTTGCTGAATGACCCGCGCTTCAACCATGAATGCGAAGTGACGGAAGGCGTGTTGGCGGATGAATGCGGCAACATGTTATCGCAGTTTTTCCGAGCATTACGGGAAAAGAAAAAAGAGCAAAAAAGGGCGAGTCGGGAAGTCTAACGGGTTCGATTGACGGGGAGAAAGAGCCATTATGTAGCATAATAAACTGTTGCTTTCCGTTCCGGCGCACGCTTTCCGGAGGGCGTGGCTTGAGCCTCCTCGGTTGCGAAAGGCATGCGCCCTGCGGGGTCTCAAGGCTCACGCTGATCCTCCCGGAGTCGGCGCCTGCACTCCAAGCAACGGCAAGTACTATGAAATATAGATTATTCATCAATCAGGCCAGATTGACCAATTAAGCTTAATGTAGTTTTGGAGGGTATTTGAAAATTGAAAAGACCATTAGGAATTGAATTAGATGGTTGTGTTTATGCAACAAATGGTGAAGATTTAAGTGAAGAAGATTTTTCTAATGCCTTTATAGAATTTATCGAAGAAAAAGGATGGTATTTCGGAGGAGGGCTTAACCAGATAGACGAGGAAGGAAATTATATACGGGATATTGAATAGAATGTGTCGCAATCGGGCGCGATTGCCATAAAAGCGATCTGCGTCCGTTCTACAAAGAGCCATTATGTTGAAGTTTTGAAGTACGGGAAAGGGGGATTTTAATGAATAAGAATGTAAAATTACTTTATTGTATTTTGGGGAGTGCTGTACTTGCTTTATTAAATACTCCTATTCTCGGCTACGCAAAACTTGGTATTTTCAAGGGCGGTTATGGAGGACATATTCTTGGGGAGTTATTAGTTCGTATCACTGATTTAGTATCATTGCTTGGCTTTATACTTTTAATAATATTTTCTATTGCATTGATATTAAGTAATATTAAATTTAATACGAAACAAAAATAAGCGATTATTGATTTCTGGAATCGGGCGCTTTTGCCGTATAGAAACAGATGCTTAGTTGATTGGAGCGGAAGGCGGCGACTCCTGGGGGATTAGCGGGACAGGTGAGACCCCGCAGGAAGCAAAAGCGCAGCGTTGCGGACGAGGAGGCTCACCGCCCGCCCCCCGGAACGCGTCCGCCTGAAGCGGAAATCAACGTGTCATACTATACCGTTATCGGGCGCGATAATTGAACAAAATGAGATCATCAATAGATGGTCTTTTTTTGTTTATCTAACGAGTATGAGGTGAGTAGAACTTCACAAAATAAGAAAAAGGAGTTGTTATCAATTCATGTTTAATACGATTTTGAAATGCACGTTTATTTTGTTCGTCTTTTGTTTAGTTATATCTCCAATTGCACAAGCAGAACGATCCCCCTTTCCTTTGAGGAAGAAATTATTAAAGGCAAACAACTCACTCCTTTAGAAAGCCAGTTAATGTCTTTTATAAATGGTTTAATGGTAACCGAACCAAAACAAGCCGTTGAATTGTGGATATTAGGTGTAAATAATCGAAGTGGCGGTGTTCAATATGCGATGTTGTCCCCTGAGCTTCGAAAACAGTCCAGAAGTAAATTTGAGGAAACCCGCTGGATAACAGGCCAGTCAAGTCCTTCGGTTAGCAACTTTCGTTTTACCAAAGTCGAAAAGCTTAGTGAATCCAAAATGCGGTATACCATTAACTATGATTTATGGGCTTCCTATGGAGACTTCGGTGGCGGGGAGAAGAGCATAATCGTGGAAAAGAATTTAGAACCATTTAAAGAGTATTGGTTTATTTCATCAATAACAACCGAATATAATCCATGGGAAGCATTTACCCCAGCCGAGACAGTAAAAAATTAGGACATTGCAGTTAACAATCCGACAAAAAAAACGTTCAACCAAACGCTCCAACTAGTCATCGTAGGTTGCTTCCATGTGTACGTCAAAACTAAAAGGCAAGAGTCACGGCCAATACCGGACTCTTGCCTAACGCGCTGCTTCAGGGCTGTTCATGTTTTGTACATTACCGTTAGATTAACAAGTGACTTATCGAATAACTTCTTTTCCACCCATATACGGACGCAGCACTTCCGGAATGACGACAGATCCGTCTTCTTGTTGGAAGTTTTCAAGGATGGCAGCGACTGTACGGCCGATTGCCAAGCCGCTTCCGTTCAACGTATGAACGAATTCAGGCTTTGCACCTTGCTCGCGGCGGAAACGGATGCCTGCGCGTCTCGCTTGGAAATCTTCGAAGTTTGAGCAAGAAGAAATCTCACGGTATGTGTCCTGTGTCGGAATCCATACTTCAATGTCGTATTTCTTCGCAGCTGTGAATCCAAGATCCGCTGTACACATTTTCAAGACACGATACGGAAGACCAAGCAATTGCAATACCTTCTCCGCGTGTCCTGTCAATTTCTCCAACTCATCGTAAGATTCGTCAGGATTCACGAAGCGGACAAGCTCGACTTTGTTAAATTGATGCTGGCGAATCAACCCGCGTGTATCGCGCCCAGCAGAACCCGCTTCTGAACGGAAGTTTGTGCTGTAAGCAGTAAACGCGATCGGCAATTGAGCCCCGTCCAAGATTTCATCACGATAATAGTTCGTCACCGGCACTTCAGACGTCGGAATTAAGAAATAATCCTCTTCTTCAATGAGGAATGCATCCTCTTCGAATTTTGGCAGCTGGCCAGTGCCTGTCAAGCTCGTACGGTTCACCAAATAAGGCGGCAGCATTTCTTCATATCCATGCTCCTCCGAATGCAAGTCGAGCATAAAGCTGATCAACGCACGTTCAAGTCTTGCTCCGAGTCCACGGTAAAAGACGAATCGGCTGCCCGTCACTTTCGCTGCACGTTCAAAATCAAGCAAATTCAAATCCGTGCCGATTTCCCAATGCGGCTTTGGTTCGAAAGTGAATCCCGGCTTTTCGCCCCATGTGCGCACTTCGACATTATCGTCTTCGCTATCGCCGACTGGAACGGATTCATGCGGGATGTTCGGGATGCGCATGATAACATAATTCAAGTCTTCTTCTACTTGATGCAATTCCTCATCGAGCGTTTTGATTTCGTCACCGACTTCACGCATACGTGCGATTACGTCATCTGCATTCTCTTTATTGCGCTTCATTTCTGCAATCTTTTCCGAAACCCCGTTACGCTCCGCCTTCAGCACTTCCACTTTCGCAATCAGTTCTCTTCGTTTTTCATCAAGACCTACAAACTTATCTAACTCCGACAGATCTTCTCCGCGCTTCGCTAACTTAGCTTTTACCTCATCAAAATTTGCACGAAGCAATTTAATGTCTAACATAACCGATTCCTCCTCTAATGTCATTTGACGACGATTTCTGAACACAAAAAAAGCCCTCTATCCCCTATATAAGGGACGAGAACTACCCGCGTTGCCACCCAAATTGACCAGCAAATTAGCTGATCCACTCTTTGAAATAACGGTTCAATGTCCGGCTAGGCCTACTCTTCGTTCAACCTGGCTACTCAGGGACGGATTCACAAGTGTCTTTACCGGCTCGCACCACCCGCCGGCTCTCTTTGAAAAACGTGCTTGCTACTGCTTCCCATCATCGTCTTTAATTTGAAATTAACATCACTTTACTACATCCCGGAACTTTTGGCAAGGTTCATGAAGATGATGATCCTAACATATCCGCAATTACGCTAAAATATTCTGTTTCATGTGGAACAAAATCAATCAAGCTTATTTGATTGCCATCTAAGCAAAAGATGTTTTTCATTTCTCCCTTAAAGAGTGCCTGTAAATCGCCAATCGCAACGGCATGAATGCTTTCCACTTCTTCCTCCTGCAATTTGAAATCATCCTTTGTAAAGCTTGATTGATAGAGAAAAACATTCGCAAATTCCTTGTCAATGAAACCCGGCAGCCTGATAACGTCCCGAACAATCCCCATCCGTTTTAACTTAGAAAGGTCCACTTGTATGCCAAGCTCTTCCTCCACTTCGCGGACTCCATCCATAACTTCCTCATCCGCCAGCAAATGGCCAGCCGCTGTTATATCATACAAGCTTGGGAAATCCTTTTTCGTGGTGCTTCTTTTTTGAATAAAAACATTTGCTTCATTCACGAGCCAACAATGAAACGTCTCATGCCATGAGCCTTTCATATGGATGTTCTCTCTCGTTTCGTCATATATATACTTATAATTTTCATCGAAAACTTTCAACAACTCTACCAACTTCATACTCCCTTTCAACGAAAAGTATTTTATACACATAATAGGCCACACCGCCCCATCACTTCATCATTTATCAAGAGAATAGTCACGAATCACTTCATCTGGAGTCGTCCCCGTCCCCACAAGGATATACCTGCTATACACCTCTTTGAAATCAATGTCCCCCTGTATCTCAGCCACCAATTCGAAGCAGTCCAACACTTGAACGAAGTGCCATGTCGTCATTCCGCCTGCGGCATTCTCATACGTCAATTCTTCATACTGGCTAATGACCCGTTTCGCTGCACTTTCCTTACTTTCATCTCTGACCAAAACAATTACTTCCTCAAACACTTCTTCATTATCCCCGTACTCAATAGTGTCCGCGGATTTGATGGAGTGCAATAAATATTTTACCGAGAAAATATTGTCCATGCTACCTTGCCCCCTTGTTCTTTACTCTTTTTACGGCTGCATTTAAAAAAAGATTCAAAAAAAAAGACTAGAGCACCATGCCCTAGCCTGTATGATTAAACTCCACGCACCGCCATCAGTTCGCTTTCCGCCAACTTGCCGATCTCAATCCCCTTCATCGGCGTTCCCATATCTTTTGATAAATCGCCAATCAACTCATAGTTCTTGAAGTCTTCCGTCGCCATGACAATCGCACGCGCAAAACGTTCCGGATTATCCGATTTAAAGATCCCTGAACCGACAAATACCCCATCGGCACCCAGCTCCATCATAAGCGCCGCATCCGCCGGAGTAGCTACACCGCCTGCTGCATAATTTGTAACCGGAAGACGCTTCGCTTCGCGGATCGCGAGCAATACATCATAAGGCGCTGCCAAGTCCCTCGCCGCCACCATTAGCTCATCGTTATTCATATGAACGATTTGATTCACCTGTGCATTCACTTGGCGAAGATGACGGACCGCTTCAACGATATTGCCTGTCCCCGGCTCGCCTTTCGTCCGCAACATCTTCGCGCCTTCACCAAGACGCCTTGCCGCCTCACCAAGATTGCGTGCACCACACACAAAAGGTACCCTGTAATCGCTCTTCAACAAATGGAACTCATCATCCGCCGGAGTCAGCACTTCACTTTCATCGATGAAATCGACACCCATTGCCTCTAGCACTCGTGCTTCCGAAATATGCCCGATCCGCACTTTCGCCATAACTGGAATCGAAACTGCCTTCTGCACTTCTTCCACGATACGCGGATCTGCCATGCGAGCAACTCCGCCCACCGCCCGAATATCCGACGGGACACGCTCAAGCGCCATGACTGCAATTGCCCCTGCCGCCTCCGCCACTTTTGCCTGCTCTGCGTTGATAACATCCATAATGACGCCGCCATATTTAAAATTCATTGTATCTTCCCCCTTTTCATATAGTATACTGAAATATGACCATATTAAAATACTCAGTTAATACTTAATTGAAGTGGTCAGATAGAGGTGCAGACAGTGGAAATGCTTTTGATTGAACTAAATAAAGAAAGTGAAATCCCACTTTATGAACAAATTTACCAGCAGATCCGCAATGACATCACTGATGGAAAACTTGCTGTCGGGGAAAAGCTCCCTTCCAAACGAAAGCTCGGCGATTTTCTTGATATCAGTCAGACGACAATTGAACTCGCCTATGGACAGCTTGCAGCGGAAGGGTTTATTACATCAAAACCACGCAAAGGTTACTTTGTCCAAGAAATTGGTGAATTGGCATATGTACAACCGACTGGTACAACGACTATTATTTCCCAGGAAAAGAAAAAAGAGCTCGAAATCGATTTCTCTCCAGGTAAAATCGACACGGAGTCTTTCCCTTTCAAACAATGGCGCAAATACGCAAAGGACGTCATCGACGAGTCTTCAAAACATCTACTGCTATTAGGTCACCCGCACGGCGATTTTGAGCTTCGGCAGGAAATCGCGAAGTATTTGTACCACTCACGAGGGGTGGATTGCTCCGCGGATCAGATCATTGTCGGATCCGGTACTGAACAGCTCATGCCGTTGCTCATCCGGCTTCTTGGTCCACAAGCAGTGTATGCCATCGAGGATCCCGGCTATCCGCTTACCCATCACGTGTTCTACCATAATAACCGGGAGGCGTTGCCGATTGTAGTCGATGAAGAAGGAATGGACATACACGCGCTTACACAATCCGAGGCGACTGTTGCTTACGTAACACCTTCCCATCAGTTTCCGACCGGCACAGTGCTATCAGCGGCCCGCAGGACAGCCTTATTAAACTGGGCGGCTTCAAACGCAGGGAACTTTATTATCGAAGACGATTATGACAGCGAATTTCGCTATACTGGACGTCCCATTCCGTCGTTACAAGGAATGGACAAAGCCGGCAACGTCATTTATTTAAGCACCTTTTCTAAATCGCTCATGCCGTCGCTGCGCATCGCCTATATGGTTCTTCCATCGGTGCTCCTTGAGAAATATGAAAAGGCATTCATCCATTATTCCTCAACCGTGCCAAGGCTCGACCAGCACACGCTTGCACGCTTCATGGAGGACGGCCATTTCGCCAGGCATTTGAACCGGATGCGGAAAGTGTATAGACGCAAGCTGCAGCTGTTAACGGATTCATTGCAAGCCTATGCACCTAAAATCTCCTACTCCGGCGACGAAGCGGGCATGCATATCCTCATTAGTGTCCATACCGATGACGATGAAGATACGTTGACGGAACGTGCTTTGAACAAAGGCATTCGTGTCTATGGATTAAATGAATACCGTAAAGTCGCGAATAAACAACAACCGTCATTTTTAATTGGATTTGGAGGTCTCGAGGATGCTCATATTCCTGATGCAGTTCGACTTCTCATGGAAGCTTGGACTATAGAATAGCAAAGGTAATGAAAAAAGGTAATGGTTCCCGAATTCACGGGCCATTACCTTTTGATTATTTAAATATACCTTTCACAAACCCTGTCGCACCATCCCAAATGCTGACGAAGAAATCGCCAATTGCGCTCATCATCAGGGAGAACCAACCGGCTTTCTCAACATCCTCAGTGACGATGACTTCCATGCCGAGATCCTTAGAGTCGATATATCCGTAATCCTCGCCTTCTGTTTTGACGACTTTCACATGGCCGACGACCGTTCCTTTTTTGATCGGCGCTTCAAGCGCTCCGTCTTTCAATAAAGACTCATCCAAAACGAGTTGGGGTTCATATAGATCTGTTTCATTCGATTTGATCATCGCGTGGATAGGCTCTTTCACTTCGATGGAAACAGTCTTCT
This sequence comes from Sporosarcina luteola, assembly GCF_007991495.1. Lineage (GTDB taxonomy): Bacteria > Bacillota > Bacilli > Bacillales_A > Planococcaceae > Sporosarcina > Sporosarcina luteola. The sequence continues at coordinate 3,584 of NZ_BJYL01000056.1, read as the reverse complement.
CTTTTCCTTTCAGCACATCCAATGTCTTATGCTCTTTGAATTGATAATCTCCGGGAACAAGTTCTACATCGGAAAATTGGCTGAATCCATAATCGAACAAAGCACGTGTTGCATCGAATCTTGCCTTGTAAGAGCCGACTCCGTTCGCATCCACTGCCTTCATGACAACGGCGATGACCCTCTTATCCCCACGTTTTGCCGTTCCCGTGAAGCAATGTCCCGCAAAGTCGGTAGTTCCTGTCTTCAATCCATCTACACCTTCATACTCGTAAACGAATCCTGGGAGCATGAAGTTCCAGTTGTCCATCTTGATTGCATCCGTTGTTCCTTCGCGGAATACTTTCGAATTGATTTTTGTCGTTTCCAAAACTTCCGGATAATCATGCATTAAATGGAACGCCAGACGTGCAACCGATTTTGCCGGCATGACGTTTTCATCTTTCTCGCCTGTGCCTTGCGGATGCATGCCTTGTAAATATTCATTGTTCAACCCAGTAGAGTTGACGAATTTATAATCGACCAATCCAAGTTCTTTCGCTTTCGCATCCATTAATTTCAAGAACTCAGTTTCCGTTCCTGCAATCGTTTCTGCTATAGCAATTGTAGCTGCATTCGCCGAATAGATCGCTAATGCTTCATAAAGTTCTCTAATTGTATACGTTCCATCTTTACGGAGCGGTACGTTGCTTAGACGTCTGTCCTGCGAAATGGCGTATGTATAATCATTAACTTTATATTCTTGATCCCAACTGATTTTTTCATCTTTTATCGCTTCGAATAGAAGATATTCTGTCATCATTTTTGACATACTTGCAATGCCGAGTGGTGTGTCTGCATTCTCTTCGTATAAGATTTTACCGCTATCCGCGTCAATTAGAATGGCACCATCTACATGGATACCGAGTGTCGATTCTGCTTGTGCTTGGGTTGTGCCAATCGTCATCATCAATACAAATGGAATGATTAGCAGCGCGACCCATTTTCTCATTTCCCGTTTCACCAAAATACCTCCGTCATTGCAATTTTCCACTTCATATTTTATCACATCATGAACCATTTTAGGGGATTCTAATCAAAAAGCACCTTTCCGCTCATATACTGACGCAGGGAAAGGTGCTGAAGTTTCATATTATATACTTCAAACCATTAGGAAATGGAGTAGTTCGGCGCTTCCTTCGTAATATGAACTTGGTGTGGATGGCTTTCGCGCAATCCTGCACCCGTCATGCGAATGAATTGCGCTTTTTCTCGAAGGTCATGCAGGTCCTTCGTTCCGCAATATCCCATACCCGATCGAACACCGCCGACCAATTGGTGGATTGTATCTGATAGAGGCCCTTTATATGGCATACGACCTTCAATGCCCTCAGGGACAAGTTTCTTTGCATCCTCTTGGAAGTAACGGTCTTTTGAACCGTGTTCCATCGCTGCAACTGAACCCATACCGCGGTAAACTTTAAAGCGTCTGCCTTGGAATATTTCCGTGTCTCCAGGACTTTCTGTTGTACCCGCAAGCAAGCTTCCGAGCATAACAACATGTCCACCCGCGGCCAAAGCTTTTACGATATCGCCAGAGTATTTAATACCACCGTCTGCAATAATCGTTTTACCTTGTTTGCGTGCTTCAGAAGCACATTCGTAAACTGCTGTAATTTGAGGAACGCCTACACCCGCAACGACGCGTGTTGTACAGATTGACCCAGGGCCGATACCAACCTTGACAACGTCAGCACCCGCTTCGTATAAAGCTGCAGTTGCTTCTGCAGTTGCAACGTTCCCTGCAATGATATCAAGATCAGGATACTCCTTGCGTATTTGTGCAACCGTTTCAAGAACGCCTTTTGAGTGCCCGTGTGCTGTATCAATGACGATAGCATCCACTTCTGCAGCGACAAGCTTCTGGACACGCAACATTGTATCAGACGTGACGCCAACAGCAGCTCCTACTAGTAGGCGACCTTGCTTATCCTTTGCCGCATTTGGGAATTCAATCACTTTCTCAATGTCTTTGATTGTAATGAGCCCCATCAAGATTCCATTCTCGTCAACAATTGGGAGCTTTTCAATTTTATATTTCTGTAAAATCTTTTCTGCATCTTCAAGTGTTGTCCCAACTGGTGCTGTCACCAAATTATCCTTTGTCATCACTTCACTGATGATCATCGAATAATCTTGGATAAAACGTAAATCGCGGTTCGTCAAAATTCCGACAAGCTTCTTTTCGTCCATATTATTGACAATTGGAACACCAGAAATACGATATTTACCCATCAAGTGCTCCGCATCGAATACTTGGTGTTCCGGAGTGAGGAAGAAAGGATTTGTGATCACGCCATTTTCAGACCGTTTCACCGTTACAACCTGCTCGGCCTGCTCTTCAATGCTCATATTTTTATGAATGACACCAAGGCCGCCCTGACGAGCCATAGCAATTGCCATCTTTGCCTCAGTCACCGTATCCATTCCCGCACTGATAATAGGAATATTTAACGTAATCTTCTCCGTCAAATTAACGGAAAGTGACACATCCTTCGGCAAAACTTCTGAAGCACCCGGTACAAGAAGCACATCGTCGAAGGTCAATCCTTCGCGCGTAAACTTAGATTCCCACATTTCGTTTCCTCCTCTTAAATTGTTATCTACAAGTGAATATTATTAAAAGGTTATCAGCGCCAATTGGACGTGTCAAGGAGGGAAGAATAAGAAAAAGAATTCCTATAATTCACTGAATGATCTTATCAATTGCCTCTCTCATTTTATCCGGAGAAGTTTGCGGAGCAAACCGGTCTACGACATTCCCTTTGCGGTCTATAAGAAATTTAGTGAAATTCCACTTGATGCCGTCCGTCAACAATCCCTTTTTCTGATCCGTTAAAAATGAAAACAACGGGGACGCCCCTTCTCCTTTGACATTCACTTTAGCAAACATCGGAAAACTAACCCCGTAATTCCGTTCACAAAAGGCCAACGTTTCATCCATGGAGTCGAACTCCTGATTATTGAAATTGTCCGAAGGGAACCCAAGAACAACAAACTTCTGATCACGATAATCTTCGTACAATTGTTGCAGCTCTTTAAACTGCCCCGTAAATCCACATTTGCTCGCCGTATTTACGACGACTACCACATAGCCCTCGTATTCTTTCATCGATTGCATCGTACCGTCTGGCATTTCAGCTATAAGCTCATAAAACGTCGTCATCTCCATCATCGCCTTTCCCCGCTTTTATTAATCAACAATAGATGAACTTAAGTGCTAAAGCAAAAATCCGAACTTTACTATGAAGTTTTGTTGTATTCGGGTGATGGACAAAGCTTAAGTGAGGAATTGGGATTGTTTTCGACGTAGGACGGTATTCATTGGGCGCTTTGAAGGATTGCTTGAGCGTATAGGGCGGAGAGCTATAAGCGCGGAACAGCAGTCTTTGAGCGCACGACGACAAGCTATGAGCGCGGGAATGTTCCTGCGTGGTGTCAAAGGCATTTAGCGCGACTCCGTTCAGGCTAAGGAATCATTATTTCCCACGTCCTTGCTAACAGCTTTCTAAGCACAAAAAAACCATCCCCCAAGGGGATGGCATGTG
>NZ_BJYL01000055.1 GCF_007991495.1 Sporosarcina luteola | reverse complement strand
AAGAAAAACGAGCATGGGAACAATTATCTGTTCTCATACTCGCGCGATCTATCAATTATTACATCGTCAATTGACGGTTTTGTTGGTCGATCCATTTGCTCATGCTCTTATACAACAACAATGAAATGATCATTAGCATGATACCTTTTATTAAGTTGAATGGGAGAATTCCTAGTACAATCACGTTGAATAGTGCATCGCCCGTATAGGCAGGCATATTTAAGAAGTATGTGTACATCGGCAAGAACACGAGATAGTTTAATGCGCTCATTCCGACAGCCATGGTAACCGTCCCAGCAATTAAACCTGCTGTCAGGCCTTTTGTGTTTTTTACTTTATTAAAAATAAAATAGATCGGCATGATGAAAAGCATGCCTGTTGCAAAGTTCGCAATTTCTCCTACTGGTACACCTGTCGGGCTTCCTGATAAAAACCAATGCAATACATTTTTAAGCAATTCTACTGCGATTCCTGCGACAGGACCCATTGTCATGATTGCCAATACAGCTGGAATTTCACTGAAATCGACTTTCAAGAACGCAGGCAGTGCCGGCATCGGGAAATTCAACTGCATTAATACCGTTGAAATGCTTCCCAGGATTGCGATGAGAATCATCCTTCTTAATTTCTTGTTGTTCATTTTAATCCTCTCTCCTTTTGCGATTCACTTCAAAAGAGGAAAGGTCTGACCGAATTTAGTGTTGTCAATCATCCAGCTTCAGCGGCCAGATGCTCTGTCGCATCCAGGCAGACCGCCTCCGCTTTAGATATAAAAATCCCCAAAGCTAATAAGCTTTAGGGAGAGTTAAAAAGGCATTCTTAAATAAGGGGTTGAACCTAGTAAAAAAATAGGAATCCCCATACTTAAATAAGCACCCTTTTTGTAGACAACACAAAAAGACGGCTGCACCTTCACCTTCTCCCATCCAGACTATACTGTCGGCTCCGGAATCTCACCGGAATCAGCTGTTAAGCTCGCGGGCTAGAAAGATAAACTTCCATTTCCGCCGGTCGGGAATTGCACCCTGCCCCGAAGATGAATCAATATTATGTTACGACTCTATTGTAAATGAAAAAAAGCATTTTGTAAACTTCGCTGTTTACAAAATGCTAACACTGTTGATTTCCGTTCCAGGGAGACGCTTTCCGCGGGCATGGCTTCAGCCTCCTCACTTCGCTTCGCTGCGTTGCGGGGTCTTCAGCTCATGCTATTCCCGCCGGAGTCGCCGCCTTCCACTACAATCAACAAAATATCCTACTATCCATAATGTTCTATAATATACCCCACATTCAAGGCAGCCAAATAGGGTTGGCTCCTGCGATTTTAGGCAATGGCTTTGTCAGGTCGTATTTGTTGTAATGTTCTTGTTCGGTATTGTTCAATTGAATTTGCAGGCCGTAGTTGTTCGCTGTCAGCATAAAACCTTCAATCATTTCCAGTGCCTCGTTTTGTGGCAATGCATTCAAATCGACTGATTCATCAAATGTGAGGATCGCGATTTCATCCGACACTTCGACTTTGTAATCGACTCCTTCGGGCACGACTTCTTCCACGATATCGTTCTCAGCATGCTTCATTGCCAATAAAGCTTCCGTCACAGTTGAGGAATCCCCATTCTCATATGGGACTAAGTAAACCTTTCCTGAAGGCATCGTGTATTTAAAGTAAGGGAGTCGTATCTCTAAGGAGTCAGCCATTTCCTCGCCAACATAATCAAAAGCGAGTGGTTTATCTTCAGTATCGACTACTTTAAATCTTTCTTGATCCGTAAATGTTGCTTTCATCGAGTTCATATAAACGCTTATCGTCGCTGTTGACATGTCATACTGATGATCTTTTGGCAATTGATGGATTACAGTGTTGTCTGAAACTGAGATTTCCCCTTTGTATGGGTGATATTCATCAAATCCATACCCCACTTCATCAATTACTGCTGCGTATTTATTATATAAGGCGACACTGTCCGATTGATTTTCATCGACTTCATCGCTTGATAGTATAAACGTGACAGGGACGACATTTGCTTCGTGAACTAAACCAATTGGTAATAATAATGCATCATGCGCTTCTTCCAATAATAGAACATGGCTCTCCATCATTGCCCTTATTGAAAATGCCGCCGGTTCAACGGCATCATTCGACTCAATGATTGATGATTCTTCTACTTCGGCATCAGTATCCATTGAACGCTTCGCCGAAAAATCATCATTCGTCTGAAGAGATTCAGAACCAATTTCATGACTTGTATTAGTTTGTTTGATCATGGAAGGGACGAGGAGGCTGAATACTAGTAAAGCAGCAACTGCTACAATGCTCGGTATCCAGCGTTTCATTTTCGGGCGACGGGTTTGTTTCAGTCTTTCATCTTGTTTCAGACGTTCTAAAATGTCTGTTGAAGATCGCTCATCTTTTATTTTCGGCACCGAATGAAGAAGCTTCTCTACTTTTTCGTCATCCCATTGATTGTTTGCCATTCATCTTCCCCCTTCCGCCGAAAGAGTATTCAATTTCTTTTGCAACGTTTTTATCGCCCGATGCTGAGTCGTCTTCACTTTACCTTCAGTCCATCCAAGTGTTTCAGCTGTTTCCGCGATGGACAGCTCTTGAAAATATCGCAAAACAATCACCATTTTTTGGTCTCCCGTGCATGTATCCAAAACTTGAAGCAATTGTCTCATCTCTTCATTTAACGATAAGATTTCGTCGGGTGTGCAGCCGCTTGAGATAAGTTCACTCTGCTCCCAATCAAATTGGTCAAACTGATGCTTTTGCCTTACCGACTTCTTTCTGAAATGATCAATCGCGACATTTTTCGCAATGGAAAATAACCAAGTCTTTTCGGAACTCTTTCCTTCAAATCCGGCATAAGCCCGAAGAACCCGTACATATACTTCATGCATTAAGTCCTCGGACTGATTACGATCCCCAGTCAAATAAGTGAGAAAGTTAAAGACATCTTGGTGATAGTGCTCATATAATCTGTGGAAAACGGAGTCATCCACGAAATCCCCCCGTTCATTACATTAGTCGTAATTCAAGTAGAAAAGTTTCATCTTACCGATTTTAGCTTTATTAATTTTCCACCTTCGAATGATCCGGATCGATTGGCAATATACATTTGAAGATTGTTCCTGACGGGTCACCTAATTCGGCAGAAATACGACCTTCGTGTGAATCGATGATATTTTTAGCGATTGCCAAACCGAGTCCTGTCCCACCTTTTCCTCTTGTCCTTGCTTTGTCTGCCTTATAAAAGCGTTCGAAAATGAAAGGCAAATCCTCGGACGGAATGCCTGTCCCGGTATCTGCGACAGAGATTTCCAACATATCCTCTATTCTTTCGACACGGACAGTCACTTTTCCTCCATCAGGGGTATGGCGGATTGCATTGTCGATTAAATTTGTAAATACTTGTTCAAGTCGGTCTGCATCCGCAACAATAATGATTTCACCATCTGGATAAGAATGTTCTATAGAAAGCTCAACTTGTGAATCGCGGGCAATCTGCATAAACTTATTTAAAATTCTCTCTAAAAACGGGATAATGGATAGTTCACTTTTATATAAACGCATGTGACCGGATTCCATTCTTGCCAAATCGAGCAAGTCTGTAACAAGTCGGCTCATCCTTTTTGATTCATCGTGGATGATTTGTACCATTTCATTTTTTTCTTCTTCACTCGTTACAACATTGTCAATAATTGCTTCACTATACCCTTGCAACATGGAAATAGGCGTCCTCAGTTCATGAGATACATTGGCAATAAAGTCAGATCGAAGCTTATCCAGCTTATGCTGGTCTGTCATGTCCCGTAAAACTGCTACAGCTCCACGGATGCTGTTTTCACTATAAAGAGGACTAATCGAAACACCGTAAAACTGACCAACTAATTCAAGCTCATCCTCGACTTCCTCCGCAAATGTAATTGCATGTTCTAGCATATGGAATATTTCGGGAGGCAGTATTTTATCATTAGCCCCATTGGCAAAATACCATTTCTGTAAAAGCCGTTCAGCTTGCGGATTGCTTAGTAAAATGGAATAGTCGCGATTGAAAGTAATGACCGCATCCGTCATCGACGTCAAGATGCTTGAAAGTTGTTCCTTTTCCTGTTTGATCAATTCCATTTGGTATTTCAACTGCCTGCCCATTTGGTTAAAGGCAATTGCGAGCTGGCCGATTTCATCATTTTGCGTTGCCGGGAGACGCGTTTCAAAATTACCTTTCGATAACTCAAACGCAGCCTGCTTCATCCCCCGCAATGGTGAGGTGATTTTGGTTGAAAGGAAAAAAGCGAAAAATGTCGTTAAAATGAATGCAATAAAAGCGGATAAAAATACGATATGCGTCGTTCTCTTCGTTGTCCGATGAACGGCATCTAAACTTTGGTACATGATAATGGACTGGATTGTCCCATCTATCTCCTCAAAAGGATACATAAGAACAAGATATTGTTCCATGACATTTTCATCGGTAAGGGAGGGTAAAATCATTTCCTTGACGATTTTTTCATTTATCGTAAGGTTCGTGAAAAACTTCGGTTCAGATAAGATTTTTTCCTCGATTTTGTCTTCATTCAATCCTTGATGAAATGAATAATGCACTTGTTTATCAGAATCAATGATCACTGCATTCGTCTCGTTATCCAATATATCCTGGATGATCACCCGCATTGCAGACTCATTTTCATGATCTACAACAATTTTACCGATCGTCGTCGCTTCCCTGCGCAAAGAGTCCTCCGCCTGTTTCGTATGGAAATTATCCAGGAACTCAAGAAGCAATACAGTGACGACAAACAGGACAAATGAAACGAGAAGCAATATGGTTGCCCATAGCTTCCCGACGATTGAATGCCATATTCTATTCATTTGGTACCTCGAATTTATAGCCGACGCCCCAAACAGTAACGATCATTTTTGCAGCACTTTCAGATACTCGGCTAAGTTTTTCGCGGAGACGTTTAACGTGTGTATCAACAGTACGTAGATCTCCGAAAAATTCATAGTGCCAAACTTCTTTCAATAATTGTTCACGATCAAAAACCTTGTCAGGTGACTTTGCGAGAAAATAAAGCAATTCATATTCCTTCGGTGTTAAATTCACTTCTTTCCCTTCGGCTGTTACGCGATGCGCATCATGATCAATCGTCAATTGCGGAAAGACGACAAGATCCTTTGAACTGTTCGTAGCGGTAGCATCAGGGAATGATACAGAACGTCTTAAAATCGCCTTCACGCGCAGGACAACTTCACGAGGGCTAAAAGGTTTTACGATATAATCATCTGCACCTGTTTCAAATCCTTCTACGCGATCAGATTCTTCACCTTTCGCAGTAAGTAGAATGACAGGTGTCATTTTCTTTGCCTCACGCAGCTCCTGTAAAACTTCAAGTCCATTTTTCTCAGGCATCATTAAATCCAGTAAAATGCAGTCATAATGATTGGCAAGCGCTTTTTCAATCGCTTCCGCACCATCGACCGCTTCTTCTATTTCGAAACCTTCCCTAGATAGATACATATTAAGAAGACGGCGAATCCGGTCTTCGTCATCCACCACTAAAAGTTTAACACTTTCCTCCATTGTGAATATCCCCTTTCCAATACACTCCTACTTTTATTGTACAAGCAGTCTTATAAAAAAGAAAGACTGCACGAAACCTTAACGGCTGTGCAGTCCAAATGATTTACGCGTAAGAATGCAAACCAGCGATAATCAGGTTGACGGCAATCAGGTTGAACATAATGATGATAAAACCGATAACCGCAAGCCAAGCTGATTTCTTGCCTTCCCAACCTTTTGAAAGCCGTAAATGCAAGAACGCCGCATAAAAGAGCCAAGTAATAAGCGCCCATACTTCTTTCGGATCCCATCCCCAAAATCGGGACCATGCTTCGTGGGCCCAGATCATTGCGAATATCAATGCTCCTAAGGTGAAGACAGGAAATCCGATCAAGACTGAGCGGTAACCGATCTCATCCATTAGCTGCGAATTCGCTTTCTTCGCAAATGGTTGGAATATGCTCGCAATCGGTTTCCGGAAAATAAGCCTTAATAGTAAATATAGGACAATTCCAGTCGCTACCGACCAAACAAACGAGGTTAATGTCTTTGCATTAACAACAGCCGGCATTTCTGCCCATGGCGTCATAGCTTCCGGAGTCAGCGCTTCATATCCATTCATGCCGAATAATGGAGGGTAATTATATTCAATCTTTGCCGGAGCCTGATTTTTATCGATATACGTAAAATGTGCTTCATAGCCAGTCAATTTGAACGTTGTTGACGAAACGACAAATCCAAGGACGAGGACGAGAGTGAATATTACCGCTTCAAGCCAAAAACGCTGTTTAGACGGTTTTGACATATCGATATGTTTTAACAAGTAAATTAAACCTGCTACGGCGCTAATTGCAAGAATCGCCTCACCCACTACGGTAGTTATAACATGGACTGCCAACCAGTGGCTTTGCAATGCTGGGATTAGCGGCGTAATCTCAGTCGGGAACATGCTGGCATACCCAATAATAATGATTGCTATCGGTAATGCGAACAAGCCCAACGATGGTGTTCGATACAAGAAGAATAGAAGAATGAAAGCCCCTACTAACATCATGCCGAAAGCAGTAGTAAATTCAAACATATTACTCATAGGTGCATGTCCTGATGCCATCCATCTCGTAATAAAATAACCGAGATGAGTGATGAAGCCGATAATTGTTATCACAATTCCGATTTTGCCCCATCTATTATTTTTATAAGATGATTCCGATTTAGCTCCTTTTACCGCGCCTCCAAAAAACAGTGTGGCTACTAAATAGGCAATAAAAGAAACTAAAAGCAGATTAGAGCTTAATGATGCAAGGCTCATAATTATTTTTCTCCTTCCTCTTGCTCAATTGACGACTCATTGTCTTGTCTATCTTCATAGTTTGGCAAGTCTGCATATTCTTTGACAGCATTTATTTCCTTTTTCAAAGAGAACCAGTTCTTATTTGTATGAGCTGCCAACATCAATTCCCCGTTCTCCCCTTTTTGAACCCAAATGCGTCTATGATTCCAATAGGACCCTTGAATGACACCAATCATGAAGATGAGGCCGCCTAAAAGAAGAATATATAATGTCTTATCTTTGCGGATCGTCAGACCGGAAATATCCCGCGTATCTGCGCCGACAAACTTCACCGCATACGCATTCTCTTCTGTTTCCAGAGTTTGTTGGATTGCAACAAAGCTTTTTTCACCTTTCGGCTTTTCCGGAGTTTTCATCTCAAAGATGAATGCAGGATTGTTCGGAATTGGAGATTTAGAAACAGGTTCTCCATTTTCCACGCCATTGTAGTCTGCATAATAGCCAATTAGATCGACTTGGGCGCCATCGTTCAATTTATAAACGCCTTCAGGATCATCGAGATCAATCGTAAATTGACCAAAAGACTTCCCTGTTTTCTTTTCAATCAATTGCATTGTCATCGATTTCAGTTCAGCGAGACGGTAGTCCATCTGGAAAACATTATATCCATCGAACTTCAATGGCTTATTGACAATAATTGAATAATCTTTAACAACATCCAGATCGGATGACCCAACGAGGCCTTCCTCTTTCTTTTTGTATAGTGTTACATCTGTTTGATACTTTTTAACAATTTGTCCCACTCGGTCTAAAGCTTCGCCGAATACTTCAGAAGCTTCCTCTTTTGAGTAATACTCGATTTTGAAATCGTTACTTTCTAGGTAAAAATCTGGAGCACCTGGAATTGCACGTAATTCACCTTCCCGGATCCACATTGTCTCATCGACATAGAAGCCAGGAATGCCCCGCAATAAAACTCCGAATAAGAAAATGATTAAACCTGTATGATTGACATAGGGACCCCAACGGGAGAAACGGTTTTTTTCAGCCAAAATGGCCCCGTCTTCCGTTTTTACATTATATTTCATTTCCTTCAGCTTTTCTTCCGCTTTCGTTAAAGCAGAATCCGCATTTTCAGAACGGCCTTCACCATAAATACGCTGCCGTTTCATGAAGGATGCATGCCGCTTCGTCCGTTGTTTTTTCAACGATTTATAGAGTGGAATCACCCTATCTAGACTGGCGATGATGATGGACGTACCAAGCATTCCAATCAGTATTTTAAACCACCAGCTATTATACATATCATAGAAGCCTAATTTATAATAGATTGTTCCTATAAATCCGTACAGACGTTCATAATATGCTAATAATTCCGCGGGTGAATCCTGATTCACCGGCACGTAAAACTTTTGTGGAAATAACGTTCCGATTGCTGAAGTTACAAGGACTGCGACAATAATGCTCACACCTATTTTCACACTCGAAAAGAAATTCCATACTTTGTCGATGATTGAGCGTTTGTACGTCTGCGACCTGCGCGCAGATCCTTCATATCTCATATCAACGACTTCACTTTTTTTCGCTTCCTCGGTCATTGGACGTCCGCATTTTTCACAAAGCACTGTTCCGAATGGGTTGTCGTGACCGCATTGGCATTTGATTTTACTCATGTTTACGAACTCCTTATCAAGGTTGGATGCTCTCCATATAAGAAATGATTTCCTCTTCAGTCATTTCTGTTGTAATGATTTTAGTGATTTTCCCATCTTTATCGATTAGGAAAGTTGTCGGAAGCGGGACAATATTGTAAAGGTCCCTGACATCTTTCGTTTTATCAATAACAATCGGGAAAGTCAGACCGTATTGTTGGCTAAATGTATCCACCTTCAAATTGGATTCACCAATATTGACAGATAATACATGTACCCCTTTATCCGCGAAAGACTTATACTGGTCTTCTATGTACGGCATTTCGCGTTTACACGGCGGACACCACGTGCCCCAAAAATTCAGAAATACACCTTCTCCTGCGTAATCGGATAGCCGATGCTTGTTCCCTTTCGAGTCAACCAACTCAAAATCTGGCGCTTTGTCACCTACCGCAAGAACCTTCACCTTGTCTTTTGAAAAAATTGAAAAGATAATAGCTGATGCTAATAGAAGTAGTACGACGGTACGAAAAATGAGGCGTGACCGCTTTTTTTTCACTTTGGACAACTGGATAGCCCCCCTAACAATAATAAAGATGCCAGATACAATTATAGCAAAACAACTATTGAAGTAATTGTGAAGTCGTGATAGGTTTGTGAACGTTTCTCAACAAAAGCGCAGGGTGGCTTATGACCCTAGCGGTTGCCACCCGGGGTCTAGACGGAATAAATGAGCAAAGCACGCTTACCCGATTTTACCTGTTTCCGCAAGCACTCTTAGCTGTTTCACTTCATGTGTCGTCAATTCCCTTGCTTCACCTGCATTCAATCCGCTTGTTGTCAGCATCGCAAAAGATTCTCTTCTCAGCTTTTGAACAGGACAGCCGATTGCATCGAACATTCTGCGCACTTGCCGGTTACGGCCTTCGTGAATTGTGATCTCGATGATTGCTGTCCCTGTCTTCTTGTCAAAAGACTGCATTTTCACTCGTGCAGGGGCAGTCATGCCGTCTTCAAGTTCAATTCCGCGCTCCAGCTTTTTCAATGCATCTCGTTCAGGAATCCCTTTCACTTTGGCTACATACTTTTTCTGGATGCCGAACTTCGGATGGGTCATCAAATACGAAAAGTCACCATCATTTGTCATTATAATGATGCCGGAAGTATCAAAATCCAGTCTTCCAACCGGGAATATCCGCTGTTCAATCATAGGAAGCAGATCGAGTACGGTCTTCCTGCCTTTCTCATCACTAACCGTCGATATATAGCCTCTTGGTTTGTATAGCAAGTAATAGACGAATTGTTCCTTGACGAGCTCCACGCCTTGTACTTCAACCCGGTCTGCACGTGTCACCTTCGTCCCTAGTTCTGTCACGACTTTTCCGTTCACTTTTACCATTCCATCAACGATGAGCTTTTCCGCCTTTCTGCGGGATGCTACACCTGCTTGAGCCAGTACTTTTTGTAATCTTTCCATAATGACACCTTCCTTCCACCTCAAAAAATTATGTCATATTTCACCGCAAATGAAAAGAAGACCGACCTAATATCGTCAGTCTTCCCTTTTTTCACTTGTAAATTTCCACTTCAGCAGAAATGAGCAGCTCATTGTTCAATGATACCGTCCATGTCCCTGCACCTTTATCACCTTGGTTTCGGGGAATGTAAACGACATGGGATACCCTTTCCACTTCGTTCTTATTCAATAAAAGGACAATCGGGCGCTTCAACTCTCCATTGACCCCGGGCAATATGCGGTACTTCCCTTTTTTCGCAACAGTAACAAGGTCATATTGTTGGAACGTCGTATTTGCCAATTGCTCATGCACGTTCCAATCGTTTCCATTATTCAACGTAACGACGATCAGTCTTTTGTCATCCTTCTCAAAATAGGTTGCCAAGGTTCTGCCCGCCGCCTTCGTAAAACCCGTCTTCCCGGCTATGACAGCATCATTTGTATGAATAAGACGATGTTTGTTTCGCCAACTTTTTACTTCATCCCCTTTACGGTAAACAAAGTTTTCAGCAGTAGCTATTTTACGGAATTTCTCGTTCTTCATTGCAAAATAGAGCATAAGGCCGGTCTCGTATGCCGTTGAAAGATGCTCTTCATGATGAAGCCCTGATGGGTTTTTGAAAGTTGTCCTTTCCATGCCGTAAAATTGCGCTTTTTCATTCATCATATCGACAAATCCATCAACCGAGCCACCCGCATGTTCCGCCAATGCGAACGCCGCGTCATTTCCCGATCGAAGCATTAAACCGTACAGCAATGCATCACTATCCATTACCGCACCTTGTTGAGAATAGATGGATGAACCTTCTGCAGAAGCCGCTGCTGGCGAAATGACAACGTCTCCATCTGCACCGCTCTCGATAAACGTCAATGCCGTCCACATCTTTGTCAAACTCGCAATCGGCAATTGGACATTTTCATTAGATCCGTCCAACAAGCGGCCGGTATCGGCATCGATGACCGCCCAGGCACTTCCCGCAGCCGCGCTTTTAGGAAGCGTCGTAAACATCATAGATAGAAATAGGACAATTACGATCGCCCATGTCCGTTTCAATCATTTTTTCCTCCTTCATCTGTAATTTCAAATGCTTCTTGGAATTTTGTCATAAATAGGTCGGTATCCCCAAACGATTCCTCATCATTTTCAATTAAAGGAGGAAGCATTTCGATTGATTCCAAACCGAATTTATCGAGAAATAATTCGGTAGTGCCATACAGGATTGGTCTGCCGCTGCTCTCAAGACGGCCTTTCTCCATAATAAAACCTTTTGCAACAAGCGTTTGAATCGGGCCGTCTGATTTAACCCCACGTAAGTCATCGATTTCAACCCGCGTTACTGGCTGTTTGTAGGCGATGATTGCCAACACTTCAAGCGAGGCTTGCGTGATTGAATTTCTCGTAGGGTTTTCAAGCATCCGGAGAATGTCATCAGCAAATTCCCCTTTTGTAACAAGCCGGTAGGAACCGCCGTACAGTCTCAATGTAATGCCGGAATCTGCTCTGCCTTCATAATTCAATCGTAATTGTTCCGCAATGACAGCAGCCGATTCATCATCCGTCTGTAGCAACGTCGCGATATGCTTTAGTGTTAAGCCATCATCACCCGCTATGAATAAAAAACTTTCCAACATGCCGATGATTCGTTCATCAATGATTTCCATAATGCCCCTCCACTCTTGCCTTGATGATCATCTTATCGAAGTTGTCTTCCTGCAACACCGTAATATCAAGCCTTTTCATTAATTCCAATAAAGATAGGAAAGTGACGACTAAGTCTTCAACATCTCCTTCTTCGAATAGGGTGTCAAACTCGCATCTACCGCCACGCCTTTCAAGCAATGTCATAATGTTATCCATTTTCTCGCTAACCGAGACCTCAGATTTCATAATTTTAGCGCTTAAAGGGGCACGAAGTTTTTTCCTTTCAAGCATCTTCTGAAAAGCACCGATCAAATCGAACACATTCATTTTTTCATCGGATTCTGTTTCGGCGATTTCACCATAAGCGGATAAATCGCCAGGAATTTTTGTGAAATGGACTGCTCGGTCGTCTGCCGATTCCTTTAACGAATTAGCGGCTTCTTTATATCTCTTGTATTCAATCAAACGGGCAACAAGTTCATCCCGCGGGTCGTCTTCCATTTGGAATTCAGATGAGTCATCCAATGCTTCCCCTTCATGAACAGGCAATAACATTTTACTTTTAATTTCAATTAAAGTGGCGGCAAGAACGAGATACTCGCTTAGTTCATCCAGTTCCAATACACGCATAGCGTGAAGATGTTCTATGTATTGACTTGTCAGTTCGGCCATCGGTATATCATAGATATCGATTTCAAGTCTGTTGATTAAATGTAATAATAGATCCAGGGGCCCTTCAAAAGCCTCGAGTTTAACTTTGTATGTCATTATGATTCCTCCGTTTTGGCAGCATTTGCAATACGAGTATGTAATCGTTGATTTTCGCTACAGGCGGACGCTTTCCGCGGGCGTCACTTCAGCCTCCTCACTTCGCTGCGCTCCGTTGCGGGGTCTTCTGCTGACGCTTATCCCGCCGGAGTCGCCGCCTTTCGCTTCAATCAACAAATTTATAAGTAATATGAAGAAAGGACTGATTCGATGGAACCGTATAAGCATCCGCTTTTCTTAAAGTTTATTGTTTATTTTAATAGGAATCAAGACTACTTTGAATGCCATGAGGTGTTGGAGGAGTACTGGAAATCCATTCCCAATTACTCGAAAGAGCATCCGTTGACTGCTTATATATTATTGGCGACAGGACTTTATCATTGGAGAAGGTCTAATTTCAACGGTGCTTATCGGACACTCTTGAAAGCGGAGAGACGGTTTCTTGACTTCCCAAAATTCCATGAGGCTTTTACGCATGGCATCGATTATGTACGATTACTTGACAATACAAATCAGGCAGTTGAGAAAGTGAAAAAAGCCGAGCCGTTCTCGTCTTTCCAACTATCGTTAAATTCGGACGAGCTGAATGCTTTGGTTGATGAAACTGCTGCTTCCATGCATTTACTTCCTTTGAACAGTGATACCGTCATTCATAAACATATGCTACGAGATCGCAATGATATTCTTGCTGAACGCGAAAAGAAAAAGGGCAGACCATTATGATCTGCTCCTTTCCCCTATTTACGAATCTTTACTTTCCCTATCCATGCATCTTTTCATGAAGGACTCAGTATACTCATTACTTTTACATTCCAAGTTAGGAAATAGTTCCGCAAGCTTTGCAATCATTTCACTGCCAATGCCTTCTCCTCTGAAAGAAGGGTTGACGGATAAATGCATGACCGTATAGGAATGCTCATCCAATACAATCCCGACAAGACCAATAAAATCCTCTTCTTGTTTCAGAAGATACAACTGCCAATCGTCATCATGCTCGTACTGATGTATCGTTTCTTGCAGTTTTTTTACGGCTTTTTCTCCGGGCATATACGAAAGTAAGCCCATGGCGATTTTTTCATACGTTTTTTTGTATCGTAAAAGTATCAATGGAATCCCTTCTTTTCAAAAAATCCTCAATTGTATTCTTTTCGCCAGCATGAAAACGGAAACAACCGTTGAATAAAACTAATCGTACATGATAGATGGTAATATATCAATGATCGAGAAAGTTCATTTATTCGGTCCCGTAAAAGGAGCAATAAAGTACCAGTACACTGCCCCCCAGATGCACGCAACGAAAAGTATGAGCAAAAAAAGGGTCATATTACGTTTTCTCATGATGAAACTCCATGTTCTGTCTTCTGTAATGGGACGTCCAGTCTAATAATATCTTCATAGGTTTCCCTTCGAACAACTAATTGATGTTGTCCATCCTCACAAAACACGATTGCCGGCTTTGGAAGACGATTGTAATTACTGGCCATGGAATATGTGTATGCACCCGTACAGAAAATGGCGATGATATCACCTTCAACAGGTTCAGCAATGTAAGCATCTTCAATGAGCTTGTCTCCAGATTCACAACATTTCCCAGCAATTGTTACTTTATCAGAATGAGGATCTACCATCCGATTGGCCGTTACTGCCGTATATTTAGCTTCGTAAAGAGCGGGACGGATATTATCGGACATGCCTCCGTCGACAGCGACATACGTTCTGATACCAGGAACTTCTTTCATAGCGCCTGCTGTATATAATGTCGTACCGGCATCACCAACAAGCGATCTGCCTGGTTCAATCCAGATTTCCGGAACCGGATAATTATGCGTACGCGTCATTTCCAATACAACTTTCTCCATCTCTTCCACGTAGGCAGAAGGATGTAGTGGTGTATCTTCCACAGTATAGCGTATTCCGAAGCCGCCTCCTAAGTTTAAAACCGAACAGATGAATTTGAATTTTTCACGCCAATCGACCATTTTATTCATAAGGGCGACTGCTGCAAACCGGAAAGCATCGGTTTCGAATATTTGGGAACCGATATGGCAATGCATCCCTAACAGGTTGATGTACGGGTGATTATACAGTTTAAGGAATGCGTCATCCGCCTGTCCATTTTTCAGGTCGAATCCAAACTTGGAATCTTCCTGGCCTGTCGTAATGTAATCATGGGTAGAAGCATTCACTCCGGGAGTTACGCGCAAGAGCACATTCATCTTCTCTTGGCGCGCCTCCGAAATTTCTTTCACCATTTCAATTTCCAAAAAGTTATCAACGACAATGCAGCCTATACCTTCATCAAAAGCGAATTGAAGCTCTGTATAGCTTTTGTTATTCCCGTGAAAATGGATTTTCTCACGGGGAAAGTCCGCTGCAACTGCAGTGAAAAGCTCCCCACCGGATACAACATCCAATGAAAGATCCATCTGCTTTGCAACCTCATAAATGGCAATGGAAGAAAATGCTTTGCTTGCATACGCTACTTGCGCGTTAATCCCAGCCTTTTTGAACGTTTCTTTAAAAGCTTTTGCCCGCTCCCTAAAAAGGGCAATATCATATACAAGCAAAGGGGTTCCATACATATTTGCGAGATCTACTGTATCTACTCCGCCGATTGTCAAATGGCCATGATTATTCACAGATTGAGTTCCATATAGATGCATATTCCATTCCTCCAAGTCATATTGATAAAACCTTATCATAACTGGGAGCTCAGAATCAATCCTCTACGAAAGCCTATTCCTATCTGGAGAATCCGTTATAAATGGTCTTGGGGCATCGATTGTCATTGGGAATCTAATGAGCACCCGCTTCATAGCCTGAGGGAAAAACGGTACTAATGGCCACATATATGGCACACCCATCGGCTTAAGAGAAGCTAAATAATAGAAAAGAAATACGGTTCCTAAAAAGAATCCTGGAGCACCCAATATGCCGGTCAATATGAGAATGAATACCCTGAAAATCTTCGTTGTTAAACTCAATTCAAATGACGGGATGGCAAAAGTAAAGATGGCGCTAACCGCCACGTATAAAATTACCTCACCCGTGAACAATCCAACATCGATGGCAACTTGGCCAATGACAATTGCAGCAACGAGCCCCATCGCCGTCGTCATAGGAGATGGCGTATGGATTGCTGCCATTCGAAGCACTTCGATGCCGATATCCGCAATAAGCAATTGCAAAATTAACGGAATAGAACCAGGATCATTCGGCCCAATGTAACTCAGCATGACCGGTAAATATTGTTGATGAGTAGAAAGCAAATACCAAAATGGGAGAAGGAACATACTAAGCAACGCCCCGAATAGTCGTAGCCATCTTACAAATGTACCTGTAAATGGAGATTGCCGGTATTCCTCCGCATGCTGCAAATGATGAAAAACTGTTACTGGAACTAAAATTGCAGAGGGGGATGTGTCGACAATTATAGCGATATGCCCCTCCAAAAGATGCGCGGCGCAAATATCCGGCCTTTCGGTGAAACGGACAAACGGCATTGGGTGGAATCTTTGCTTGAACAAGAATTCTTCCAACGATTTATCCGTCATCGTCAAACCATCATGTTTGATATCATCCAGTCTTCCGCGTATGTAAGAAAGATGCTCCTCACTGGCAGCACCTTTCATATACGTAATTGCCACATCTGTTTTTCCATTTACCGATGTTTGATGCATTTCAAAACGAAGATCTTCTGTTTTTAGTCTTCTTCTTACAAGGGCAGTATTAATTATGATGTTTTCAGTAAAGCCGTCCCTTGAACCTCTAATGACCTTCTCCGTATCCGGCTCCTCCGGCTGCCTGCCCGGAGAACTTCGTAAATCCGCCACAAATGCATAGCCATTCGGCAAAACAAACCCGACAAGTCCGCTTAAAATAGCAGTAAGGAATTTATCCTTGTCATCCGCATCTTCCAATGCGTAATAAGGAAAGTAATTTAGAAACCATTCAGGGTCATCTTTATTTCCATCATTCTTTTCAAAGCCCTCTTGCATTTCCGTCAAAAGGGTTGTTAATGTCTGCCCGTCAATGAGGCCGTTTATATAGTACATCAGGACAGGCATTCCCCATAAGTGGACAGTTTTTGCAGTCGCGTCAAATGTTTCATCTATACCAAATTTACTTTGGAACCATTCTTCTCCATCTTTCAAAGATGTGAATAACTTCGCCATTAATTAATCCGTCCTCACTTTAATGTCACTTTCTTCTGGTTGCGAGCTCATCCATGTCTTTAATTGGGCAAGGATCTTCTTTTCCAAACGGGAGACCTGCACTTGTGAAATGCCAATCCTTTCAGCGATGTCGCTTTGTGTGTAGTCCAAATAATAACGCATGTAAATGATCGTCTGATCTCGTTTACTCAGCTTGGACACGACGTCTCTTAGCGGAATATGATCGAAAAACCGTTCCGACCTGTCATCGCGCAACTGATCCATCAACGTCAAACTGTCTCCTTCGTTCTCGTAAAGCTGCTCGTGAAGGGATGCCGGATCTCTCAATGCGTCCGAAGCGAGGATTACCTCATCCACTGTCACTTGCAAGGCATCGGCAATTTCTGAAACAGACGGCGATTTGCCATGATGCTTAATATAATCATCCGTCGCATGCCTGATTTTAAAACTTAGTTCCCGTATGGAACGACTCACTTTCACCATGCCATCATCCCTTAAAAACCGTTGGATCTCTCCTACAATCATTGGGACTGCATACGTGGAAAATTTCACTTCATACGATAAATCGAATTTGTCAATTGACTTCATAAGACCGATACATCCAATCTGGAACAAATCTTCCAGATCCGCTCCCCGGGATGCAAAGCGCTGAACGATGGACCAGACAAGTCGAGTGTTGCCTTCCACCATCATCCGTCTCGCTTCTTTATCCCCTTCTTGGGATTGTTGGATCAGCGTTCTCATTTTTTCCTGGGACAATAGGGCATCTTGTTTTTCAACAGACGTATCCATCGGTCACCTCATTCTGCTTGCTTCCGTGACCGGAGAAAACATTTTCTCGAATCGCACAACCGTTCCATTTCCGATGGAAGAATCGACAGATAAACTGTCTGAAAAGCTTTCCATAATCGTAAATCCCATACCCGATCGTTCCATAAGGGGCTTCGTCGTGAACATCGGCTCCATTGCCTGTTCCACATCGAAAATCCCATTTCCTTGGTCTTCGACAGTCATACTCACTTTATTGCCATCAATCAACGCACGAATCGTAACCATGCTTGTTCCGTCACAATCATAACCGTGAATGATCGCATTCGTGACAGCTTCAGAAACGATCGTTTTAAACTCAGAAATCTCTTCAAGCGTCGGATCCAAAGGCGTGATGAAACAAGTCATGGCCATCCTCGCCAACGCTTCATTTTCTTCAATTGCGACGAACGATAATGTCATTTCATTTCTCATATAAGACCCCTCCGATTTCACCAATTACACTTTCAACCGAGCCATGTCTGATGTTGGAACCCAAGCCTGAAAAATTGAAGATTTTTTCCATCGTAGGGGAGGGATTTATAATAAATGTTTCCCCATTGTAAGGTGCAAGATCACGCATCCTTCCTAAAATAAGTCCGATGCCCGCGCTATCCATAAACCCAAGGCGGCTCAAGTCCCAAATGATTCCCCGTACTTTTCCTGTGAAGATGGACGATGAAATTGTCGAACGAATCCTGTTTGCCTGCAGATTGTCCAACTCTCCCGCCAATGTTACAACCACAATGTCATCAATCTGATTAATATCAGCCATGCTGAATCCCTCCTTCATGCGGAACACATTCAACACAGGACGTGGAAAACCCTTTCACCTGACATAACTAGTCACAAGGTTTGCAAATATTCTATTTTTCGACATTCGATATTACCTTTAAAAGCCTATCCATTTTAAGGACGGTTTACACATGAAAGGAATTAAATTATAGGTGGGGATTGGGCGGTGGCGTGGTAGGTTGCTTTGGGCGCGTGAGGCGGGGGGTTGGACGCGAGGTGCGGTGGATTGGACGCGGGGCGGATGGCTTTGGACGCGGGGTTGAGGGCTTTGGACGCATGGAGCGGTGGATTGGACGCGAGGTAAAGGTAACACTTGTTGGCATAATAAAAAAACCATTCCTTCATCATTTTTTGTTCAAAGAATGGCTTCTGCGACACAAGCTGGTGGACCGGTTCCTTATTAAGTATTAAAAAAACCATTTTACTCTGCCGCAATTCGCTTGTTAATCATTTATGTAACTTACGACCTTGTTAATATAGCTTTCTAAAGGCTTGCCGGTATCTATAACTAAGCAAGGATAGCCAGTTGGTTTTTTGCTGTTTTCAATCGTAAATTTAAAATCACTTTCAGACCGGATTTCTTTAATTTGACTGATCTTGCTGATTCGGGTTTTTAATCGCTTATTCACCTCTTCGAAATCGTTAAGATAGCATTCAACATATTTGTATGTAACGTTATACTTTTCGGAGAGGCCTATTCCTTTATCAACCATTTCTTGGTAGAGGCAAGGACTATCAAAAATCACACTTTGTCCTTGCGACAATTGAAAATCAATTAAAGACCAATCAATATCATACGAAATCTTACCGGCCAGTTTCATGTCGATTTGCTTGTCCTCTATTGATTTTAACAAAGCAGATTTTACAATATCATGGTCGATTACGATCGCGCCCGTTCTCTTGGCAATTTCTCGAGATAGCGTGGATTTCCCAGAGCCCGGGAAGCCAGACATTTGAACAAAAAACATGATTAATCCTTACCTTTCTCTATTAAATAAACCATATTGCAATAGAGTAGCACTCGCTTATACAGCGACCGCATCCAATTGCTTCATAATTTCGTTATATGTTTTGCTATTAATTACAGTTCGCTAAGTACCCCACAAGCATAAAATAAAAACTGTAATGCCCCGGTTGCAGCGCAACACTGACTGACAATCAACGATTAGGCAAAATTTTCCTTTTTCTTCTGTTTCCTTTTATGAAAATAGAGCCAGATAAAAAAGAGTGTTGTTGGTATTGAAGGAATTCCTGCTAGTATTTCTCTTGGATATTCAGTAAACAGTAAAAGGAGTATTTGTACAATCACAGTTGGCACCATAAAAACCAGCCACATTTTAATTACCTTGTTTTTAAAACTAAGTTCAAATCGATCACTCATTTGCTGCACCCCTTCGTCTATAAATTGGTCCGCCCGCACTACAACGATACTTTTAAATTACGCCCTGTCCATGATCGGATTGTTAACCTTTATCTTTCAATATCCTAAGAAGCTGTAAACCATCGGATCTATAACTACTATACCCTCCCATCCACCGAGGGTATTTAACAGGTATTAATGTAGCTACAAATTGGAAAAAGTTAAAAAGTGTTGACCACCAAAACAAAACCATTGTTTATCGTAATACATTTTGTAGAATCAAAAGATTTTCCTCCAAAAAGGATGCATTCCTTTCAATTCCACGGCGTTTGCACCAACCAATACTATTAAATGCATCGGTGAATTGGTAAAAAGGCAATACAACTTCTAAATCAATTAACGGTCTTATCGTGTTATAGCCTTCTTGATAAGACTGATACAAATTATAATCAAACCTTAAAAAATCACGATAAATTTTAGTGAAATCGATTTCTGTTGAGCCGAATCGTACACTTTCGAAGTCGATCACGCCTGACACCTTATCTCCATTCACAATTATATTGGCTGGACGAAAATCCATATGTATGAAGCTCGGACCATCTGGAAGCGGAAGCTGGCATTTCATGTTTTCAAATTTTTCAATCGCCTGACTGTATAAATTTTCATCCAAAACGTTCTTCACATCTTCAGCAAAACTGTAGAATTGGCGTTCCACAAAATTAGACCAGGTTGGAAATTCATTTTTTATTCCAGTTAACTGAACTGCAGCAGGGGGCGGAATTTGATGCATAGAGGCATGGAGGACCCCAACCTGAAACGCTATTGTGGGTGAAAGCTTTTGTGATAGCGGTTGCCCTTTTAATTCAGACAATAAGAATGCGCCGGGACACTCCTCATCGCCAGACCAAAAATCTAACATCTTAGGAATTGAAACGCTATCTTTTAAGATTTCATAAGCTTCCAACTCACGCTTACACTTCAATTTCGTGAAAGGTATTTTTATAAAGACGTTTTCCCCATTCAGCAAACAGCATTTAACAACTGTTGAACTATGGGAATCTTCAACCTCATGAATGGCTACTACATTCAAGTTGAATTGTTGAATGACTCGGTTTAACATTTAGCTCCTCCTTTTCCTGAATGAAGAAAGAATTCTTTGATAACTGGCAAGCTTTCAACTATCATACCATGTTCAAAATGTCAGCAGCTTGATTTTCTAACTTTTATGGACGCTCAGAATTTAATTAACCAAAACATACTTTTCCGCATCACAATGTAATTGAACCGCAACGAAACGAAATCGGGTCGTATCACAATGAAACGGGCGCAACACAATGAAACCGGCATGCAACGAAATCAAATCAATTTGCATCACAATCAAATCATTCGCAACGAAACAAAGGCAAGCCGCATCACAACCAACCCTGCTCAAGGGCAATAAAACCCTTCCACCGGCTTATCAAACAGCATAAAAATGTCTTTAAAATACGTCTCATCGACCAACTTATCCAGTACGCCCTTGAAATACCCCGGTAAATTGCGGATCACTTTCTTTTTCGTCGCCATGACAGTGATCGTCAATGCACGATATGCAAGAGCGTCGAATACGTCCTTGTCATCTTTATAGATTTCATACTTCAACATCCGTTCAGAGATCGCTTGATGAATTCCGTAGAATTCACGGGCCTTTTTTGTTTCTCCAATTGTGGCAAGAAGCAAGTCTTTCATCCGACTGAATAGACTTGTGGATAACTTTGACGGCTCATGATGAGACGTGTAGTTAAGATCTTTAGATTTTAATAGAGATTTAGAAAGAGAGGCTTCGTCTGCCAGATGCTGCTCGTTTTCCGCGTTGTTATGAGGTTTATCGTCATGGTCACGATTGTTCATTTTCCCCTGGTCATCAATCGGTAAAATAATATAGATGTTAGCGCCTAGCCCGCTCATGACGGGACGGATATAGTGGACTTTCTCGATAATCCCCAAGCTGACAAGTTTGCGAATTGCGCGTCGAACCGTTGCATTTGATTTCCCGATTGCGTCTTCTATCGTTTCATGTTTCAAATGTGCTGCACCGTACTTCACCGAATAGCGGCGGATCATGTCGAGCACTTGGCGATCCGATTTTGTCAGCTCATCCCAATGACGAAACAAGTGCTGTTCTGCTGCTGCATCCATTTCTTCAGTTGTCGCGAATCGTGCGTATTCCTTCAAGTAGTAAGTCATTACAATTCCCCCTTTTACCCCCTATATAGATGGGTGGGGTCAAAAAGGATACTTGCCATTAAAAGATTTTCAAAATGCATCTAAATACCTATTCTTTTTTTCTTCTATAATTTAAAAAACCATTCCCCGAACAGACTAGCTGCTCAAGGAATGGTTTCTCTCAACTATTATTGTGTAATTGTTTCTCGGATCAATGCAGGTGCATCCTGTACTTTATCCGAAATATGAATATGGTTTTGAATCATTTCAATCGATTTTTTTACGTTTTCATTGTTTGAATGAATAATTGCCAATGGATCACCGGCTTTTACTTCATCGCCGATTTTCTTTTTTAGCATAATACCGACTGCCAAATCGATTTCGTCTTCCTTCGTCGCTCTTCCCGCTCCAAGCAGCATTGCAGCGACGCCGATTTCGTCTGCTTCCATTTTTGAAATGGTCCCGGAAGACAGTGCAGGGACTTCGATTTGATATTTTGCGGTTGGTAATAATGATGTATCGTGAATAATGCGTGCATCGCCGCCTTGTGCTTCAATCAATCGGCCGAACAGCTCCAATGCCGTGCCGTCTGCGATAACTGCCTCAAGCATTTTTCTAGCTTCCTCAATCGAATCCGCTTTTTTACCGGCGACAATCATTTTGCTTCCTAGGACAAAGCAAAGTTCCGTTAAATCTTCAGGTCCTTCTCCTTTAAGTGTGTCGATCGCTTCTTTCACTTCAAGTGCGTTTCCGATCGCAAAGCCTAAAGGTTGGCTCATGTCGGAGATGACTGCAGTTGTGTTGCGCCCTACTTGGTGACCGATTGAAACCATCGAACGTGCCAACGCTTCAGCATCTTCCAAGGTTTTCATGAATGCGCCGTCGCCCGTTTTAACGTCTAAGACGATTGCATCGGCACCTGCCGCAATCTTTTTACTCATAATGGAGCTTGCAATAAGCGGAATGCTGTTGACCGTAGCAGTTACATCGCGTAGTGAATACAATTTTTTATCTGCAGGCGTCAAGTTGCCGCTTTGTCCGATGACAGCAAGTTTAAGGTCATTCACCTGTTTGACGAACTGTTCTTCGGTTAGCTCGATATGAAATCCTTCGATCGATTCAAGCTTATCAAGCGTGCCGCCAGTATGCCCTAAGCCTCTTCCGCTCATCTTGGCAACTGGAACACCACAAGCAGCTACTAAAGGGGCCAAAATAAGCGTTGTCGTGTCTCCTACCCCGCCAGTAGAGTGCTTATCCACTTTCAACCCTTCTATTGCTGATAAATCAATCTGGTCACCTGATTCGACCATCGCCATCGTCAAATGGCCTTGTTCCTCAGCTGTCATCCCTTTGAAGTAGACGGCCATTAAAAAAGCGCTTGCCTGATAATCGGGTATGGATCCTTCTGTATATCCATTAATGAAAAATGTAATTTCCTCTTTTGTAAGCGTTTCGCCATCTCTTTTTTTCTCAATAATATCAACCATCCTGAACACAGCCATCACACCTTTTCTATTAATGAACTTAAGAAGCTTTCCCCGAATTCAGGTGAATTCACTTTAAAATTGTCTGCAATTGTTGCGCCGATATCCGAAAACGTTTTCCGTAAAGGCAATTTTCCACCTTCTTTAAAAGAAGGACTATATATGACAAGCGGCACATATTCCCTCGTATGATCGGTCCCGCTATGCACAGGATCATTTCCATGATCAGCAGTGATGATCAATAAATCATCTTCATGAAGTGAATTCATGATTTCAGGTAAACGAGCATCAAAGTCTTGTAATGCATTTCCGTAACCAATCGGATCCCTACGATGGCCGTATAACGCGTCAAAATCCACTAAATTAGTGAAGCTCAGTCCGTGGAAATCAGATTTCATAACATCAAGCAGTTTGTCGACGCCATCCATATTGCTCACTGTCCTTACAGCTTCTGTGACACCTTCACCATTGAATATATCAGATATTTTACCGACCGCGATGACTGCGTGTCCGGCATCTTCCAGCTCATTCATAACTGTTCGGCCGAAAGGTTTCAATGCATAGTCATGACGGTTCGTTGTACGGATAAAATTACCCGGTTCTCCGACAAATGGTCTAGCGATGACTCGCCCGACGAGATATTCTGGGTTTAGTGTAAGTTCTCGAGCGATTTCACAAATGCGATATTGCTCTTCAATGGGAATGATGCCTTCATGCGCAGCAATTTGAAGAACTGGATCAGCTGAAGTGTAGACGATAATGGCACCCGTTTCCATATGTTCCTGGCCAAGTTCCTGAATGATTCCAGTTCCACTGGCAGGCTTGTTGCCTATTACTTTTCTTCCGGTCCGCTTCTCCAGTTCATCGATCAGTTCTTGCGGAAATCCATTCGGATACACTTTGAATGGCTTATTAATATTAAGGCCCATCATTTCCCAGTGCCCTGTCATTGTATCCTTGCCGACAGATGCTTCTTGCATCATTCCATACATGCCAATAGGATTCGGTTCGACAGCTATCCCTTCGATTTCCTTTATGTTCGACAAACCTAATTTCCCCATATTCGGCATTTTTAAGCCGCCCATTTCTTCTCCGATATGTCCAAGTGTATCTGCGCCTTCATCGCCGAATAAGTGAGCATCTGGAGCCTCTCCAATTCCGACCGAGTCAAGTACGATTAAATGAACACGCTTAAATTTATTTCTTTCCATGTCCGTCCCTCCAGTTTTTCGCTATATTGTCTTCCGCTTTTCTCTGTCCAGCTACAGGCGCTAGGGAGATGCCTTAATTTCTGCAAAAACCGCAGAAATACGGCAAATCGAACCCTGCGCAGTTCGACTTGCTCGGGTCATAAGTCAAAGCTGCTCTGTGGCAAAAACCGCCACACCGCATCTTCGCCTTATGCCTGTCGCATCTGAGCAAGCGCCTTCCGCTTTTCTCTTATGCTCTCGGATGGTATTTCACATATACATCCTTCAGTCTAGCCTTGCTGACATGTGTGTAAATTTGTGTTGTTGAAATATCTGAATGCCCAAGCATTTCTTGAACGGCACGAATGTCTGCGCCATTCTCAATGAGATGTGTAGCAAATGAATGACGTAAAATATGAGGAGTCAGTTCTTTTTGTATACCCGCTTTCACTGCATACCCTTTAATTATTTTCCAGCAACCTTGCCTCGTCAACCGGCCGCCTCTCATATTGACTAAAAAAGCATCCGTTCCTTTCGTTTTCGATATGAAATCCGGTCGCGCCTCCCTTATGTAGCTTGTACATGCGTTTATCGCGCCACCTCCCAAAGGAACGATCCTCTCCTTGCCGCCCTTGCCAAAAACTCGGACAAAGCCCATGGATAGATGTACGTCATCCATATTTAACCCAATCAGTTCGCTTACACGCATCCCTGTACCATAAAGTAATTCCAATAAGGCGATATCTCTTTTCCCTTGCAATTTTCCACTCTCCGGCATGGATATCAGTTTGTCCACTTCTGCAACGGATAGTACTGAAGGCAATTTTTGATCAATCTTCGGCATTTCCAAATGGACAGTTGGATCTTGAGATGCTACTTTTTCACGTAATAGAAATTGATGAAAGGATCTGACGGATGAAATATGCCTCGCGATCGTACGGGATGATTTCCCTTCCTCCTTCAGCTGATGCAAATGCTGCAAAATAACTGAACGATCAATTTCGTCAATCGCTTCAATTCCGATTTTTTCCATTGAAACAATATATTCAACTAAATCTCGTTTGTAGGAAGAGATGGTGTTTTTGGATAGTTGCCTTTCCACTTTGAGAAAGTGGATATAATCTTCCAACGCAAATCTTCCATCTTTCATTTCATGCAGGCAACATTGTGCATGCCTTTCTCCCTCCCCCGCTCATAAATGACAAAAAGGGACAGCATCACGCCATCCCCATTTCACTTTTTACTGTCATTTCCCGAAGACTTACAACTTTGGCAAGTCCCGTGGAAGGTCAGCCAGTGGTCTTTTACATTAAATCCGTAACGGCTTTCGACAATTTTTTCAACATCACCTAAAAGATCTTCCTGTATTTCGGCAACTTTCCCGCACTCTATGCAAATAAGGTGATGATGGAAACGAGACGCCCCTTCTTGACGTAAATCATATCGGGAGACACCATCTCCAAAATTGATTTTGTCGACAATTTTCAGCTCTGTTAGAAGCTCCAATGTCCGATAGACTGTTGCAAGTCCGATTTCAGGGGCTTTCTCCTTAACGAGTAAAAAAACATCTTCAGCACTTAAATGATCTTCTTCATTTTCAAGAAGGACCAAGACCGTAGCTTCCCGCTGAGGCGTCAACTTATAGCTGGCCCCGTGCAGTTGCTTTTTGATCCGTTCAATCCGGCTCTCCATATGACGCCCCCCTCAACACTGAATCCATTATATCAAAAGGGCGTTGAGTGTGACAACATAAAGGAAATATGAAACTTCCAAAAGGGTTAACGGATAAGAAAATGGAATACTGTCATTTCTATCAAAAAGGCCACTGCACATATCGCGGCCAACACAGGTACGGCTTGTAGATTTCGACCTTTGCGCGAAATCTTATTAAAATAAGGCGGACTTAATACGACACAATATACTAAGAAAAGAAGACATATTAAGAATTGGAACGGAAACCACCAAATTGTATATGCCCATAATTTCATTCCAGATGATAGTAGGAAAGAAGACGATAATCCGAAGAGGACGCATTTAATTGCTCCCACTAGCAATATGGCATGCCGCGTTTTACTATTCATCGACAATAGAAATGCGATGACGAAAAATAAAATTAACGCTAGTATAGGTTTGAGAAATAGCCCCTCACTAGCCGAAATGACTCTAGGGTCAAAGAAACCTATCCATTTTTCGGATGCTGCTACTGGAATTTCTCTGAATAACAATGCCCCGCCGATATAACCGACGGTTAGTACGATAAATAGATGGATAAATGATAAGGAACGGACCATAGGTTTCACCTCCGCATCGTTTCTATAACCTATGCTTGTCCGTTCCTAAATAGCTCATTTATTTAAAAGTTTTTTTGCGTGTAGGATCGCAAACGCTGTCTTCGCATCATAAATTCGCTCATCCAGCACCATCTGCTCTGCTTCTTCGATTGTACATTCAATCATATGAATGAATTCGTCTTCATCACCTGCAGCTGGCTTGTCTATTTTATATAGTCCAAGAGCTACAAAAATATGAATGATTTCATTTGCAAATCCGGGTGAAGTTGCGAATGACTGTAAATAGTCAAATCGATTGGCTCCGTATCCCGTCTCTTCTTCCAGTTCACGAAGCGCAGTTACTTCAATATCTTCGCCTGGCTCGATTTTGCCTGCTGGAATTTCGATGATGGAGCGGTTTAATGCTTTTCTATATTGCTTGACAAGGATTAGTTTCCCGTCATCCATTATCGGAATGACGGCGACTGCTCCCGGGTGATTGACAAGCTCTCTTTTCGCCCGGTTCCCATCGGGCAATTCTACCTCCTCGACACGAAGAGAAATGACTTTCCCTTCAAACAATAAATCGGTTGAAATCGTTTTTTCCTCAAATTGATTCATTCCACTC
>NZ_BJYL01000054.1 GCF_007991495.1 Sporosarcina luteola | reverse complement strand
TTGCTCGGTTTGGCCTGGCACCCATTCCACTGTCTTTTCAAGCTTTTCGATAATGAGGGTGCGGCCGGCTAATACTTCTTCCGCGTCCGGGGATAATTGGCGATTTAGGTAATCCTTTTTCGACAATCCGGATACGGCAATCATTTCATCTCTGTCACTGATCATGGCGGGTGTTCCAAGTGTTTCGTATAGCGTTTCTGCGTACTCTTTCGCGAATTGACCGAGCTCGGATATCGGGGAATATTTCTTTAGAATCACTTCTCCATCCCGATCGGTAAAGATTTCAAGCGGATCTCCTTCACGGATGCGGAGGGTCCTTCTGATTTCTTTTGGAATGACCACCCTGCCTAAATCATCAATTCTGCGCACGATTCCTGTTGCTTTCATGCATGATGCCTCACTTTCCAAAAATTAAAACCGTCTTCCGTTCGGATTTAGTATGCATCATGCATGGACATTTTATGCAAAAGTACCTTTACTCGGAATCTGCTGGGATTGTTTCCTTGAGTGA
Source organism: Sporosarcina luteola (assembly GCF_007991495.1). Lineage (GTDB taxonomy): Bacteria > Bacillota > Bacilli > Bacillales_A > Planococcaceae > Sporosarcina > Sporosarcina luteola. The sequence continues at coordinate 31,206 of NZ_BJYL01000054.1, read as the reverse complement.
TGATTGTAAGATGCGCATCATCTCTTCCAATACGTCGAATTCGGTCCTTTTACCAGTATGCCGTTCATCGACCGTGATGATCAGGCGTCCTTCTTCCATCGTAAAGCCGACAGCGCGTCCGAATTCCATGGAATCCGTTACCATTTTTGCTCCATCAGTCTTGGCTGTTCCTTCCTCGGTTAAACGGATTTCGATGAGGGACCGTTGTTTCTTAATCGATTCGACGCCTGCAATGCGTCCCCATGCTTTTATTCGACCGACACGAAGCAATAGATCAGCTTCAAGCGGCAAGTCACCAAAGCGGTCTGTCATTTCATCGACAAGCTCGGAGTAATCCGCCTCGCTCTCAATCGCTTTCACCCGCTTATACATTTGGATCTTCTGGAATCCGTCTCTGATATACGTATCCGGCAAATAGGCGTTGATTGGCAATGAAATTTCGACGTCTGGAATTTCTGATTTCACGATGCCTGTCTGTTTCTCTTCAATTGCTTCTTGGAGCATTTGCGAATAAAGGTCAAATCCGACAGAGTCGATAAAGCCGTGCTGTTGGGAACCAAGTAAATTTCCTGCTCCACGGATTGATAAATCCCGCATTGCGATTTTGAATCCTGATCCGAGCTCAGTGAATTCCTTAATTGCCTGTAAACGATTTTCCGCGACTTCTGTAAGCACTTTATCGCGCTGGTAAAGGAAATAGCCATATGCGACCCGATTCGACCGTCCGACACGTCCCCGCAGCTGGTAAAGCTGCGATAGGCCCATCCGGTCTGCGTCGTGAACGATGAGCGTATTGACATTCGGAATATCAATGCCTGTTTCAATGATTGTCGTTGTGACGAGCACGTCATATTCCCCTTCAAGGAAGCTGAGAATGACGGATTCAAGTGCAGATTCACCCATTTGTCCGTGCGCAAAAGCAACCCGCGCTTCAGGGACGAGCTGTTTAATTTCGTCGACTTTGCGCGTCATGTCCTCAACACGGTTATATAAATAGAATACTTGCCCGCCTCGTCCCATCTCCCGCTCAATCGCCTCGCGAACAAGTCCCAAATTATGCTCCATAACATATGTCTGCACCGGGAAACGGTTCGCTGGAGGTGTTTCGATGACGGATAGGTCACGTACGCCGAGCATCGACATATGCAACGTTCTTGGAATCGGTGTTGCGGTCAATGTAAGGACATCGACATTCGTTTTCAGCTGCTTTAGTTTCTCTTTATGCGTTACTCCGAATCGCTGTTCCTCGTCAACGATCAGAAGTCCGAGGTCTTTATACGTGACGTCTTTTGAAAGAAGGCGATGGGTCCCTACTACGACATCGATTGTGCCCGTCTTTAAACCTTTCAATGTTTCTGTCTGTTCTTTCTTCGTTCGGAATCGATTCAATAGCGACACTTCAACAGGGAAGCCCGAGAACCGCTCTTTCATCGTCTCGTAATGCTGTTGCGCTAATATCGTCGTCGGTACGAGGAAGGCGACTTGCTTACCGTCCCCTACTGCTTTGAACGCTGCACGGATTGCCACTTCCGTTTTTCCGTAACCGACGTCCCCACAAAGCAGGCGATCCATCGGCCGCTCCCTTTCCATATCACGCTTCACTTCTTCGATGGAACGAAGTTGGTCTTCCGTTTCATCATAAGGAAAGGCATTTTCGAAGGAACGCAGCAGATCATCATCTTTGGAGAATGCAAACCCTTTTTCCGCTTCACGTTGGGCGTAAAGTTTAATGAGATCATCTGCTATATCCTTCACTGCTGAAGATACTTTGCTCTTCGTCTTTTTCCATTCCGCTCCTCCAAGTTTATGAAGCTTCGGTTCCTTTTCCCCCGAAGCGACATATTTCTGGATCAGATCGATTTGGTCGGCAGGAACAAACAGCTTATCTTCCGCGCGATAACGTATATCGAGATAGTCTTTATGGATGCCGCCCACTTCGAGCGTCACGACACCATAATATTTCCCGATTCCGTGATGGACATGGACAATATAATCACCAGGTTTGATTTCCGAATAGCTTTTGATGCGCTCCGCATTCGTCATCTTCTGCGGACGTGCTTTCCTTTTCATTTTGCCCTTGAATAATTCAGCGTCCGTAATGACCGCGAGTCGTTGGAACGGCATTTCAAATCCTGCGGACAGATCGCCGTCAATGATGGAGACGGTTCCCGCTTCAGAAGGCTTGCCGTTCATGATTGCCGGCATCTCGTAATCTCCTAGAATCGCTTGAACCTTTTTCATCCGCTCTTCACCGTCAGCGACGATGAATACATTGAACTTCCCCTGTTGCCAGCGCTCCATCTCATTTTTCAATAAATTCATTTGCCCATGGAACTCCTGCATCGGTTTACAGGAGAAGGAGACAGTCTTTTTTAGAACGATGCCTGGTACTGTTCGGACAAATAGAGATAGATAGGCTTTTTTCTGATCGAGCATTTTATGCATTTCGTCGAATGAAAAAGAGATTCTCGCATCATGAACGATCTTTCCCTCTTCAAGCAAGGACAAAGACCATTCCTTCTCTTCACTTTCTAGCGTTGTGGACACCTCGAGAATACGCCCGATTTCATCAAAAAGAACGATGCCATTCACCGGGAAATAATCACCCAAATAGGCAGGGGCTTGTTCCGCAAAAGAAGCGTATTTCAGCATCCCTTCAGGAACGATGCCATTTTTCAACAAGTCGATATCATGCGTAATATTGAGCGTAAGGGATTCTTTTGTATCCTCGTTTTTCATCCGCTTCAAACTGGAACTCAAGGCGCCCTTTAGGTTATCTGCAATTTGCGATAACTCACCGGAGTCCCAAACGAATTCCGCGGCCGGGAGGATAGACACTTCCTCCAATTTATCAGTCGATCGTTGATCATCCGCCGAAAACATCCGGATTGAGTCAACGTCCGTATCGAACAGTTCAATGCGGACCGGGTTTTCCATATTCAATGGATAAATATCCAGTATGCCGCCACGGAGCGCGAAATCGCCCGGTGCCGTCACCATGTCCTGTCTGTTGTAACCCATTTCAACAAGCTTTTGGACCCATTCTTCCACGTCAATCGAATCATCCAGCTTCGTCGTCAATGTATTGGTAAGCCAATGATTCTTCTGCGGTAGCAGTTTTTTCATCCCAGCGACAGGGGTAATGTAGATTCCTTTGCCAGCGCGTGCCATATGATCGAGTGTCTCTATCCTGCTTGCGCGGAGGTCAAAACTGGACACGGAAAAATCGGCAGCGATCAGTTCCTCTGCCGGATATAGATGAACATGTGAATCACCTAGCATTTTCACAAGGTCTTCGTATGTACGCTGCGCTGACAGCATGTTAGGTGTGATGATAAGAATCGGTTGGTCGGACGATTGGCTGATCGTTTTAAAGAAGACGGCTTTCGCCCCTCCGGACAAGCCTGCTAACAATTGACGGTCCTGTCCCGATTTCAATTCGTCGATTACCTTATGAATCTCTTTGTCTTGTAAAAATAAATCTATGAGCGCATCCAATGATTTTTTCCTCGCTTTGCAGTATATAGATAAGATAAGTGAAAAAAGCTTTGTGCGCCATTAACGCCAAAGCGAAACGTTCTATTGCAGCCATTTCCGTAATGCATAGTAATCTGGGAATGTTTTCAAGGATTTTTCACATTCCTCACAAATGCATCTAACTGTCATCGCACCATCTTTATCGGTTTCCAAAAAACGGTCGCCATCCTCAGCATTTTTGAGCTGCTGTACGACTTCCTCCGCGGAAGCGAAAGGAATACTGCCGACCTCTGTATTGCAATGTCTGCATGAATATCGAATGTCCATTTTCATCGGCCCCTTTTTATCAAAGTATAGGCAGATGAAGGGATGATTATTCCTTAGGCACCATTATAGTTATTCATTACTTCAAGAAATGGACTGTCGAGCCAAGTGATACAAGCTGATGCACTTTTTTCTACCATTTCGTCAATCAATGGCTGTTCTTCCTTACCGAAAGTCGACAGCACGTAGTCAGAAACTTTCATACCGCCTTGTGGGCGGCCGATTCCAATACGGATTCGATTGAAAGAATCCGATCCTAGATGGGCGATTAACGATTTCATGCCGTTATGGCCGCCGGCACTCCCTTTTTGACGCAATCGCAGTTTACCGGGGGCGAGATCCAGATCATCGTATAGGACGACGATATCTTCCAACTCAACGTCGAAATAGTCCATTAGCGGCCCCACGCATTCACCGGACAGGTTCATGTATGTCAAAGGTTTGACGAGCATGACTTTTCCTTCGGGGCGATGGATAATCGTGTAGGCGCCGTTGAATTTTGTCTGCATGACAGGCGCATTCAAGCGCTCAGCCAATTCATCGATTGCTTGGAATCCGACATTATGGCGTGTTTTTTCATATTGTTTCCCGGGATTTCCAAGACCAATAATCATTTTCATATGGCGCATCTTCCTTTTGTTTATAAATGATAAAAAGGGCGCACGGAATGAAAACGTGCGCTCCAATAAGTTGCGTTGTGTATTAATCTTCGTCACTATCTCCTTGGTTCTCTCCGACAAGTTCTGGTGAGGACTCTGCATTCGGAAGATTATCTTCCTCCAACTCCTCTTCAGTACGTGGCGCAGAAACGAGGACAAGTGCATAATCATCGTCATTCAAAATTTCGAATTTCGATTTGGAACGGATATCTCCGACCAAGATCGTTTCGCCGATTTGTAATCCGGAAATGTCGACGTCAAAGCCTTCCGGAATTTCTGCCGGCTTCACTTTGATTTTCACGTCATGGTTAGGCTGCTGTAGAACGCCGCCTTCCTTTTCGCCGATAGATTGGCCGACCAGATTCACCGTTACGTCGACTTCAAGCTCTTCTGTCATATTGATGGCTAAGAAGTCAGCATGACGGATTTCGCCATTTAATGCGTTCTCCTGGTAATCATTCAATACGACATTCAGTTGTTTGCCATCCACTTCGAGTTTAATGACACCGTTTCGGCCATGTTCACGTAAATTGCTCAAAAGATCGCGTTCTTTTACGGCGATTGGTGTCGATTCGGTATTATATCCATAAACAACAGAAGGGATGAATCCTTCTTTTCGTAGTGCGGATAAAGTTGATCTCGTTTTTGTTCCTCTTTGTTTCGACTGAATTGCTGTACTCATTTGCGTAGTCACCTTTCCTGAAAAAGTATATTCTAACTCTTGAAATACCCAAAATCAGACGACATGAAACTAACTAACTTGCTTATTCAAACAATGTGCTGACAGATTTCTCTTCGAACACACGGATGACTGCTTCGCCCAAAAGCTTGGCAATGGACAATTGTTTGATTTTCGCAGATTTTTTGTTTTCCGGCAATTCGATTGAATTCGTAATGACCAATTCCTTAATTTGTGAATTGTCGATTCGTTCGATTGCAGGACCGGATAACACCGGATGTGTACAGCAAGCATACACTTCCTTTGCGCCGCTCTCGATAATCGCGTTCGCAGCGATTGTAATCGTTCCGGCAGTATCGATAATATCGTCGATAAGAATAGCTGTCTTCCCTTCGACATTCCCTACGATGCTCATCACTTCAGCTACGTTCGGACGTGGGCGACGTTTGTCGATAATCGCAATCGGAGCTTTCATGCGATCCGCCATTTTTCGCGCACGTGTGACGCCGCCATGGTCTGGAGATACGATGACAAGTTCGTTGCCTTCCAAGCCTTTGCTTTTGAAATATTCCGTAAGAATAGGTTCTGCCACAAGGTGGTCAATTGGAATATCAAAGAAGCCTTGGATTTGTGGTGCATGCAAGTCGATCGCGATAACGCGGTCAGCTCCCGCCTTCTCAAGCAAGTTAGCCACAAGCTTCGCCGTGATCGGTTCACGGGAACGAGCTTTGCGATCTTGGCGCGCATATCCGTAATAAGGCATAACAACATTGATAGAACGTGCAGAAGCACGCATTAATGCGTCGATCATGATGAGAAGCTCCATCAAGTTATCATTTACTGGATTGGAGGTGGACTGGATGACAAAGACATCACAGCCTCGGATACTTTCTTCGATATTTATTTGAATTTCTCCATCGCTGAAACGTTTGACAGAGCACTTGCCGAGTGGGCGTCCGATTTCATCTGCCACTTCTTGTGCAAGTGATTCATTGGAGTTTAGAGAAAATATCTTCAGTTTATCGTTAGGATAATGATTAGCCATCATGGTCCCCCTGGTTATTTTAGATTTAATTTTGTTACGTATCCTTCTTTATTCTCCTGGCGCGCGCGCCCAATTGCAAGTGAACTTTCTGGCACATCTTTTGTAATTGTGGATCCGGCCGCTACATAAGCGCCTTTTCCAACTTTTACAGGTGCTATCAAATTCGAATTGCAACCAACAAAAGCATCATCTTCGATAGTTGTCGTATGTTTGTTCTTTCCATCGTAATTCACTGTGATCGTTCCACAACCGATGTTGACGTGAGTGCCTACTTGCGCATCTCCGATATAGCTGAGGTGAGAAACCTTGCTTCCTTCTCCTAACCTTGACTTCTTAACTTCGACAAAATTGCCGATTTTTACATTGTCGCTGAGATTGGAATCCGGACGGATATGTGCGAACGGGCCAATTGTCGTACCGGAACCTACTGCACTGTCCCGTACGACTGACGAATGAACGGTTGTAGAACTGCCAATTTTACTGTTGCTTATATGACTATTCGGTCCAATACTGCATTTTTCACCAATGATCGTTTGTCCTTCGATCATTGTGCCTGGTTGAAGAATCGTGTCGCGGCCGATTTCGGCAGTGGCGCTAATGTACGTACTTCCTGGATCGATGATTGTCACACCGTTTCGCATATGACGTTCTGCGATTCGCTGCCGCATGAACTTTTCCGCTTCTGCTAGGATAACTCGATCGTTAATACCGATTGTTTCACTAAAATCATCGGTTACAAAAGCGGATATAATCGCATTCTCAGCTTTCAGGATGCTAATGACATCGGGCAAGTAGTACTCGCCTTGCGCATTATCGTTCTTCACTTTCTTCAAAGCTTCAAACAATGCCCGGTTATCGAAGCAGTACGTGCCTGTATTGATTTCAGTCACTGTACGCTCTTCCGGCGATGCATCCTTATGCTCGATGTTGCGAAGGACGTTTCCATCCGCGTCCCGAATGATGCGGCCGTAACCTGTCGGATCTTCGGCATGCGCTGTCAGGATTGTCGCTTTCGCGTTTGTTTCGGCATGATGTGCAATCAATGCTTGCATCGTCTCCGATTTGATAAGTGGAGTATCTCCACAAACGACGAGCGTAATCCCTTCCAATTCGCCTAAACTGCTTTCCGCTTGCTGTACCGCATGCGCAGTGCCAAGCTGTTCCGCCTGAAGGGCGTACTCACTTTTCTGTCCAAGCGTTTCTTCAACCTTTTCTGCACCGTGACCGACAATCGTTACGATTTTATCCGCTCCGATTCCGGTAATATGGTCGATAACGTGCTCGACCATCGGCTTTCCACAGACAGGATGCAATACTTTATATAAATCGGACTTCATCCGCGTCCCTTGTCCTGCAGCAAGGACGATGGCATATGTATTCGTCATGTGCTGGCCTCCATCCATAATTTCATTATTGACTATAGCCGAAAATAATATAAATTTCAACTATACCCCCTTGACAATAAAGAAATATTCTTTTAATATTGTTGTTTTCATTTTTTGTGAAAATAAAAACACAGAACATCGATTTGTTTAGCCAAATCTTGTTCTGTGTTTTTTAAAATTAATAAACTCATGCGCCAGCTTCTTCTAATATTCCTTTTTCCTCGACCATATGATAGGCGGAGAGAACAGCATCCTGTACTTTCATTCTTGCTGATGTGTTGATAGGGTGCGCTACATCACGAAATTCACCTTCTGGCGTTCGCTTACTTGGCATCGCAACAAACAATCCATCATTCCCCTCAATGACACGGATATCATGTACGACAAATTCACCGTCCAAAGTAATCGATGCGATGGCTCTCATCCTGCCGTCCGTTTCGACCTTCCTTAACCTTACATCTGTTACTTCCATTATTTCCCCACTCCCTCTTTGTTTACGTCTATGCTCCTAGTAGTAAAAAATCCGGAGCTATTGTTTTCACAATACACACCATTCTATTTTCTACAAAAGTATTCAAATCCCTTTTATTTTCCCAAACTTTTTCTAAAAAATTTGAAATTAATGGAATGGCGGGTTTTTTCGATGATTTCATGAGGCGAAAGCTGGTTTGCGAGTTGTTTTAGCGAAAGAATGGACCCTTGAGGAGAAAGAATGAGCCGTTCCAGGAATAAATGAGCCCTTCTGCGGAAGAATGAGCCGTTCTAGAAATAAACGAGCCCTTCTGTGAAAAAATGAGCCGTTCCAAGACTATAACCGCAGAGATTCTTCTTTACATTTTCTAATGAAAAAGGCGGCTCACTCGACAACCGAGGGAACCGCCATTTAAAAATACTTATTCTCCTGCAAGTGCGATGACTTCGATTTCGACTGGAGCATCTTTCGGCAATCTTGCTACTTCAACAGTCGAACGCGCAGGTGTATGTGAACCAAAATGCTTCGCATATACATCATTCAAAGCCGCAAATTGATTCATATCTTTAATGAACACTGTTGCCTTAATAACCTGATCAAGGGAAGAGCCTGCTTCTTCCAGAACTGCTTTCAAGTTGGCGAATACTTGGTCCGTCTGTTCTTCGATTGTTCCTTCGACCAGCAATCCGTCCGGTGTCATCGGTAAAACTCCGGATGTGTACACCAATCCGTTTACTTTTACAGCCTGTGCGTATGGTCCGATTGCTTGCGGTGCATTTTTTGTAGCTACATAATTCATGAAAGTTTTCCACCCTTCGTAAAATAATTGCCTTCTTCTAATTCGATCGTTCGGTCCTTCTCATTCATAGCGCGAAGCTTGACCAATGATAGATAATCATCGACAAGCACTTCTTCGGTATGTTCCGCCTCAACGAGAACAGCAATTCCCGCAAGCTCGCAGTCGAATTCCTCTAACAGGTTCTTCATGCCTGTCATGGTACCGCCTGCTTTCATGAAGTCATCGGTGATCAACACTTTTTGGCCACTCTTCATGCTTCTCTTTGATAATACCATTGTCTGAATACGACGTGTAGAACCCGAAACATAATTAATGCTGACAGTTGATCCTTCCGTCACTTTGCTATCCCTTCGGACAATGACGACCGGTACATTTAAATGGCGTGCGATTGCATGCGCAATTGATATCCCTTTTGTAGCCACTGTCATGATCACGTCGATTTCTGTATCGCCGAATGCTGAGGCAAATACTTTTCCGATGCGGTCCATTATTTTAGGGTTTCCTAAAAAGTCGGTCATGTATAAATACCCGCCAGGCAGCAGACGATCCGATCGGCCTAGATTTTCTTTCACAAGTGCCATCACTTCACGAACTTCCGTTTCCGTGACATGCGGAATGTATTTCACACCACCTGCCGCTCCTGATACGGTGACCAATTTGCCGGTCCCATTCTCTTCAAACGTTTCCTTGACGATTGCCAAGTCTTCACTGATGGATGATTTCGCCGCCTGATAGCGCTCGGAAAAGAAAGTCAATGGGATGAGTGAATGCGGATTTTCCAATAGATGACGTGTCATATCGACAAGTCTTTCGCTCCTTTTCCACTTCAAGAACAACAACCCCTACACCCGAATATTTTAATGTACATTATCATAAATGTACGTGTTTAATCAAGGAGAAAACGTTCTCCTGTCATCCTAACTGCATGAACCTCTGTACAGAAGCCTTTTAGTCCATTGTAGATCCGTGACACTCGCGCTTCTTGTCTAACGAAACCGAAAACTGTCGGCCCGCTTCCGCTCATAAGAACAGCGTCCGCCCCGAACTGTTGCATTTTCTCTTTTAAAACGACGACTTGCGGATGTAAACTCATCGTTACCGGTTCAAGTACGTTACCTAAGGAGTCGCACATTTTGTTGTAATCGCCAGCATGTAAAGCATGAAGCATACCTTTTGTATCTGGATGTTTAATGGATGCGATATCGAGATTCCGGTAAATATCCGCTGTGGAGACGGAAATCGCCGGCTTTGCAAGGATGACCCAGCAATTTGGCGGAGCTGGCAAATGCTCGATCTTTTCCCCTCGTCCTTTTGCAAGTGCTGTGCCTCCATAAACGCAAAAAGATACATCCGACCCTATTTTTGCACCGATGTCAGCTAATTCATCAACGCTTAGTCGCAAATCCCATAGCCGGTTCAATCCACGGAGTGTTGCTGCAGCATCAGAACTCCCTCCTGCAAGACCTGCGGCGACAGGTATCTTTTTATTAAGCGTAAGTTCGACCCCCTGACGGACGCCATACAGCCGTCTAAGTAGATCTGCTGCTTGGTATGCTAGATTTTTACGATCGTTTGGCACATACCGTTCAGACACCTTAATCGTGATATTCCCGTCATTTGTCGGCCGAAGCCAGACACGATCTGCCAAATCGACAGTTGTCATGATCATTTCAACTTCATGAAATCCATCTTGACGTTTATGTAGGACATCGAGTGTCAGGTTGATTTTTGCTGGTGCTTTTTCATATAACATCCAGCCCCCTCCATTCCAGCTAGTCATTGTTCACTATTTTACCATAGGGAGAAGGATTACACCTCGATTTTTTCCGTCAATATAGAAAAGAGCTGCACGGCGTCTCTACGACATCCATGCAGCTCTTCTTTGTCAGTCGTTTAGAGTTACAAGGTGATCTTAGCTGTTGTTGCTCTTATCCGCCATTCCCCGTTCAGCCATTTGAATGGCATGTTTCACCATATTACCGGCATCCCGAGATTTGATTCCTCCCCAACCTTCTCGCTGAACAACATCGTAAAAGCCAAGCTCTTTCGCGATTTCCACTTTCAAGTGCTCAGACATTATACTACGTCTTCTAGCCATTCGGTTTTCCTCCTTTTCGACTGACGCGCCTAGTATGGACGTTAACAATAAAAAAACACCTCTGCATTCCAATCCGTCACCGGAAAGGAGTGCATAGGCGTTTTTAATCTAAAAACAATGCATAATAGCAATAAAAACTATTTGACGATGAACGCTGTGGCGTCCCCGTCGTCCAGAACCGTTATTTCGACTGCTTCAGTCAAAATATCTGCGTAGCTGTAAGATACCCTTTCAAAAGCATTTTCGTCCTGGTCCAGTTCAACAACAAAAACTGCCCGATACGTCTCACGCAGGACACCGGCACGTTCGATTGTTTTCTTACGGCCGCCGTTTGCTCTTAAGTGCAAACGTTTCCCTAGATGAGCATCCAATGACTTCTTAATGTCCGCTAATGTTTTTGGCACGTCGCTTACACCTCACTGGATATAAGTATAACACTTTTAAAAAGTTCTGTCAATTAAAATGAGAATTTTAACAGTAAGCGATTATATTTGTCAATTCTTTTTTCACTTTATTCGACAAATCTATCTATTTTAATGCCCTAAATTTGTCACGCCTTCTTGAATTCCCCATGCAGGGCATTCGCAAGTTTTCCAAACTCCTCGATGGATAATGTCTCTCCCCTACGTCCAGGATCCATGCCGATCTGTTCAAAAGCTTCGAGAATCTGTTCCTTCTTCGCCTTCCCATCCCTCATTGAAGATTGAAGATTGTTCAATAACGTCTTCCTGCGCTGTACAAAGGATCCTCTTGCCACTTCAAAAAGAAAATCCTCATCAATGACTTCAACAGGGGCTTCCGCTTTTTTTGTCAATTTAAGGACGGCTGATTCGACATTCGGTTGCGGAACGAACACTGTCTTCGGCACAATCATCGATACTTCAGCATCCATGTAATATTGAACGGCGATCGATAGGGAGCCATAGGCTTTCGTACTCGGAGACGCTGTGATACGATCTGCAACTTCTTTTTGCATCATGATGACCATAGCCCGTATCGGAACTTTACCTAGAAGGAATTTCATGATGATCGGGGTCGTTACGTAGTAAGGCAGATTCGCGACGACTACAACATCATCATATCCACTAAATTGCTCTTCGACGACTTTATTCAAATCCGCCTCAAGGACGTCCTGATTAATGATCTCAACGTTGTTATAAGGAGACAACGTATCTTCCAGCACCGGCAGCAGCCGCCCATCAATTTCAAACGCGACGACCTTTTTCGCAGATCTCGCAAGATGCTCTGTCAATGCACCGATGCCCGGACCGATTTCAATAACGCCTGTTTGATCAGTCAAATCCGCATGGGAAACAATATTACGAAGAATGTTCGGGTCGATGAGAAAGTTTTGACCCAAACTTTTTTTGAATGAAAAGCCATGTTTCTCTAAAATCTCTTTCGTCCTGTTAGGTGTTGCAATGTCTTTATTCATGGGTATCCTCCTCCTGCAGGACTTTTAATGCTTCCATTAATTGATGTTGCCCAATCCGGAACATTTCAAGCCTCTTTTTCAAACCTTTGCCGTTCACTTGTCCGATTTGTAAAATCTCACCGAGCCGATCCCTTCGACTTTTGGCGTCCGGATGCCCGATCAGCCTTTCTTCCAGCAAAAGTGCCAATGGGATTTCTTCTATTTGTTGTACATCTACGGAGTAAACAGCTTCAAGCGCGTTTTTAATATCTTCATCTTTCGCATGTTCAATCCCTAACCCTTGTCCGTTTTTGGCGATTGTTTTAGTTTTATGCAAGAATGCATGTTTTACGCCGGGAATCTTTTCTTCTATAATGGCACGGATTCTTCTGCCGGGGAAATCGGGATCTGTGAATACGATGACGCCTCTCGTTTCTTGCGCGTGTCGAATTTGTTTTAATGTATTTTCGTTAATTGCCGAACCGTTCGTCTCAATCGTATCAGCCCCGGTCGCCCTCTTGATAGCGACGGTGTCCGACTTCCCTTCAACAACAATTACTTCTTTTATCTTCACAATGACCCTCTTTTCGTTGAATAACCGGATTTCCGCTCCAGGCGGACGCTTTCCGCGGGGCGCGGGTGAGCCAATCGAACAGCAAAGGGTTCGGTTTGCCGTATTTCTGCGCCTTTTGCAGAAATTAAGGCATCCGTTTTTGCATTCCTGCTCGCTACGCTACGCTTTCGCTAGACCCCGCAGGAGTCGCCGCCTTGCGCTTCAATCCTCAAGTGTGATTTCAATACTGATGTTGCTTTAATTTTACGTCTTGTAGCGTCGGTTGTACAGGCGGCTCACTTTTGAACATCAAACATGAAAAAAACCGCAGGACTGGATGAGCCCCACGGATAAATGCGGAAATAAAATAATATATAAACCGAAAAAACTAATCGATCACTTTAACTTTCACTTGACGGCGGCCAAAATTATATGCCGCTGACTTTGTCGGCACATGAAGATCAATCTTCTTTCCTTTGATCGCTCCACCTGTATCCCCTGCAACTGCATATCCGTATCCTTCCACCCACACTTTAGAACCAAGTGGAATCACACTTGGGTCGACAGCTATGACTTTAAGATTCGGGTTTGCACGCAAGTCGATGCCCGTTGCTGTTTTTCCTGTACAGCCATTGCAATGTGACGTGTACGCTGTAGCAGTGACATAGAACTCCTTGCCACCTGCTGGAGCGGAGCCACGGGAAACAACATTCTTAGATTTCTGATCAGCGCTCGCTACCATTACTCTGGAGCCGACCGTTACAATTTTCTTTTGAGGTTCCTTAATGACTTTCTCACTTAATAACGTACGAGAAACTTCTTTGCCATTCTCCTTAACAATTTCAAACTTCCGCTCTACAGAGCCCTTCTTGCCTTCCTGGACGACTTTTTCCCGTCCTTTCAGCAATTTGGAGTCGCTTTTCGTGACGACTGCAAAGTTCGTTGGTTCTTCCACTACATCGGTGACCTTTTCTACCCGCACAACTTCTACTATGGAACCCGGCTTAACCTTTCCGTCTGCCTTCCGATTCAGCAAGTCATGTTCATTCAATTGAATGTTCTCTCTCTTTAAAAAGTCAGCGACCGTAGTCGAAGTTGACCACATCTGTTTCTCATTTCCGCCATCGATAAGTGTCAATTGGAACGCTTTATGAACCTCGATTCGTTCATCATCTTTGAGATTCGAGTTCAGACTTGGAACCACTTCATCATGTTCTTTGAGATCGATATCAGCCGCAGCTAAAATATCAGAAACTCTCCGGTCCGTCGTCCAAATCTTTGTCGATTCTTGCTCCAATTGTATTTCTACTAATTTTGCCTGTTCCCACCTGATCGATAATCCTTCCTCAATCGGTGTATTCACTGAGGGTGTTACTAAATCATGTTCGGCAACTTCGATTTCCTCTTTGGAAAGAAGTTGCCCAACTGTATGTGCAGATGTTTTGATTTCGATTTGCTCACCGTTCACTTCTAAAGTGACCGATTTCTTCGTTCCCGTGTAGAGAACAAGTGAAATAATCGTCACAAATAGTGCAAATGCAATTGCAGTTATCGCTATTTGTTGACTCCTCAATGACTTGAAGAACAGATTTTTCATGGTACTTTTTGGCATGAAAAAACTCCTCCTTTATCACTCGGCTGATTATAAAGGTTCCTTTTCAGCGTGTCAACACTTTAGAATTTTATTTTCATCCGTTTCAGAAAAGGGATTCTCATGATAAACGGCTAGATCTTCCAAAATGTTCACTCGGAAATACGGAAAATTTTCAACGCATTTTCAGTCGTCTTTTTCGCTACTTCATCAACGGGAATTCCCTTTAGACGGGCAATTTCCTCTGCTACCAGCGTGACGAGCGCGGGTTCATTTCTCTTTCCGCGATGTGGATGCGGAGCAAGGTATGGAGCATCTGTTTCAATCAATAAATGATCTAGTGAAATATCCGTTGCAACCTGCTTCGGCATTTTTGCATTTTTAAAAGTGACAGGGCCACCAAGGGAAATCATAAAGTTCATATCAATGCATTCATTCGCTGTTTCCACACTTCCGCCATAGCAATGCATAATACCGCCGGTTATCGAAGCCTCTTCTTCTTTTAATATCCGGACAACATCACCCGTTGCATCCCGATTATGAATGATGATGGGAAGGTCGACCTTTTGAGCAAGCCGGATCTGCCTTCTGAACAATTCTTGCTGAACGTCTTTCGGGGATTTATCCCAATAGTAATCCAAACCGGTCTCCCCAATGCCTACGACTTTCGGATGAGCGGCCAACGTTTCAATCCATTTCAAGCCCTCTTCCGTGCAATCAATCGCATCAACCGGATGCCAACCGACCACTGCATAGATGAATGGATATCGTTCTGCCAATTCCATTGCCTTTTCAATTGTCACCCGGTCAAATCCAACGACAACCATCTTTTTGACATCCGCCTCAATTGCGCGTTCAATGACCTCCTTCACATCTTCTTCATATTGCTCTGCGTTCAAATGGACATGCGTATCAATATACATCTTCTTCTCTCCTCATAAAGTGAAACTTCAATCAGCGATGGTTTTCCGCTGATTGTTAGTTGAACCAATCGGGCATTTACTGGCCGTTAATACTTTATTTAGTATTTTGGTTTCTGCCAATAAATAAAGCAAGTATTTTACGGCCAGTTAATGCGGGACAAGATTCATTCTATTTCAACGACTTGTTACATTCGTTACAAACTGATGACAAACTAGTTAAAAATAAAAGCGGAGGGTATCGGTCATCTACCCTGAGTCTAGACGATGACAAAGACGGCGTCTCTTTAGAAACACCGTCCCCCTTTTAATCACTTCACTTTTGCACCGTTTTCCAACGAAGGGTCGACTGTTGCCAGTTTTAGGATTCCGTCGGATTGGCCGGCTAATATCATTCCTTGAGATAATTCACCGCGCAGCTTGACGGGTTTCAAGTTTGCAACCACAATCACTTTTTGCCCTACTAATTCTTCAGGTTTGTAGTGCTCGGCGATACCTGAGACGACTTGTCGCTGCTCATAGCCCATGTCTACTTGAAGCTTCAGCAATTTATCTGCTTTCGGGATTTGCTCACAAGCCGTAACGGTAGCGACCCGCAAGTCTACTTTCATGAAGTCATCGATTGTGATTTCATCGACTTCTTTTACTTTCTCAACCGGCTCCTCCTTTTGTTCTTTCGGAGCTGTAACAGCCATTTGGTCACGAATATAGACAATTTCCACTTCAGGATCAAGGCGTGGGAAGATCGGAACACCTTTTTCGACTACTTTCGTCCCTTCAGGAATTGCTTCAAAATTGCCTAATGTATCCCATGCAAGCAATGATTCATCTAAGCCAAGCTGTTCGATGATTTGAATCGGTGATTTCGTCATGAACGGTTGTGATAAAACCGCAATTTGTCGAAGCGAAGCTGCAAGATGCCCCATGACGGAAGCCAATTTCCCTTTATCCGCCTCGTCTTTTGCGAGGACCCAAGGGGATGTTTCATCGATATATTTATTCGTACGGGAAATGATGGACCATAATTCGGAAAGAACAACACTGAATTGCATCTTTTCCATTGCAACTTCATATTTCTCGATTGCTGTCGCTGTAAAGTCCCGCAATGTGGAGTCAAACTCCGTCGGTTCCAGTCCTTGTGTCGGAATGACGCCGTCGAAATATTTATTGATCATGGAAACGGTGCGGTTTAACAGGTTGCCGAGGTCATTGGCCAAGTCATAATTTGTGCGTTCTACGAATGATTCCGGTGAAAACGTGCCGTCCTGTCCAAATGGAAGTTCTCGTAGAAGGAAATAGCGTGTCGCGTCAAGTCCATAGCGTTCGACAAGCATTTCAGGGTAAACGACATTGCCTTTGGATTTCGACATTTTTCCGTCCTTCATCATAATGAAACCGTGTGCGAATACTTTCTTCGGTAATGGAAGATCGAGAGCCATGAGGAAGATCGGCCAATAGATCGTATGGAAACGGACAATATCCTTTCCGACGACATGGACATCAGCAGGCCAGTATTTTTTGAATAACGTATCATCATCAGATCCGTATCCAAGCGCCGTAATATAGTTCGTCAACGCATCGACCCACACGTAGATGACATGTTTCGGGTCCCCGGGAACTTTAATCCCCCAGTCGAATGACATACGGGATACGGATAAATCTTCAAGGCCCGGTTTAATGAAGTTATTGATCATTTCATTTTTACGGGACTCCGGTTCGATGAAAGTCGGGTTGTCTTCGTAAAACTGTAAAAGTCTATCCGCATACTTCTTCATATTGAAGAAATACGATTCTTCCGAAACTCTTTGGACCGGGCGATGACAGTCTGGACAATTTCCATCTTCCAGCTGCGCCTCTGTAAAATACGATTCGCACGGAACACATTTCCAACCTTCATATTCACCTTTGTAAATGTCTCCATTATCTAGGAATTTCTTGAAAATCTTTTCGACAGCTGTTTTATGCCGTTCTTCTGTTGTCCTAATCAGGTCATCGTAAGAGATATCCATAAGCTTCCAGAGCTTAATAGCGATATCTGCGATGCCGTCCACATACTTTTGTGGTGGCAGGCCTTCCTCTTCCGCTTTTTCCTGGATCTTTTGTCCATGCTCGTCCATTCCCGTCAAGAAACGCACATCGAATCCACGTAGTCGTTTATAGCGCGCCATTGCGTCCGATGCCACAGTTGTATACGCTGTGCCAATATGAAATTTACCGCTTGGATAATAAATCGGAGTCGTAATATAAAACGTTTTTTGCTGTTCTGCCACGAAAATACCTCCATTGTTTCAATCTATACTAACCATATTATCTAAAATTCAACAAAAGTGCTATGTAGACAGAGCGAATAAATTTTCAAGCCTCGTCATACAAGTTTCATAGAAAGTACTTTGTTGATTTCAATAATTACTTTCTTCTTCAAATAACTTTATAAATACCGTACACTTTAAACTATACTAATAAAAGTTATGCTATTTAGTATATCATTAAATCTATTATGCCAGAAATAACGTTAAGCTAGTTTCATTGACGGAAAATGGAAGACTTGGTATGATGTTAAATAGACAAGAGAATTATGTCGAAATTTGACGAAAATTTATATCGTTTAGGGGGAATTCTTGTCATGAAGTCTACCGGAATTGTTAGAAAAGTTGACGAGTTAGGACGCGTTGTCATTCCAATCGAGCTACGTCGTACGCTTGGTATTGAACAAAAAGATGCTTTGGAAATTTATGTTGACGAAGATAAAATTGTTTTGAAAAAATATATGCCTAATATGACATGCTCCATTACTGGGGAAGTATCTGATGATAACTTGCGCCTTATTGATGGAAAGTTGATTTTAAGCCAAGATGGCGCGAAACAACTTATTAAAGAAATCGAAGAAAAAATGAATTAATATTATCCTTACAATAATAATTTGCATCCAGAACGTCTTACCGTTCTGGACTTTTTTTATTTGTTTTCATTCACATGGTACTCCTGATATACATCCCGTTTCGCCAATCCGCGTTCCGATGCAACTAACCGGATTGCTTCCTTGGATGAAATGTTTTCTTTTTCCATCAACAGTTCAACGTGTGACGTAATGCTAATATCTTTCCACCAGCAATCCTGTTCTTCCTCATTCGCATGATCATTGCCTTCCAAGATAATACAGAATTCCCCTCGAATCTCATTGGATTCCACCCAGGTCACAGCTCCGCCTAGCGTTCCCCGAAGAAATTCTTCATACCTCTTTGTCAATTCCCTTGCCAGCACAACTTTTCGCGTTTTGCCAAATGCCTCTGCTAATGCGCGGACCGTTTCCTTCAGGCGATGAGGCGCTTCGTAAAAGATCAAGGTCTCTTCCTTCATCTTCAGTTTTCGCAACTCCTCATTCCGTTCTTTTTTCTGCCTTGAAAGAAATCCAAAAAAGGAAAACGGCTGTGTCTGCAATCCGGACGCAACCAAAGCGCTGATTGCCGCGTTGGCCCCTGGAATAGGCACGACATCGAATCCTTCTTCAATTGCTTTTACCGAAATATCGTACCCTGGATCGGATATGCAAGGCATGCCCGCATCACTTACTAAAGCAACCGTTTTACCTTCTGCCAGTAAAGAAAGGATCTTGTCCCCGCCTTTTTCAAGATTATGTTCATGATAGCTGATGAGTGGCGTTTTAATATCGAAATGGTTGCATAGCTTGATTGTATTCCTTGTATCTTCCGCTGCAATCATATCCGCCTCTTGCAGTACTCGGATTGCCCTGAACGTCATATCCTCCAAATTTCCGATCGGTGTACCTACCAAAAATAATTTTGGACTGCCTATTTCAGCACTTCTTTGTGATTTCATTCGAACCTTGTCCCTTCTTCATATAGCGTTCTTTTGCACTTCGGGTCAATTGCTTGAACTGATATTCCGCTTGCATCGCTTCGCGTTTTGTTTCGAAGCCTTCCTTGTAAATGCAATGGACGGGTAGCTTGGCTCGTGTATATTTAGCCCCTTTCCCATCATTATGAACACGGATCCGCTTTTCTAAATCATTTGTATAACCCGCGTAGTAGGAGCCATCATTACATTCCAAGACATAGAAAAGATGCTCATTCGTCTTGTCCATATAATAGAAGCCTCACTTCTTCCGTATATTCTCCATTTGTATCATAGACGTATAATGGCGGCAGGATTTTTAAATCCGGCTTGCCATCCTTGATGCCTTCAATTAGTAATGTATTCGCCTCTTTCCCTTCTTTTGGATAAACGAAGCGGATTCTTTTTGGCTCTAGACGGTTTGCGCGCATGGCTGTCACAATATCCAGGAGCCTGCCGGGACGATGGACAAATGCCGCCTTTCCTCCTTGCTTCAATAGTTCGCTTGCGGATTGGACAGCTTGTTCAAGGTTCAGACGGATTTCATGCCGGGCAATGGCGACATGTTCCTTTATGTTTTTTTCACTCGCTTCGATCGCGGGAAAATAAGGTGGATTGCATGTGACCGTATCATACTTTTCATAGCCGATTTTGGCGGCAATTCCGATAACATCATCATTTACAATGTGGATTCTGTCGTTTAGCCCATTGTAGCCGACACTTCTTACAGCCATATCCGCAAGTCGCTCCTGCAGCTCAACAGCCACAATGTCCGCATCTGTCCGTGCACTTAGAAAAAGAGGGATTGCTCCGTTACCCGCACATAAATCGACAATCTTCCCCGAACGGATCGGTACATAGGCAAATTTCGCAAGCAGGACGGCATCGAGCGAAAAGGAAAACACGGAAGGGCTTTGAATGATTCGCAAGCTTTCCGCCAACAGATAATCCAGTCTTTCATCTTCTTTTAATAAATTTTCCATACTCGGCTCCTTCAATCCATAGAAAAAAGCCGATGCCTACACAATATAGGATCGGCTCATTTCAAGCATTTTGTTTACTCAGGAAGGATAGGCAAAACAAGCAATCTTCCCCTTTACGGCTGCTGCCATAATGGACATTGCAGACATGATATCCTTCATTATATATACGGGCCAGGTTGTCCACCCCTTCGCCGATATCGACTCTACGGGGCTTTTCAGCCGGCTGTTGTTCGTTCAATGGTTGAGTAGTCTCACTTAATTCTTCGAGCCTTGTCCGGAGATGATGGTTTTCGAGTTGAAGTGAGTGGTTCTCTTCCGTCATCTTCGCTACAAA
Organism: Sporosarcina luteola; assembly: GCF_007991495.1. GTDB lineage: Bacteria > Bacillota > Bacilli > Bacillales_A > Planococcaceae > Sporosarcina > Sporosarcina luteola. The sequence continues at coordinate 10,621 of NZ_BJYL01000054.1, read as the reverse complement.
TCCAATAAGTTCCCGGAATTGCTCATGCATGGATTCGAGCTGCTGCTCAAATTCCATTACCCTGTCGAGAAAGTTCCCTTCTTTCAACTTGTTCACCCCATCATTTCGTCAATTGAGCTTCCGAGTTTTTTCGACTCTCTATTTCTTCCCATGAATATTCCAAGACTTGCTCCTGATCTGCCAAGCTTACTTGTAGAATTCTTTCAAGTAAGTTCAAGCCGACCACTTTCCCAGGTCCTTCAGGAGTTTGAACCCTCTCGCCGACATCAGGCATGAGTGATTTCGCCTCTTCGTATTCATCATTTTCGTACTTCAGGCAGCACATTAGACGGCCGCATAACCCGGAAATCTTCGATGGGTTCAGTGAAAGGTTTTGATCTTTCGCCATCTTGATGGACACAGGTTCAAAGTCACCGAGGAACGTTGAGCAACAGAGCATTCTACCGCACGGACCAATTCCTCCAAGCATTTTTGCCTCATCTCGGACACCGATTTGTCGCAATTCGATACGTGTACGGAAAATGGCAGCGAGATCCTTTACAAGGTTTCGGAAATCGACCCGACCTTCCGCAGTGAAATAGAAGACGATCTTATTTCGATCAAATGTATATTCCACATCGACGAGCTTCATATCCAGCTCATGTTCCCGTATTTTTTCTGCGCATTTGCCGAAAGCCTGTTCAGCATCCGTCCTGTTCTCATCCACTTGGATTTGGTCTTCCTCTAATGCCTTGCGGATGATTTTCTTAAGTGGCAAGACGACATCGTTCTCGTCAACTTCCCTCACAGGGCTAGCGACTTTTCCATATTCAATTCCCCTTGCCGTTTCGACGATGACATAGTCTCCAACGTCGAGCGGGTAGTCGAGGGGATCGAAATAATATATTTTACCCGCTTTTTTAAAGCGGACACCTACAACATTATACAAGCATTAACCCCTCCTGCAACTTGAGCACCAGTTGTTCCATTAAAAGCGTACGGTTCATATTGCCGTACAGTTTTTTCTTCGCCTGTAGAACCGCTTCCATATTGGCCGATAAACGGCTATATGTCATCTTCATTGAAAGTCCACGGAAGATTTGCTGCTGATCGGGAAATGTCATTTCCGATTGCAATCCCGCTTTCATCGAAACGATATCACGGTATGCATAGAGAAGCAAGTCAAGACCACGTTCCATATCTTCCTTCTCTTTCATTGCCGGAATCCATTCCGATTGGATGAATAGAAGCGCTTCATTTACATTGCGATCTGATGCTTCTATTAATTTTAACACTGTTTTTCGCATGTGTGCAAATTGATCATTTCCCGCAAGTAATCTTGCTTGTTCGACATCCGCAGTCATCATCGTAACTGTCGCTGCCATGGATGCAGTGATTCCACCATCTACCAATGTTGCAATCATTTCTTCCCGTCTAGGTGGAAGGAACGTGATGCGCTGGCATCGAGATTGGATTGTCGGCAAGATAGACTGATAGGAACTGGTCAATAGGATTGCCGTCACTTCACCTTCAGGCTCTTCCAGGAACTTCAGCAACGTGTTGGCCGCTGCTATATTCATCCGTTCTGCTCTGGAAATGATATAGATTTTACGCCCAGGTTCATAACCCTTTTTCGTCATTCGCATGATCAAGGATGACATCTGTTCTTTTTTAATGTCTTGTCCGTCTGGCTCAATCATGGTTATGTTCGGATGCGTCCTTGATTCTACCCTTCTGCAGTTATGACATGTTTCACATGGAACAGCATTGACTGGTTGTTCGCAAAGCAACAATTTCGCGAAATGGGTGGCCGCTGCTTCCTTGCCGGTACCTGTTTCTCCATCGAAAAGATAGGCATGGCCAAGCCGGTTGTTGCGATAGGTCGCCTCCAGTCGTTCGATGACTGCCTTTTGACGTTGCTTGATGTCATTTACCATTTGTTCCATGCCTGTGCCTCCCTGCTGAAAAAACCGTGTTTTTGAAATAAAAAAACACGGGTCACATATATAGATTAATGAGAAGTCCTTTGATTTCTCCGATTTTCCCTAATAGTTCGACGGATGACTGCTCGTCATTCAACAAGGCTTCCGCCAATTCAATAAGCTTTTCGTCAATCGTTTGGACGATTTTCAATCGTCGTCCTTCACCGTATTGGTTCCACGTATGCGATTGCTTCAATCCCATTCCGGAGTCGACTGCCTCTTGAAGGAAACGTCGGACAAGCATTTTAAATTTTGCCATGTCCCGTAGATTCCTTGAACGGGCTAACCGATCTCCTGCTGAGGAAATGTCTCCAAGGAGTCTGGTGATCTGTTCACCGTGCAATTTTTCTTCTTGCTTGAGAACCATTTGACCGAACCGGGCATTTGCTTGCGGGGAGCGTAAAGGGTCGTTCCGCAGCTTATCGAGCCCGGTCCGATGTTCTCCATTAACTTTCATTACTAACGTCACCTCATTTCATCAGAAGTGATGAAATTGTTCGATTGGCAAGACAAATACTGTGGCTCCGCCAACTTCCACTTCGACTGGATAGGGGATATAGGAATCAGCATTGCCGCCCATTGGTGAGACGGGTGCTACCATTTGATCCCGTGATCGACAATTTTCACGGATTAGTTCCAAAGCTTTTGGGATGAGGCTGTCATCCGTTCCGATAAGGAATGTCGTGTTTCCCGACCGTAGAAACCCTCCTGTACTGGCTAATTTGGTAGCCCGGAAGTCATTTTTCGTTAATGCTGCCGATAAACGGTTGCTGTCCTGGTCCTGTACAACTGCCACTATCAATTTCACGGTACCCTCTCCTTTTGGCTTTATATAGTTTATTCATCCAGCTCCGGATGGCAGAGGCTCGGGTCATAAGTCAAAGCTGTTGCGTGGCAAAGGCCGCCACTTCACATCTTCGCCTTATGCCTGTCGCCTCTAACCGCCATCCTCCGCTTTAGTTTATTATATCACGAATTCTCTTGAGAAATGAGTTGAGAACTTATAATTTTCCAAACATTTTCAGTTACTTCTGATAATGGGAGTGTTGCGTCTGTGCTGATGATGCGGTTTGGGTATTGTTCGAGCAGTAATTTGTAACCTTCGTAGACTTTTTGATGGAATTGTAATGTTTCATTGTCGAGACGGTTTTGCTCTCGGGCTCCGCTTTTTGCAATTCGCTGAAGGCCTTCTTCGGGCGTGATGTTGAAGAAGATGGTTACATCGGGCATTGTTTCCCCAATGGCGAATGAGTTGATCGTCATGACATCTTCCATGCCAAGCCCTCTTGCATAGCCTTGGTAGGCGAGTGAGCTGTCGATGAAGCGGTCGCAAAGGACGATTTTACCTTCATTGAGCGCCGGGAGGACTCTTTCGACGAGGTGCTGTCTGCGTGCCGCGGCGTAAAGAAGTGCTTCTGTCATGCCGTCCATTTCCTTGTATTCATTGTCATGTATGACTTCCCGGATTTTTTCCGATATGCGGATGCCGCCCGGCTCACGGGTTAGAATGCCTTCTATTCCTTCTTTTTGCATTCTCTTATAGATTTCTGCAATCACAGTTGTTTTTCCTGCACCTTCAGGACCTTCAAATGTGATAAATTTCCCTTTTGACATGTTTGATTCCTCCAACCTTCATTTCAATACGAATAGTTCTTTTTGAGCAAGGCGAATGGCTCCTTGAAATCTTGCTCCTGACTTTATTAATGTAGATAATGTCTCGGTATGGTTCGCCATAATCCTTTCGCCTTTAATTAGCAACGGGATGCCTGGAGGATAAGGGGTCAAAGAGGCTGCGGCGACACGCCCTTCAGCCGCTTCTAATGACACCCACTCTGTTTCCATCTCAGCCAACTCGGATGGCGGATGTGCAAGCGTGGAAATTCCAGTTGGCCATGTGTCCATGTCGGAGGAAATGGGATTATCCTCTACTTTACCCAATGTTGACATAGCCGCAACCATTTTTTCCTTCCACTCCTTTAGTGGAGGGGTAGATTGTTCATTCCATAACGGTAGTATGAATAATACTTGGTACGGATCCGCGAGTTCCGCGTAAATCCCTTCTGATTCAAGAGCTGCTTGCAATGCGAAGCCGGAATGGCCCCGGGCACGTAGTAACAGCTTTAAAGGATCGTTGGTTTCCACGACTTCCAGACGGTTAAGTTCCTTCAAATTCTGAATGAATGAAGTGCGTAGTTCGTTGAATCTATATTTGTCGCTATCCTTATAAGTTGCCGCGTAAGCCCTCGCGTCATCTAGCGAGGCCATAATTAGATATGATGGACTGCTGGATTGCAGCATTTGTAAATAATGTGCGATTTTCTTTTCGGAAATAAGTTGCGAACGGATGTGAAGAAAAGACCCCATCGTCATGGCAGGCAACGTCTTATGCGCTGAATGTACGACGACGTCCGCCCCCATTTCGATCGCTGAGCGCGGAAACGGTTCTCCAACGACGAAATGCGCGCCATGCGCTTCGTCGACCAAGACGGGGACGGAACGGGAATGGCTTAATTCAATGATTTCCTGAAGCCCCCCACCTGCCACCCCATAATAGGTAGGGTATGTCAGAATGACGGCCTTCGCATGCGGGTATGCATCGAGTGCTTCTTCTACATGTTCTCGCGTAAGTAAGCCCGGAGAACGGGTAGGCGCGTCCCACGGAGGGCTGAGCAGTACTGGACGGGCTCCCGTCAATTCGATTGCATGGAACACCGATTTATGGGCGTTGCGCTGGACGATTACTGTATCATCGGCCTGGCAAGCGGCATAGATCATCGCCAAGTTGCCGACCGTAGAGCCGTTGACGAGGAAAAAGCTTCTATTTGACCGGTAAAGGGAGGACAATAGACTTTCCGCTTCGTAAATGACCTCCTCCGCTTCATGGAGATCATCTAATCCTGTCAGCTCGGTAAAATCGTATGTCAGAGCCTGTTTCATCCATGTCGGTAAATTGGAAAGCAGGCCATGCTTATGCCCCGGCACGTGAAATGAAACCGGGGTCTGTTCGTTGAAATATTGTAACGCCTCTACGAGCGGGCGCTTATTTTGGTTCATTTTGAGATCCACTTCCTTTATGTATTACCTATTATAGAGGAAGGAGGGCAAGATGATAATCATTAACTATAGGAGTTTGCTTTTTTAGTTCGTGGGGAAAAAATAAGCGATTCATAGAATAAACGAATAAACATAAAAAAGCGCGACGGGGATACTGCTCGCCGTCACGCATATTTCATTCTCGATAATCCAACAGATAGGAACACGATTGCAAATCCGAATAAAACAGCTATCGGCAGCAGTATATCTCCCACATTGCCGCTCTCTGCAATCAAAGTCGTAAATGCCTCCATGGCCCATGTTTGCGGGACGAAATTAGCGATTTTCTGCATGATGTCCGGCACCAGGCTGATCGGCCAATAGACGCCGCCAAGCATGCATGTGGAGATGATGACCAATGTTCCGATTGCGTTTTGCTGCTCCGCTGTTTTCACAAGGCTTGCGATAGCCATGCCAAGACCGACAACACAAAGCAGCAATGTCGTAATTAAGAGCAGCAACCCTCCCGGGGACCCCCAGTTGACACCGAATAACACGGTGGATAGTACAATCAGCAGAAAAAACTGGATCCACCCGACAATGAAGAAAGATAGGAAATAGCCGAACAGCACTTGGTAACGCGTGACAGGCGTTGTGAACAGTCTTGACCAAATACCCGCCTGTCTTGCTTCAATCAGCGCTCCCGTCATTGTCAGCATCATCATCATAACGAACATGATAGAAAACCCTGCTGAACTGTAAGATACGCCCATCATCGGATTTCCAGCAGAGCCGCTTGTTCTTTGTTCAGTCCATACTTGTATCTGTCCTTCATTCTTACTGAGCTTCCCGTAGACGGTTTCCCAATCCTCGTTTAGATATCCACTTCCTACAGTAGCCGCTGTAGCGTAGACGTCGATGCTATATAAAACCTGGTTAACTTGCTGTTTAACAAGAGGCGCAGTCGACATGCCCGGTGGATGCTGAAAACGGACTGCAGGCTCACCGTTTCGAAGCTTTTCTGCAATCCCCTTTTCGAGCATCACTATACCTTGTACCTCGTGATTCGCTAATGCCTCCTTCGCCTCATGGCCAGAAACGATGTTATAAGAAATCATCTCATCTAACATAAGGCGTTGCACAATATGTTGGGAGACAGCAGTTTGTTCTTCATCAACCAACGCAATCTGAAACGATACTTCAGCATCTGAACCAAAGAGAGTACCGAAAAGAAATGTGAATAAAAGCGGCATGCCGAGCATGATGACATATGCTGATTTCTTCTTGAACGTCCGTTTTATTTCAAACAGGCAAATCGTTATGACCTTCTTCATTGTGCATTCCTCCTATACAGCCCTAAGCCTGAAAGAACTTATGAAAATAGATAAAATCCCTACGCCAAATAATACAATTGCCGGCAGCCATAAGGCAGACCAATCTGTCCCAGTCATGATTGATGTAAAGCTTGTTAATGCCCATGAATTCGGTGTCAGCATCGCGATCTTCCGCAATGCTTCGGGGAAAACAGCGAGAGGCAACATCGAGCCGCCGAGCAAGGCGAGAACTTGAACACCCATACTTCCGACGACATCCGCCATTTTCTCATCCGTTGTAAAAGCTGCAACAATCATGGACAATCCTGCGACTGCAAAGCTGTAAAAGAAAGTGATGAAGAAGACTTGCAGGTTGGAAGATCCCCAGTCGACCTGCAACAAGTAATGCGTAGCCCCCATGAAAAACAAAAATTGAACCCATGCAAACAGGAACGTACCGATGAATTTACCCGCTAAAATCGAATGACCAGAAGTCGGTGTCATCATCAATCGCGACAACGTTTCAGTTTTCCGCTCTTGATGGAAGGACTTTGCACCTACCATCGCATTGAACAATAGGAACATAGCCGCCATGGCCGCAGCGTAATACTGCATAGAACTCACGGATTCTTCCTTTGCCGGTTCAATTACATATATTTTTTGTTCATTCACTACCTTCTCAACCGACTCCGCCAGTTCATACTGTATGGTTGCCATATCGATTTCGGCTCCGTTCGCAGACATGACAGCAGCCTCCGTCATCACGGTCTTTGTGGCGTGCTCGATTGTCTGAGACATTTGGGCGAACGTTTCAATCATCTGCTGAATGATCAGCGACGATGATTCCTGGCCAATGATAGGTATGATGACAGCTCGGTCAGTATCAACCCCCCAGCCTTCCGGCAATACCAATCCGACATGAACTTCTTTTTTCTCCATCCAATCCATCAGTTGCTTCTCCGTTCCCGCTCGTTCGACGGTAATGGCGAGCCCCTCTGCTTCTAGCGTTTGAATAATGTTTTCAGTCATCGCATTGGATTCAGGCGAATAAACACCTAAAACTGTTTCAGGCATACTCCCACCACCCATCACCCCTTTTAAGGCAGAGCCTAAAATAGCGGTTAGCAAAATTGGCATGAGAATCATCATAAGAATGGCTTTCCGGTCTTTCAAATGGATTTTCGCATCTTTAACGGCTATCAATAGGCTTTTCATCCGAATTCCTCCTACTCACGCAATGTCCGTCCCGTCAATTGTAAAAATAACGTTTCCAAATTGGCCTCTTGGAGTTGCATATTGTGGATATGAATGCCAGAGCGGCTCGCAAGTAAAATTACCTCCGCCACCATTTCCATTTTCGAATGCAAATGCACATCGATTTCCTCACCCGGCTTGACGATCACTTTTTCGACGCTGTTCAGTGTCTTTAACTCTTCAATGAATAAAGGGTGTAGTGAATCGACCGTCAGCTTCAGAACAGTCCCGCCTGCCAACCGGTTGCTTAAGTCCTTTTTCGTGCCGCTCGCAATCAGCTTCCCTTCGTCAATAATGGCAATCCGTTTGCAAAGGTACTCGACCTCTTCCATATAGTGGCTCGTGTAAATGACCGTCATCCCTTGCTCATTCAAAGATTTAACCGTCTCCAGTATATGATTCCGCGACTGCGGGTCGATGCCGACTGTCGGTTCGTCCATAATAAGCAGTTGCGGTCTATGCATAAGCGCGGCACCGATATTGATCCGCCTTTTCATCCCTCCTGAAAAAGTCTCAATTCGACCTTTTGCACGATCCGCCAACCCGACAATTTCAAGCACTTCCTGCGCACGTATTTTAGCTGCTTTCCCCGAAAGGCCGTACATCTTCCCCCAAAACAGAAGATTATCCATGGCCGACATCGATGGGTAAAGCGCAATATCTTGCGGCACGACGCCAATAATCTGTTTGATTTCCTTCAATTGTTTGCCGACCACTTTTCCGTCAATCCGGATCTCCCCCGCTCCATAGGGAATCAGTCCGCATATCATCGAAATGAGCGTAGACTTTCCCGCGCCGTTCGGGCCGAGCAAACCGAATGATTCCCCCCTCTCGATTTGCAATGAAACCCCTTTGATAATTTCCCGTGAATCAAAGCTCTTTTTCACATTCGAAAGTGTAAGCATTCTCCGAAGCCTCCTTCTCTCTATCCATCTTATGAAGACAGCACCGATTTTCCATCAAGCGTGCGATAGATTTTAAAGCATGAAAAAAACGGCATGAATATGCCTTTTTGCATGTACCCTATGCAGAAGGTAACGTCAGAATGTCGTAATGCCATACCGGACGGCGTAAATTGCCGCTTGTGTCCGATCGCGAAGCCCCAATTTCTGAATGACATTGGAAACGTGGTTTTTAACCGTCCCTTCCGTGATAAACAATTTCTCCGCTATTTCCTTATTGTTCATCCCTTCTCCTAGATGAGTTAGCACTTCTGCTTCCCTATCCGATAATTCCTCAAGACCTGCCGGCAATTCAGCGGAGCTGTTACGAGTTTTCATTCTCAGCTCCGTCAGTACTTGAGACGTGAATTCCTTTGGCAGCACGACGCCGCCATGATGTACGGTGAGGATGGCTTGGACAATCGTATCTGTAGGCATATCCTTCAACAAGTACCCACTTGCCCCTTCTTCTAGCGCATCAAAAATATAAGCACTGTCATTGAAAGTCGTGAGTATCAATACCTTGACATCAGGCAGAGCGTCTTTCAAAAGCTTCGTTCCTTCAACACCATTCACCCCAGGCATCCGAATATCCATTAAAACGATATCCGGCAGTAGCTGCGATGCTTTATTCAACGCATCGGTCCCGTCCATTGCCGTGCCGACGACTTCAATCTCTGGACGCAGACCAAGCAACGTGCTTAAACCTTCTCTTACCAATGGTTGATCATCGACAATCATAATCTTTATCATTCCGTTCCCCCTGCCGTTAGCCGTTGAAGCGGAAAGGAAATGGCAATTTCAAACCCTTCTCCCTCCACACTGCGAATTGCAAATGAACCCTCATGCTCCTCCACACGCTCTTTCATAGTAATCAATCCGAAGTTCGGAGTAATGTTTTTTTCTCCTTTGCCATCATCTTTTATGGCAACATGGATTTCGTTCGCATCCATACGTATTTCCACAATGCATTCATTCGCATTTCCATGCTTTTTCGCATTCGTCAGTCCTTCCTGCACAATCCGCTTAATCGTTGGTTTCAAGGAAGCTGGAATGGAGGTTGAATCTCCATCCATGTCAAGTCGCGTTTCCATTTGCGTCAAAGATGAAAACTCTCTGAGAAGCTCCTGTAAAGCCTCTTGAAACGAAGCCTTATATTGATCTTCTTTTAATGTTCTGACGGATACCCTTATCTCATTGAGTGAATCCCGTGTCAACTGCTCACAGACGGCAAGTACGTTCTTGGTTCTAACTGGATCCCTCTCTGCCATTTCACGTGCGACTTGAAGCTGCACAACCAATGCTGTCATCTTATGCCCAACCGTATCGTGAATCTCACGCGCAATTTCATTCCGCTCCCGAATGGCCGTCAACTGCTCCACTTGTTCCGCATAATCCTGTAAACGGTCATGTGCAGTTTGCAAAGCCACGTGCGATTCATTCAACTGTTCATATTGAATGGAAATCGTTTCCTTCGCGCTACGGGAATTCCGGATTAGCCCTCCAACAAATGCCCCATAAACGACGAACATCCCATTGACAATATTGCTTGCAATTGAAAAAACACCGGTTTGCAAATATAATCGTAAGCTAATCAAAACCCATACGACAATGAAGAGTCCGGAGAACACTCCAAGTATTTTTTTATTGTTATACAGTATGAAAACAGTCGTAAACAGCACGCCAAAAAAGATTAAATACAAATATCCGCTTTCTAAGAATAATAGGCCGAATCCTGTAATGACAATAAAGTCGATGGAAGAACATATAATCCGAGTCTTCTCTCGCACGTTTGCCATTTGAATAAAATGACTGGCAATGAACATGGGAATCGCAGCCATGATATAAAGCGTCCGCCAATCTCCAACATCGTCTGCGATTTGAAGGAAATAAACACTTAATAAAACAAGCATGACAATGCGGACTAAAGAGAATAAAAACAAAGAAAAACTTTTCACTGCGGCTCCTCCCTTGTAAAAATCAATTCAATGGTCCATCTATCATTATGAATTTTCCGGTTATGGAGTCTATGATAACTGTGGGCTCCATGCCATCATATCGAAAAGTGATTTGCCATTCACGACGATTCATCATTTCATAGAAAAAACCATGCCTGATT
>NZ_BJYL01000053.1 GCF_007991495.1 Sporosarcina luteola | reverse complement strand
TTAAAAAAGAGCAATGCGTCAACTGACCGCATTGCTCTTTTCTTTCGCCACTAACGCCTGTTTCCTCTCTGTCATAACAGCGTTCAGTTGCCCGCCAAGCATTAAAATGATAGCGGAGAAATAAAGCCACATCATTAAAACAATGATTGCTCCAATACTACCATATGTTTTTGAATAGTTTGCGAAACTACCTACGTAAAATGAGAATGCAAGAGACGTAAGTATCCAACCGACCGTAGCGAACAACGCGCCAGGTATTGCACTTTTCAAGCGGACCTTCAAATTGGGGACGGCCCAATAGATCGCTGAAAAAACGATGAAGATCAATATTGGTGGGATAATCCAACGTAAGCTTCCCCATAATTTCACGAATCCTTCTTCCATTCCAAAGTAAGAGAAAGCCAAAGATCCAATCTGTTCGCCGAATACAGGAAGGAGAAGCGCGATAACCAGCACAGCGATCAATGCCACTGTAAAGACTACAGACATTGCCCTAGCCATAATAAATGACCGTGTTTCCTCGACATTATAGGATCTATTCAAAGCTTTCGTTAAGGCGTTCATCCCTTTGGAAGCTGACCAGATTGTCGCCAAAGCCCCAATGGACAAGAGTCCCCCATTCCGATTTTTTAATATCTCTTCTAGCGTGTCATGTATAAGGGTGTAAACACTAGCTGGAGCATAATCGCGGATGAACAGGAATACTTGTGACTCATCAAGATTCAGAAATGGCAATAGCGTTATCAAGAAGATTAATAGGGGAAATAAAGACAATAGGAAAAAGAAGGCCAGTTGCGACCCCAAGCCTGTAATATCCACATTCTTGATTCTTACAAGCAACTCTTTCCAAAACCCTTTTGCCGTTGTAACATCGAACTTTTCCAAATCACCGTCTTTTACATCATCCAAGAATCTCATGATTTCCGAGTCTTTCATGAATCCTTCTTTTTCTTTTCCTTGCTGTTCGTTTTCTTTTTTCGGAATCGACTTGTCGTTGTTGTTCACATTAGACTCACTCCTTCCGATGCTTATATCTTTTTTATGTCTATATCCTCTTTCGCCTCATTCACAATTTCTTTGTATTCTTCTTTCGAATCATTAAATGCTTCCTTTGTATCTACAACTAGATCTTTCACTTGAGGAGTCAGTGTTTTCAATTCCTCAACCTGGCTTTTAATATACGCAGCATCTCCAGAAAATTGTTCATAAATGGACAAGTACTTATCTTTCTGTTGTTGAAGTTTTTGCTTTAAGACATCCGGATTTTTTGAATAATAGTTTACCTGTGAAGTCATATCATTCGTTTTTTTCACGACATGTTGACGTGTACCTTTATCGAACATGCTAACAGCTCCACCTAAAATTGCCCCTAGTATGATAAACCTTCCAAATTTACTGTTTCCCACGTAAAACCCTCCAATATCATTCTACTTTGCATGTATTATTATACCCGGAGAGCCGAAAAACAAACAATATTGGGGATTTCTTAAAATAGGTCTTGACTAATGATAGAAAGTTTCGGAATATTAACAATAACACTATCCATATTCAAAATAATCCAATCTATTAGATAGTGGCTTGAAAGGGAGTCGATAGACGGAAATGGGAAGTTGTTTTAAGGTCTCGGAACTAGAAACAGACTAAAAACTAGGGGGTAGTAGGATGGAAGCAATTACTGGCTTTTTGGACAAGGCGAGTGGATTTATATGGGGACCACCTCTTCTTGTTCTACTAGTAGGAACGGGTATCTTTTTAACAGTAAGGCTCGGATTTATTCAAGTGCGGTTATTGCCGTATTCATTAAAACAAGTTTTTTCCCGTAAGCATAATAAAAAAGCGGATGGCGACATTACACAGTTCCAAGCTTTAATGACTGCGATGGCTGCAACCGTCGGGGTCGGTAACATCGTTGGGGTCGCAACTGCCGTTTACATGGGCGGTCCAGGGGCGATTTTCTGGATGTGGCTCGCAGGTTTCTTTGGAATGGCTACGAAATATGGGGAAGCCATCCTAGCTGTCAAATACCGCGTCAAGGACTCCAAAGGTCAAATGGCCGGAGGACCGATGTATTATTTGGAACACGGTTTGAAACAAAAATGGCTTGGAGTCATGTTTGCTATATTCGGTGCACTTGCAGCATTCGGTATCGGTAACGGTACACAATCGAAAGCTGTAGCAGACGTTATGAACAGTACATTCAATGTACCGCATTGGATTTCTGGAGTAGCACTTCTCATCTTCGGTGGACTCGTCATCTTAGGCGGCATCAAAGCGATCGGCCGGGTTACAGCATTCTTCGTTCCGATCATGGCACTTTTCTATTTCATTGCGGGAGCAATCGTAATGGTCATGAACTTTGACCTTGTCCCTGCAGCATTCGGATTAATCTTCAGCGACGCGTTTACAGGCCAGGCCGCTGCTGGTGGAGCAATCGGTGCGGTAATCCGCTTTGGTGTTGCTCGTGGCCTTTTCTCCAACGAAGCTGGTCTTGGTTCGGCACCTATTGCAGCAGCTGCTGCAAAAACGGATATGCCCGGCCGCCAAGCACTCATTTCTATGACACAGGTATTATTTGATACGCTTATTATTTGCTCAATTACAGGAGTAACAATCGTCATGTCAGGACAATGGAAAGACAAATCGATTGACGCAGGTGCATTGACTGCACAAGCTTTCGGTGAATTCCTAGGCGGTGCGGGACCAATCATCGTTGCGATCGGTATCGTTTTCTTTGCAACATCCACAATTTTAGGTTGGGGCTATTATGGTGAAAAGTGCTTCCAATACCTCTTCCCTAAAAACGGTGCAGTACTAGGTTATCGTATTGCGTTCGTAGCATTCATCATGGTAGGCGCTATCGTATCCCTTGACGTCGTTTGGCTACTTGCTGACGTATTGAACGGCTTGATGGCGATTCCTAACTTGATCGGCCTTCTTGGATTGTCTGGTGTTATCGTTATGGAAACTAAGCGTTTCAAAGCGAAGATTGCAGAAGAAAAAGAAGCCGAAAAGCTCGGTAGACCGGTTGACACTACAGCCGATTAATGCAATGATAAGTCCGAATCTAATGAAGGGCGGACGACGAAATGGATTTGACTCAACCAACTGCAGAAAATGTTTCGTATATGATTGATAAGATCAAAGAGAAACTGAGAATGGTAAACGTAGACGCCATGAAGGCGGATAACTTCGATACAGAACAGTACGAAGACTTGGTTTACATGTATGAGATGGTCATGAAGAGAGAAACAATCACTCCGAATGAAATGCAAGCCATAGCCGCTGAACTTGGGTCACTTAGAAAAGCGTAGGGAGCCGTTTAGCTCTGAAGCTAGACAGTAAAAAAGCCGGTGCTACAGGATAATCCTGAAGCATCGGCTTTTCATATTAACCTATTCAACCGAAGACCCATCTTTAAGGACGAGCGGCTGTACGAGTACTTCTACACGTCGGTTCTTGCTTCGTCCTTCAACTGTGTCATTTGTTGCAACAGGTTGGTTTTCACCATACCCCTTCACACTGAATAATTTTGGATCCAGATCATTCGTTCCGACCAATATCTTTAAAAAGTTAATGGCCCTCATCATGCTAAGCTCCCAATTTGACGGGAATTCCGAGCTATTGATCGGCACATTATCCGTATGGCCAGTCACAACAATTTGTCTTGGTTTTTCAAAAACAAGTAAATTAGCGATATCCCTAGCTAAATTGGAATACTGAGGTTTAATCGTTGCTTTCCCCGATTCAAATAAAATACTATCTCGAATCGTGATCAATAATCCCTCTTCCGTCAACTTCGTTTGAAATTGATTTTCCAGTTCATGCACCGCTATATATTCATCCAGCCGATCTTGGATTTCTTCAAGGGACTGCTGGTCCTCCAAATAAGAGGAACTTTCATTTTCCTCACCAGAAGAGTCCTTCGGAACAGGAACAGTGGTTGGGGCGCTATTATCCATTACGCCTGTCCCACCATCAAAAATTTGATTGAACACAGAAGAAATCTGGCTGAACTTACTTTCGTCTATCGAACTTGACGCGAATAAGACGATAAATAAAGCTAAGAGCAATGTGAGTAAGTCCGAATATGGCAAAAGCCAGGATTCATCCACATGGCCATCATCCCGTTTTTTCTTACGTTTCCTCGACAACCTGTCCCGCCTCCTTGTCGCCCGTAGTATTTTTAGCAGCGAGCTTTCGACGTTCTTCCATCGATAAATAAGAAGCCAGTTTTTGTTCGATTACTCTCGGAGCCTCGCCTTCAAGGACTGACAAAATTCCTTCGATCATCATCATCTTCTGACGAACTTCTTCTTTCGACTTACGTTTTAATTTATTGGCAAATGGATGCCAAAGGACATATCCTGTGAAAATCCCCAACAATGTTGCAATAAACGCAGCAGAGATCGCATGTCCAAGCGCCTCAATGTCGTTCATGTTCTTAAGCGCCGCAATCAAGCCGACAACCGCTCCCAATACACCAAGTGTCGGGGCATAGGTCCCTGCCTGCGAAAAGATAAGTGCGCCTGCTGAATGTCGATCTTCCATGGCGTCCACTTCTTCCGTCAGGACGTCGCGGATATAATCTGCGTTTTGCCCATCAATTGCAAGTCCAAGCCCATTTTTAAGGAACGGATCTGTAATCTCATCCGCTTTCGCTTCAAGCGACAATAAGCCTTCACGTCTTGCGATGTCCGCCCATCCAGAAAACATGCGAATCAAGTCCGAATCCGATGTCATTCGCTGTTCTTTGAAAAGGATGCCAAACAATTTAGGTACACGTTTGATTTCCTTCATAGGGAATGCAATGACGACCGAGGCTATCGTACCGAAAATGATAATGAGAATTGCGGCCATATTCATTAAACTATCCGGGGTTACACCTTTCATCGCCATACCGACAAAAAGCGCCACTAAACCAAGGATAAGTCCAAAAACGGTTGAAAAATCCATATTAGTACCTCCAAGTCTTCCAGTCTACTTCTTCTTATTTCGACATAATCCAACGGTTCTTTAGTATTCATTGATAATAAATATAAATATATTAACCGAAATTACGCTACAATCCTATGGGCATTATCTTCATTACTCAATTGTTAAAAATATTTTCCTTTGCCTGTTTTATCACACTGGAGTACTATTAAATACATATGAATAAAGGAGGTTTTTTGAATGTTAACATTTGAACAGAAGTTAGAAAATTACGCAAGTTTAATCGTAGAAATCGGATCGAATATCCAAAAAAAACAAACACTTTACATAAGCGCATCCATCGAAGCGCTTGAGCTTGTAAGGAAAGTGGCGGATAAAGCATATTCTTTAGGAGCACGTAATGTCATCGTTGACTGGGCTGACGATGAATTAACAAAATTGCGTTATGAAAAAGCACCGGCCGAGTCATTCTCTGACTTCCCTGAATGGAAAGTGATGGAGCGTGAGAAATTGGCTGAAAGCGGAGCCGCATTTGTCAGTATCGTTTCTCAAAGTCCTGACCTATTAAAAGGTGTCGATTCTTCCCGCATTGCGGATGCCCAAAAGGCTGCCGGCAAAGCGCTTAGCAATTACCGGAAAATGATGCAGGCAGACCGTTTCAGCTGGTCCGTCATCGCAGCTCCTTCAAAAGCTTGGGCAGCGAAAATGTTCCCGAATCTCGAAGAAGGTGAACAAGTCCCTGCACTTTGGGAAGCGATCTTTGCAGCAGTTCGTGCAGACCAAGCCGACCCTGTCGCAGCATGGAAAGAACTGGATGAAACGTTGAATTCCAAAGCAGATTATTTGAATAAAAAGGCGTATACAACATTGCAATACAAAGCTCCAGGTACTAATTTGACAATCGACTTGCCTAAAGGGCATATTTGGTGCGGAGGCGGCAGCGTAAATGTCGATGGAAACGCATTCATGGCGAACATGCCTACGGAGGAAGTATTCACAGTTCCACATAAAAATGGTGTCAACGGTTATGTCAAAAACACGAAACCGCTTAGCTATGGCGGAAATATTATTGATGATTTCACAGTTACATTCGAAGACGGCCGGATTACAGAAATTAGTGCAGGGCAAGGGGAAGAAGTTCTTCAGCAACTGATTGATACGGATGAAGGCGCAAGACATTTAGGTGAAGTGGCGCTTGTTCCACATGCTTCGCCAATTTCCGAGTCGGGGCTTCTATTTTACAATACACTATTCGATGAAAATGCATCCAATCACCTTGCAATCGGCAGTGCTTATTCCTTCTGCTTAGAAGGCGGTAAAACAATGACTTCTGAGGAAATGGAAAAAAACGGTCTGAACCAAAGCATCACTCACGTTGACTTCATGATCGGTTCTGCAGAGATGGACATTGATGGTGTCTTGGCAGATGGAACGATTGAACCTGTCTTCCGCAACGGTAACTGGGCATTCTAATTTTCGACACAATTAATAAATACATTTTATTCCGGTCTTTAATTATTTCAGATTTGTAGTATAATGAATGTATATTAAACTTTCATTGTAGAGAGGGGTCTCACTATGGGCTTGATGTACACTACAGTTATTGGCTATGCTATTGTCCTAGGAATAGCAGCTTTATTTACAATGCACTTCCTTGGAAAGGCATTGGATTCTTCTGATGCAGAGAGAGTCGATCCAAAGCCGGACGTAAAATAAAAAAGAGTTGCCACTTGGCAACTCTTTTATTGTTTTGTAAACTATTCTAAACTGTAACTATGGAGGCGCTTTCATGACAATCTTATCTGATATCATTGATTTTAATAAGGACTTTGTACAAAAAGAACAATTTAAAGAATACGCAACTACGAAATTCCCCGACAAAAGGATCGTTATTCTTACATGCATGGATACGAGACTTATTGAATTACTGCCGAAAGCAATGAACTTGCGAAACGGTGATGCGAAAATTATTAAAAGTGCTGGTGCCATTGTAACTCATCCTTTTGGCAGCGTTATGCGTAGCATTCTAATCGCTGTCTATGAATTACAAGCCGACGAAGTTTACATTATCGGTCATCATGATTGTGGAATGAGCTCAATCGACACGAAAACCATTATCGGCAGCATGGTCGAACGTGGAATTGACAAAAATCTATTTAATACGTTGAAATACTCCGGAATCGATATGAAGGATTGGCTACGAGGCTTTAACGACGTTACAGAAAGTGTCAAAAGCAGTGTAGATCAAGTGAGAAATCACCCTCTTATGGACCGAAAAGTTCCAGTGCACGGCCTAGTAGCCCATCCGGATACAGGTCAGTTGGATATTATCACAAACGGATACGAATTTATCGACGAAAACTGACAACGCATTTCCCGGGAAATAGACAAAATAAAAGCGAAGCGACCCGAGCAGCTGGCGCCCGGAGCTAGACGACAACAAAAGCGAAGGGCGCCTGATACAGGCGACAGATATAAAAAGATAAAAAGCCGATTCTTCATTTAGAAGAATCGGCTTTTTACTTTTGCAGCTATTTTCCGCCAGGCGGCCTTACCCTTTCAATAATCCTCAGCCAAGCTGGCGTACATAAAATGATCTTCCCATACGCCGTTAATGTAAAGCAGCTTTCTCAGTAATCCTTCCCGTACAAACCCGGCATTTTCAAGCACTCTTACAGAGCCTGTATTACGGGGGGATACAAATGCCTCCACCCGATGCAATGAGACGGTCTCAAAGGCGAACTTTGTAACAATCTTGACCGCTTCTGTCGCAAGCCCTCTGCCCGTTTCCCTCTCATCAATCGAGTATCCGACAAAGCCGCTTGAAAAAGGAAGTCTTTTAATGCTGTATAGCGAAATATGTCCCACTAGCCTGCTTGTATCGGCATCAAAAATTCCAAAATTGTATTCCCGCCGATCCCTCATTTGATAAATAGATTCCCTTATTTTATCGCGCTGGACAGCCACCGTATAATAGCTCGATTCATGCCGCGGCTCAAACACCGTCCAATATTCTTTATTGGCAATAAGCATTTCAGTGAAAATTACGGCGTCTTCTTCTGTCAGCACACGTAAATAACAAGTTCGGCCTTCAAGCAGAATCAATACTCCTTCACCTTTCTTTAGAAGCTATTTTCAAAAACTCTTCGACATCTTTTACACATAATGCTACACCTTTTGCCCAGAATTCTTCTTTTGTAATATCTTCGCCCAGATGCTTCATCGCCAAATCTTCAACGGACATGATTGCAGTGTCGCGTAAAAGCGCCATATATTTCTCTTCAAACGATTCACCTTCCGTAAGCGCCTTTGCATAGATGCTCAAAGAGAATAAGTAACCGAATGTATACGGGAAGTTATAGAACGGCGTCCCAGTAATATAGAAATGCAGCTTAGAAGCCCAGAAATGTGGATGAGTTGTATCAAGTGCTCCTGCATAACCCTCTTTTTGAGCCTCAACCATTAACTCATTCAGTCTAGATGCCGGGACAACGCCATTTTTACGCTCTTCATAAAAACGTGTTTCAAAAAGGAAGCGTGAATGGATGTTCATGAAGAATGCTACACTGCGTTGGATTTTATCTTCAAGCAATGCAAGTTTTTCTTCTTCTGATTCAGCTGACTTGACGGAAGCATCCGCAACGATCATTTCTGCAAATGTGGAAGCTGTTTCTGCAACGCCCATCGCATATTGTCGATTCATGTAGTGTACCGGACGCAATGCATACGAATGGAAAGCATGACCAAGCTCATGAGCTAATGTGGCAACATTCGACATAGAACCGCTATATGTCATGAAAATTCGAGATTGCTCGGATACTGGCATACCCGTACAGAAGCCCCCAGGACGTTTGTCGGCACGATCTTCCGCCTCAATCCAGCTATCTTCAAACGCCTTACGGGAAAAGGCCTCTAATTCAGGACCAAACTTGCCGAAATGTTCAAGAATGAACTCAGCACCTTCCTGGTAGGACATTTTCTTTGTTGAAGACGTGACAGGTGCGTCCAAATCATACCAATTCATATTTTCATTTCCTAGCATTTGCGCTTTTCTATTCAAATATTCCGCGAAAGGAGCTTTATTCGCACTGATAGCCCCCCACATTGCATCTAACGTTTCTTGGCTCATTCGGTTGCGCATCAATGGCTCCATAAGTACCGAATCCCATCCGCGTTTTTCATAGATTGCTAAACGGAAGCCCGCCAAATGATTCAATGTGGAAGCAAAGAAGTCTTCTTTTGCAGTCCAAGCTTCTTCAAGTTTTTCAAACGCTTCCTTACGTACTGCAACATCCGCGTGAGAACTTAAGTTATTCGCCTGGCCGACAGATAGCGCCTTCTCTTCCCCATCCACCGTCATTTGAATTTGAATGTCTCCAACCAATTGATCGTAAAGTTGTCCCCACCCTTGATAGCCGTCAACGCTTAATGCCGTAATAAGACTCTCTTCCTCTTCAGATAACTTCAATTTCACTTGTTCCCGCCATTCGTTTAACACAAATGTAAATTGGGTTAACTGTTCAGTTGCCAATAATTCCTTCCACACTGAATCGTCCGCTTTCGTGATTGTTTGTTGTATTTTTAAAATTGCAGTGGAGAATCGCGCACCCATTGACCCCATTTCAGACTGTAGAACGAGTGCTTTTTTGTCTTTAATATTTGCTGCGAGGAAACAACCGATGACCGCTCCCGCTTCTCTTAAATTTTTTCCTGTGTTTTTAATTTCATCAATCAGCTGGAGGACTTTATCAGCATCATTAATAGATGTTGGAGTTTGGGCATTTGCTGCCAGTTCTTCCAATGCGCCTAGTTGATCTTTGACAGCATCCAAATGTGTGCGAAGCTCTGCTGAGTCACTTCCGCCTTTAAAAAATACGTCCAAATCCCATACTTGTGAATATGTTTTTGTAGTAGTCAATGAATGGTCCCCCTAATCATTTAGAAAATTTTTATAATGCTTCGAAACAAGTATAACATGAATCTTCGGAATTCGAAATAATGGATTTGTGACGGAAATTTCATACTTTCCTTCGCACGAATCCCATTTCCTCTGTATACTGTTCAAAGGGAGGACTTACTATGTTTAGAATTATCATGATGACCCTTTCTTTAGTCACAGTCATTATCTTGAATGTAATCGCAAACTTTTTCTCATTAAACGGATACACAACTGGGGAGATTGCAAATAGATTGCCGGTTCTATTCATCCCGGCCAATTATGTGTTTTTACTTAGTGGCGTAATTTTCGTTCTGCTTTTCAATTGGATTTGGAACTTCAATAAAATGAGCCGAAAGAGGAGTTTTCGTTTTCAGAACGGCCTCTTTGTCCTATTTATACTATGCTGCCTATTGCATATTGCATGGATTTTTCTTTGGCATGGCGGTTTGTTTAATTGGACAGTTGTTATCCAAGTTGCACTTCTTCTCGGATTACTCATTTTTTATTTCTCTTTTCCGAAACGGGAAAATCGATTGCTCGGAAGAATACCATTCAGCTTGCTAATAGGATGGGCAGTCATTTTTACGATTTCTAATATCAGTTATACATTGATGATTCATGATTGGTCAGGGATTGGATTAAGCGATCCTCTTTGGACGGTAATCTATTTAACGATTTCCACAGCATTCGCTTTACATTTTATGTACCATTATCGGGATTATGTAATGAATCTCGTATTTGTTTGGGCATTCATCGGAATTGCTGTGAAGAATGGAACGGACGAACTCTTTATATCAGCAGCGGCTATTTTCTTATCAGCCGTTATCATTGCGTCCATCTTCTTGTTTTCCGGAAGACGGATTGAACACAAAAAAAGAGTAGGCGCATGAAGTTAACATGCACCTGCTCTTTTTTATACCCTTTGAATGAGTCGTGGACTGGATGTGAATAAAACAACCGCAGCTGCGGCGCACAATATAATGGATGGAATCATATAAGAACCATTATATCCTAATGAGTATAACCAGGCCGGCTGATCTCCGGCTGCATCGGCGAAAAAGACCATACCACCTATGAAGTGGGCTAAATATCTAAGAAGGCCCCCTAGAACGGTCCCTGTAATAATTGCGGCAGCCATTGAGCCCTTCCGTCCCGCCGACTTGCTTTTCATCAGCCAGCCATGTGTAGACGCGGCAAATCCAACAACCGTATATGCAAAAAAGTAGTCCAGGAAACCTTGTACCGGATGAATGATATAGCCCCCTATCACCGCTTGAAGAAGACCCGTAATGAAACCGGTTAGTAAGCCTCCTGCAAGTCCCCAGCGGTATGCCATTAAGATAATCGGCAGCATAGATAAGGTGACGGATCCACCTTGGGGCATTTTGAATAGTGTCAAATTATCTAACACAAATGATAATGCTCCTAAAATAGCAACTTCCAATAAAAACTGTAGACGTTTGCGATCCATTTGAAACTCCTCCTCTTTTTTGTCGGAGGGATAGGGTAGAAAATAAGGTTGCATAGGCACTTGGAGTTTAAATAGTAGCATTCCAGGTTACGTTTAAAGCAGACCCATTTTTTCTTTACAACAAAAAACGACATCCCGGATAGAACCGAGACATCGTTATACATGTCAGTTTCCATCCACATCCCTACGCAAGCATGAACTTACAGGTTCGAAGGGTCCGGACAATGTCCAATCTCAGCCAATGAAGGCACCCCTTGTGGTCGTGTAATTCAATTGTCGTATATATTGTATACTGTAAAGTACATAATAGCAAGATGATTCTATAAGCTTTTCAGAATATGGATAATACTGTTGATTTCCGCTCCAGGCGGACGCTTTCCGCGGGCATGACTTCAGCCAATCGAACCACGAAGAGTTCGATTTGCCGTATTTCTGCGCCTTTTGCAGAAATTAAGGCATCCGCCTAACAATACCTGCTCGCAACGCTGCGCTTGTGCTCGCAAAAGCCGTTCTTCGTAACGGCTTTCGCAGGAGTCGCCGCCTTCCGCTCCAATCAACAAAGTGTGCCCTAGAACCCAATAGAGTTGTATAACAAAATCTAGAACTATAGGAGGTTTGCCGATGTCTAATAATAAAATTCTATCCGCACTATGCTACTTCAGCATATTCTTTTCTCCTCTTCTTTTACCTGGCATCGTCTATTTTGTAACGGATGATCATGAGGTGAAGGGGCATGCGAAACGTTCGCTAATTTCACATCTTGCACCTGTCGTATTGCTAATCGCCGGTTTTATCCTATTTTCATTTTCGATTGTTTCGTACGAATCAAGAATCCATACGATGCTCACTGGACAATTCGACTTTTGGGGATTGGCTCCTTTTCTGTTCATGCTCATCTATGGACTTCTATTTTTATTCGTCGTCATTTGGAATGTATATCAGGGCGTAAAAGTGTTAAAGTGAGCATTTTCCATTCATAAGCACACACGCTTCTAGGATAGAATAGTTATGATATAATCAGATGGAAAAGTACGTTTCGAAGAAGGGACCTGTAAACGATGATTGTTAAAAATAATGAAGAAATTGAAGCGTTGAAAAAGATCGGCCGCATTGTTGCTGAGATTCGTGAAGCTATGAAAGAAGCGACTGTGCCTGGCATTACAACTAAGGAACTGGATGAACTCGGAGGAAGACTTTTTGCTGAGCGTGGTGCTGTTTCGGCTCCGATCGATCAGTATGAATTCCCGGGATATACATGCATTAGCGTTAATCATGAAGTCGCACACGGAATTCCTGGGACTCGTGTCATCAAAGACGGCGACTTAGTCAATATTGACGTGTCGGGTTCTTATGGCGGCTACTTCGCAGACACTGGCATTTCATTCATCGCCGGTACGGCTGACGAGAAAAAACAGTTGCTTTGCGACGTTGCCAAAAGTGCATTTGACCGCGCTATGATGAAAGTCAAAGCAGGCTCCAGTTTGAATCAGATCGGCAAAGCCGTTGAACGGGAAGCGAAGGATCATGGACTGAAGGTCATCAAAAACTTGACCGGCCACGGAATTGGAACTTCTTTGCATGAGGAGCCGCAACATGTTCTAAACTATTATGATGCATGGGATAAAACCTTGATGAAAGAAGGCATGGTGCTGGCGGTTGAACCGTTCATCTCTGAAAAAGCCGAACATATTATCGAGCTTGGAGACGGTTGGACGTTCGTCACACCAGACAAATCCCTCGTCGCTCAAATTGAGCATACGATCATCGTGACAAAAGATGAACCGATCATTTTGACCCAACTATAAACAAAAGCATAGGGCGCCTGTCGCCTCTGGCGCGCGGAGCTAGATGAAAACAAAAACATAAAAAAGCAATGGCACCCCATTAGACAAACGGGCGCCATTGCTTTTTCATTTTTTCTTTGGTTTCGGTTTTTTCGTCACATTTTGAGTGCCGACCGTTTTGGAATTACCTTCGGTCAGTTGGCCTTTGTACCATACCTTTTGAACAGGCTTGAAATCCTTCGCGAGTTTTCGGTATGTCCGCTCTTCTGGATAGGAAAGCAGTGTCAGTACTTCCCCATCCTCACCCGCACGTCCAGTGCGTCCTGAACGGTGCAAATACTGTTCGATCGTATGTGGGACATCAACATGGATGACATGACTCAACCCTTGGATATCTAATCCTCGAGCCGCAAGATCTGTTGCAATTAAAATGCGGATATCTCCTTTTCGAAAGCTCTCCAATGTTTCTTGCCGTTCGAATTTCTTCATTGATGAATAAAGGACGGCAATCGGCGCTTCGTTATATTGCAGCTTCAATTCCTTCATGCGAAGCTGGTCAACATTGTTCATGAAAGCAAGCGCCCTAATATTCGGCAGATGGGATAGGCCGCGTAGCAAGTCTGTTTTATTACGGGCTTCCGTTTTAACGTAGGAATGTACCACCTTGCCTGACATTGGCATATCATCGACAGAGACTTGTAAACGGATAGGGTCGTTCATCAGTTTTTTTGCGACGATTTCAATCTCATCCGTAATTGTCGCCGATACGACAGTTACTTGGCGGTCTGTATTAGCAGCTTCGATCAAGTTTTTAACGATGACCCGGTATTCGCGTGACAGGAGCTGATCGCCTTCGTCCAAGACGATATGCCGTATATCGCTCATTTTCAACCGTTTCGCTTTAACTAGTTCAACTAAGCGTCCCGGTGTCCCAACGACGATTGTCGGCTTTTTCTTTAGTCGTTCGATTTGCCTCTGCATATTCGCTCCGCCAATTAATTGGGTAACCGTAATGCTTGTACCTTCCACCCATTCACGAATGACATTTACAATCTGCATGGATAGTTCTTGAGAAGGCGCCATAATCAACGCTTGCGTCTGCATTTTATTCCCGTCGACTTGTTGCAGAATCGGCAATACATAAGCCAATGTCTTTCCAGTACCTGTCGGTGATTCAGCTACAACGTCTTTGCCGTTTAGCAATTCAGGAATCATTTTTGACTGTATTGGTGTTTCCTGTTCAAATTTCCATTTTTCTTTAAACACATCGTCCATTTTTTCCAAGAAGGACATTCTCATCCCCGCTTTCCTTATTCCTTATCTCATAATGGACCGAATTCCATTTCATTTCAACTTATTTTAAGTATCATGGCTTTCTTCTTGCTTTTGACTTTTGTTCAAACGCATAGGCATATCCTATCAATTCCGGCTCAGAAAATGCACGGCCACATAGCGTAATGCAAAAAGGCTCTCCCTCTTCCGTAAAGGATGCAGGAACGGTGATTGCCGGATACCCTGCGGCGGCGCTGAAGCTGCACCCATGGTCTTGCGGGAATACAAGCATATCGATGCGGTGTTCATCGAAAGCCCGGTCAAGTGCCAATTCCCCTGCTAAATGACGGTTCCGCAATAATGCTTCAATATAGGCAGGCTCCGTCAATGTCCCGCTTGTACGATCTACCTTTTCCAACATGACTTGACCATATTTGAGCGTTTCTTCCGCATGTACTTTATTGAATTCAATAATATCGGAAATGGTCCGTATCGGGTTTGTCATCGGTGTTTTCCCAAGGTATTCATTCAATGCAGTTTTAAATTCATATAAAAGCACATCGTAGCCTAGATCGTCTTCCATCGTTCCTAAATCGATGTCATCGACGATTACAGCTCCGAGCGTTTTCATATGATTAAGGGCTGCCTCGAATTGCGATTTCCTTTCGGTCGAAATTTCCCGTTCAAAAATCGAACGGGAAACACCGATTCTTTTGCCTGCAAGCGCGTTTTTATTCAACAAAGACAACCAGTCAATTCCGGCAAAACGTTCGGCTCCTTTTGTAACCGGATCTTTGTCGTCATACCCGATCATGAGCCCGAATGTAATGGCGGCGTCTTCCACAGTCCTTGCGATCGGGCCTGGTGTGTCCTGTGTGAATGATAATGGAATAATTCCGCTTCTGCTAATTGACCCAACAGTGGGTTTGATCCCTACAAGTGCATTTTGTGCAGATGGATTAATAATCGATCCACTTGTTTCCGTACCAATCGAAACAGCAGCCATGTTGGCAGCGATTGCGGCAGCCGCTCCTGAACTGGAGCCGCCAACGTCAAAAAGCCCGTATGGATTGTTCACTTGTCCTCCACGTGAACTCCAACCATTTCTCATCCGGTCTGACATGAAATTCGCCCATTCCGTCATATTCGTTTTCCCGAGGATTACAGCTCCCGCACGACGTAATTTCTTTACAAGAAATGCATCTTCCCTTGCGTAAAAATCCTTCATCGCCAATGAACCGCAGCTTGTATGCATGCCATCCGACGTATCCATATTATCCTTTAACAGAATCGGTATACCGTGTAATAGCGATCTTATTTTTCCACAACGGCGTTCCTCATCAAGTGCGCGAGCAGTTTGAAGCGCTTGCGGATTGATTTCAAGAACGGCATTGATATTCTCATTCCGTTCCGAAATGATTTGTAAATACATGATCACAAGTTCTTCTGAACTAATTTCGTCTGACGACATTCGTTGCTGCATCTGCCGGATCGTTACTTCCTCCAGCCATTCACTACGGTATTTTTGTAATTTCCCGTTCAACCATATACCCCCAGTCAATTCACTCTATTTTCATTGTATACTGTTTCATCAATTCATAAAAAGAAAGTTCGTATAATTGTTTGCCATTGATTTTGAAAATACCTTCATTCACAAGTCTTTCTATGATTTTATTTCTTTTCATATCTAATTGTTGGCTATTCTGTTTCCTCATGATGTGAATTCCTCCCAAAGCTATTCACTTATCTATTCCACCTTCAAGAAAACCCTAAACTTTGTAAAAAAAATCCAACTGCAAAATGCAGTTGAATTTATTCATGACCAACGATTGTTTTTATATTTACGGTAATAATTGATTTGTCTAAGGAAGAGATAAAGTTTTCTCTTGAAGCTTTTATCCCTTTTATAAAACAATGGATTTGCGTATTTCCCAGCGACTAGCAACTTTTTAATCTCTTTACGGATTTTTTCATTGTCGACAAATTTCGTTAAGACCATTTTCGGGACGACTGTAAAAAGAAATTTCTCATCCAATAAGGTTAACGGCTTTTCGACATTATAAATGAGATCATCTACAAAATTCTTCGCCATATTATGGCCGCAGGAAGTGATGTAATAACTTGACCTTCCTTGGCGGATATTTACTTCAAACACTTTGAACTTACCGTCGCGGTGATCGTATTTCAAGTCAAAGTTCGCGTAGCCGACATAATTGACCGCTTCTAGGAACCCCTTCAGCTTCAACATCATCTCTTCATTATATCTCGTGATGACTGCTGTGTAGTTGCCGATTGCCGTCAAAGTATGTTCTTGCAGGACGACCTGTCCGAAAGTGATCAGCTCTGTATTGCCTTTGCTGTTAATGTAAAAAACGGAATCCCACATATATGTATCGTCACCTGGAATGAAATCTTGGATGATCAAATCATCCTTATATCCACTTTGCTTAATCGTGTTGATAACTTGTTGGATTTCTTCATATGAATCGACTTTATATACTTTTTGCATTCCTGCAAATGGATGTTTGTAATACTGGACACCGTTGCTTGGCTTAATGATGACCGGGAACATGACCTCTTCCGTGAAGCGGTCGTCCTTTTCACATGAGTAAAAATAGGTCGCTGGTGTGTCGATTCCATGCTCATTGCATAGCTGATAGAAGTTTTTCTTCACTAAAAGATTATTCATTAATGGTTCGTCGATATAATTGAACACAAAGTCTTTTGACAAGGCCTCACGGTTCTCGATGATGAGGCGGACATATAAATCATTCGTTCCGACGAGCAACAGTTTTTTACCGGAAGTTTTATATTTATCCGCAACCTGTTTTAAAAACACCGGGAATACTTCCTTCTCCCCAAGCTTAGAATTCAACTCGATCGCTGAAGGTATCGTGCTCAGACTTGTAAAAGATAATGGTTCTTTCCCGACTAGGATGGGGTGGATTCCATACGCTTCGTGAAATGAAATCGCCATATTGTATGCATTGATATCGGTTCCGACAATAATCGGGATAAACGAGTGGTTTGTCATGATTTCCTCCAACTTACTTTTTCTCATTCTAAGTGTAGGGGTCCTGAATTTCGATGTCAATAAACCCGATGGCCTGCTTCGCCAATTATCGCACCGTCGTAGCTTCCATATTTCTGTGTTCCCAAATATGCCATGGGTGCATTAACGGTGGAATCGATTCAAACTTCATCCGTTTCTTCGTAGTAGGATGAGGAAATTCAAGCGTGTGTGCCCAAAGAGCAATTTGCTGCCCCGGCTTATTCACATGTTCACCATATTTTTGATCGCCGTACAGCGGGGCACCTACAGTGGATAATTGAACGCGTATTTGATGAGACCTTCCCGTATGTAAACGGATGGACAATAGACTTAAGCCGTCTTTCCTTTCCAACGTTTCATAATGAAGGATCGCTTTTTTTGCATTTGGATGATCACGTTTAACAGCGTGTACTTTATTCTTTTTTGTATCTTTCCATAAATGATGTTCCAATATACCATGGTTATCTAATGTGCCACGCACAACAGCAAGATAGGTGCGCTCCATTTCCCTTTTTCTCAACACATCCGACAGTCGGGATGCCGCCTTCGATGTTTTTGCAAATACTAAAACGCCCCCAACGGGACGGTCAAGCCGATGGACAAGACCTAAATAGACATTTCCAGGCTTTTGATAACGTTTTTTCAAATCCTCTTTCAATAAGGTAAGCAGATCAGCATCCCCGCTTTCATCTGCTTGCACGGGCAAATTGACAGGCTTTTCTACGACAAGCAAATGATTATCTTCATATAAAATGTGTATGATCATCTTTCACTGCCCCCTTCGCCAAAAGTGCAGGGCAAATTTCCCTATTCATGTTGTCATTTTTCATCATAAATCTCCTCCAATCCTTCTATCATACTATAAAACATTCACTCCATTAAGCATAAAAAAACCGGGTAGAATTGCTCCCGGTTTTTGCTGCTTCTCTTATTCTTGTACGAGGTAAATCGGTTCGTCAATCGGCCATTTGGTGAAGTCAGATATAATTCCATCTACTCCGTACTTTTGCGCTTTGGCAACTAATTTCTTATCCTTTTTTGACCAGACAAACACTTTCCCGCCACGCTCATGTACTTTATCTACCATCCGCTTATTTAAAAAGGAGACATTGAAATTGATATAGGATGCAAATGAAGTAAGCTCATCTAATTTTTTCGCTGATAAGATTGATTCGGATGGATGTACAAGCACTGCCACTTCCAACTCAGGCAGCATCGTATGTATTTTCTTCATAGAGTCAACGTCAAATGACTGAATGATGATAGAGCTTAAATCTTCATAGTTCTTTAATAATGAAACGACACGCTCTTCAATCCCAGGATAATTTTCCGGATACTTCAATTCAATCAATAAACCAATTTGCTCATAAAATTCATCCAATAACTCGTTGAGCGTCATGATTTGCTCGCCTTGGAACTCTTCGCTAAAAGAACTCCCCGCATCCAACTCTCTCAGTTCTGCCAATGTATAGTCCTTTATGAATCCGCTTCCACTCGTTGTACGGTCAATTTTTTCATCATGCATAATAATGAGCTCTCCATCTTTTGAAAGGTGGATGTCGCACTCCAAATAGTCTGCCTGCAGTTCCACTCCTTTAGAAAAAGCTGAACGGGTATTTTCTGGCGCAAAACCGGATGCACCCCTATGAGCAATACTGACCATATCTGGATTATGCACTCTCTTTGTTTGATCATTATAGCCGACAAGCATCAGCAAACATGCCCCCACCATCATAATCCAAACAATATTAAACTTTCTCATATGAATACCCCGCTTCTCTCATCGGAATGTAATCCGAATTATCTTTAAATTATAATAACATATTTTATTAGTCTTGAATACCCTTATATTCTATATAAGCTATAAGTATTACAGAATCGACACTATTTCTTTTACTAAAAGTCACAGACGGCTATTCAATTCTTTAAAGCAATCAAATTTTAAAAATAAATGAATGCTTTTAGTAAAGGGAATGAATACGCTTTCATAATAAATAAATATTATAAATCGTCAAAATACTATTTACAAAACATTTTTCCACTGATATATTGGATATCACTTAAGACGGCCAAGTAACTAATTGGCTTGTCAGAAGATTATTAAACAGCAGCTTAGGGGGAGTCATCATGTTAAGTAATCCTGTTATCGCAACAACCTGCGTCTTTGCATTAATCGCTTTAGGTGAGTGGCTGTCCATTATTACAAGGGCAAGAATTCCAATGCTGCTCACTGCGATGGTAGGATTTCTTTTCCTCGTTTGGACAGGTATTTTTCCGAAAGATATTTTGGATAAGTCTACTTTCCCTGCCCTCGGCGCCATTTTGATTGGCCCTGCCATCTTGCATATGGGGACGATGATCCCCTTTTCATTGCTCAAGAGTCAGTACAAAGCCGTCATTATCGCTTTGGGCGGCGTCATTTTCTCAGGGATCCTCATTTTGTTGATCATTCCACTGATATTTGATTATCCAACGGCAGTAGCGGGAGTTGGTCCGATTAGTGGCGGTATCATTGCTTTGATCATCACTTCGGATAAGCTTGCTGAAATCGGGCTCACTAGTCTGATTATTATCCCTGCTTTAATCGTCGCCTTCCAAGGAGTACTGGGAATGCCTTTGGCAATGAATTTCATGAGAAAGTACGCAGTAAAAATCCAAAATGATTTGGATAACGGTTCTTTTATCCCGATGGTATCTGAAGAGGAAACGTTGAAGGCTGAACAAAAGGATAAGAAACAAGGTCCCTTTAAATCCAGTACGACACTGAAATTATTTTACGTCTTTGTTGGAGCCTCTATAGGGGTAGCACTTGGAACGGTGACGCCTATCCACTATACCCTTTGGTGTCTCGCTATCGGGGTTGTCGGTTTGAAACTCGGTATTTTCGAACCGAAAACGCTCGAAAAGGCCAACTCTTTCACAATTACGATGATCGGTATCATCTTTGTCGTTATTGGATCGATGGCTGGCGTCACACCTTCCCAAGTAATTAGCAACTTGCCGAGCATTATCCTTATCCTCGTCATAGGAACAGTTGGTATTTCCATCGGCGGCTTCCTCATGTCGAAACTTGTCAAATGGCACCCGTATAAAGGGATGCCTGTCGCATTGACCGCTTTATTCGGTTTTCCAGGTGATTATATACTATGTGACGAAGTAAGCCGGAGTATTGCACGGAATGAAAAGGAAGCAAAAATCATATTTAATGAGTTATTAGCACCGATGCTGATTGGCGGCTTCACGACGGTTACAGTCGCATCGGTCGTTATTGCAGGAATTTTAGTACAAACTTTATAATTTTGGAGGGTTTCTAATGACAAAAACAATTGTGAAAAACGGATTGCTAATTGATGGGAATGGCGGAGAACCTAAAGACGGTCAAATTATCGTAGTTGAAGGAGAGCGCATCGTATATATCGGCGACGAAGCGAGCTATACTGCATCTGGCGATGAAACAATCATCGACGCGGCTGGAGGGACGATTCTTCCTGGCTTTATTGACACACACGTCCATATGATGATGGAGTTCTCACCAGTTCAAGAACGATTGGCAACACCTTTTTCATTCATGTACTATAAAGCGGCCCAATATTTGAAAACAACGTTGGAAGCTGGCATCACTTCTGTAAGGGACGCTCTTGGTACGGATTTAGGTGTTAAGAAGGCTGTAGAGGATGGACTCATTCCAGGTCCCCGCATGCAGCTAAGCATCAACGCATTAACGATTACAGGCGGACATGGAGACGGCTATACGGTTTCCGGAAATGTACTGGACATTTTGCCCTCCCCATATCCAGGCATGCCGAATGGCGTTTGTGACGGAATCGAGGAAGTGCGTAAGAAAACTCGTGAAATGTTGCGTGCTGGTGCAGAAGTAATCAAAGTACATGCAACAGGCGGCGTATTAAGCGCAACCGACCATCCGGAATTCACTCAATTTTCATTGGAAGAATTGAAGGTCATTGTCGAAGAAGGACGTTTCCGGAAAGGCGTCAAAGTAATGGCGCACGCCCAAGGTGCCGAAGGGATTAAGAATGCAGTCCGTGCAGGAGTACACTCCATCGAACACGGTATTTTCATTGACGATGAAGCAATTGAACTGATGTTGGAAAATGGAACATTCCTCGTTCCAACACTTTTAGCTCCAGTAGCCGTTTTGGAAACAGCGGCTGAAACCGGGATGCCGGATACAGCGGTCCAAAAATCGAAAGAAGTCATTCATCATCATATAGAAAGCTTCGCCAAAGCCCATAAGGCAGGCGTTAAAATCGCAATGGGAACTGATGCCGGGGTCATGAAACACGGAACAAACCTCCGCGAATTAGGTTTAATGGCGGATGCCGGAATGACGCCGATGGAAGCAATCATCGCTTCGACAAAGACAGCCGCAGAATGTTTAGGATGGGAACAGCAAGTAGGAACGCTCGAAACTGGAAAACTTGCAGATATTATTGTTGTGAAAGGTAATCCGTTAGAAGACATCCACTCCTTAGCCGAGAATAGCAATATCCAAGTTGTTATCAAAGGCGGGAAAGTAGAAAAAGATCTATTCGTATAATGAAAACAAAACGGCCATTGCAGACATTTTTGTCTATGCAATGGCCGTTCTTTATTTCTATCTTTCATGATACCCTTATACTAAAGATAAGGAGGCTGATAGCATGAATGTCAATAACTACCTTGACCGATTTAATGCAACACATTTAAAAACTAAATCACTAAAGCATTTAACAGAGCTGCAATTTTTACATATGACTGAAGTTCCGTTCGAGAATCTTGACGTCATCCGCAGGAAACCCATTTACTTAAATTTAAATTTGATATACGAAAAAATTGTTCATCGCCATCGAGGCGGTTACTGCTATGAACTCAACGGGTTATTCCATTGGCTATTAAATGAGCTTGGATACGACGCTTCCCTCGTTGCCGCCACCGTACTAAGACCGAATGGACAATGGGCAAAGCCAGATACACACGCAGCCATTATCGTACAACTGGAACAGCCGTATCTCGTCGATGTCGGTTTTGGGGATTCTACGGTACTGCCGATTCCCTTGAATAGCGAATCGCAAACAGACCCAAGCGGAACATATTTTACAAAACAATCCGAAACGGGATACTTCGATCTTATGAGAAGCAGGAATGGAGAAACTCGACCACTTTACAGATTCACGACGTCGCCAAAGCAGCTTGTGGATTTCCACGAAGGCTGCGTGTTCAATCAAGTATCCCCCGATTCAACGTTTACGCATGTCGACATCATTACAAAAGCAACGCCTGCCGGACGAATCACTTTGCGCGATCAGGAACTCACGATCATTGAAAACGGGAAAAAAACGACTAAAATGCTTTCATCTAGCGAAAAAGAGGAATATTTCGTGAACGCATTCGCAATTGAATTTTAAAGAAAAGCATCCGGCAAAACGCCGGATGCTATTTTAGTATGACATTATTGAAACTATTCACAAGCGCAAGTTGTAATGAACTATACGTATTAATCTTCGTGAAATCCAATCCCAATTGAACTGAAGTTTGTGCAATTTCAGGACGAATCCCTGTCATCGTTGACTTGATTCCAAGTAAATCAAGTATTTGCATAAGCTGATAAAGATGGTTAGCAACCATCGTATCAATGACTGAAACCCCGGACAGGTCGATAAATAAATGATCTACATCAAGTTCAACACATTTGTTAGGAACGTAATCCATAATCGACTGGGCCCTCATCGTATCAACGTCTCCAATGATCGGCAACACACCAATCATTGCATTAATTTTAATGATAGGAGCATTCAGTTCTTCGATTAGACTTAGTTGGGCATTTAGCCGACGGTTCATCAATTCATCATATCTTTTAGAAAACTCCACCATCAACTCGTCGAACGCCTTATGGAGAGCGATTCCCCACTCCATAATATCCGTCCGAAGAACAGCATCACCTTCTCGATCAACGAATCGTTTGACAAACTCCCAATGCGTACACCTTACCTTGCCTAGCGCTTCTAACACTTCAAAAATTGGTGTGTTGCTTTTGACCCGACTCTCTGCAACAACCAGTGCCCAGTTTTTCTTGTTTTCCTGAAATATGGTGCAATCCTGCAACAAACTGCTTGCTACCGTCAAGTTGGTTAATCGGTTTTGTTCACGCAATATCGTTTCTGCTTGGTCACCGGCATCTTTAGAATATATGGAACCATCCGCCTCTTTACGGTGTGTTAACCAGTCTTCAGTGATGGCGTCTGCGTTTTCAATCAAAAAGTCGAATAGTTTCTGATTCATCTCTCCCATAGTACCCTCCAACAGAATCTCTTTTAAATCAATTGTATCATAAAAAAAGAGATGCGCATCAGGAATACCCCCAATGCGCACCTCTTTAATTTAATACTTTAATCTTTACTTTCTTAACTCCCCATGCCATCGCGTTATCATAGGATGGTATGAAAACATCGATTTTATGGCCTTTTATCGCCCCGCCTGTGTCTCCTGCAATTGCTTCACCATAGCCTTCTACCCACACTTTCGTTCCAAGGGGAATGATTGCCGGGTCAACTGCAATCACTTTCTGATCTGGGTTTGATCGTAAATCGATTCCATAGGCTGTTGTTCCTGAACAACCGGTACAGTATGCCGTATAAGCTGTTGCTGTTACATACATTTCCGTTCCTTCATTAGCTGGTGGTGTTGCGATTGAAGATTGAAATACAGTTTCCGTTGGGGGATCCTTTGGTACGGTTTCAGGTGTGAGTGCCGCAACCGTAACTGGCTCGCTCATCACTGCATTTTGATCCACCTCATCACCACTTACTGTCAAGACCTCACCTGGGTGGATCAAATCACCTTCCAGCTCATTCAAACTTTTAAGTTGCAGTAACGAGAGTCCGTGATTGACTGCAATTCGGAATAGATTGTCCCCCTCCATTACGACATACGTCTCAGGCACGTCTTGTAAATATTCCAATGGCGGATAAATATGTGGGATGCTACCATTCAATACCTCCATAAAAGGAAAGGGTACATCATTCATGATTGTCTCGAAATCTGCGACAGAAAATTGAGTTTCATTAACATCACTTAATTCCCCTCCCTGTTCTGCAGAGTTGTAAATACCGGCTTCAGCTATGACACTATAAGAAAATGTCAAGATGGCTGTTATAACAATTACTTTCATTTTTCTCAAAAAGGTTTGCTCCTCTCTTACAATTTCCTCCAGTACTGTCCAAAAACTTTTAAAATCAAACATACTTTTAAAAAAAGAAGACAGTAGTATGACAATCACGAAGTTGTTTCTCAATTTCAGACAGTCATAGAAGAAATTCGTTTTGTTTACTTTTCCGCAAGAAAGGGCAAATTACTATATACAGATTTCCGTGACAAATTTGTTCAAATCGATAGGGGAGCGAGCAAAATGAAAATAGGTAAACTCATCAAAACAGCTATTAAATGGGCTCCGGTCGTATACCCGATTGTACGAAAAGTACTTGCCAAGGAAAAAACGTCTACATCGCTGCGCAGACGCTGATTGATAACTTGTGCATACATTAAATGTTCTTGCCAATCCTATAAGTAAGCAATTAAAGGAGGCAAGGACAATGACAAAAGAAGATCAATCAACAACAGATGAGAATCGTGACAATATCCAATTTCAATACTTGGTACACCCTGAAGGGATTCCTTCAAACCAAGTAAGTCTATTTGATATGCACGAGGACATGCAGACTGTCGACACAATCAACTTGGACGACATGAAAGAGGATCTGCGGAAAGAAAGAATTCATAAGAATCCTCGATAATCAAATGCAAAAGAAGCTGGTGTAGACCGGCTTCTTTTATTTTCTCTCGCCTCCCACGACTTGGGAAAATTTCTCACATCATTTTCCCCAGTTTTTTCCGTTAATTAGCATATAGAATAATACCCATTATTATAGCTTTATTTAAAAATAATAAAGTTGTTTTCCCTTGACATAGGGACTTCCTCTCATTTTCATCTAAGACATTACCTTCCCTAAAAAATCCGGCCCTCTCAAAACCCCAATAAACACTTTACCTACAACACTAAAACATAATTGTTGACTTTTTTCAGAGTCTCTTAATCCATGCTAAAACTACTCATTCTTTTTCACTCACCTAGTTACTTACTATTATTTTATGAGTAGTCCTATAATTTAATCTTTTAAAAATACTTGATATATGTATAATTACAGGTAGACAGCTAGATACGGATTATCCGACACCATTGGGCACCTGCACGATTACGAGAAAGGGGGGCAAAGGGTGTTTTTTTGTTTGTCGAAGCAACAGCAACGGTTTTCATACTAAAAAGGAGGAATGGATTTGAGGAAACGTAGGCAGATGAAATTGATCAGTATTGCAGCAACATTTCTAATGGTGTTTTCATTGATAACACCTGCGTTAGCAGCCAGCACAGAACTGAACAAGAAGCCACATCAGTCATTGAGAGACTCAAGTGAGATTGCAAATGAAAAAGTCAGCAATCGGTTACTTGAAAATTTCAAAGATGAAAACATGGTCACTTTCCTAGTTAAGTTCAAAGAACAGGCCGACACAGAGCAAGTTGCAGCGCAGGCTAAGCAACAAGCAAGCCAGGCGAACCTTACTGGAAAACAGTCGATCATGATGACTAGGTCAGCTGTTGTTTCCGAGTTAAGATTGACTTCCCTGGAATCACAACAAAACGTGCAACAGTATCTTGAACAACAAGTGAAGGCAGGAAATGCCAAGGACGTAACTTCTTACTATATCGTCAACGGTATGGCTGTTACTGCTACAAAGGAAGTAGCGAAAGCAATTGCGACATTCGGAGAAGTTGAAAAAGTCTTGCCGAATGAAACACGCCAATTGCAAACGACAACAATCGAAAAAGCAGAAGCTCCAAAATCCCAAATCGCCAATGTCGAATGGAATATCGAGCGTGTAAATGCACCTCAAGTTTGGGATATGGGAATCGATGGATCAGGAACAGTTGTTGCAAGCATCGATACTGGTACTCAATGGGACCATCCTGCATTGAAGGACAAATACCGTGGGTACAACTCAGCTACCGGTGATGTGAACCATGATTATAACTGGTTCGATGCAACTGCCGGAAGAACAACTCCGTACGATGATCTCGGCCACGGTACACATGTAACTGGCACAATGGTTGGAAGTGAACCGAATGGAAACAATCAGATCGGTGTCGCTCCCGGCGCAAAATGGATTTCGGTGAAAGCATTCACTGCGAGCGGCGGATCAGATCGTGATTTATTGGCCGCAGCGCAATGGATTCTTGCCCCGACTGATGCAAATGGAAATGCGCGTGTCGATTTAGCTCCAGATGTTGTCAATAACTCATGGGGTGGCGGCGCAGGACTTGATGAATGGTACTTGGATGTTGTAAGAAACTGGCGCGCAGCAGAAATCTTCCCAGAGTTTTCTGCCGGTAACACGACACTTACAAACCCTGGTGGTCCCGGATCGGTTGCAGCACCCGCCAACTACCCGGAATCTTTTGCAACAGGCGCTACAGACATCAATGACAAAGTCGCTGGATTCTCGCTTCGCGGTCCATCTCCATACGACAAAGTGAAGCCTGATATTTCTGCACCGGGAGTTAACATCCGTTCTTCCGTGCCAGGCAGTGCCTATGAAGGCGGTTGGAATGGTACGTCCATGGCTGGTCCTGCGGTATCCGGGGTAGCCGCGCTATTGCGCCAAGTGAACGCCACGATTACCGTCGAGGAGATGGAACAAGTTTTATTAACAACTGCAAAGACTTTGACAGACAGTGAATACCCGACTTCCCCTAACCACGGATATGGCCATGGGCTTGTAGATGCATACGCTGCAGTATCTTCTATCGAAAGCGGCCTCGGTAAACTGGAAGGGCAAGTAACGAAGCAAGGAGATGATAATGTACCTCCTTCTTTCGAGCATTCAGCTCCAGTGGAAACATATGCCGGAATGGATTTGGATCTGCGCATTCACGTAACGGATAATATCAGCATTTCCTCTGTGCAATTACAATATGTAAATGCAGACGGCCAGTGGACTTCGTTGAATGCTGAACGCAAGTCTGGTGATTATCTGTCAGGAGAGTATGGCATCAAAATTCCTGGAGACGACATCACAGGAGAGGAATTCATTTACAAGTGGGTAATCAATGACTTCGGCAACAACGAAGTGACGAGCGAAGAATATACAGTCCTTGTCAAAGCAGGAATTAGTGTCGGCTATTTCGAAGATTTCGAGCAGACACCAATTGGTTGGACTTCCTTCGGGAATAACAACAGCTGGGATTGGGGCAAACCTACGTCCGGACCTGGTCATGCAGTTTCTGGAGAAAATGTCTATGCCACGAATTTATCCGGAATGTACGACAGCAACATGAACGCCACTCTTGTTATGCCTCCTATCGATTTACCGGAGGGCGATTCATATTTACAGTTCAGCCAATGGCATAATTTCGAGCAATCCACTTCAGGAAGAGCTTGGGATTATGGACATGTGTTCATATCAACGGATATGGAAGAATGGACACAGTTACTCATGATTCAAGGAGCATCAGAAGGCTGGATTGACGCGGAAGTGGATCTGTCTGAGTATAGCGGACAACGTGTCTATATCGGTTTCAATGCTTTCTCTGATGGAAGTGTGACGAGAGAAGGATGGTATATTGACGACGTCGCGTTAAGCGATCAATCACAAACCGACTCGATTTCACTCACTCCTCGAAATAACACTTTTGAAAATGCTCAAACGAACGGTCTTGGTGTAAAACCTGCTAAGGACGGAAAGTTCGACAACATTATCGAAAAAGGCAAAGATGCACTTGAAACACCAGTAGATCCTAAGACGATCAGACCTGTAATGCCGAAAGAAGAAGAGGCAGCACCGCCTGTAGAAGAAGGCAAAGCAGCACCGGTTCTTCTCCCATTAGGTGCACAAGTCAATATTTTGGAAACGAATCGTTCTGTCTATACGAACCCTGCAAACGGGTCCTACACGATGACACATGGTGCAGGAACATTTACTGCGAAAGCGGAGGCGTATGGATACCAATCCGAAACACAATCCGTAACAATCACAGCGGATGAAACAACTAAGGCTAATTTCACATTGGAAGAAATGCCACAAGCGACTATAAGCGGGACTGTGACAGACCAAACGACAGGTGAACCGATCGCAGATGCGACATTGCTTCTTATCGAAGATGCAAATATTACACCTGTTGAAACTGACGCATCCGGGCAATATGCACTTACTGCTTACGTTGGCGATTATACGTTAAAAGTAGTTGCACGAGGGTATTACGGCCAAGAAGCGATGATCAGCATTGGCGATCAAACAGCACATGACTTCGCACTTGAACCGTTCTTCACCTACCCTGGCGGCGAAATTGGATACGATGATGGCACAGCTGAAAACGCACGTGCATTTTATGACGCTGGCAACGGATGGGGCGTTAAAATGTCTCTTCCTGAAGGCAATGATTCAGGAATCGTAACAGAAGGTGTATTCCGTTTCTGGGATACTGAATGGCCAGTCCCGGGCGGCACTGAATTTGCAGTTGAAGTTTGGGATGCAACAGGCGCTGACGGAACTCCTGGACAAAAAATCGCAGGACCGATCGATGCCCAAGCGAAACGGAATGGAGAATGGACAGTCGTTGATTTAACTGAAGAAAATATCGTCGTGAACGGCGACTTCTACATGGTGTATATCCAATCGGTTGCAAATCCTTATGCACCGGGCCTCGGAACGGATGAGGATGGACCGAACGCCGGAAGAAGTTATCAGTTTGTCAGCGGTGCTTGGTCACCTGCACCTGCTGAAGAAGGAAACTATATGATTCGGGCAAACGTGGACTTCGAAGTGTTTGAACCTGTCATTACTTCTCCTGAAGAGAATATCGTTACAAATGAAGAAAACATTGTTATCGAAGGGTCTGCACCTCCGACAACGACAATCTCACTGCACAACAACGGCGAGGAAGTCGATTCTGTAGTTATCGGGGCTGATGGCAAATTCGCATTCGATACAGTCCTAACTGAAGGCGAAAACGAATTTACCGCTGTTGCTTCCTTGGATGGCCGCACAACAGGTACTTCAAATGCTGTAACAGTAACATTGGATACGATGAAACCGGAATTGACGATTACAAACCCGAAAGACGGCGAAACGACTAATCGTGAAACCGTAACAGTGGAAGGTACAGTCTTTGACGCCTATCTCAAGTCGGTGACAGTAAATGGCCAACAAGCCGACGTTACCGAAGATGGCAACTTCTCTAAGCGGGTTCTATTAGACAATGGTGTTAATGAAATTACAGTCGTTGCTACGGATGCTGCAGGGAACGAAGAGACTCAGTCTGTTACAGTTACTGCACAATATACAGCACCGGAAATCACGAATTTGACACCGACAGAGGATGTCTATTTAATGACAGGAAAATCCGTCAAATTAGAGTTTGACAGCGCCCCTGGATTGAAGGCATCGTATATCATCCACATGCCACTTACAAATGTAGGAGACAAGGATGTAACGAATGCAACAGAATTGCCAATGCGCGAAGAGTCGCCTGGACATTACGTCGGATACTGGACAGTTCCGTTAGGCGTCACTGCTGACGGTGCTCGTGTCGAAGTGAAAGTCGTCGATGGCTATGGCAATGAAAAGAGGAAACTCGCGGACGGAAAACTGTTCATTAATCTCGGCCAAGTGAATGAAGTTGAAGAAGCCGATGAAGGAACAGTTGAAGACGACGAGGCTGAAGAAGCACTCGAGACGGTCGACAGCAAGTAAATTGAATAAAGCCGCGGCTCATCGAATGTTCGATGAATGCCGCGGCTTATTATTTATCGATTAAATATGGCGTTTTAACTATTGAATCAAAGGATATATCCATCGAATAAAGAAAGATATCTATTGAATCCTGTAAGTTATCACCATTTCATTACCTTATGCCTACAATATCACCACGGAGATATTCAAATCCATCCTTTCTCACGACAAATGGATATCGCCTCTACTTTGTTTTTCCCTTCGACTTTCTGCAATATTTCAGACATGTAATTACGGACAGTTCCCGGCGATAAAAAGAGTTCTGCCCCGATCTCCTTCGCTGTTTTCCCATCCGCTGACAACTTCAGTACTTCCCTTTCCCTCTCGGTCAACGGATTATCCTCATGATAGGAATTCATAATCAGCTCAGCTGCAAACTCCCTCTTGCCTTGCATGACGCTCCGGATCGCAGACGCCAAATCATCGATCGACCCATCTTTCAACAGATAACCATGCACTTTTGCCTTAATCGCTCTTTCGAAATAGCCTGGCCTCGCAAATGTCGTCAAAATGATCACTTTGCAAGAAGATCCGCATTTCTGTAATTCATCTGCAACCTCAAGTCCACTTTTCAGTGGCATTTCAATATCCAATATGCAAATATCTGGACGCAAATCCTGCACAAGATGTAATGCCTGCTCTCCATTTTCGGCTTGACCTACCACGCTTATATCTTCCTCAAAACTAAGGAGAGTTCCTAAAGCTCCCCTTAAAATACGTTGATCTTCAGCAATGACAATCCGGATCATAAGGCACCCACCCCTTCCTTTGTCTTCACAACAATCGGGATTGAAATTGTAATAGCCGTACCCATTTCGGTCTTTACTTTCATATCCCCTTCAATTAACGAAAGTCGCTCCGCCATCCCTTTTAGTCCATTGCCCCACTGACGGTTTGCCATTCCAATTCCATCATCCTGGATACATATCGTAAGTCCACTTGAATTCTGATCGACAGTTACCGAGCATTTAGAAGCTTTACTATGCTTCACGATATTCGTCGAGGCCTCACGTAAACAAAGTCCCGCTATATTTTGCTGAAGCGGTGAAAGTTCCGTTGCCATTTCAGGAACATTGCAATGAAATTCGATATTGCCTGCCATCAAAATTTGTTCCATATGGGCAAGTTCCTCTTCGATTGTGCTGACACGCATATCCGACACGAGTTCCCGCACCTGTTGAAGGGCAGACCTGGAAGTTTGTTCAATCCCCTTCGCCTCTGTCCTTACCTTGTCGGGATGATCGGCGATCCGTTGAATCACTTGACTTTGTAATGTGATCAGCGATAGCGTATGTCCCAACGTATCATGTAAATCACGTGCTATCCGTACCCTTTCTTCTTGCTTAATAAGTGTCTTAATCTGTTCATTCGCTTCATTCAACTGATTTTTCAATTCCACTTGTTCATGCATATTTCTAATGCCATATGGTGATAGAACCATCACGACAGCAAAAGGCAGAGTAAAAGCTAAATTTGCGAAGCCATAATAGACCCCAATCCAACCTGTACATAACATCATAATGACTGTAAATAAGATCAGTGTCTGATGAAATCTCTTTTTGTCGTCAATCCAGCCGATAAAATACGATGTGTAAAATCCTAAAAAAATGCTATAAGGATCATAAAATCCTATAAGGGTCAACGTAACAGCCACTTGAACAGCCACCCATAGGTAAAAAGAGGTTAAACGAATCGGCTGATAGCATTGCCGATAGGAGATGAGAAAAAGCAGTAACAGGCCATAGCCCATTACCGCTTTCACTCCTTCCTCACTACTTATGTTAAACAGCGGCATTAACAGATAGACGAGAAATATATACGGCAAGGCCCCATAGCTCTTAGGAAACAACCTGAAGTTTTTCATGTTTACACCGCTTCCTGCTTTCTTCTAATATAGATTGATAATACCATGAATAAAAGCAGGTAGACTGTTAAAATTGCAATACTTTTGAATTCCGGAAATTGCCCTCGTATGATTCCCCAAGCGCCATTCCCATAATGATATGCCGGCAGCCATGAACCGATCAGTTGAATCGTCTTCGGCAATATTTCCATCGGCATCCATAAGCCGCCTGTAATTGCCAGCGCCAAATAGATGATATTGCTGATGCCCGAAGCGGTATCTACTCGTTTCATCGTACCGACAAGCACGCCAAGCGCAAGGAACGGGAACGAAGCAATCAAAATCCAAGCAGCACTAGAAACCCATTCAACAAATGTCATTGACACACCATTCAGGATGATGCCCGCTATGAATATGACGATAATCGAAAAAACATGTACCGCTGATTGGCCTACCATCTTTGCTATGAAATAGCTTGAACTTGGCAATGGCGTCACTTTAATCCACGTTGTCCACCCTTCGCTGCGCTCCTGCACCACCCGGATGCCTAGCGTCATAATGGCGCTCCCCATCACGCTGAACACTGCAATCGACATTAGAAAATGCTTATTCCATAATTCTTGATCATCCACACCTGTGTCTACGACTTTTGTGAAAATGAAATAAAATATGATGGGCATAAGCAACGACCAAAAGACGAAATAGGGATTACGGAAAATCCGGATCATCTCGATTTTGCATTCATTCAATAGCATTATCATTCAAGAAACCCCCTGTTCGACTGTCAATTGTTCGAAAGCGTCTTCCAGTCTTCCTTTATCAATCGCAATATCCGAGATCGGCATTTCTATTGAAAAGAGGGACGACAATACGCGATCGGTGTCCTCTGTTTGAATGACGATTCTGCCTTTCTCTTCAGAGACATCGGAGATATGTTCCATTGCAAGAAACTGTTCTTTAGGAAAATGTCCATCCATTTTGAACGAAACCGCCTTTTTCAATAGACGTTGCTTAATTGAAGCCGGGCTTCCATCCGCGACTAATTTCCCTTCATTGAATAAAAGGATTCGTGTTGCGACATCGTCCGCCTCTTGCAAATAGTGAGTGGAGAACAAGACCGTTTTTCCTGCGTTTGCATGTTGACGAACCTTTTCCCAAAACTGCTTACGCGCTGTACTATCCATCCCGACAGTCGGTTCGTCAAAAAATACCAAATCAGGATTCCCTGCCATCGCAAGTGCAAAGCTGACACGTCGCTTTTGTCCGCCGGATAACTTATCCGTTCGTCTGTTCAACTCGCTTCCTTGCATACCCGTCAATCGGATCATCTCTTCCATGGATAGTGG
Source organism: Sporosarcina luteola (assembly GCF_007991495.1). Lineage (GTDB taxonomy): Bacteria > Bacillota > Bacilli > Bacillales_A > Planococcaceae > Sporosarcina > Sporosarcina luteola. The sequence goes on along the minus strand of NZ_BJYL01000053.1, from coordinate 885 downwards.
TGTCGGATAATAGCTTCTAAAAAGTGCCAGTAATTCTTTCACTTTCAAAGCATCCATAATACTCACTTGCTGCAGCATGACACCAATCCGTTCCCGCACTTTTTGTTCTTGCGGTTTTTGATTAAATAACGATACGGTTCCTGAAGTCGGATGCAATAATCCAAGCATCATCAAGATAGCCGTACTTTTCCCGGCTCCATTTGGGCCGAGGATAGCTACCACTTCCCCAGGTTTGATAGAAAACGAGACGTCCTCAACCGCTCTTTTCCCTTTGAATTCTTTTGTCAGATTGTTAATTTCCACGATTGTTTCCATACGCTCACACTCCCTTAAAATTCCTCATTGCTTAACTATTTAACTGACGTTTCACAAATAGCATTTTGACGCCCACTATGATTTTTATAAGCCCATCAATCACTGCAATTAATAAAAAAGGAACATTGACTAAAAATATACCAACTAGCGAATTTAATGCTGTTAATCCCCCTAATAAAAGCATTAGTTTCCCTTGAGAAAAATAAAAGCCAAAGAAATGAAGACCAATGACGATAAAGATACATAGCCATAATAGCCTTAAATCGTCAAATCCGATCATCCACCCAAATAGTGTGCAAAGAATGATTGTGACTAAAACCGATATATTGTCCATCCTATCTTGAAACTTAGAATTCTTACCATGAGCTAATTTGTTATTTACAAACGGCAATCCAAATATCAAAAAAAAACCAATAAAAAAACCGAACCCTAAGATAAAAGGCTGCACGAATAAATCCCCACCAGCAATCGCAGAAAAAATAATGATAACGCCAATATAAACCAACCATGCCCCTACAGTTCTTTGGGTATTATATTCCCTTTTAACTTTTTTCATTTTCAATCGTTCAC
>NZ_BJYL01000052.1 GCF_007991495.1 Sporosarcina luteola | reverse complement strand
TCGTCGCCGTGCGCTCAAAGACTGCTGTTCCACGCTCATAGGTCGCTGTCTCGCGCTCAAAGAAGCCCTCCACCCCTTAACTCAAATTTCTAATGAAATACTTTGTACGCATTCTATTTCTTGAAGAAGAATAGGGTATATTGAAGGGAGGAGGTGGGAGAAGGTGATCATAAAGAAGGTAGCTTCGCGCTTTTTCAAAGAACGATTTTTCGATCAGGCGGCACAAACGGCATATTATTTGTTGCTGTCGATGTTTCCTTTTCTCATTTTCCTGTTCTCGCTGCTAAGTTATTTACCTGTCGATGAAGAGATGTTTTTGGCTTTTATAAAGCCCTTTGCCCCGAGTGAAGCGTATATCATCATTGAGCAGAATGTGCGGGCCATCATTTTCAAAGTGCAGGGGAAAGTTTTATATACAAGCCTGGCTGTCGCTTTCTGGTTATCTTCGGTGGCTGTGCAGTCACTCGCTCGTTCATTAGATCAGGCAAATGGTTACATCAGACGGTATGCGTTTTGGAAAGTGCTGATTCGGGACTTAGCTGTTACCTTCCTATTCATGTTAGTTCTTTCTCTGTCCCTATTTCTTCCATTAGTTGAAAGGGCGCTGCATGAGGTGATTACGCATTATGATGTGGTTGAGCAATGGAGTGGCTGGCTGTATATATGGCCGTTGGTAAAGTGGGGTTTAGGGACGTTGTTTTTAATTCTATTTTTCCTATTGTTTTACAAAGTTGTGCCAACAGGTAGAATGAGAGTAAAAGAAGTGATACCAGGAGCGCTTTTTTCAGCAATTGGATGGCAACTGTTTTCGCTCTTTTTCGGAAGCTACGTGGCGAAGGTAGACTATACGAAATTGTACGGGCAGTTATCCGGAATCATTTTGCTCGTACTTTGGTTTTATTTCACTGCTGTCATTTTGATGATTTCCGGGCTCTTAAATGCGGAATTAAGAGTGTCTAGCAGAAGGAAGGTTCGATGATGATGAGAATTCTTGTTGTAGATGACGATGTTAATATTTTGGAGCTTGTGAATATCCATTTATCTCAAGCCGGTTATGAAGTCATAAAGGCGGTTAATGGTTTACAGGCTCTTGAGAGGATCGAGAAACAGCTTCCGGATCTTGCGGTTGTTGATGTGATGATGCCTGGAATGGATGGGTATGAATTGACGAAGAGATTGCGTGCAGAAGCGGATATCCCGGTTTTATTACTAACGGCTAAAGGGGAACTTGAGGATAAGGAGAAAGGGTTTTTAGCGGGATCTGATGACTATGTTGTGAAGCCGTTCGAGCCGAAAGAATTGCTGTTTCGTATTAATGCGATTTTAAGGCGTTATGATAAAGCGGTCGATACGATTATTGAAGTTGGCCCGATGATCATCAACCGTCAAAGCTATGAAGTATCGATAGGGAAGAAGGTGCTTTTGCCACCGTTGAAGGAATTCGAATTATTATCCGTTTTGGCTTCTAAACCGAACTATGTATTTGAAAGGGATCTCCTTATTGAGCGGGTTTGGGGGTTTGATTATGAAGGGGACGAGCAGACGTTGAATGTCCATATTAAACGGTTGAGGGAGAAGTTGCCGGAAGAGGTGAAAATCGTAACTGTTCGCGGAGTCGGCTACAAGCTGGAGGTGGCTCCATGAGGTCGCTATACGGGAAGTTTCTCTCCTTCACGACCGGCATTATGATGACAAGCGCTATTATTGCATTTTTAGTCGTCAATACATATTACCACCAGCAATTGAAGGGACAGAACGATGAAAAGAACATGAATATTGCTTTATCACTTGCCGAATTTATCGAATCGGAAAAAATGGATCGACTAGATGATTTCTTTCAAACACAAGCAGCGGTTGGTTATAAATTGTACGTTATTGATGAGGATGGACAAGCCTCTTTTTACGGTGCGCCATTTCGCGAGCAAAATCTAGAGCAAGAAGCGGTTGACCTTGTATTAGGTGGAGACCGGTATCATGGCATGCGCGATTTGAAGACGGAAACGTTCATGACCGGCTTCTTCTCCGATCAGCTTGCAAATACGGTTGGTGTCCCATTTGATATCAATGGGAAAAGATTTGCGCTGTTCATGCGCCCGGATATTAAAATGCTGTTCACAGAGGTTCATTTTCTTTTAGGCGGTATGGTTGTCGTCATGGCAATTGTTAGTTTGTTATCGATGTTAATTGTTGCAAAGAAACTGATTGAGCCGATTACTAAACTTACGGTAGCGACAAAAAGGGTTGCAGAAGAGCGGTTTACAGGAACACTTGAAATTAATCGTAAAGATGAGATTGGCCAGCTTGCGCAAAGTTTCCAAAAGATGACGGAACGATTGAGTGAGAATGATCGGATACGAAAAGAATTCATCAGTGATGTATCTCATGATTTTCAATCGCCATTATTGAATATAAAAGGGTATGCGGATTTATTGAAAAATGATGATCTGCCTATGCTCGACAGGAAGAATTATGCAACCGTCATTCAATCCGAAACAGAACGGCTCTCTTCCTTGACGAAGCAATTGCTGTTATTGACATCGTTAGATCAGCTTTCATCACCTTTGCACTTGAAGTCGTTTCGGATGGACACACAAATAAAGGAAACGGTCCGAAAATACCGTTGGCTTTCGGAGGAAAAGCAAATTTCCATTTCAGTTGAGCTAGATGAGGTTGAATTCACCGGTGATCCTTCGTTTCTTGAGAAAGTATGGGAGAACTTAATATCCAATGCGCTGAAATATACAAGTCCAAAGGGCAAGGTCGACATCGTTCTAACCGATTATGAAGACCGCGTGAGAATAGAAGTGCGCGATGATGGCATTGGGATTGCGTCAGAACACTTATCAAGGATATTCGACCGTTTTTACCGTGTGGATGAATCTCGAACATGGGAGATAGAAGGCACGGGGTTAGGGTTGTCCATCGTTCAAGAGGTTGTTGAACTCCATGGAGGCGACATCCATGTTGACAGCAATGACGGCGTAGGTACGACTTTTACGGTTATCCTTCCAAAGTTGTAATGTATTGTTCATGTTCCGTTCATGTTGACTCCTTAAGATAAGGGTATAACAAACTGGGAACAGGAGGAATCATCAATGCAGGAGAAATGGAGTATACGACTGATCCGTATTTCAGCGATTTTTGGAATGATAGGGGCATTTTTAGGATCCCATATGGCAGGGGCAGGTTCCTATGCATTTCGACCAATCCACGCGCATATTCTAGTCGTTGGATGGTTATCGGTATTTGCGTGGGGAGTGTTCTATAAAATATTTAAGGTCCGGGCGAAAAAACTCGTTACTGCGCATGGATTCACGGCGATTGTCGGCTCAATCGGATTGACGATGGGAATGTGGTTCCAATTCATGCAACCATTCGGTCTGAACGAAACATTCTCGCTCATCTTCTATATCGTCGGTGGAAGCGTCTTGCTTATCAGCTTTGCGTTGTTCGTGTTACTTACATTTCTCATTGAGAAAGAAGGAAGACGCTAATGTCTGAAGGGAAATTAAAAGGAAGGCGGTTATGGTGGCTCTCCATAGGGATTTGGCTCATCATCACTGTCTTGCTTTCCGCGCTTGCGCCAGGGAGCAAGGAACATGTCATTGCGAATAAAGACTCGGGGCTGCCATCCGATGCTCCGTCCATCGTAGCCGCATATGAGTTGGAAAATTATTTTCCGAACGATGGGGGCATCCCGCTATTTGCAGTATTCCACAAGGACGGCGGGCTGACGGATGAAGAGATGGTCAGCTACGCACAAGCGATTGAATCCATGAAAGAGGATAGTGCGTTTGATGAAGTGGATGTCATTCCTTTATCCCAATTAAAGCCTGAGCAACGAGTGGCATTTTTGTCAGAGAATCAGAAGACATTCTTTATTCCTCTTTCTTTGCCGAAAAACCTTGAAGGAAAAGACCTGAATAAGTTAGTTCAATCCATCAAAGAAACTGTTGACGGGCAAGTAGATGAAGCGGTCGAATTGTCTTGGACCGGTCCGGCAGGGATTGCTTCAGACGCAATTGAGCTTTTCAGCCAGGCGGATATTGTTCTACTGCTTTCGACAGTGGGACTAATTCTGGTTCTACTATTAGTCATTTACCGATCGCCTTTGCTGACGCTCATTCCGTTAGCAGGAGCAGGAATTGTTTACGCAGTTGTCGACCGGGTCATCGGTTTCGCTTCTAAGATGGGTTGGTTTGGAGTGGATAGTCAGGCGCTGTCGATTATGACGATTTTATTGTTTGCGGTCGTTACGGATTATTCATTGCTCATCTTCTCCCGTTATCGGGAAGAATTGAAAACGCATGAAGATGCGAGCGCAGCCATGAAGGAAACGATGCGTCACGTGAAAGAACCGATTTTCTTTAGCGGCAGTACGATTGTGTTAGGGGTTGCTACGTTATTCTTCGCAGTGTATGAGCCGTATCGTAATTTTGCACCGGTATTCGCGATTGCTGCAGCTGCAATGCTCATTGCAGGATTGACACTATTGCCAGCATTATTCGCGGTAATTGGGCGAAAGGCATTCTGGCCGGTCATTCCGAAATATGGAGAAGCAACAGTTGAGAAGAAAACAATTTGGGGCAAAGTGGCAGCTGTCGTTACGAAAAAGCCGTTGCAATTCATGATCCCGATTCTGTTGCTGCTTGCGTTAGGTGCTTGGAATATGACAAATATGAAAGAATCCTATGATCTCATCGCTTCGTTCCCGGAAGATCTTTCATCACGGGTTGGCTATGAGCGGTTGGGGCAGGACTTTTCAGAAGGAAGCTTGGCACCGGGCACATTGCTTTTCGTTTCAGACAATGAATTAGGCATGGAACAGTTACAGACAGTTATTGAACGGATTGAGGAAGATCCAGCAATCGCTCAAGTGACGACGCAAGGTAATCCTTTGAATGAAGCAGGAAACGCCGCAAAGTTCTCCGTTACTTTTGAAGGGAATCCGTACGATGCGAAAGCATTTGATGCGGTATTGAAGCTACGGGAAGATAGTGACAAACTCCTGAAGGAAGCAGACTTGTCAAATACGGCCATGTATATATCCGGCGAGACAGCGGTCAATGCTGATTTAAGAGATATCAATGACCGGGATACATGGATTGTCATGATTTTGATGACTGTTTTGATCACGGTCATGCTAGGCTTCCAAACGAGATCGATGATTGCACCAATTTACATGATGGGCAGCATCTTACTGTCATTCGCGGCGACAGTCGGATTGGCATACTTCTTATTCGAGGTGTTCTTGGACCTCGATGGACTTAGCTACCGGATGCCTCTTTATTCATTCGTCTTCCTCGTTGCACTTGGTGTCGATTATTCCATCATGCTCATTGCAAGGATTCGGGAAGAGATGAAGGCGATGCCTTTTGACGATGCGGTGCGCAAAGGGTTAGAGCGCACCGGGGGAGTGATCAGTTCTGCAGGGTTAATCCTAGCAGCGACATTCCTTGTGCTCGCGACAATGCCGATTTATGAACTGAAGCTGTTCGGTTTCATTATGGCGTTAGGGATTTTGATCGACACGTTCATCGTCCGACCAATGCTCATTCCAGCCGTCTTAGTGCTCTTAGGGAAAAAATGGAGCTTTTGGCCGAAGCGAATGTAACTATACTATAAGAGAGGGCTGTTCAGAAAGTCGGAAATCCGGCTTCCTGAACAGTCTTTTGGTAATTAAGATGATCAGCTTCTAAAGTGAAATCCGTGCTCAAGGAAACGTGTTTCGCGCTCAAGGAAGCGAGTTCTGCGCTCAAGGAAGTGAGTTCCGCGCTCAAGGAAGTAAGTTTCGCGCTCAAGGAAGTGAGTTCCGCGCTCAAGAAAGTGAGTTTCGCGCTCAAGAAAGTAAGTTTCGCGCTCAAGAAAGTAAGTTTCGCGCTCAAGGAAGTAAGTCCCGCGCTCAAGAAAGCGAGTTCCGCGCTCAAGAAAGTGAGTTCTGCGCTCAAGAAAGTATGCTCCGTCCTCAAGGTGGATATCTAAAGCAGGTCAGCTCGCGTCAAAGCCCCTGTTATGTTCTTTTTTAATTCTTGCTGTTCATATAAGCTATAGTTTGCTTCAATCCTTCCCGATAGGAAGTGCGTGGAAGCGGGCCGATTTCTTTCTCATATTTAGTGCCGTCCAATACAACTGGCTCTTCGTTCAAATAGAACATTTCCACCATTTCACGCATCCCCGCATTGAAAATACCAAGAAGACGAAAATGATTTTTGGAGATAGTCGAAACTGACTTATTGTATTTGGAAAGTTCACGTATTATCTGAATAATTTCCTTCCCAGCAATCACATCATAACCGGAAATATTAAAGTTCTGTCCATAAGCATTTTCGTGCATTGCCAGATTGACTGCGGTTCTTGCTCCGTCCGGTGTGTAAATAAATTCCCTTGCGATTGTTTGATCTCCGACAAACATTGCCTTTTTGTTCCGAATGGCATCTTTTAAAGTGAAATGCAAAAGCGTATTTTCTGCGTTCGGACCATAAAAGTCAGGAAAATGAACGATAGTGGTTGGGACGCTGGATTGTTTGACGAGATTTTCAACTTCTAAGCGGATCTTCCCCTTTTTTGTATGCGGTCGTTTCAAAGTATTCTCCGTCACTTTGACGCCAGGTGATCGCCCGTATGCGTAAATATTCTCGATAAGTACAAGCTTCGTTTTTTGGATTTCTGCCGTTTTTAGGACATTCCCAATGAAAGGCACTAATTTTTCCTTCCAATCAGGATAAGGAATATTAGCCGCTTGAAAAATGACATCTACACTATCAGCGGCACTTACAATATCTTGCAAGTTAAAAACATCTCCGATTTTAATCGTGACTCCCTGTCGTTCTTCGTATAAATTCTTCAATTTCTGTTCTGAACGGGCGAATGCAATTACTTGCGTTCCCCTGCTAATCAATTCATTTACAAGCGCATACCCCATTCCGCCCGACGCTCCCAAAACAAGTGCCTTTTTCATATGAAATCCCCCTAGAATATTATTTGACCACTGTTCAAATGAGTTGAAAAAAGAAAGCCAATTCAATGGCTGCCTTTTTAAGAAATATTCTTTAATAAAAATTTGACGTGCGCCTTCGCCAGGTCAGAAACGTCGTCGAATTTAATGACATGGCGTAAATAATGGGTGACAAACCCATGCAAAGATAGGAAGACGGACCAGATTTCCTGAATGGAAAGTTTCCCTCCACATAATCGATGAACCGTTTGAGCAAAAATTTCATATGTTTTATATGGACTTTGATTAATAAAATCTCGCACTTCCTCGTCTTTGATTAAAAACATGATCTCATAGTGGCTTTGATGTGTTAAACCAAATTCGATGTAACCAAGCAAGATCGCTTCAAGCTTTTCTTTTGATTCGAGAGGAGTTTGTTCCAGTTGGAGTAATTTTTGTTCCAACATGCCAAAGTGCTCCACCACAAGCGCAAAAAAAAGCTCTGCCTTATTTGTGAAATGATAGTAGATAGCTCCATGGCTATAACCAAGCTCTTTCGCAATTTGCCGCATTGAAACATGTTCGTATCCTTTTTCGATGAATAAATCCCTTGCAGCATCCATGATCATGTCTTTCGTTAGATCACGTTGTACAGAATTATGAGATGACATAGTACCTCCTCATTTGACCACTGTTCAAATAAAGTGTAATTTACTTTTTACAAGTTGTCAATGGGGGAGGAATGGGACATTTCAATACGCATAGCTTAAAAATATTAACCATTCATTTAGCAACACGCCTTACGTTTTCCAATACAATTTCACTATTCGGTATGGATGGCATGCTGACCAAGCTATAACTGATGTCTTGGTCAGGGACGTCAAATTCCATCCGGTTCGCTAAATAATCCAAGCTGATTTTCATAACCTCGATCGTCAGCCATTCTCCGGGACATCGGTGGCCGGTCGCATGATCCCCACCGCCTTGTGGCATAAAATTATAAGACGTTATCGTTTCATCTTCAAAACGGGATGGATCAAAAAGAGTCGGGTTCGTCCAACTGCGCGGGTCGCGATTTGTTCCAAAGAAATCAAGCAGCGTCAAAATGCCCTTTTCAAATTGGTAGCCGTTCCATTCGAAATCAACTTTTACCCTTGCTCCGTTAAAAGGGAAGAATGGATACAGTCGCCGCACTTCCTGAACGAAGTTTTCCAAGGCGCTCTCTTTCCGGGAAGCCAATTTACGCTTTTCTTCTGGGTGACTGATGATAGCGTGTCCGAGAAATGCAATATAAATAGAAACTGCAACGATTGGCCGGATGATATTCAACACTTCAACAGCAGCAGTTTCTTTATCCAATAGATTTCCTTCCAAATCTTGATGAAAGGAAAATTGATATAGCGCACTTTCTTCAGGCACCTGAAGATCCCCGGCCCGTACTTGTTCAATCAAGCCGCCAATCCATGTCTCCAAATTAGTACGTGCCCGTTTTCCGCGCCAATAATGGACACCTGCAGAAGCGGGTGTTTCAAATAGCAACGCAAGTTCTTTCCGTTTTTCCTCAGCTTCGTCATCTTCAAGAGGAACGCCAGCCCATTCACATGCTGCCCGCGTTAAAATATCCTGAGCCTGTTCATAGAGGTTAACTCTTTTCTTCCCAGCCCATTCTTCAATTTTCTTCTCCCATTGCACTGCTATCAGTTCGTTCATTTTCTTTAATCCGGCAGGTGACATAAGTGTCATGAACATTGCCTTTCGATGATGATGTGTCTCCCCGTCAAGTGTCTGGACGCCATTTTCGCCAAGCAGCGTCTTCTGTGCGCGTTTTGGAGCAGCGCCATGGCGGATAAACTTGTCGTTATCATAAAAAATACGGGCTGCTTCTTCGCCCGATAAACAGATGACCTTTTCACCAAGCAACCTCGTTTCGAAAACATCGGACTGAAAGCTTTCACGGCGGTTCTGAATATATTGATACCCTTCTCGCATCAGTGTTAAAGTATGGTCAATTCCTTCTTCTCTCGGAAAAGTCTTCATCCTAATTCCTCCCTGCTGATCCTTAGTTACATAGTTCCCTTGTTGTTTTTCAAACAAACATCAGCAAAAGAAAAGGCACTTGCCAATGCGGCAAGCACCTTGTAGTTCTTCGTCTCAATGTATTACTCGACAAACTTGATATCTTGTAATTTATAGTGGCCAGAATCGTTAATCCAGTAGCCTTGAATCTTGTCACTGACGCCAGTTAAATAAGCTTGGTGGTGAATATAGACCATTGGTGCTTCCTCGATTAGCATCTCCTGTACTTTATCATATAAAGCAAGGCGTTTGCCCTCATCGATTTCCTGACGGGCATCATCCAACAGTTTGTCGATTTCCGCATTTTCATAGAATGCCCTATTTCCAGATGATCCCTTATTGGATGAATGGAAGAGTTGCGTCAAGAAATAGTCGGCGTCACCAACAGGGTTCGACAGACCAAGGATGAACATATCATGTTCGCCATTGGCCGTTTTCTCCAAATAAGCGCCCCATTCTAATACTTCAATTTCGACGTCGATATTAGCCTGTTTGAGCTCTTGTTGAAGTAATACAGCCGTATCCATTCGCTGAGGGTTGTCATTTGTCCAAATCGTGGTCTTGAAACCATCTCCGTAACCTGCCTTTTCTAAAAGCTCAATCGCTTTCTCAGGGTCGTATGAAAGAGGTTTCATGGCTTCGTTATAGCCAAATACGCCTGGTGCCAGCGGTCCGACAGCGGCAATTCCGAAGCCATCATAAATTCCGTCCAATATCTCTTCCTTATTCACTAGCATAGAAATTGCTTGTCTGACTTCTACATGGTTGAACGGCTCCTTTTCCACGTTAAATCCAACGTATGAGAGTGATGAGCCGTTGGTGACATCCACTTTTGCTTTACCAGACTCGTCAATACCGGCAACTTCATTCGGTTGCACAGGTTCAATTAAATGTGCATATCCGGTTTCCAATTCGGCGACGCGGGTACCACTTTCGGGAATGACTTTAAAGGTAACTTTGTCAAGGGATGCTGGCTCTCCCCAATAACTTTCATTTTTCACGAGAACGATTTCCGTTCCAGGTATCCAAGAGTCGAATTTGAAAAATCCAGTACCGATTGGCCCTTCAGCAACAACGGCACCTGGAATTTTACCGTCTTTAATGCCTGCATAGTCAGCCTCAATTAGCTTTGGGCTGATCATGACGCCTACTGGGTGATTCAAGTGTGCAATTAATGGAGCGAATGGATATTCCGTTTCCATGCGCACCGTGTACTCATCAACAACCTCAATATTTGAAATGACTTCAAACAGGAAGGCGCGTGGTGCGGCCACTGCAGGATCTAGGATGCGTTCAAAGTTCTTTTTAACTACTTCTGCATTAAAGTCTTCTCCGTCATGGAATTTTACGCCTTCCTGAAGTTTAAATTCCCATGTTGTATCATCAATGGCTTCCCATGATTTCGCTAGATTAGGGACAAGGTTTCCATCCTTGTCTTTTTGAACAAGACCTTCCACTACGTTCGTTAGAACCGCAGCAGTAGGAACATCTGTAGCAGTATGCGGATCAAGCGTAGCAGCATCGGATAAGACTGCCAATACTAGCTCTCCGCCATCTGTGGAAACTGCTTCTCCACCTTCTTCCCCTACATTCCCCTCGGCTTTGTCATCAGCAGCACATGCAGACAACAATAGCATTATTACCAACATTGGTAATAAGGACAAGACGTAGTTCCAATTTGTTTTCAAACCCATCTACCCCTTTTTGTTTTTTTATCCCACTCAACTATAAATGACACTATCAATTCAAATATAACAGTATTGTCTGATAAGTAAATAGTTATTCTTAAAATGAATAGAAAGGTAGAGATATAAGTAGTGAGTTATACAAATTAAAGAATATATTATTCATATTATTGAATAACCATGCAAATTTATTTGCCGGAGAACTATATATAAAAAGGACCGTTACGAGTCGTAACGATCCGAAAAATTATTGAAACACCAAATTCAGCTTTCCATTTTCCAGTGCGAGACTGGCATCGAACTGATTGCCGTTATTCGCGGTAAATCCTTTAATCGTATTCGTTTTCCCCTTCGTGCAGAGCAGTTTCACTTGTGCAGAGGTCAGCTTCTTCTTCAGAAATATTCCCGGAAATGTTTGCTTGCAGCCATTTTTATAATTGCTGCAGCCATAAAAACCTTTACGGGCAAGAATCATTCCGGTTTTACAAGCCGGACATGGAGCCACCTCTACTGCTTGATAGGAACCGCGGGACTTTGATTGCCGAGGCGGAACCTTTGTCGCATCGATCGGCTTAGCTTCCAACTGCTTCGGTACATCATCCAATAGCTTTGCAATGAACTTTGAAGTGTTATCAAGGAAATGCTGTCCGCTTCCTTCGCCATTACCAATTTTCCGCAAATATGTTTCCCATTTCGCCGTCATCGATGGGCTGGCAAGCAGATTCCCTTCGATTGCCTGGCAAAGAACACGACCTTTTTCCGTAATTGACACAATGTTTTTCGACACGGTAATATATCCATGCTTTTTAATCGTCTCGATAATACCGCTTCGGGTCGCTTCAGTTCCAAGCCCCTCAATCTCTTTCAAAATATCTGTTTCCTCTTTATCCTCAACCAATTTCCCGCAAGTTTTCATCATCGCGATGAGCTGACCTTCCGTGTATGGCTTCGGTGGCATCGTCTTGCCTTCTTTAATACCAATAGCAGACTGGACGATTTCTTGCATGCGAAGCGGCGGCAAGGCAGGCTCGTCCTTTTCATCCTTGGACCGTTGGAATAAAGCCTTCCAGCCCAAATCCCTTTCCGTTTTGCCAGTCGTAAAAAACGGAAGGCCATTCACATCCGTCGTCACTTTCGTCTCTGTATATAAATAATCGGTATGAAACATGGCAAGCGTCGTGCGGACAACCTCTTCATATAAATTTCGCTCGAGCGGCGACATTCTTCCTTGGACCGCCTGTGTTGGCACTTTCTTCGTCGGGATGATCGCATAATGTTCCTGCACCTTTGAACTATCAACATATCGCTTCTTCGGCGACAGCGAAGCAATGGGGAACGGATGGCCGATCAGTTGTTGGTAATCGCCAACTTGGTCCTTCAAATACGCAAACTCATTCGGCGTAATATGGCGAGCATCTGTCCGCGGGTAGGTGACAAGCTTTTTCTCATATAAGCCTTGCATCGTCTTCAAGACATTCGCAGGGCTCATCTTCCATCGTCGATTTGCCGTTGCTTGCAACGTCGACAGCGAGTGAAGCTGAGGAGGCGGCGTCCGTTTATCAGTATGGGTGACAGCAGTGATGACGCCAGGCGAATTCGGTTGAATTCCGTGTTTCGCAAGGAGTTCCTGAATGATCTCCCGCTTCGGCTCCTTCGCTTTCGCCTTGCCTTTATACGTACCGTGCTCCGCTTTGAATGTCGCTTCAACTTCAAAAAAGGGCTCCGATACGAATGTTTCAATCTCGTGTTGTCGCTGATAGATTAAGTAAACTGTTGGAGTCTGTACGCGCCCAATCGGAAACACTTCCTGAACCCCTTTCGCCTTCAATAAAAGCGTATACAAGCGCGAAGCGTTCATCCCGACAAGCCAGTCACTGATCTGACGGGCTTTCGCCTCTTCATACAGCTGCAAGTCCTTACGGTTGTCCCGCAAGTTCGCAAACCCTTTCCGCACTTCATCGACTTCAAGCGAATTGATCCAAAGCCGCTTGATCGTCTGATTCCGCGCGCCGGTTTGATAATAAATACTATAGAAGATATTCGATCCTTCGCGGTCAACGTCACACGCGTTAATAACTGTATCAGTCCCGCGAATAAGCTTCTTCACAATCTGAAACTGCTTGAACTTCCCCTTCGCTACTTGAAATTCATACCGGTCCGGCAAAATCGGCAAGCTGCCAAGCGTCCAGCGTTTCCAGGCCGGGTTGTACGCATGCGGCTCCTTCAGTTCGACCAAGTGGCCGACGCCCCATGTAATATAGGCCCCTGCCGGAAAAGTTGGACATGGCGTGATTTCAAGAAAGCCTTCCTGTTTGCGTACGGAAAAAGCGTCTGCATACGCTTTTGCTTGGGATGGTTTTTCAGCTATGATTACGGGTTTCATTTTCTCACCTCAGTCTGTAGGTTGGTACACTTGTTCTGATTATCTCATAAAGTAGGAAGGATAGCTATGAAGTTGAGAAGGGGTGTAGAAATACTTTATTTGGATAGGGATAGCTGATAAACCGACGGGTAACCTAGACGAAGAAACTGCGGATGATATTATCGAGGTCTCAAGAATAGTGCGCATAAAGAGGCGTGATGTGCGTTAAATAAAAAAGTTCGTTTCATATACGTTTCATATTGAATGAGTAAGCTAATAGTATAAGCCGATGAAGGTTGAAATCTGGCTGAATAATAGAGAAAAAGGGAGTTTATTAGTATGAAAAAAAGATATACCGTAGCACTTTCAATTATGTCGGTATTGGCGCTTAGCGCTGGTTGTTCTTCCAATGAGGTAGTAGAAAAACCCGTTAAGCCGGTTGAATCTGTTGTAGATCAATCATCAAGCACAGACCAGGGCATTAAGTCCTACGGTCAGCTAGTCGATGTCAAAGGGAAGAAAATGAACGTTTTGGATGTTGGTGAAGGGGAGGAAACCATCGTCTGGATTCCTGGCTATGGAGATATCGCCCCTGGCTTAACTTATACTAAAATGCTAGAGGAACTTACACCTCACTATCGGGTACTTGTCGTTGAGCCTTTTGGTTATGGTCTGAGTGATGTGATCGATGAGCCGCGTACGATTGAAAATATCACGGAGGAAATCCATGAAGCAGTTCAGCAAATTGAAGGTGTGGACAAGTATATTTTGATGGCGCATTCTATCTCGGGTGTGTATTCGATGAAATATGTAGATAGCTATGGCGATGAGCTGACTGGTTTCATAGGATTAGATACGAGCACGCCATCGATGTATGATGGGATAGCTATAAATAATGAGCAGCCAGCATCGGATGATGTTCCACCAATTCCTGAGGTTAGTGACGAAGTGAACGAACAATACCGTAAAATTGCAAAGAAAGTAAATGCGAACAAGAATGTTGTTGACGAGGCTGCACGTATGAATGAAAACCTTGATGAATCTAAAAAGTATTCATTCCCTGCCAATTTGCCAGTTGCTTTTTTCCTTGCAACGGAATCGATAGAGGGACAGAAGAATTTCCCTATTGAAAAAAATAGAGACTGGGTGAAAATGCACACCGACTTGACGAAGGATTCCACCTACACGAAAGTTTATGAAATTGATAGTACCCATCAACTATACTTGGATAAATACAAGGAAATTACAGAGCAATTGAATGAGTTTTTAGCTAACAGACCGACAGAGTCGTGATGGATTAGGAAGTTATGAATTCAAGAAAGCCTCCCGGTTCGCGTACGCGTCTGCATACGCTTTCGCTTGGGATGGTTTTTCGGCTAGGATGGCTGGCTTCACACTAGCCCCTCCTTTCATTATATGATGAAACATTCGTTCTGTTATTATCGCATAAATGGGAGAAGTTTACGGGTTGGGAGCTAGGATCTAGCGTGAGATTAATCTTCATGAAAGGTTGAACAAGTGGAGAAATCCACGTTTATTTCATTTGTTTGAGTGACTGTCATCCGATTCATGGCCAAGGTCATCTATACCACTACTTCCGGATACTGATATCAGGAGATGCTATAATAGCATTTACTGTATCATTATGAGCATAATACATAAATCGTTATATAAAAATTACAAATAAAGGGTGGAGTATAATGCAATTTATGCTAGACCGTTCAATAAAAAAACCTATGTATAGGCAACTTGTAGAACAAATAGAGAATGCAATTGTATCGGGGGATTTATCTCAGGACCAGCCATTACCATCTGAACGTGAGTTGGCAAAAAACTTACAGATTAATAGGAGTACGGTGGTGACTGCTTATGATGAGCTAGAGGCAGTCGGATTAATTGTCAGAAAGATAGGGAGCGGCACGTATATAAATACGGATATATGGGGGCTAACTCATAAAAGGGTTCCCAATTGGGGGAGATATGTAGAGGATGGCTCATTTCTTCCGAATCTTCCGTTGGTACAGAAACTTCGTAATGAAACTGAGCAAAAAGGAATGATTAACCTATCAAGCGGGGAACTTGCAGCAGATTTACTACCTAACGTCCAATTCGCTAGGATTCTTAAGGAGCATGCGTTTGATGAGCATTTAGGTTACGATCATCCTTTAGGCGATGCGGGATTACGGGAGACCATTTGTAAACATATGAAAACATATAAAAGTATGGTGGTTGAGCCAGACTCCATATTGATTACATCGGGTGCTCAGCAAGCAATACACCTAATCGTTCAGTGCTTGTTAAAACCAGGGGATACAGTAGCGATTGAAGACCCATCCTATGCATTCTCTTTACCGATCTTTCAATCATTTGGTGTTAAAACGCTTTTACTCCCAGTTGATCAACATGGTGTAAATCCTGATGATATTGAAGCTTTACAAAGAAAACATCGAATTCGTATGCTCTTCTTAAATCCTGATTATCAAAATCCTACTGGCACGAAAATGTCGCTGGAACGCCGAAAGAGAATATTGGAATTATCATCAAAACACGGTTTCCCAATAATAGAGGATGATCCTTATAATTTGACGTCATTCAACGGGTGCATTGGACCTACGTTAAAGTCAATGGACGATAATGATAATGTTTTATACATTAGTTCGTTATCAAAAGTGGTTGCATCAGGACTGCGCATTGGTTGGATTATTGGTCCGGAAAAAGTGATTAAACGCTTGTCAGACGGCAAACAGCAAATTGACTTTGGCCATAGTGTTTTTCCGCAATGGATAGCAAATCAATTTCTAGATTCCCCCCAATTTGACAAACACGTTTTAGATTTAAGGATTCAACTGAGGGAGCGAAGGAATGCGTTAATTTGGGCTTTGGACAGCTTATCTAAAGACGAGGTTACATATTTAGTGCCACAAGGCGGAATTCATTTATGGTGTAAAATAAATCATGAAATTGATGAATATAAGTTACTTGAAGAATCCATGAAAAAGGGCGTTTCATTTGTACCTGGGAGAATAATGGGCTCAAAAAATGGATACGTTCGATTTACTTATGGCAAAGGGAACGAAGCTTCAATAAAAGAAGGCGTTTCTAGGTTTGTCTACGCGCTAAGAAATAATGGGGGAATGTTTGAAAATGTCTAAAGAGCTCCAATAACTTTCTAGTTCCCCCATTTGTACTATTTCACTGGTTCCGAACCGTCCTCTGTTGTTAATAAACTAGAAATATACCTACAAGAACTACTATAATAGTAAATGGGATTGCTAGAACATAAACCCATAGCAGAGAAGAAAAACTGTTTTCACTCTTGTAACCTTTATTCATAGAATTAGCCGCGGATATGGTCATAATCAGTCCGACAACTAAAACAATAAATACAAAAATGAATGAAACGATGAGAGCTGCCGTCATACCTTACTCCTTTTTATAAATGTTTTTTATTCTATACATTATAATTATATAATATAAAACATTTTCGAGAACCATCCAATTAAGAGTTATTTAAACCAACCACTTTTTGAGGAAATTGAACAGTTACTAAAACTATCTATAAGCATACCATTCATCTGTTAGAAAGTATTGGAACTTTTGACAACAGTTTAGAGAATTGAAGATAAAAGAAACTTGAAAATGCACATAAATTCAGATGCTAAATCTGATTATGCGCATTTTTTATTTATGTACAAATGAAAAAATAGCGAGATATCTTTTTAGTATTTAAATAAGGATAAGATTGTTTATTATGTACACATGATTTTATTGGAGAGGGATAACAACGTTTTACTATGAAAGCGATAGGAGTTTCTTGGGTGGTTGAGTTCTGACTAAATCTATATACTTTATGTATACGATCTTTTATCCAAATAAAAACCGAGTGAAAAAGGGAGACTGGCAGATGAAGAGATTTCCGGAAGGGATAGCGTTCTGTTATAAGTGGCGGTCGTATCAGGCTCGTATTCTTCGGGAATTGGACGATCATCTGGCGAACAGGCATCTTCACCTCGTGGCGCCTCCCGGATCAGGGAAGACAGTTCTTGGGCTGGAGGTTATGCTGCGTCTTGATAAACCGACATTGATCGTCGCGCCGACACTTGCGATCAAACAGCAATGGAAAGAACGCTTCACTGAATTATTCCTGGAAGGGAAGCAGCCTGAATGGTTATCGATGGATATTACGCAACCGAATTTCATTACGGTGACGACCTATCAGGCGTTGCATGGCGTCTATCAAGAAGCCAGCAATCCCGACGACGTTGAAGGGGAAGCCGGAGATGATCAGGAGCTTGAAACAGATCAGGAAACTGTGAAATCGGATAAAATCGGTATCCGACGGAATCTTACTGAGTTCGGCTTCGGTACACTTATTTTGGATGAAGCGCATCATTTGCGCACGGCTTGGTGGAAGTCGATGATGACTCTCCGGAATTCTTTACAAGATATCCATGTAGTCGCCTTGACGGCTACACCGCCATTCGACGTGTCCGCTCTGGAATGGGAGCGGTATGTGGAACTATGCGGGCCTATCGATCTTGAGATAAGTGTTCCTGAACTGGTAAAGGAGAATGAGCTCTGTCCGCACCAGGATTATGTCCACTTCTCGTCGCCTGAAGGGGAAGAGCTGCAAATGATTCTACGCTTTCGAGAAGAGGCAGATCAATTCGTCCAAGCACTTTTTGCCGATGGATATCTACAGGAACTGCTCGAAAACCACCCGTGGCTGACAGATTCCAGGGAGTACATAAAAGAAATACTTGATCAGCCCGCCTATTTTTCAAGCATGTTAATTTTTCTTAAGCAGGTGGGCAGTGAACACTGCAAAGGGGCAATGTCTATTTTGGGAATGCCCGAGCACACACTGCCGCCGTTTACATACGAATGGCTTGAGGAACTATTAACGGGAATTTTGTTCACTGATGAAAGGGTGACGGATACAGACAATTTGCGAAAGCGGATTAAACTCCAGCTGTCGCAAATAGGAGCAATCGAGCGAAGAAGCATCAAGCTGCTTTCCACGGCACAAATGAATCGGAAGCTTACGCATAGTATCTCCAAACTGGCGGGCATTTGTGAGATTGTGAAATTTGAGAAACAGCTGCTGCAAGAGAAGCTGCGAATGGTCATCTTGGCCGATTATATCCATCTTGAGGATTTGCCCGCTAGTTCAGGTGATGAATTGCCGCTTCGGCGCATTGGAGTTGTGCCCATCTTTGAGAAAATCCGGCGGGAGGACGGCCTTCATGTGAAAGCAGGAATTCTAACAGGATCACTAGTCATTCTGCCGAAAAGTGAACAAAGGCTTGCGCAGGAAGTTTCAAAACGTCAGGGAATTGAGATTGAGTGGAAAGTGTTAGCGCATGATGCTTCGTATATCCGTGCCGAACTGACAGCCGGAAATCGTCAAAAAATGGTTGCCGTCCTGACAGAGGTGTTTTCATCGGGTGACCTTCACGTCTTAATCGGAACAGCGGCCTTGCTCGGGGAGGGATGGGATGCGCCTTGTATCAACTCACTGATCATCGCTTCCTATGTTGGCTCGTTCATGCAATCGAATCAGATGCGTGGAAGAGCCATCCGGGTGGACGGGAATAATCCTGGCAAGACCTCATCCATCTGGCATCTCGTATGTGTGGACCGTGACGTGGCAGACCCGGGGCATGATTATGCATTACTGTCCCGCCGTTTCCGATCACTTGTTGGGGTGAGTGAGAAAGAGGACGTGATTGAGAGTGGGATGTCGAGGCTGAATCTTGAGGAATCACCTTATACGCCACGAAAAATCAAGATGCTCAATGAACGGACTTACGAGAGAGCATTGGAACGAGATCGGTTAGTTGAAAGATGGCAGCGCGCAATTGACAAAGGACGGGAAATGGAAGAGGAACTTAGTACGGAAAGACGTTCGCTGCCACGGCCTTTTTATTTGCCTCATTCATTGAAAGCCTTGTCCTACATAGCCGGGTTCACACTTTTAGGGGAGATGTTTGACGCGGTCCGTTTTTTTATGAATTTTCGGGACGTTCCGGTAGGGGGCGGGTTATGGCTAGGATTGATTGTAGGGATGGCATTCGGCCTTCCATCCGTTCTCAAGGTTGTGAGGTTATACATGAAGCATCCTTCTGTCGAATCCAGCATGGCGGAAATTGGAAAGGCGATCTACTTGTCACTCCATCATGCCAAAGCCGTGCACACGCCTTACACGGAAGGCATGATCCATGTGACCGCGGACCGGATGGGTGCCTATACATGCTGGCTTACGGAAGGGACGACACATGAGAAGAACGTGTTTATGGGCGCCTTGCAAGAGTTCATCGCACCGATTGAAAATCCTAGATATCTCATCAACCGCCGTGCAGGCAGCTTGCTGAAACGAAAAGACGTCCATGCCATTCCCCATGAAATTGCTAGGAAAAAAGAGTATGCCCAATTTTTCCATGCAGAATGTGAAAAGCGCCTAGGGGATTGCGAACTTATTTATACACGTACGATCGAGGGAAGAAAAAACCTCCTTCGTGTGCGAATGAATGCCTTGTCCGCAGCATTTGTAAAAAAAGCGGACCGGATCAGCGGATGGCGATAAGAAGTATACAAAACTAAAAACTATCGAAATATACTTGACATTCGATTCGTCCACATGTAGAGTGTTGAATAACTTAATAAGCGACTTTCTTATCCAGAGAGGTGTAGGGACTGGCCCGATGATGCCTCAGCAACAGACTTGTATAGAACTGTGCTAATTCCAGTAGCGAAAGCTTGGAGATAAGAAGAGTGGACGCCGACTATTGCTGAACTCTTCTTATTTATAGGAAGGGTTTTTTCCTTATTAAGAAATAATAAGAAAAGGGGAAAGTAGCAATGACAAAAACAATGACGAAAACGGCACCATTCAGGGCGGACCATGTAGGCAGTTTATTGAGACCGGAAAGACTGCATGAGGCAAGAAAGTTGTTTGCAGAGGGTGAAATTACAGCTGAGCAGCTTCGCGACGTAGAAACAGCTGAAATTACCAGAATCGTTGATAAACAAATCGAGGTCGGCTTGGAGCTTGTGACAGACGGAGAGTTCAGACGTCGTTTTTGGCATACGGATTTCCTTGAGCATTTAAACGGAATTGAAGGATATGTACCAGAACAAGGCTATATTTTTAGCAGCGATGAAGAAACGGAACGCTATAATATTCGTAACGTCGGTAAAATTTCTTTTGATCCTGACCATCCGCATGTTAAAGACTTTGTCGAGTTTAATGGAATTGTTAACGGACGTGCAGTTGCAAAACAAACAATTCCAAGCCCGAATCAATTGTTCAACATCGGGATACGAGATGAAACTATATACCCGGATATTGAAGACTATGCAAAGGATATTATCCAGACATATCGTGACGCACTAAAAGCTTTCTATGACGCAGGCGTTCGCTATTTACAATTGGATGATGTGTATATGGCCGGCCTTTCTTCACCAGATATTCCATTTAATGATGGCGAATATTCGAGAGAGTATTTAATTGACCTTGCGCTTCGTGTCGTCAATGGAGTGTTAGAAGGAAAACCTGAGGACCTGTTTGTGACCACTCATTTATGCCGTGGAAATTACCGATCCAACTGGGCATTTGAAGGCAGCTACGATCTAATTGCAGAAAAGTTTTTGGCAAAAGAAAAAGTGGACGGATTTTTCCTAGAGTATGACGATCATCGCTCAGGCGGCTTCGAACCACTTCAACATATTCAAAAAAGCGGAGCTAAGGTCGTTTTGGGTGTAATTACATCTAAGAGTGGGGAACTTGAAGATAAAGAGCTGGTTAAATCGCGGATCGAAGAAGCGACGAAATTTATTCCACTTGAAAAAATTTGCCTAAGCCCACAATGCGGATTCGCTTCAACGCATCATGGAAATCAATTGACAGAGGAAGAACAGTGGAAGAAGTTGAAGTACATTGTAGATTTGTCAAAAGAGATTTGGGGTTAAGTAAAGAAAGTAAGATAAGCGAAGGGACCGTTTGAGAAACACTCTTACGGGGACCTTCGCTTTTTTTATATGGTGCGTATGCCTGGGTTAAAGGGGATCATATAGAACATCAAGCGGCTAAAGAACTTCACGAGATCGGTATCTATTTCAAGCGGGAAAAAGCGGGATCGAGCGTACTTAGTTTAAGCAAATAGAGATAAAAGGGGATCCGCTAATGGAGTAAAATTGGTAATAGAGCTAGGCGGCAATACTTATTTGCCGGTTGCCCATCGTAAGATTAACATATAGCGCGAGTAGTCAATATTCCTATATGGCAGTAATTCAAAAGTAATAAATGTAATAAATTAATTATGTTAAAAACAGGACTTTGTATTGATGACCATGAAAGTCTATGTTATGATTTTTAAGTAATATAGTTGGCAAACTTTTCGAAAGAGAGGGACGCAAAGCTCCAGGTCTAAAGCGATTATTGCTATGATGGCTGAGCCGTGAAACTAGATGTTATTCTGGTTTTTAATTTGCCTATTTCTAATTTGAAACAGGCTTTTTTTATGTGTAAAAACTATTCATTAGTAGGAGGAAAAGGAAAACATGCGTGTGTTAAAAAATATTCCGCTTAAATTCAAACTGTTGCTTACCGTATTTGCGATTGTCATTGCATTATTTGCCGTGACGACTACACAAAGCATTTCACAGTTGAAAAACCAGCTAGAAGGCGATCTTGAACAAGAGCTTAAAAGCGTTGGTCTCTTGACAGCAATGCAGCTTGATTCGAAAGAGGTAGAAAAGTTGTTTGATGCAAAAGGGGAATCAGATCCGAACTTTGTGAAAGTACAAAATAACCTGGACTATATTTTGGACGAGCAAGGGATCATGTTTTGGAGCTATATCTGGAAGATGGAAGATGGCGGAGTCAATCCTGTCGGCTATACAACTAATTTGGGAGATGTCTATAACGTCGGTGAGTTGTTCACTGATATTGCCCCTGTTCATATGACTGCAGCAAAGCTTGCGATTGAAAATGACCGTTCGGAAGTGACAAGCATTTTTGAAGATACTTTCGGATCATGGAGAACTGTTTTCAGTCCAATCAAAGACGAGAATGGCAATACGATTGCTGTCCTAGGTATCGACTATTCGGCTGACTACATCCAAGCAATTCTTCAGAAAAACGTAACGAAACAAATTGTCATCGCAATTATCGGTCTCGTCATCTTGTTTGCAGTTCTATTCTTTACAATTATCCGGTTACTCAGCCCGTTAAACAAAGCGGTCGTCATTGCCAATCAAGTAGCAGGCGGCGATTTGCGTGACGTGGAATTGGATGAATCAAAAGATGAAGTTGGAAAACTGTCCGGCTCCATTAAAGAGATGGTGTCCAATTTACAACACATCATTTTAAATATCCGTAATACGTCAAACAACGTTGCATCCTCTGCGACACAACTGACGGCAACTGCAGAGGAATCTTATCGCAATGCAACGAATGTTTCAAATGAAATCGATCATCTTGCGAAAAACGCAGAAACGACAATGGTCATGACGGTAGAGACAGCCTCTGCTATGGAAGAATCTGCAACGAGCATTCAACGGATTGCAGAGTCTGCTCATACTGTATCCGAATCCTCTTATTTCACTTCCACTGCTGCAAAAGAAGGCAATGAAGTGATTCAACAAGTCATTGACCAAATGCAGTTGATCGATGAATCCGTCAGCCAGATTGATGCGACGATTCAAGGGTTGAATGAAAACTCTAATCGTATTGGAAACATTGTCGATTTCATCACAGAAATTGCAGAACAAACCAATTTATTGGCATTGAATGCGGCGATTGAGGCGGCAAGAGCGGGTGAGCATGGAAAAGGTTTCGCCGTTGTTGCGGGGGAAGTAAAGAAATTGGCGGAGCAATCTGCTCATTCAGCTTCCGAAATTTATAAGCTCATTAATCATATCCAATCCAATTCAAATGAATCTCTGTTAGTAATGGAAAAAGGGAAAGAGAATGTGCGTATTGGATTGGACCAAACAGCGAAAGCCGGAGATATCTTCCAAGAGATTGTCGATTCTGCAGAGCAAGTTGCAGGTCAAATCCAAGAAATTTCTGCGGCTTCACAGGAAATTTCCGCTTCTTCAGAAGAGGTGGCGGCATCAGTTAATAATATGAAGACAGCATCACAGCAATCGGTGGAGTTCTCTATGAACGTTTCGAAACTAACGGAAGAGCAGTTAAGATCAATGCAAGAAGTAATCGAGGCTTCTGAGTCATTGGACAAAACGTCAGAAGAATTACAGTCATTGATCAAGCGATTTGAATTATGAGGTGAAATGAAATGAACTTAGGTCTTGAAGGAAAAAACGTGCTAGTAACAGGCGCAAGTATGGGGATCGGAAAAGCGATTGCCCTCCAATTTGCTGAGAACGGAGCAAACGTTTTGATTAATTATATCGGTGATCAAGAAATTGCCGAGCAAACTCGCCTAGAGGCCGAAAAACACAGTGTTCGTGCATTGACGTATCTTGCGGATGTATCGGATTCAGGCCAAGTCCGCGATATGTATGCATATATGGATGAACAGCTTGGCGGCATTGATATTTTGGTGAATAACGCAGGATTTGCGCAAGAAGCTCCGATTACGGAGATGACGGATGAGCAATGGGATCGGATGATCAAAGTCCATCTTTACGGCTGTTTTAATAACAGCCGTGAAGCGGCAAAAAGAATGAAGCAGCAAAACAAAGGAAAAATCATTAATATCTCTTCTGATATCGGAAGTTTAGGATGCGAAGAGTTCACCCATTATTCAGCTGCGAAAGGCGGCATCAACGCTTTTACAAAAGCATTAGCGCGTGAATTGGCTCCGAATATTTTGGTGAACGCAGTAGCGCCAAGCGGTACACATACAAATATCTTAAGCGCATTCGGAGACAATTATGTCGAAGAAGAATCTGCCAAATACCCGTTGAAACGGTTGGCTCAACCAGAGGAAATTGCAAAGAGTGTCTTGTTTTTAGCTTCGGACAACGCAAACTTCTATACTGGACAAATTTTAACGCCAAATGGCGGCGTCGTCATGAACGGCTAAGAAAAAGACGGGAGCAATTAGAACGATGAATATTGTTGTATTTGGATTGTATTTGATTTTTA
Organism: Sporosarcina luteola; assembly: GCF_007991495.1. GTDB lineage: Bacteria > Bacillota > Bacilli > Bacillales_A > Planococcaceae > Sporosarcina > Sporosarcina luteola. The sequence goes on along the minus strand of NZ_BJYL01000052.1, from coordinate 13,604 downwards.
TTTACTATATTGGTTACAAAGGCTATAAACGAGTCAATACGGCCGAAGATTTGATCGTAGCAGGATGGAGCATGCCGCTGCCTGTCGTGACAGGCAGCTTGGTAGCTGCCATGCTGGCGGCTCCATTTTTCTTCGCAGCAATCGGTTCGGGCTATACGAGCGGCGGTTTCGAAGGCTCTGCGACAATGGGAGGCCTCGGCACATGTATGATCTTAGGCGCGCTCATTTGGACGAAACCGCTTAGAAGATTAAGAGGCTGGACGTTGGCCGATTATTACGGATTACGTTATGGCAGCAAAAAGTTAGGCGCGTATACCGGCATCGTCATGGCTGTCGCTTTCGGTGTATTTAACGCTGCAGCATTGACAGTAGGTGGCACATATATTATCCAGCAGCTTTTCCAAATTGACTTCATTCCAGCTGCCATACTGTTCGTGTCGTTGACAGCATTGTACTCTGTTATTGGTGGTTTATGGGCGGTTGCTTATACGGAAATTGTGCAAGGTGCACTTGCCATTGCTGGTATTTTGGGAATTTCGATTTTCATTTTCTTTTATTATCCGGATGTTACGTTCAATCCGGAATGGTGGAATATTAGTGAATTATTGAACAGAGGCGGGGTAGAGTTCTGGACGCTGTACTTAGTATTAGCGTTAGGAGACATACCTGCTGTCGATTTAGGGCAAAGGGTTGCGGCAGCGAAAAGCCCGCGTGTTGCCCAGAAGAGTATGATCATCGCAGGTTCCATTGTTATTGCGATTAGCTGGATTCCGGGCATGTTAGGGGAAGCGTTCAAGTCGATCTACCCGAACAGCTCCAATCCGGAAACGTTAATGCTTGCTTTTGCGCAAGGGTATTTCCCACCGATCTTAGCAGCAATCTTCTTAACTGCGATGGCAGCGATGGGAATGTCGACTGTAGCAGCTTGTTATGTGGCAACTTCAGGAATCATGACGAAAAACATATACTTGGATTTTATCAATAAAAATCCTGATCCGAAGAAGCTGTTGTTCATTTCAAGAAGTGTTATCTTGCTAAGCGCTGCGCTAGGTTTAGTGTTGGCAATCGGTGCTCAGAAGGTAATCGATTTGGCTTACCTAGCATGGGACATTGTCTTCGTTACGCTGTTCTGGCCAATCGTATTAGGTCCATTCTGGAAACGGGTGAGCACACCAGCCGTCTGGGCAAGCATTACCGTCGGGCTTATCTACTACATCGTTACATCTATAACTGGTGTGCCAGGACCAACGACGACTTCTGAAGGATTTATCGGCTTGTTGGATGAATTATGGCATATGCCAGTCTTCTCCGGTGTCATCGTTTCAGGTGTGACAATTATTGTACTAAGCTTCCTAATCCCGCCATCCCAACATGTGTTGGACATGCATAAGGTTGGAAGAGATAAGTCATTGGATGATGTAGGAAGTAAAGAAGAATTGAATGTTTAATAGCATGTAAAAAATCCACTTAGGCCTATGGGGCTTAAGTGGATTTTTGAAATTCCATATTTATCTTTCCGTTTTCTTTGGTTGGAATACAACTGCTTGCACGAAGAGGGCGCAAGAACCGATTATACTTGTTTTTAGGGAGTCACATAAACAATTGATTATATAAGTATTTGCTTATATAATTATCCTATACTAATTGGCTTTAATGTCCATTTAACAATTTCCTGTGTTTTATAGATATAAACTCTTTATTATCTAAAGGCGGTGAATTTCATGTTTAGTTATTCAAATGCTGAGCAAATATTAAAAGCAATGGGAGAAGAAACGAGGTTGAAAATCATCTCCTATTTGACTCGGGATTCTTTCTGCGTTTGTGAATTAGTTGAGCTTCTTCAAATGAGCCAGCCATCCATCAGCCAGCATTTAAAAAGATTGCGAGAGGTTGATATTGTTTTGGAAGAAAGAAGGGGGAAATGGAGTTTCTATTCCCTTAATAAAAAGCATGAGTTTTATACATTAATTCTCCATTTGGTTAGCATGCTGCCTGCAAAGGAGGAAAATATCCAATCACTCGTTGTTGAGGGAAAAAGAGTTCTATGTGAATAATCTTTGGTGAAAAAGAGAGGTGCTTTATTTTGGTTTTTTGGGCTGTTGCAATCTTTTTATTAACACTTATTTTAGTTATTTGGCAGCCTAAAGGGTTGTCGATTGGATGGTCAGCAATTGGTGGAGCCATCCTCGCCTTACTAGTAGGGGTAGTTGGGTTTGATGATGTAATTGCAGTGACAGAAATTGTTTGGAATGCAACATTGGCTTTTGTTGCCATCATTCTTATATCTTTGATCCTCGATGAAATCGGGTTGTTTGAATGGGCAGCCCTCCATATGGCGAGAATTGCAAAAGGCAATGGCATAAAAATGTTTATCTATATAAGTATTTTAGGTGCAATCGTGGCTGCTTTATTTGCAAATGACGGGGCGGCGTTAATACTTACACCTATTGTACTGGCAATGGTACGTAATTTGAATTTCAAGGAAAAAATGATCTTTCCCTTTATCATGGCGAGCGGATTTATTGCAGATACCACGTCGCTGCCATTCGTCGTAAGTAACTTGGTGAATATCGTTTCAGCCGATTTCTTCGGTATTGGTTTTGTGGAGTATGCATCCAGAATGATCATTCCAAACATCTTCTCCCTCGTTGCAACAATCACTGTACTATTAATTTACTTCCGAAAAGATATTCCGAAATCGTATGATGCTTCCAAATTGAGTAAACCTGAAGATGCCATAAGGGATCATAGGATGTTCCGGTTATCATGGTATGTTCTTGGGTTATTGGTTGTTGGTTATTTTGTAAGTGAGTTTGTTGATCTTCCTGTTTCGATTGTGGCAGGTGTGATAGCGATATTCTTTATCCTTATGGCAAGAAGCAGCAGCGTAGTAAATACGAAAACAGTTATTAAAGGGGCACCGTGGAGTATCGTGTTTTTTTCAATCGGCATGTATGTTGTCGTTTATGGATTAGGGAACGCAGGTCTTACAGAGGCATTGGCTACTGTTATTCAAGCGACAGCAGAACAAGGATTATTTATCGCTACAATAGCAATGGGCTTCATCGCAGCTTTTTTATCATCGATCATGAACAATTTGCCAACGGTTATGATTGATGCCTTGGCTATTGCTGAAACTGATACAACAGGTGTCATTCGAGAAGCACTTATTTATGCAAATGTCGTTGGATCTGATTTAGGTCCCAAAATAACCCCAATCGGTTCTCTTGCAACTTTGGTATGGCTTCATGTTTTATCTCAAAAAGGGATTAAAATTTCATGGGGGACTTATTTCAAAACAGGTATCCTACTGACGCTTCCAATCTTGTTTATCACATTAGTGGGTCTTTACCTGACGCTTACTATTTTGTAAAAGGGGAATGATCATGGCTAAAAAAACAGCCTACTTTTTATGTACAGGGAATTCATGTAGAAGCCAAATGGCCGAAGGTTTTGGGAAGAAATATTTAAGTGCGTATTACGATGTCTACTCGGCGGGGATTGAAGCACACGGTTTAAATCCTAACGCTGTCAAAGCAATGAAAGAAGTAGGTGTTGATATAACTACTCAAACTTCGGATATTATTGACTCGGATATATTAAACCAAACAGACCTTATAATTACATTATGCGGTGATGCTAACGATAACTGCCCAATGACACCTCCAAACGTTACAAGATGGCATTGGGGCTTTGATGATCCAGCGAAAGCGGAAGGTACAGAAGAAGAGAAATGGACTGTTTTTCAGAGGGTAAGGGATCAGATTGAACAAAGAATTAAAAGGTTTGCAGAAGAGGGGCAATAGGAGAACACCGAAGGGTATGATTTGTCCTTCGGTATTTTATTGTGGAAATAAAGAGCCGCGCACTTGTAAAGCTCTGGTTTTGGAAGCTGAAATATTAAGAATATGTAAATTTTCTTATTTAGTTCTGGAGAATAAGGAATAAGTTGATATGGTAGACATACGGGGAAAAACATATGAACCTTGCGAAAGTTATAGAGTAAAAGGAGATACTAATGAAACAAACTAAACCCACTGGGGGAATTAAATCACTATTGGAGATCTTTTTAGTTTCAACAAAACTAGGGTTGACCTCCTTTGGTGGACCGACTGCTCACTTAGGGTATTTTCATGAAGAATACGTACGCAGAAGAAAGTGGATGGATGAAAAAAGTTATGCTGATTTAGTTGCCTTGGCACAATTCTTACCTGGTCCAGCGAGTAGTCAAGTAGGAATCGGCATAGGCGTTATGCGGGCGGGGGTGCTAGGTGGGATCACTTCTTTTATAGGGTTTACGCTGCCTTCAGTTATTGCCCTAATCCTTTTTGCCTTACTGCTCACGGGATTTGATATAAGCAATGCCGGATGGATACATGGCTTGAAGATTGTAGCGGTAGCAGTAGTTGCGCATGCCATAATGGGTATGGCAAAGAATTTAGCTCCTGATTTAAAAAGGAAAGCCATTGCTTTATTAGCTCTGATCGGCACCCTTCTTTGGCAATCCGCTTTTACGCAAGTAGGCGTCATTTTGATAGCTGCACTTTTAGGGTTTCTTTTATATCGACAATACGAGCAAAATGAAGAAGTTAGTTCGCAATTCCCGATTGCCAAAAGCTTTTCCGCAATCTGTTTACTGTTATTCTTCGGTTTGCTGATTTTTTTGCCAATCATTCGAGAGGCTACAGGATCTTATTGGATCGCTATGTTTGATAGCTTTTATCGATCAGGTTCTTTAGTTTTTGGTGGTGGTCATGTCGTTTTACCTTTATTGGAACAAGAATTTGTACCGAATGGTTGGTTGAGTGAAGAAGCATTCTTGGCAGGTTACGGTGCCACTCAAGCAGTGCCAGGTCCTCTATTCACTTTTGCCGCTTATCTAGGTGCTGTCATGAAAGGGTGGCAAGGTGGGGTAATCGCAACGATCGCTGTATTCCTACCTGCTTTCCTTCTGATTTTGGGTGCATTGCCATTTTGGGATAGTTTGCGAAACAATCCTAAAATTAAAGGGGCAATAATGGGGGTAAATGCAGCAGTGGTGGGAATTTTACTTTCTGCCTTTTACAATCCAATTTGGACTAGCTCAATAATAGAACCTATTGATTTTGCCTTTGCCTCGATTTTATTTAGTATGCTAGTGTTTTGGAAACTCCCGCCGTGGGTTATCGTATTAACAGGGGCCTTTGGAGGGCTACTTATATCATATTTACCATGATTTTTGCAGTGAATGATGTATATTCTAAGTTGTGAGCGTCCAAGCTTAGCCTGTTTTTCATAAGATCTTGAAGAGTTTAAAGATATTTTCCGAGTAGTAGTAGAATCCGATATGGATTCTTCTAAACAGGGAAAGGGATTGGAATGTAAGCGAATAGAAAAGTTGCGATTATGACATTATAAGTGTGTTTATTGTAGGAGCGTACCGGAAGGTCAGTGAAAACTGATTAATCGGGACGCTCCTCTTTTAATTGACTTTGTGAAAAAATAACATATTAAAAAATAGAAAATTTAACAAAACGCCGATACCCTATAAAGCAATCAATAATGCAGTTCAAATAATGATTGACAATGATAATCATTATCAATACAATCGAATATACTGAGAACGATTATCAGTGTGACAGTAGATTGATAATGTAGGGGGGATAATGTGGAGTTGTTTGATGTGACAATAGTTGGTGGCGGTCCTGCAGGATTATATAGTACTTTTTACAGCGGCTTGCGTAATCTGAAGACTAAAATTATCGAGGTTCAACCTGTTCTTGGCGGCAAAGTGAATGTTTATCCAGAGAAGGTCGTATGGGATGTTGGTGGCCTTCCGCCAGTACAAGCCCAAGTATTTGCTCAAAATTTAATAAACCAGGCGATGATCTTTATGCCGACAGTCTATGTAAATACGAAAGTGGAGCAAATAGAGAAGCAAGGCGATATTTTTGCCATATCAACGAATTCGGGAGATGTCCATTACTCCAAAACTATTATTGTTGCAGTAGGAGGAGGTATTTTAAATCCCATTAAATTAGAAGTGGATGAGGCTGAAAAGTATGAGCTGACCAACTTGCATTATACGATTTTAGGAATGCAGCGCTTCCGTAATAAAAGAGTTCTTATATCTGGCGGTGGAAATGGAGCGATTGACTGGGCGGTAGAACTGCTAAGGACGGCAAGGGAAGTTATTGTTGTTTATCGCAATGAGCAGTTAACGGCCCACGAAGCACAGGTGGAAAAACTAAATCAACATCGTGTACCGATTTTGCTGAACGCGGAAATTCAATCCTTCGTTTCTGGTACTGATGATACAGTCATTGAACAAGTTATCATTTCACAGAACGGGGAGACGTATCAATTCGAAGTGGATGATGTGTTAATCAGCCACGGTTATAATCGTGAAAAATCATTAACGTTTGCTGATAGCATAGAACCGAAAAGAAAAGATGATTATTACTTAGTTAGTCAAGGACAGTGCGCAACATCTGTCCCCGGTATTTTTGGGGCTGGTGACATTATTACGTATGACGACAAAGTAGGTCTACTAGTTGGTACTTTCCAAGACGCAGTGCTTGCTGTGAATAAAGCAAAAATGTTTATTGATCCACAAGCCGATCAATATGCAATGGTTTCTTCGCATAATGAGAAATTTAACGAGATGAATAAAGAGATTTTAGAAGAAGTATTCACGGGGGGTAATAAATGATCGCTTACAAAAAAGCAAGTCTGATTACCGTGAAATAGAAGGGATGAAAGCTCCCACCGAAATTGAACAATCAACTACTATACGTCATCACTTTTAGAATAGGAAGGGTTTCATATGAAAACTAAAAAACATTTTATACTACTGCTAACACTGATGGTAGTGGCGGCTCTTTCATTAGCAGGCTGCTCTAGCCAATCTTCAAAAGAAGAGGGTGAAACAAAAGAGCCTGCTTCTTCAGAAAAGGAACAAACCGAATCGGGAACTGAAACAGATGCAGAATATCCAATTACGGTTACACATGCTTTAGGCGAGGAAGTTATCGAAAGCAAACCGGAACGAATTGTTACAATTCAATGGGCAAACCATGATGTAGCTTTAGCATTAGGTGTTGTACCTGTTGGTTTTTCGGCTGCAAACTTTGGGGTTCAAGACGACAGCGGTTTATTGCCATGGACGAAAGAAAAGCTGGATGAGCTTGGAGTGACTGATCCGAACGTCTTTCAGGATACAGATGGCTTGGATTTCGAAGCAATCGCGGATGCCAGTCCGGATGTGATTTTAGCGGCATACTCTGGTATTACAGCTGAAGATTATGAGACATTGAAAAAAATTGCTCCAGTTATCGCTTACCCAACTGCACCATGGGCAACTACATGGCGCGAGCAAGTCGAATATAATGCTGCAGGGATGGGCATGAAAGAAGAGGGAGAACAGTTAATAAAAGACACAGAGAACTTAATCGCAGAGAAAGTAAAAGCATACCCGCAAATCGACGGTAAAAAAGTAGTGTGGGTGAACTTCTCGGCAAAAGACTTGTCCCAATTGCATCTGTATACGCCAATCGATTCACGTGTAGCCTTCTTAGAAGAGTTGGGTATGACTTATCCTGAAAGTGTTTCTTCTTTGATTACAGATCCGAATAGCTACTCGTTGAAGTTGAGTGCCGAAAATGTGGAAGCGTTATTTGATGCGGATTTATTAGTTGGCTATGGGGATGATGAGCTTTATGAAACGATTAAAAAAGATCCGGTTTTAGGTAAAATTCCAGCAGTTGAAAGAGGTTCGGTTGCGTTCATTACAAGTGATACGCCTTTAGTGGCAGCAGGAACTCCAAACCCACTTTCAATTGCTTATACAATTGATGAATATTTAGAGTTAATTGGTGGGGCAATTGATAAAATTGAAAAGTGATTCTTCCCCATTAGATAAAAATGATAGACATGTTCCAAAGCATTTCTCAATTATTTTACTAGCGGGCTTCATTTTATTAATCGTTACGGTCATTGCTTCTCTCGTATTGGGAGCCAGAGTGGTCAGTTACCAAGAATTAATGGATGGGCTTAGCTTTCAAAACGTAGATTCATATGGCGCAAACGTAGTCCAGAAACGAATTTCGCGTACTGTGTTTGGGTTATGCTGTGGTGCTGCCCTGGCAATCTCAGGTGTACTGATGCAAACTGTGACCCGTAATCCGTTGGCGGATCCGAGTATTTTAGGCGTGAATACGGGCGCGGCCTTATTTGTAGTAGCCGGCATTTCATTTTTCCAGATTTCTACGGCCGGGCAATATATTTGGCTTGCTTTGATCGGAGCTTCAATAACAGCGGTTTTCGTATTCGGAATAGGTTCGATGGGCCGTGGGGGCGCAACCCCGATTAAATTAGTACTCGCAGGAGCTGCAACTAGTGCAGCTCTTTCTTCACTTGTAACTGCAATTATGATTCCGAATCTATATGCGATGGACCAATTTAGATTTTGGCAAGTAGGCAGTGTCGGCTCGGGATCATGGCAGTCGATCATTATTTTCATCCCATTCTTGATCGTCGGAATAATGATTGCGTTTATCTCAGCGCCAGCGTTAAATGCATTGGCATTAGGTGATGATGTTGCGACTGGTCTTGGCGTGCGGCCCGGTTTACTTCGGGCGTTCGCGATTGGTGCAGGCGTGATTTTATGCGGGGTGACGACAGCATTGGCGGGTCCAATCGGATTTATCGGCCTTTTGGCGACCCATAGCATGCGTTTACTTGTCGGCTCGGATTTGCGTTTTTTAATCCCTCTATCAGCACTGGCAGGAGCAATCATTTTAACATTTTCTGATGTGGCTGGAAGATTGATTGGAAGTCCCGGTGAACTCGAAGTGGGGATTATTACAGCGTTTATTGGCGCGCCCATCCTTATTCTATTAGCTAAGAAATCGAAGGTAAGGTCATTATGAGACATCATACTAGTGAAGTGGGTTTTATTGTAAAAGGCAGACGTCAAAGAAGAAGGCGCTGGCTCATTGTTACTTCCTTGCTAATCGTCCTATTATTTATTCTTTGTTGTGCCATGCTCTTATTAGGGAATACGATTTATCCGGTAGAAGTGATCATTCGTTCCTTAATGGGAGAAGAGATAGCAGGGGCTAATTTTGCAGTCAACACGATCCGTCTTCCACGCATGGTGACAGGTTTATTTGCAGGGTTTGCTTTTGGTGTGGCAGGTTATATTTTTCAAACAATGCTGCGCAATCCATTGGCGAATCCAAATATTTTAGGCATTACATCCGGCTCCAGTGTAGCTGCTGTATTTTGCATTACCGTTTTACATTCAAGTAATACGGTTGTATCTATTGCGGCAATCATTGGAGGATTGATTACCGTAACTGTGATGTATCTTTTATCTCGTTCTCAATCCTTTTCGATTGGTCGTTTAATCATCATTGGGATTGGTATGCAGGCGATGTTGGATGCTGTCATTTCTTATTTGATAATCAAAAGTTCCCAACAAGATATTGCAGGAGCGCTTAGATGGTTAAGCGGGAGCTTAAATGGTTCGAAAATGAGTGATGTTATTCCGTTGATTATCATTACAGCAATACTTACTCCAATCATCATAGCTTTTGGCAAACAGCTCAGCATGCTGGAGTTAGGCGATCAGATGGCAATGTCCCTTGGAGTATCTATAGATAAGACGAGAGTCATTTTAATCGTAAGCTCTGTGTTTTTGATTTCAATTGCTACTGCAACGACTGGCCCGATTGCCTTTGTATCGTTTTTAGCAGGACCGATTGCGAATAGACTCGTTGCTGCTAGTGCGCAAAATATTCTTCCAGCAGGATTAGTCGGTGCTAATCTCGTATTACTTGCAGATTTGGTGGGACAGTTTGCATTTGAATACAGATTTCCGGTAGGGGTGATTACAGGGTTGCTCGGAGCACCATATTTAATTTATTTACTAATCCGGATGAACCAAAAAGGAGAATTGTAATGAGCAACAAACATGTTTTTCGAGTCGAGGGGCTAGTTTCTGGCTATGAGAATAAAACAATTATCCACGGAATCGATCTTGAAATTCCGGAAAATAAAATCAGTGTCATCATCGGTGCGAATGGCTGTGGGAAATCAACGCTATTAAAAACGATGGCCAAGCTCATCAAACCTACAGAAGGGGATATAACGCTCAATGGGAAAGCGATCAATAAATATCCTTCAAAGCAGTTGGCGCGCACTGTAGGGATTCTTCCACAAACTCCTGTAGTCCCTGATGGTATTACTGTTGCAGATTTAGTCGGTAGAGGAAGGTTTCCGCATCAAACTTTGTTTAGTGGATGGACAAAAAAAGATTATGAAGCCGTTGAAGATGCGATGGAGTTCATGAATATTATCGAGTTTGCCAATCTCGATATCGATGAACTATCCGGTGGACAAAGACAGCGTGTATGGATTGCCATGGCACTTGCACAGCAAACTGATATTTTATTTTTAGATGAACCTACCACCTTTCTAGATATAACCTACCAAGTGGAAATATTAGATTTATTAACCAACTTGAATCAAAAGCATGGTACGACGATTGTTATGGTATTACACGATATCAATTTGTCGGCACGATATGCAGACCATATTTTTGCAGTAAAGGATGGAAAGCTGATTGCTGAGGGAAAACCGGCTGATGTTCTGACAAGCGAGTTAGTAAAAAATGTTTTCGAGTTAGATAGCGTCATTATTCAAGATCCAGTATCAGCTACCCCTTTAGTTATTCCGAAAGGCCGTTATTACGTAAATGATTAAGTTTACAAACCAAAGAGCTCACACCTGGCGTTGTAAAAACGTAGCGGGTGGGCTTTTTTTCATGCAATTAATTATAGTTGACAAAACATAGATACAAACATATACTAAGTGTAAATAGATAGTAACAAAATAAAACTAAGTAAAGAGGAGGAGATTTCAAATGGAAAAGATGAAGGGGTATTTGGCGGAGTGGTCGCTATTTGAAAAAGTATGGGTGACAGTTTTCACGGGGATTACGGTTTATCTATATTTTGCGTTTGAAGATACGCTTTTAGGATTGGTGAGCTCGATTTCCGGGATGCTGTGCGTAGTGTTAGTGGCAAAAGGGAAAGTCTCCAACTATTTTTTCGGGATTGTGCAGACGGTCACTTATGGCTATATCGCTTATAGTTATGGGTTGTATGGGGAGTCGATGCTGAACTGGATATTTTACTTTCCGATGCAGTTTATCGGCATCTGGCTGTGGATGAAGCATTACAAGAAAAAGGAAGACTCGACACAAGGAGAAAATGTGTATGTGAAGCGGCTTACACTAAAAGGGTGGGCAATCGTTATCGGCTTATTTGCGGTAGGGGCGCTCGTCTATGCAGAATTATTGACGCTATTGTCTGCACAGCAAGTGAGGATAGACAGCATGGCAGTCGTCCTGTCGGTCATTGCCCAGATTTTAATGGTGCAGCGGTACGCAGAGCAATGGGTCATATGGATTTTGGTGAATGTCCTGACCATTACATTGTGGGTGATAACGTTAGTGCAGACAGGGGGTAATGATTGGAATATGGTCATTATGTGGACGGCATTCCTTGTGAATTCGGTGTACGGCTATGTGAACTGGTTGAAATTGTCGAAGTTACAAAAGGTTAATGAATAGATGGAAAACAGAGAAGGGAGAAGATGAAAATGACAGGAATTGAAAGAAAAGAAGCAATGACGGTAGGACATTACGGAGGAAAGTTCATTCCTTTTCATAAAGGTCATTTATATGCCATTACGAAAGCGGCGGCACAAGTAGATAAGCTCTATGTGCTCGTCAGCTACCACGAAGAGCGGGATAGAAAACTATGTGAGGAAGCGGGGCTGGATTATATCGATTTCAAAAGGCGGCAGCAGTGGATCATGACTTCTACAAAAAATATGCAGAATGTAACGGTGCTCGCGGTGGAAGATCCTTATTCGGAGGATATGGAGTATTTATGGTTAGAAGGCGGCCGGAGAATGATTGAGGCAATTCCGGAGAAGATCACCCATATTTTCAGTTCGGAAAGTGAATACGATTACTGGTTTAGGCGTATTTACGGGGAGGATATCAAGCATATCGTCATAGATGAAGCCCGCGAGATCTTTCCAATCAGTGCGACGAAAATACGGAACGAGGGAGTCTTTGCGAATTGGGATATGATCCCCGAAGCAGCGAAGCCGTACTACACGAAGAAAATTGCTATTGTCGGCGTCGAATCTTGCGGGAAGTCTACGCTGACACGAAATCTTTCGCTGCTATTTGGTACGGAGTATGTGGAGGAATACGGTCGTACGGTCAGTGAGGAAATCGGAGACGGCAGTTCATTGCTGACCGAAGAGCATTACAAGGAAATCGTGTTCGGACATAAGCATATGGAATACCAAAAGATCAAGAAGGCAAATAAGCTATTGTTCATTGACAGCGAAGCGGTCGTATCCCAGTATTACGCCAAAATGTACTTTGGGAAGGAGCTGGATTTCATAGAAGGGGCCATCCAGGCGCAAGATTATGATTTGTACTTGTTTTTAGAGCCGGATGTGAAGTGGGTTGCGGATGGGTATCGGACATTTAATGATCCGGAAGTGCGGAAAAAGACAAATGAGATTTTAAAGAAAATGTTTGATGACAGGGGAATTAAATATGTAACAATTAGCGGGAACTATGAGGAGCGGCTCGATCGGGCGATTGAACAGATCACGAAGCTTATTACGAAATAATGAAGGAGGGGTTTAACGCACCCTTCTTTTTTTCTTGTAAAAAGAGAAGGATAGTAATAGAATGCAACTAAGTGCAGGAAGGGGGAAATACAATGGAAGAGCAATACTTACAGAACCTTAGTGAGGAAGAATTTATCGAGCAATATAAAAAAACAGAGAAGAATAAATATGAAAAGCCATCGATTACAACAGACATGGTCATCTTCACTGTGGCAACGGAAACGGTTGCGGATAAACGAAAAAAGGCGGAGAAGGAGCTGCAACTTCTGCTCATCAGGCGTGGAGGACATCCGTATAAGGGAGACTGGGCGTTGGCAGGAGGATTTATGGGGATCGACGAGGACCTCGATACGGCTGTGCAACGGGAATTGAAAGAGGAGACGGGAGTAGATGGGGTTTATGCTGAACAGCTTTACACGTGGAGTGCGGTAGACCGTGACCCCCGAATGAGGATTGTGAGTGTCAGCTATTTAGCACTCGTCGACCAAGAGAAATTACCGCCTTTGCAAGCGGGGGACGATGCGGAAGATGTAAGGTGGTTTACCATAAAGGAAAAGACAGTCGAAATTCGAGATGAAGAGGTTAGCGGCATGAGGAGACGAACGGAGGAAATTGAGCTGGAGCTGACTTCCGGGGAGCTCAAGGTGTCTGCAACTGTAGAAAAACTCACGGTGACAGATCGAGCAAATACTAGAACGACAATGTCGATAACAAAGCGGGATGGAATTGCCTTTGACCATGCGGAAATTATTTTGTATTCATTGGAACGGTTGCGTGGAAAAGTGAACTACACAAATATCGCATTCAATTTGGTGGGGAATGAATTCACACTGCCGGATTTGCAGCAAGTGTATGAAGTAATTTTGGGCAGAGATCTAAATAAAGTACAGTTTCGCCGCCAT
>NZ_BJYL01000051.1 GCF_007991495.1 Sporosarcina luteola | reverse complement strand
TCAAAAAACGACAGGCTGGAATTCATCCATGCCTGTCGCCTCTATACGGCGCCCTGCGCTTTTGTACCGTCCAGCTTCGGGCGCCAGTGGCTCGGGGTCATAAGTCAAAGCTGCTGCGTGGCAAAGTGCGCCACTCCGTAGCTTCGCCTTATGCCTGTCGCCTCTATACGGCGCCCTGCGCTTTTGTTATTGAGCCGGGTTTAGTTGTAGGTCGATTGAAATCTTGATGTCGTCGCCGACTAGTACGCCGCCCGCTTCAAGTGCTTGGTTCCAAGTAAGGCCGAATTCTTTACGTGATACTTTGCCTTCCACTTCGAATGCCGCTACATCTACGCCCCATGGATTTTTTCCTGTACCTTCGTATTCCGCTTCAAACGTAACCTTTTTCGTTACGCCTCTCATCGTCATGTCGCCGGTAATCGCATACTCATCATCGCCTTTTTTCGCGATGTCTGTTGAGGCGAATGTAATCGTCGGGAAATTCTCAGCATCGAAGAAGTCAGCAGAACGCAAGTGGTTGTCGCGATCTTCACTGTTCGTGCTGATTGTTGAAGTGTCAATCGAGAAGTTAATTGAAGCGCCTGTCAAATCTTCAGGAGTCCCCTCAAGTGTTCCTTCCACTCCTGCAAAACTTCCTTTTACTTTTGAAACCATCATATGCTTAACTGAAAAACCTACACTCGTATGTGAAGCGTCTACATTCCATGTTGCCATTGTCAAATCCAACCTTTCTATATTTAAATTTATTATTACTCTCATCCATGTTCCCTATTTCAATCAAGATATTCTTTTTTGTTTATAAATCTTGACTTCAAGGTATATACATATCCTATACTATATTTATCTCGAAGTCAAGGTAAAAATTATGGAAGAACACCCTTTACAGGGCGCTCATTCTATTATTTCGCTTTTAGTTTTAAGATGTATCCTTTTTCAACTTTTCCATTCAATACAGTTTCATGGTAAATGCCGTTCGCCCAGTCTTCTGATTGATCGTGGAACCATTCGGATTTCATATGTCCGCTTTGACCGGGTCCGACGATATGATGTGCTGTCGAAAGATCGGATAGATCTGCGACGAAGCGCCAAGATGCACCGTGATTGACGGTTCCATCTTCTTTAAATGCAGCCGCCTGGACAGTGACATTTGAGCCACCGATCTCCTGTTTTTCCGGATTGAGGAAGTAGGCAAATATCGGTGAAGCAGCAGCCAATGAATGCGGGAAGGCCAGTTGGTGGTATTCTCCCCACTTCCATTTTTCCGCATCGTTTCCAAACTGCTCTTCAATTTCAGCTATCGAAGTTTCAAATGAATCATAGATCCATTTATCGACACCGCCATATTGTGTCACCCAGACACCAGGATTGCCGCTATATGCGTCCCTCATCATCTGATCAATGATCTGCCCTTTGCCCGGCATGAGATTATAGACGTCCTCCGGCATGTCATTGCTGAACATCGTTTTCGGCAATTGCTTCATTAATTTATGGAAAATCAACGGCGCACTCGCATCCGCGGAATCAACCTGATCCCATTCCTCCAATATTCGGACGGCCATTGCATAGTTCCCTTCCTTGTCTACTGCTTTCACCGAGCCAATGAGATCTTGCAAAAACTCACGAGCATACAAATTTGCTTGATCCATTTGCAAGTCCATCATATCTTGCGCGGTGAATTTATCTCCTTCACGCAACACTTCGGCAATTCGCATATACCGATAAGGCTGCGACCAAAATTTCGTTAGATGATATGGGTATGAATCATCGACGACTTCATTGTTGGCAGTTGCAATGAAGCCTTCTGCCGGATTGATGACTGTCGGCAGTTCATCATATGGGACGTAACCTTCCCAACCATACTCAGATGAATCTCCAGGTACGGGCAGCTGTGCATCCCCTTGTTTGCGGATTGGAATCCGGCCGTTCGCTTTATAGGCAATCGTGCCGTCATTACTAGCAAACACAAAGTTTTGTGCAGGCGCATGGAAGTCTTCCAATGCTGATTCGAACGTTTCCCAATCCGTCGCTTTATTCATTCTCATAATCGCTTCAAGCTCTTTCGTTGGCTCGAGCGCGGTCCATTGCATTGAAAACAACGCGCCTGGATCCTCTGATTTGTAAAGAATCTCTGACATGATCGGCCCATGTCTCGTGACGACCACTTCGAAAGGCACGTCTTCTTCACCCTTTACCTTGATCGTCTCATCGCGCACTTCAGCCTGCTCCCACTTTCCGTCATAGCGGAATTGTGTCGGGTTTTCCGGGTTCGGGATTTCGATATATAAATCCTGAACATCCGGTCCGACATTTGTCACTCCCCAAGCGATGTTCTCGTTATGTCCTAAAATGATGCCCGGGACTCCCGCGAAAATGACGCCGCCGACATTTTGTTCAGGCGACTGCAAATGCATTTGATACCAAATCGAAGGTGTGTTCAACCCAAGATGCGGGTCGTCCGCGAGAAGTGGCTTGCCGGATGCAGTTTTCTCGCCCGAAACGACCCAGTTATTGCTGCCGTTGAATTCATGCGGAACTAAATCCGCATTGAATCGGCCTGCCACTTCAACCGGTGTTTTCAAATTCGCCGCAATGATTGAAGGAGCGTTGTCTGGATAACTGACAAACAATTCACGTGCTTGCTCTTCAGGAAAATTGTTCAGCGCCCAATGCCTGACGGCAAGACTATCCCAATTGCCGCCCAAATCATAAGCCATATACTTTCCGATTGTGAGCGAATCGATCGGTGTCCATTGTTCGGGTTCATAGCCAAGAATTTTAAACTCATACGGCAGTTTCCCGTCTTCGTTTGCTTGGTCAATAAACGCATTGACGCCTTCCGCGAACCAGTCGAGTACCTTCTTCGCATCTTCGCCATAGCCGTCATAAGAAGCTTCCGCCGCATTGCGTAAGCTGAACGTACGGAACGTCTTATCCGTGTCAACTGCTGCCGCTCCGACGACTTCCGCTAATCGGCCGCTCGCTTGCCTACGCGCCAAATCCATTTGGAATAAGCGATCTTGCGCCTGCGTGTAGCCTTGAGCACGATACAAATCAGCTTCAGACTTAGCAGTAATATGCGGCACACCGTCCGTGTCTCGCACGATTTCAACGTCTTCATCTAAGAAGTTTACGGTTACCTCACCTTCAATGACCGGTTTTGATTTTCCTATGTACACATTAATGACAATCAAACCGACGACTAGTAGTGCGATAAGCCCGCCGAAGATGGATAGTAATACCTTCGGCCATTTCCCCATTTTTCTTTTCTTCACATTCATCCCCCCACCATACCTATTCGATGAATCACTATTCATTCCCTTTATTCAATTCAATATTTTTAAAATCAAGGGTGCCTGCCACCCATACAATTCTGAATTGTTCAGTTGGCAGGCATCCCCGATTATATTTCTTGTCAAAACTACGGTTAGCTAGCATACTTATAAAGGTGAAGCCTTCTTTATAGTAATTTTTAATGACTTGAAGACTTTCAGCGTAATTGAATTGAAGGGACTGGATGTTGATGTTGAAGCATCAGTGGTTTGAGGAACTACGTGGAATCATTACACAAGGCATACTACGGATAGATGAACCATTAAACAAATATACGATGACAAAACTTGGCGGAACTGCAGATGTGCTTGTTATTCCTGGAACAATCGAGGAAATGGAAGCAACGGTGCGGTATGCATATGAAAAAGATATTCCGCTATTATTATTAGGCAACGGGTCGAATATGGTCGTACGTGATGGCGGCGTGCGGGGAATTGTCCTCCACCTCTCCAAATTGAACATGATCCGGGTGGATGGCGTCAAGGTGCATGCGGAAGCAGGAGCGCTCATTATCGATGCTTCAAAGCAGGCTGCGGCAGCATCATTGACAGGCCTAGAATTTGCCTGCGGGATCCCCGGCTCGATCGGCGGAGCGATGGCCATGAATGCAGGGGCGTACGGCGGGGAAATCAAAGACATTATCGTGCAATGTACGGTCTTGACGAAATCAGGAGAGCGACTTGTTTTATCGAAAGATGAACTCGAACTCGGCTACCGGAAAAGCATTATCGCCTCTGAAGGGTATTATGTAATATCTGCTGATTTTGAATTGGCGGAAGGGGACAAGGAAGAGATTGATGCGAAAGTCGCTGATTTGACATACCAGCGTGAATCGAAGCAACCTCTTGAATACCCATCTGCAGGAAGTGTATTCAAAAGGCCCCCAGGTTATTTCGCAGGGAAATTGATCCAGGATTGCGGCTTGCAAGGGAAAGGCCATGGCGGTGCGGAAGTGTCTATGAAGCATGCAGGATTCATTGTGAATAAAAACGAAGCAACCGCATCCGACTATATTGCAACAATCAATATGGTGAAGTCAGAAGTGAAGAAGCGGTTCGACGTCGACTTGGAATTGGAAGTGAAGATTGTCGGGGAAGAATAAACAAAAGCGGATGACCTAGTATCGGCCATCCGCTTATATTTTAAGTTCGATCTATTCTTATTGTTCCACTTTACAGACGAACTGAGTAGCCTCTGTGACTCTGTCATCCGTGATCTGCACTTGGCACATTTTATTATTATTCATGAATTTGAAAATCCCGTTATTGAAGTCCGTTCCGATCTCTTTGAAAAAGATTCCTTCGAAGCGCGCCTCTTTCGAAAGGGTGAAGCTAATTCGGAAGCCGTCCCCTTCTTCGACTAAATACGCCCGCACACCTTTTTCAAACATGCCATCGATTTCATCTTTAATGGCACGGTCGACGGATACGACATGGAAATCCACAAAGGTTATTTCACGCAGTAGCACGTTCAAGAATGAGCCTTTAGTAATCTCTTCCCATCTGCTTTGAGCAGTTTGACCGATGATAATCTGCGTAATATTATGTTTGTGGGCTATTTCTTTGATCACCTTTGCAACTGGCCGTTTTTCATTATCCATAATGATAAAATCTTCAACATCGAGCTCTTCAGCAAGCTCTTTCCAGTTTTGGACATATTCAGATTTATCGGCATCAAATTCATCGAAAGGCAATGGATCAATCGTTAATATATAGAGTGGACAATCCGCGATGGTTGCCATTTTATGCCCACGTCTGATGAGACGTTCTCCATTTGGACCGTAGTAGACACAAACGAGAATGCTTTCGTCCATACGACCTTTTACTTTGCCCATGACCGTAGTCACCTCTTACAATTATTTTCGTTTCGTAACACGAATCTAAATTTGAAAACCACAACATTATACATGAATGAACGTTGAATGACAAGATGCAATCGCATCAACGGCGATTAAAAAAACTTTAGTGTATAATTCAATATGAACTTATAGCTACCTATTATGTCCCCAGTTCCGTCACGAGTCAAGTCCATCCTCGATAATTAAGAAAAAATTTACATAGGAAGTTGAAAACCCGGTTTACTTAAATCAGCGGTTGTCCCCTAGGAGGTTTTCTGTTGTTGACGATTACATTATCCATATTCATCCCCTTTTTGGCAGCGATTTTCATTCCCTTTATTTATAAAAGGATTCAAAACCGGCATATCGGCTGGTTCGTCATTATCGTTCCAATCGCGTTATTCATCTTTCTTGCAAGCTTTATCCCTTCCATTGCAAATGGAAGTACTTATATGCATACGATTCGGTGGATCGATTCTGCCGGAATCCATTTTGCAACGTATCTTGACGGGCTCAGTTTAATATTTGCCCTTCTCATTACGGGTGTCGGCAGTTTAGTCATCCTCTACTCTATATACTATTTGTCTGAAAGGGAATCATTAGGGCGTTTTTACGTATACCTCTTATTGTTCATGGGCGCTATGCTTGGCGTCGTTCTGTCCGATAACCTCATGATGCTCTACGTCTTTTGGGAATTAACGAGCATTTCATCCTTCCTGTTGATCGCCTTTTGGTATCACCGGAAAAAGTCAAGGTATGGAGCCCAGAAATCCATGCTCATCACCGTATCGGGCGGCATCGCCATGCTTGCCGGATTCATCATGTTACAGTCTTTGACGGGTTCTTTCAGCGTGCGTGAAATAGTGGCGACAATTGGCCAATACACGGACGAGCCCCTCTTTTTATGGGCCATGCTCCTTGTATTATTGGGTGCGTTTACGAAGTCCGCACAATTTCCTTTCCATATTTGGCTGCCGGACGCGATGGAAGCACCGACACCGGTCAGTGCTTACTTGCACTCCGCAACGATGGTTAAGGCGGGCATCTATTTGGTAGCGCGTTTCACTCCCATCTTCGGCGGCGAGGCTGTCTGGTTTTACACAGTAAGCGGCGTTGGGCTTTTCACATTGTTAGTAGGTTCATTTAACGCGGTGAAGCAAACCGATTTGAAAGCATTGCTTGCTTATTCGACAGTGAGCCAGCTCGGCTTGGTCATGAGCTTGTTCGGTCTCGGGTCCGTCGCGCTCCAACATGGATATAGTCCGGATTCTGTCATCTATACGCAAGCAACATTCGCGGCATTATTCCATCTCATTAACCATTCCACCTTCAAAGGTGCTCTTTTCATGGTCGTAGGCATTGTTGACCATGAGCTCGGGACCCGGGATATCCGCAGGCTCGGGGGACTTATGGCGTTCATGCCGATTACGTTCACGATTGCGCTGATTGGAAGTTTCTCGATGGCAGGGCTCCCTCCTTTCAACGGCTTTCTAAGTAAAGAGATGTTCTTTGAAGCGTTAGTGAATGCGCGGAACCTTGAAGTTTTCTCTACCGGCACTGTCGGTACACTGTTCCTTGTCGTTGCATGGATTGCGAGTGTATTTACATTCGTCTATAGCATGATCATCGTTTTCCAAACGTTTTTCGGGGAATTCCATCCAGAACGTGTTGAGAAGCCATCCAGTGAAGCTTCTTTCGGAATGCTCGTTGCACCATCCGTTTTGGCAATATTTGTCGTCGGCATCTTTTTCTTCCCGAATGTCGTCGGGAACTATTTGCTGCGCCCCGCAATGACAGCGATCTATCCATCGTTCGCAGGAGCTGAAGGCCTAGTGCCCCATATTAAGGCATGGCATGGCTTCAATCCCGCCCTATGGATGACAATCGGGGTTATCATCCTCGGTACGATTCTTTATAAATTGATAAAATATTGGAGAGGTGTCTATACAATCGCTCCGCTCCGATGGAACTTGGACACAGCATTCAACGCTGGTTTGACTTGGCTCGAGGGAGGATCCCATTTCATTACCCGGATGTATATGAAAGGCTATTTGAAAGATTACCTTGTCTATATTTTCACTTTCTTCATCGTGGCGGTCGGAGGATCGATTTTATGGACAGGATCCTATTCCTTCGACTTTACAGACAACAGTCCCATCGCGATAAATGAATTCCTAATTGTGCTCGCTATGGCAGGTGCGGCGCTTGCGATGATTTTTGCGAAATCACGTATGACTGCAATCATTTTAAATGGTGTGCTCGGTTATTCGATTGCCCTTCTCTTCGTCGTTTTCCGTGCACCGGATCTGGCATTGACCCAAACCGTCGTTGAAACAGTTACAACCGCTCTATTCCTTCTTTGCTTCTACTTTCTGCCTGAATGGAAGAAAGAGCGCTCAGCACGTAAGACGAAAATAATGAATGGTATTATCGCCCTATCAGCCGGGACGATCGTGACAGTGCTCGCCCTTGCTGTGCAAGGCAATAAAATGTTCGAATCAATTTCAGTGTATTTTGAAGACGCTTATCTCCTTGCCGGGGGTAAAAATATCGTCAATACGATATTGGGAGATTTCCGTGCATTCGATACAATGCTCGAAGTCGTCGTTCTTTTCATCGCAGGGATCGGCGTGTTTACACTTATTAAACTGAAGACAGGAAAGGAGGACAAGGATATTGAGGATCAATGATGTTATCTTGAGAACAGTAGCCAGAATCGTCGTGTTCATCATACTGACGTTCGGCGTTGAGCTGTTTCTATCAGGTCATAATAATCCCGGCGGCGGATTCATCGGCGGTCTCGTCTTATCCTCCGCATTTGTCCTGCTCTATTTGGTAAATGATATAGAAACGGTTCGAAAAGGGATTCCGTTTGATTTCAAAAAAATTGCGGCATTCGGTGTTCTTCTGGCAGTCGGTACGGGCTTTGGTTCTGTACTGTTCGGTGAACATTTCCTGACTCAGGCTTTCGGCCATTTCCACTTGCCGATATTTGGAATTACTGAATTGTCGACAGTCGTCTTGTTCGAAGCAGGGGTTGCATTGACGGTCGTCGGCGTTGTCGTAACAATCATTTTAACGATTAGTGAGGATGTGTAGCAGATGGAAACATTAATAACGGTACTCGTCGGCCTACTTGTGACAGTTGCTGTCTATTTGCTCCTGTCCCGCAATCTGATTCGTGTCATTTTAGGGACCGCTGTCTTGTCGCATGCAGCACATCTGCTCTTAATGACAATGGGCAACGGATTGAAGAAAGGAAGCGCCCCGTTGCTTGGCGAGAATGCTAATAGCTATGTAGATGCTCTGCCTCAAGCATTGATTCTTACAGCAATCGTTATCAGTTTTGCCGTGACAGCATTTTTGCTAGTGTTGGCGTATCGTACATATAAAAAAACGGGGACGGATGACCTCCATGCATTGAGAGGGTTTAATGATGAATAATATTATAGTTATGCCGATGATCATCCCTTTATTGACCGGGATCATCTTGATTTTTTTACGTTCTTACACGAAAACCCAACGTGTTTTTAGTATCTTGTCTAGTATTGCGACGGTTGTTGTAAGTCTAGTTATTTTAAACAGAATTCAGCATGAAGGGATTTTGAGACTTGATTTTGGTGGATGGTTGCCGCCCTATGGAATTTTATTCGTAGCGGATTCATTCTCCACGCTGCTCGTAGTAACGACATCGATTGTGACTTCAATCCTTCTCATTTACGCATTTTCATCCATCGGGAAACAGCATGAGCATATGTTTTTTTATCCGTTCATCTTTTTCCTTGTTGCAGGCGTCAACGGTTCTTTCCTGACGGGCGATCTGTTCAACATGTTTGTTTGTTTTGAGGTCATGCTGCTTTCCTCTTACGTGCTCATCACGATGGGCGGCAGGAAAATCCAACTTGTCGAATCAATTAAATATGTAACGATCAACGTCCTTTCCTCATGGTTCTTCTTAATCGGGATTGCTTATTTATACGGAACGGTCGGCACGTTAAATATGGCCCATTTATCTGTTAGAGTTGCAGAAGTCGGACAAGGTCCGTTATTGACGGTGATCAGCTTGATGTTCTTGATCGTGTTCAGTTTAAAAGCAGGGCTGTTGCTTTATTTCTGGCTTCCGGGCTCTTACAGCGCCCCGCCGACAGTCGTTGCCGCATTATTCGGAGCTTTGCTTACTAAAGTTGGGATTTATGCGATGTTCCGGATTTTCACGCTGATCTTTTATCACGAAACGGTTATTACGCATACGGTGATCGGGATCATGGCAATTCTGACGATGATCGGCGGCAGTATCGGAGCCCTTGCACATAACGATATTCGTCAAATCGTTTCGTATAATGTTGTGATTGCCGTCGGGTTCATCTTAGCAGGTCTGGCGATTTCATCAGAAGTAGCATTCCAGGGAGCCATCTATTATTTGATACACGACATGATCGTGAAAGCTTTGCTGTTCCTCATTGCAGGGACGATGATCTATTTGACGGGGAAAGCTAAGATTCAAGAGATGAGTGGCCTCATCCGCAACTATCCGATGCTCGGTTGGTTGTTTTTCATCACGATGCTATCGTTGACGGGAATTCCTCCGTTAAGTGGGTTCATCAGTAAAGTGTACTTGGGGCAAGGGGCGATTGAAACTGGCTCCTACCTATTATTGGCAGTTGCCTTTATATCCGGCATCTTCGTTCTGTACTCATTATTGCGCATCTTCCTGAACAGCTTCTGGGGTGAGACGATCATAAGTGAGGATGACGATGTCCCATTGAAAAAAGGGATGCTCGTCCCGTGTGTGCTTTTTGCAATCATGACAGTTGCAATCGGCGTTGGCGCTGAGGGGCTAGCCCCTTATGTCAGTGATGCAGCACGTACACTTATGAATCCGGAGATCTATATAGACGCTGTTTTACAAGGAAATCGTTAAGCGGAAAGTTGAGGTGGAGTTTGATGCCAGCCCAGTTATTATTGAATCTGTTCATCGCTTTTTTATGGATGACGTTGATTGATGAAGATGAATTGAAATTCACGACGTTCTTTGCCGGTTTCCTCGTCGGGATCGGAATCATTTTCTTCATGCACCGCTTTTTCGGCACACAGTTTTATTTGCGCCGGTTATTTAAAACAATTAAGTTACTATTCATCTTCATATCTGAATTGACCCAGTCAAGCATCGTCGTCTTAGGGCAGATTTTAAGCCCCAAATTGAAAATCAAGCCAGGCATTTTTAAATACGAGACCGTCTTGAAAAGTGACGTGGAAGTGACGATGCTGTCCCTTCTTCTCACGCTGACTCCGGGGTCCGTCGTCATGGAAGTGTCTCCTGAAGGTGATACGCTATACATCCACGCGATGGACGTCGAACAATCAAAAGCTGGATTGATCAAGCAGCTGAAGAACTTCGAAAAAGCGATCATGGAGGTGACACGATGATTGAAACGATGCTGACGGTGTCGCTTGTCCTTTTTTCCATCACCATTTTGATTGCCGTTGTTCGGATCGTTCTTGGTCCTTCAATGCCCGATCGTGTTCTTGCGCTTGATATGATCGGTGTCAATTTGATTGCCATGATAGCTGTTGTCTCGATCATATTAAAAACGAAAGCCTTTTTGGAGGTTATTTTGATACTAGGGATACTTTCCTTCATTGGAACAATCGCCTTTTCCAAAGCAATTGAAAGGGGGGTCATTGTTGAGCGTAAACGAGATCGGTGAATTCGTAGGGGCGCTATTGATTTTATTGGGCGGGATTGCGAGTGTCATTAGTGTATTTGGGCTTATCCGGCTGCCGGATGTGTATACACGTTCCCACGCAGCGACAAAAAGTTCGACGCTTGCTGTCTTGCTTACACTTTCGGGAACTTTTTTATATTTCTTGTTCCGTGAACAATTCGTAAGCGTTCGTGTACTTCTTGGTATTGTGTTTGTTTTCCTTACAGCCCCGGTAGCGGGTCATCTGCTTGTAAGGGCCGCATACCGTTCAAAAGTAAAGCTGGCGGATATTTCGACGGAAGATGAGTTGCATGATGTTTTGTATAAGATTGAATCCGAAAACGACGGGACTAGCGATAAGAGCTAGCACCGTCGTTTTTATAAGCAAAGCAGCAATGGTGTTTTTAATAGATACAAACATGCATTAAATTTCACAGTTGTCGTCGTTGCAGATGCCTTGGCCTTCTCCGCCTAATACTTTCAACTTAGGCTGGATTCCTTCCTCTGCTGCAACTTTTTTCAGCGCTTCTTCAAAGGCTTCTTTTGGCTGCGCTCCAGAAATGGCGTATTTGCGGTTGATGACGAAGAACGGTACGCCTTGTACTCCGATCTGTCCAGCCTCAGCGATATCCTTTTGAACATCAGCAGCAAATTCTTCGGATTGTAGCATTTGTTGTGCACGTTCCTTCGATAAGCCTGCTTCTTCTGCGATGGCGAGCAATGTAGCTTCGTCGCCAAGCAGCTCTCCATTGATGAAATGCGCTTGCATAAGGCGTTCCGTCGTAGCCTCTGCTTTGCCTTCCAGCTCCCCAAGCTTCGCAAGGCGATGGGCGTTGAATGTGTTCGCCACTTTCATGCCTTCGACGTTATAGTTCAAGCCGACAGTCTTTGCCTGCTCTGCGACATTCTCCATCATCTTGCTCGCCTCGCCCAAGCTGACACCGAACTTCTTCGCTAAACCGTCCAACGATGATCCTGACGCATCAGTCGGCGTGTTCGGATCCAATTGGTACGATTTGAAAACCACTTCCGCTTGATCCGCCAAATTTGTCGACTCTAGCGCCTCTTCCAATCTCCGTTTGCCAATATAGCAAAAAGGGCAAACATAGTCTGACCAGATTTCAATTTTCATGAATGCATACCACCTTTCCTTTCTTATTTTAGAATTCATTCAAACTGGCAACAATGAATATGCCTGCTAACTTTGTTAGTGAGAACCAATTGGAGGGCTTGTCATGAATAATTCATTATGGCTGCAGACAGCTTACCCGCGGGAAACGTATCCTGCTTTAGACAAAGACATAGAATGTGATGTATGCATTATCGGCGGAGGGTTAAGCGGAATTGCAAACGCTTATTTTTTGGCGAAGGAAGGAAAGAATGTTGTCCTGCTCGAAAAAGATGAAATTCTCTCGGGGGCAACGGGGAATTCAACAGGGAAATTGACGGTGCAGCATGATATCGTCTATGCAGATCTCATCAAGCAGTTTGGAAGGGACAATGCGAGAATTTATTATGAAGTGAACCGGGATGCCGTTTCGTTTGGAAAGTCTTTTTCCGAGGGGGATGAACTGAGGAATGCCGATTCGGTTTTATTTTCCCAATCCAAATACGGGACAGAATTGCTTCAGGATGAAAAAAGGGCATACGATGACATCGGCATTGCCGGTGAGTTAGGCAGGAATAGCGAGCTGCCGCTTAGAACGGAGGCAACTCTCATGATTCAAAATGAAGCGCAAATCCATCCTGTCCGACTCGGCCAGCATTTAGCGAAACTTGCTGTGAAGGCTGGAGCGCGTATTTTCGAAAAGTCGGACGTCCGTTTAATGGATTTGAAAAAACGACTGCTCTATACGAATTCACAAAATGAAATCCAATTTAATGAACTCCTATTATGCACGCATTATCCGATTGAAGCTTTACGCGGACTGCAAATTATGAAATTATCCGTAAGCCGCTCTTATATCGTAGCTGCTCCAGCAAATATGCCATTGACAGGACAATATATTTCAGTCGACAATCCGAAACGTTCCGTACGGACTGCATTCATCGACGGAAAAACACATTTCCTTTTATCCGGCGAAGGGCATCAAGCAGGGATGGAGAAAGAGACACAAGTGCATTACGAAACGTTGTCTTCGGAGCTGCATAGCATTTATCAGCTGGACCCGTTGAAATGCGGATGGTCAGCACAAGACCCATCGACGCCCGATCTCATTCCCTACGCCGGACAGATTTCACGAAGCATGCCGTATGTCTATTTGAATACCGGTTTTAGAAAATGGGGATTATCGAATTCGCTAGCAAGTGCACGAATTATTAGCGATCAGATTGTTGGCAGACAAAACAAGGCCTCGTCGCTATACGCCCCGGACCGGACTGGATTCGGATCGTTTCTCATGCAAGCGCTAAAAAACACGGGGCTTGTGTTGAAGGAATTCACAGGCGGCCATATTACGAGAACCCATTCGCCTATTTGCACACATATGGGCTGCAGGACGCGATGGAACGAAGCCGATCAAACATGGGACTGCCCATGCCACGGTTCACGTTTTAGAAAGGATGGCTCGGTGCTTGAAGGACCGGCGACGAAACCGTTAGATTTGGGGTGAATAAAAGCGAAGGGCGCTTGTTCAGCTGCGACAGGCATAAGGCGAAGATGCGAAGTGGTTCCATTTGCCATGTAGCAGCTTTGACTTATGACCCCGAGCAGCTAGCGTCCGTAGCTGGATAATAAAAGGTTGTGCCCCATTAGTATGAGCACAACCTTTTATTTTATTTAAGAGCTTCCGTCAAGACCGGTACAATCTGCTTCTTCCGTGATACTACGCCTTTAAACGTTGCTGTGTTATTCGTCAAGCCAACGTTGAATGCCGTACAAGCGCGTTCTGCAGCTCGTCCGAGGGCAATGACCGATGAATCATTGTTCAAGATGTCCGTTACGACGAATAGGAAAAGATCTAACTCTTTCTCTTCAATGATGCTGTTCAATAAAACTTCAATTTCAGCTTGGCGCTTCATGACGTCATCAACTTCGATGGCATTCACTTGTGCAATTTCAACTTTTGCTGCACCCATCGTGAACTCTTTTGCATCAAGCGATACAAGCTCTTCAAGCGACTTGCCGCTCAAATCAGCGCCCGCTTTCAACATTTCCAGTCCATAGACTTGTGCATCTACGTCCGCAATCGCTGCCAACTCTTCTGCAGCCATGCGATCCTCTTCTGTAAATGTCGGTGATTTGAATAAAAGCGAATCAGAAATGATTGCTGAAAGCATTAGGCCCGCTATGTTTTTCGGAATTTCGACGCCATGCTCCTTATATAACTTATTCAAAATCGTCGCCGTACAGCCGACAGGCTCAGCACGATAATAGAGCGGATCTGACGTTTCGAAGTTGGCGATTCGGTGATGATCAACGACTTCGATAACTTGCACATCATTAAGATCATCGACGCTCTGTTGCTTTTCATTATGATCAACAAGGATGACCTGTTGTACTTCAGGCGCTGCTTTTTCAATTAAGCGCGGTGCTTCAAAGCCGAATTGGCCTAATGCATACGCTGTTTCGCCAGAAATGGAACCAAGACGGACAGCTTCTGCATCCATTCCAAGCTGTTGTTTCAAATAAGCATAGCTGATCGCCGCCGTAATGGAATCGGTGTCAGGGTTTTTATGTCCGAATACTAATACTTTACCCATTGAAATCCTCCTACTAAATCATATTCCTACATATTCTATCATAAAGGTTTGCCGAACAAAATTGCCGCAAGCTCGTCTTTATTCACAATGAAATCTGCAATCGTATACTTATCTAACACTGCTAAATAAGCAACCAGTGCTTCCTGCAATGCTCCTTTCAACCGACATGCAGGAGAAAGAATGCATTGATTCCCATCCGGACGGAAGCATTCAACTATGTAAAAATCATCTTCCGTCTTCCGAACGAGTTCACCTACATTTATATCTTCAGGCTTTACTTTCAATCGGATACCGCCTCCGCGACCCCGCACTGTTTCCACAAGACCCATCTTTCCTAATTCATGGACAACTTTTGTCAGGTGATTTTTTGAAATCTGATATTGGTCCGATATTTCCTGAACTGTCGATAGCGAACCGACTTCCTTCGTTCCCAAGTAAATCAGGACGCGAAGAGAAAAATCTGTATATAAAGTTAACCGCATAATTTCACCGCCATTCACCAACCTATTATAACGATTTTGTCCGTATCGTGAAAGAAATGTGTCTAAAATCTTACATCACCCAAAAGATGCATTTCAGATATAGCTTTAAGACAAATAATCGTTTATTGTGGAATTAACAAAACAAGAAAGGTTGTGCGCATCACATGTTATCTCAACAAACAATTGATATCGTAAAATCTACAGTACCCGTATTGGAACAACACGGTAAAACAATCACAACAGTTTTTTATAAAAATATGTTCGCCGCTCATCCAGAACTTCTTAATATTTTCAACCATGCTAACCAATCAAAAGGCCGTCAGCAAACAGCGTTAGCGAATACAGTTTACGCAGCTGCAGCACATATTGACAATCTTGAGGCAATCATCCCTGCGGTTGTTCAAATCGCACACAAGCACGTTTCTTTAGGAATCCAAAAAGAACATTACCCAATCGTTGGATACCATCTACTTGGAGCCATTAAAGAAGTACTTGGTGACGCAGCTACTCCTGAAATCATCGCAGCATGGGGAGAAGCATATGAAGTTATCGCAGGTGCGTTCATCGGTATCGAGAAAAATATGTATGACAACACCGAAGATGCTGAAGGCGGTTGGAGAACATTCAAGGATTTCATCATTGCAGATAAAGTTCAAGAAAGCGAAGTAATCACTTCCTTCTATTTGAAACCAGCTGATGGTGAAAAATTGCCAACTTATAAACCAGGTCAATACATTACAGTGCGTTTCAGTATTCCTGGGGATGAATTCACATTGAACCGTCAATATAGTTTGTCTCAAGCACCAGGTAACGACACATTCCGTATTTCGGTAAAACGTGAAGACGAATGCGTTCCGAATGGCAAAGCATCCGTACATCTTCATAACGGCCTGAATATCGGCGACACAATTGAAGTGAGTGCGCCAGCAGGTGACTTCTATCTCGACACAGAAAGCACGACACCTGTCACATTGATCAGCGGCGGAGTCGGTATCACCCCGATGATGGCGATGTATCAAACAATCGCGAACGTTTCACCTGAACGTCCGGTTGCATTCCTTCATTCAGCACGCACACGTGGCCACCAAGCGTTCCACAAAGTGTTGAATTCTTTAACAGAAACACTTCCCAACACAAAATACGAGGTGCTTTACTCAGAAGAAGGCGACGGGTTCATCAACCGTGAATTCCTAGCGAAGCATGTAGCAGAAGGCAGCGATATCTACGTCTGCGGACCAACACCATTCATGCAAGCCGTCATCTCTGCATTGGTCGCAAACGGCGTAGCGGAAGATAAGATCCACTTCGAATTCTTCGGACCAGCAGAAGAACTAAGAATGGAATATGCACAATAAAAGCAAAAAAAACGGGACCCCTTCATATAAAGGGAGTCCCGTTTTTATTAGCGTCTGACTTTTTCAGGCCATCTGAATGAAGTGAAGATCAATACACCTGATAAAAGTAATCCTAAATAACCGATGTACGGATAGAAATGAGCAACAAGGTTTTTGAAACCGACAAAGCTTAACGCAAAACCAATTACTAACGTAATCAGTACGAATGTTTTGAAGCTCTTCGTCCCAATCGTCACAAAACGTGCACCAAACGCATAGAACATACTGACGGCCGTATTGAAGATCATCCCATAAAGGACGAATGCCATCAATACCGCAAGTACCGGCGAAATATCATTGATGATCGCAAGCATCGGCAACGCTGAATCTCCGACGACATCGACTTTTGAGAAAATCGCCAAATGGCTTAGCAGAATCATAATCCCGAGTCCAAGACCACCGACTAACCCACCGAGTGCTGCTGTTTTTTCGTCTTTTTCAGCCCCACCCATTACGAGCGCCATGGAAACGCCTACTGCGATGTTGAACGATACGTAATTGATTGCGGAAATGAACCAGTTCGGCAAAGTCGTGTCGACTGCATTCGCAACCGGATTCAGCTCAGCAAAAGATTGATCCATCGTAACCAAGCTATAGATTGATACGCCGACAACTGCAATTATGAGGAATGGCGTTATGCTGCCGATGACAGCTACTACTTTATCGACATTCATTAATATCGTTATAAATACAAGAATTACCATCAGTAAACTTCCAATGAAAGGCGGAATACCAAATTGCTGTTCTAGATTGGAGCCTGCGCCTGCTATCATGACGACGCCAACACCAAACAATGTAAAAATGATTATGTAGTCTATAATAGTTCCTAAGAAGCGGCCGCTGATTTTGTAAATAGCATCTTTGTGTGATGTTGTCCGCAACCGGCTGCCAAGTCTTGTTATCACCATGCCTATGTAAGCGAATAAAGCAGTAGAGACGATTGCCGCAACAATCCCCATCATTCCGAAACTTGTAAAGTATTGAAGAATTTCCTGACCGGAAGCAAAACCGGCGCCAACGATGATTCCAATGAAAGCGCTTCCCATTTTAAGTACTTTTTTCATCCGTTGTTCCCCCTAGTTGTGTATGGATTATGTGCAAAATAATCCGAATTCTCAGTGTGTAACTCTTCTTCTCGTACCAATCTAACACGCATTTAACTAGATTTCAAGAACATTACGCATTCTATACTTTATTTCCAATTCATAGATATTCAGACACATAAAAAGCTGCCCCATTTCAAACGGAGCAGCTCATTCAATCATTTTTTATTTGTCCAGTACGTTTTTGGATTCACGAATAAATGCAGGTAGATCATCAGGCGTCCGGCTCGTTACGAGCTGATTTTGACAGACGACCACCTCTTTGTCTGCATAGTTTGCGCCGGCATATTCCATATCCACTTTGATGGATTTATAGCCTGTTGCGTCCCGGCCTTCTAGCGTTTTTGCGGTGATTAATAGTTGTGGACCGTGGCAGATTGCAAACACAGGCTTTTTATCATCCATGAACTTTTTCGCGAATTCCACGAATCGGTCATCCGCCCGCAGCTGATCAGGTGAAAATCCTCCAGGAATGAAAAGAGCATCATAATCATCAGGGGAGGTATCACTGATTCCGATGTCAATCTTCACAGTGGCATCACCCTGTTTCCCTTTCACTTCATTACCGGCTTCCTTTTCGATCGTGACGACTTCATGACCCGCTTCCTGAAACGCTTTCGCCGGTTCTGTATACTCCGAATCCTCGAATAGGTTTGTAATCACAGTAGCAATTTTAGCCATTTTGTACATCCATCCTTTCAAAATTATGCTAGCCCTACTACTATTCCACTCCCATTCGCCACTAAACCTAAGGCCGGTATTTTGAGACGTAAGGATTATCCTTTTCAAAGAAACGCCAAGGATAATGGACCGCCTCTCCCGTATTCCCGATCCCTACACGCGGGCCCGTTTCGATTTCCTTCGCACCGGGCCCTACGGCGATGAACAGCGGCTCGTCCGACCAATGATGTCCGTAGTACTTCATCGTCACGCCGAGCGCTTTGGAAAGCTTGCCTGGCCCATTCGTCCAATCTTTCATCTTCAGTTTGGGACCGCGATTATCACGCATCAGGTCGAGCCCGTCGATTGGCTCTGCCGCGCGTATGAGCACCGCATGCGGCGTCCCGACTGGCCCACTGACTACGTTCATCAATGTATGGGTGTGCATCTGGTACGTATAAACAAGACCAGGGGCGCCAAACATTATTTCCGTCCGCTTCGTCCGCCGATTACCGAAACTATGCGCAGCACGATCCTCAGGCCCATGATACGCCTCTGTTTCTACGATTCGTGCAGCTATGATCCCGTCAGGCCGCTCATGCACAATGTATTGGCCAACCAGGCTCCGCGCAAGTTCAAGGACAGGTCCTTCAAAAAAGCTTTTATCAATCGGTTCGTACAATGGAATCCCTCCGTCCGCGCCAATATTTCTTCTTCAATAGGATAGCCTTTTTGAAAGGAAGCGAATCATTTACATAGAAAATGAGCTGTTCGGCGGATAAATGAACTATTCCTTGTCGCTCGGCAGAATCTTAAATCATTCTTATAAACAACACGACAAAAATGAAGCCAAGCACAATCAACGCGATAATCGACATGATCTTCGTGTATTTTATCGCTTCATCCGAAACTTCGGGTTGCTCCTTATACATCCAGCGCTTTCCCCATAACACTGCATCTTCCGGATTATAGATTTGCCATATAAGAATCAGGAACACCGGTATGCAAATGATGAAGAAAAAAATGAGTTCCGCCATAATCTCCCCCCTATTTCAATCCCTGTCCTTCCGCAAATTCACGATACAGCGGATGGGAATTGATTAACTCATCATGCGTGCCGATCCCCGTAATGCGTCCCGCCTCCAAGAAGACCAGTTGGTCCGCGTCAATGACAGTCGACAATCGATGGGCGATAATGAGCGTCGTCCGTCCTTCCATTAGTCGTTGGAGCGCCTCCTGCACATGCGTTTCCGATCCGCTGTCCAAATTGGAAGTCGCTTCGTCAAGCAGCAAAATCTCTGGATCATGCAACAACGCCCTAGCGATCGCAATCCGCTGACGTTGGCCGCCCGAGAGCTTCATTCCCCTCTCCCCAACGAGCGTATCAAAACCATCTGTCATTGCTTCGATAAATTCCAGCGCATTCGCCGCCTCCGCAGCCCTCCGCACCTCTTCCAACTGGGGCCGGGTCTCTAAACCATATGCGATATTATCCAAAATTGTCCCGCTTAACAACGGGCTTTCCTGCGACACATAACCGATCCTTTTCCGCCATTCAGATAAGGCGATACCCGTAATTGGTGTACCTCCAATGGAAATTACACCTGAAGTCGGCAAGTAAAACCGTTCAATCAAAGAAAAAATCGTCGTCTTCCCTCCGCCACTTGGTCCGACAAACGCACTAACTGTCCCCGGTTCCGCCTGGAATGAAACCCCCTGCAAGACATCTTTCCCGCTTTCATACGAAAAATCGACCGATTCAAACTGAATCCCGCCATTCGGTACAACGGCAGCTCCTTCAGCCCGCTCGCTGTTCATCCCTAAAATCTGCTGAATCCGTTCCGTCGCTCCGACAGCCTTCTGGAAAATCGTAAATACTTGCGCCATTTGCGCAAACGGCATGATAATCTGGAACATGAGAAAAATGATGGCTACAAGCGTTCCCGCGGACAAATCGCCTTTTGAAACTTGCGCGCCCCCATAACCCAGGATCACGACTAAAATGCTCATCATCACAAGCGTCATGACCGGCGAAATAATCGCTTGGATCCTCGCCTCTTTCAATCCGAATGAAAACAGCGAGCTAATCGCCTTGCCACCCTTCTCCCCTTCATTCGGCTCCGCCCGATACGCCTTCACCAACCGGATATCGCCAAGTACCCGTCCAAGATGCCCCGAAAACTTTGCCATCTCTCCTTGCGTCGCCTTTGCGATTTTATGCATGATCCGCCCAAGTGGAAAAATAATTGCCATACTCACCGGAATGCTGATCATCATAATCAGTGTCATCTTCCAGTCCAAATACAAGAGAATCGCAACCGCCCCGATGATTGAAATGATGCCCGTAATGAACGACACAAGATGATCCGATACCAATTGCTTCAGCATCGTCGTGTCCTGCGTAATGCGGCTCATCGTCTCACCGGTTTCATTTTCATCGTAATATGTCACAGGCAGTCGCAGCACCTTATCCCATAATTTATTCCGCAAATCCGCCACAATCGTCTCACCGATATACGCCAGCAAATAATACGAAACGCCGCCCAATACCGCCTGCACGATGAACACGACAAACAAAAATACCGCCGTCTGCCAATTGAAGGCCGCTGCCGTCAACGAATCGACAAGCTGCCTCGTCACTAACGGAATTGCCAAACTCGCCGCCGTCGAAAACAACGCGAGGATCAGTGCAACCACCGTAATCCCTTTCGGCCATCTCAGCTGCCGCAATAAAGCAACAAATTCCTTCATCGACCCTTTCGTTTTTACCTCGTTTTCCATCTACTCACCCTCTACTTTCCAAATAAGCATAGACTCTTACAATTGCTTATAAATGCGGAGAATCACGCGTAAACCTTCCCCGACGAATCATTCTCCCTCATACCAATAGTAAGCATTATAAAATTTCGTATACATATCAAAGCTCTTTCTAATGTAATCTTGAATTTCTTCAAGACGATAGATCATATGGAACCTCGAATAAAAAGGTTCACTTGTAATTCTCAAAATCTCTTCCTCAGCTGCTTGGCTCCACCTCAAAGTCGCGTATAGATACTTTCTGGATTCCGATGAGTGTACCTCCTCATAAGTGATCGCCAATAACCTATCCTGCAAGATTCTAAGGTCATCCACAATGATATTCAAATCACTTTTACCGATACTTGATCTAGAAGTCGTCATCATATCCATTTCATACGTCTCGAGAACGCGTTGAGTTGCGTACTTTACATGGTCCATCGTGTAGCCTTCCGGATCCTTTCCTTCATTCTCTTCATCCAGCTTCCTAAACTCATACAATTTCACTTTATAATCTTGCAAAATAGGAAGTTCCGTACTGACTGAAACTGATTGATAGATGCTGAAAGGCGAATATGGGAAAAATACCTGCGCAAAAAATAACCCTACGACAACAAATAAGCCACTCCACAATCTCTTTTTCAATCTACATCCCCCATGTTTAAAACCGCTAACCAACTCTTCACTTCCCGCGGTGATTTTAAAATAAGCACTTCCGCTTCGGCACGCTCCAGCATTTGGAATACACCCGGCCGTTTCTTCTTCGGATACGTCCATATAAATTTCACAAAATCCCAATCTACCTTCTCTTCACAGCCTTCTGCCATATCTGGCCGAGACTTCCCCCGATACATCCACCGTCTCTTGAAAATTCGAGACAGGCAGAGCCAGTTTGGAAAGTCGAGGAAGATGATCAAATCAGCGTATTGAGCCCGCATTTCGATCGTGGAATTAAAATTGCCATCGATGATCCATGTGGGCTTCTCCAGTTCAACTTGCAGCTTTTTCCGAAATTCGGGCTTCGGCGTAGGCACCCATCCTTCATTCCAAAATAGCGCATCCAAATGAAGGACAGGCAAGCGCAAACGGCCCGCGAGTTCAACCGATAAAGTTGATTTCCCTGCGCCGCTGCAGCCGATAACCAAAATCCGCTTATATTCCACTTTCCCCATCCCCAATTCTCTTCAGCATCTCACCAATCGCCAACCAATCCGCATCCAAATCCGGCCTGTGTGACGGTCGATAAAAAACAGCTGCCGGATGGAAGGTCGGCACGATTCGATACACTCGATCCGTCCACTCAAACGAGGTACTATCAAGACCCGGAAGAAACTGCACTGGCTTCTCCAGTAACTGCCCGTGCAACTCCGTCACTTTTGCCTCTTTGCCGAGCAACCTTTGTAAACCGAAATTCCCTAATGCCACAATCAGCTTCGGCTCGATATTTGCGAGTTCATAATCGAGCACCGGGGCATGCGCCAAAATCTCTTTCCGCGTCGGCGGCCGATTATACTTTCGCTTCGTCATCGTGCCATCCCTCTCCCGTTTTTCGCCCCATTTATACGGCCGACTGCGGACCGTACTCGTTATATAGACATCTTCACGCGTCAATCCGATCGAATCGAGCGACTTCATCAATTCCTTGCCAGCCCTGCCGATGAAAGGGATTCCATCTACAGCCTCAAATTCCCCCGGCGCTTCGCCGATCAACATCAGCTCCGGTTTCTGCGGCCCCTCCCCATAGACAAACCCCTCCACCGGATATCCTTTAATCCGCTCCCTGCCAAGCTCTGCAATCGATTCAGGTATTCGAAACATCGGCACACTCCCTTTCAGCCTTATCAATTATGCCTTGGCGTAATTGTGTCCAGATTTTATCGAGCTTGCTCGATAAATCCCTTTAAAAATCTGTGACATTCTCTGGAGGATTTAACTTAATCCAGCGGGTTTTGCACCGCTGGGTTAGGTTAAAAGCTTTATCGTTTCATCCAAAAACGCTTTTCCGTCCCCTTGTTTAATCTTCTCGATTCCTTCTTCTATCCGATCATATCGAAATGCGCGGATGATTGCGAATAGATGGGGAACCATCTCCAGTTCGCGATTCAACAATGGCCTTTCGGATGTATAGGCGTTTATGTATGTATTGTAACGTTCCTCTGGGGTTTCATTTCCCTCAAAGTCGTGATGCCAAGCCAGGTAAATCGCATTGGCGACACATTCATTAACAAAGACTTCGTCACCTGCAATGTCGTAATCGTAAATGACGGAAATCTTGTTCTCCTGGAATAAAAGATTATACGGCAGCAGATCGCCTTGAACAGGGCCCGCGGGTAGCTCAGACCATTCCGCTTGTAGAATGGCCCTTCTCGCCAAATATAGTTCTTTAACCATAGACAATTCCAACTCGAACCTCCCGATCTCTTCAACACAATGAACCAAATCCAAATAACTTAATTCATTTTCATCGTAGTCCCCAAGCTCATTGGTTTTATTGCCGCCGAACATCCCCCAGCTCGTTCCACTGCCGAAACGCAAGTCAATTGTGGATGAGACCACATGTTGTTTGCCAAGTGATTTTCCGAGTTCCTGAAGATGTTCCTGCCGGAGAGCTTTAATCTCCTTGCCAATTCCTTTACGTTCGAGAATGAAAAGCAGGTTCTCGTGTTCGACATAGCGTTTCCCGTCCAACGCTTGTTCAGACATGATAAATGGCAGTCCGGCGTTACTCATAAGTTCCGTGAATGCAATGATCGTTTCGACGAATTGTTCTGGCTGCTTTTCACCTTTCAGATAAAATAGTTCACCGTCCACTTCCACCTCTGCTACAAGCCTATCCTTGTCTCGTAGAATTTCGTGGCGGGTAATCGGTTTCGAAAAATACCGTTGCATGACTTCTTGAATCATTTCATTATCCCCCAATAATATATTGTTCTAACGCACGTTCGACACTTGTTGCAAAATTATTACCCGCCCCCCAATCAAATCGAAAGAATACCCCTTCCGAACTGCCTGCCGCAACGACATGAATGTTTGTGGAGCCATCAAAATTATCAATTGTCGTTGTGACGGATGCGCGGTTATTGGAGCGCATATAGTACTTTTCCATGATCAGCACATGCACCTCCGACGAACCGGTCGTTCTTACGTAATGGTCAACTAATGTGCCACTGATATTTCCTCGAAGGATCTCAGACTGGATCAAATCCGCTGCTTCGTTTGGAGAGATTTTCACGGTAAAATCCTTAACTGACATATCATCATCCCCTTTTCTCTTTGAATGTAAATACGTATTGTGTTAAATAGAAGTTTCAATTTATCGAAATTCGTAAGAGAACAAGGCGAGCAGATTCTTGAGGGCGATACTCGATTCCTTGAGCGCGATACTCGCTTTCTTGAGTGCG
>NZ_BJYL01000050.1 GCF_007991495.1 Sporosarcina luteola | reverse complement strand
GGAATTCACTTCCTTGAGCGCGGGCCATCCCCCCCTCTCCATTCATCCTTTGCTGCGATTCCAAAAAGAAAAGACTGCCGCCTTATATGAAAGACGTCAGTCGATGATTATTCCAATTCAATTTGTTTTGTTTCAGTTCCTAGCACGATGACAGCAAGGACGCCGATGATAATTGCTCCGCAGAAGATGCCGAAGATCAGACCGAATCCGTGGCCTGCTGTTAGCAATGAGCCTACGAGCAACGGGCCGAAGATGCCGCCGATCCTGCCGACTGCTGCTGCTGTTCCGGAGCCGGTCGCCCGTACCGCTGTCGGGTATTGTTCCGGTGAATAGGCGTAGAGTGCGCCCCATGCTCCTAAGTTGAAGAATGAAAGGAATGCGCCTGATACAAGCAACATAACAAGTCCTTCTGCATTTCCGAATAGAAGTGCACTGACAGCTGTGCCGATCAAGTACGTTGACAGGACGAACTTACGGCCTGCCCTCTCAATGAGCCAAGCGGCGGTGAAGTAGCCCGGCAGTTGCGCCAATGTCATGATGAGCACGTATTTAAAGCTGTGGATCATGTCGAATCCTTTCATGACCATGACGCTTGGCAGCCAAAGGAACATGCCGTAATAGGAGAACACAACAGTGAACCAGACGATCCAGAGCATTGTCGTTCTGCGTGCATATTCTTTTGACCAAATGAGTTTCATTTTTGCGCTGAATGATTGCTTCGGTTTCCCTTCACTCACGAATTTCGGGGAGTCCGGCAAGTTCCGACGCAAGTAAATTGCATAAAATGCCGGAAGGGCTGTCAGGATGAGTGCAATTCGCCAACCGTATTCCGGGATGACGAAGTATGCAATTAATGCTGCAACAAGCCAGCCTGCCGCCCAAAAACTTTCCAATAAGACAACGACTCGTCCACGCTCTTTTGCGGAGACGCTTTCCGAGACGAGTGTGGAGGCGACGGGCAGTTCTCCACCGAGTCCTGCACCGACGAAGAAACGTAAAATAAGGAAGAGAGTCAATGTCGTCGTCAGTGCCGACAGTCCACTTGCCAATGAAAAGATCACGAGCGTCATCATGAAGACATTTTTCCTGCCTACACGATCGGCTAACAGTCCGAAGCCGAATGCGCCGACAGCCATGCCGATGGAATTCATACTTCCGATCCAACCCATTTCAGCCGGCGACAAATGCCATTCGACCGCGATGGCCGCGATGACGAAGGAAAGGATACCGACGTCCATTGCGTCGAACATCCAGCCTGTGCCGGAAATGACTAGTAATTTATTGCGGGAAATCCCGTTTTTTTTCGTTTTCACAATTTGTCTGCCTTTCGTTGTAGAATGATAGTGTCTTGACACTTGTCATTATACTTGCGAGCGAACAGAATAACAAGAGTTCATTTAACTTGTACACAACCGCCCGTCAACTATGCGCGCGTGCACACCCAATTTGTCCATGTCGAAATGATGGACTTCGCCCCCCACCCAAATTTCAGTGCCACATCGGGCGAGCCCTATCGTAATGACACCTTCCTTATCTGTCATTA
This sequence comes from Sporosarcina luteola, assembly GCF_007991495.1. Classification (GTDB taxonomy): domain Bacteria; phylum Bacillota; class Bacilli; order Bacillales_A; family Planococcaceae; genus Sporosarcina; species Sporosarcina luteola. The sequence continues at coordinate 12,305 of NZ_BJYL01000050.1, read as the reverse complement.
TGACGGTTTTAACTCCATTCATGGAGCCGGTTTCTTTAATGGAGACCTTTTCTCTGGCTTTTATTTCGCCACCGCGGCAGCAGCCTTCAATAAATACTTTTTTATTGGCCGTCACGGAGCAATTGTGAAGGCCAGCCTCTGTCACTTCGATCGTTCCGTTGCACGACAGGATGCTGTTGACGGCGTATGGGATTTTCAAGTAATTATTACTGCTTTCCCCTTTAGTATAGTGCTTCACCAACGCACGTCCTTCTTCCAAAAGTTGTGAGAAGTCGGCGGCATTGCGTACTGTCGTTAAAGACGTATCCGTAAAGACGCTGTATAGTTTATCCGTAACCGGGATCCAATCCGATGATAATTGTGCAGCGCGCTCTTTGATTTTTCGGATGAAATCTCGCTTTTTATCGTGGAATTCAAAGTATTTTTCTTTCAGGATAACACGTACCAACTCTTTCAATTCACCTGCATCCACATCTTCCAAATGAACGCCCCGTATGTCGATGATTTGATGGATTGTCTTTTGCATTTGGTCTAAATAGCAGAGCAGTTCATCCAGTTGTTCCGCCAATTTCTCCTCGAGCACTTCCTGCATGCCTACACTCACTGTGGATGAAAAGACATGACCTTGAATAGCAAGAGATCTTCCCGCATCGATTGTCGCTTTGCGAACCGATCCCCCGATGAAGATTTTGCCCGTTGCCGAGACGGTCATGGAGTTTTCTACGTCTTCACCGATTCGGACATCGCCATTGAACTTGATATTTCCACTGCTTAGATTGACCGTCCCATCATGAACGAACTCACTTTTCACTTCAATTTTGATGAAAGAACAATGCTTTTCAATCAATAATCGCCCCGGTGCAAGTGCATATATTTTATTCCCACGCCGTTCCACTTGCTCGCCAAGTCTTAAGTTTAGATCGAACACTTCTTTTGTCGGAACCGGATTTCCAAACAGATCCATGCCATCCACTCCAGGAACAGCGGGCAAATAGGTCGCAACGAGCCCATTTTCTTCGACTGTTTCAATTGGATTCATCTCTCTGAAATCGATTTTTCCATGTTCTGAACAGGGATTGTTCTCTATTTGACTATGTAAATAAAGATCACCGTTGAACCCTTCCACTGGAAGATGCCCTTTGGCAATGATTGCTTCGAAAGGCGTCAATGATCTCGTAGCTTCTTCGATGGCAGACCGATTAATTCTTTCAGTAATGCCCATTTGTTCGAGTTCGTTAATAATTTCATTGGAATCCAAGTTATTATAGAGTTCGATTTCCTCTTCCACGAGTTGAGCTTTAAGGACTTCTCTGCCACCCGGATGCCGTTTACCAGGAGTCACAGTTAGTATGGCAATAATATTATGTTCAATTAGCCTGATCTTATAATGCGGCGGCGTTATATCGTTATTCAAAGCTGTAATCTCTCTCATTCCGTCACCCCGCGCAAAAGTTTACTTTTATTCTATCACAGGTGCCTGCCACCAAAACAATTCTCAATTGTTTCGGTGGCAGGCACCCTTCTAACGAAAAAAGGGCTTGTTCACTGTTATGCGAACAAACCCCATGGATTTACTTATAGTGCTGATTCGACTTCTTCGATCATTGCTTTCATGGAGAGCAAGCCGCCACCTGATAGGTACCAGTATTCTCCATTCAAGTAGACGATTTTGCCGTTTTTATATGCATCCGTTTTCTTAACAAGTTCATTTTCCACAGAATCTTTTGCACTTGCGCCGTTGCCGATTGCCGCGTCACGGTCGATGACGAATAGGATATCCGGGTTTTTCTCAAGAATGTATTCGAATGTGATGTTTTGACCATGTGTTGAAACTTCAATCTTTTCATCTGCCGCTTTATAGCCCATTACATCGTGGATGATACCGAAACGGGAGCTCGGACCATATGCGCTCACTTTTCCTTCATTCGCAAGAACGATAAGCGCATTTTCGTCTGAAGCAGCCGTTTTTTCTTTAATTGCCGCAACTCTTTCATCAATGTCAGCTAACTCGCTTTTCACTTTGTCTTCCTTGCCAAAGATTTCACCCATCAATTCTGCATTATGTTTGAATGAATCCATATAATGCGCAGTGTCGATACCGACGTAAATTGTTGGAGCGATTTCTTCGAATTGCTCATAAAGATCAGATTGGCGACCTGAAATGATAATGAGGTCTGGTTTCATCTCATGAATCGTTTCAAAATCAGGTTCTTTTAAGCTTCCTACGTTTACATACTTATCGTCGTCATATTTCGAAAGGTAGCCTGGCACGTTTGTTCTTGGCAATCCCGCCACTTCAACGCCTAGGTCATCCAATGTATCAAGGGTACCAAAATCGAATACAACTACTTTTTCAGGGTTTTTCGTTACCTCAACAGGAGTGTCGCTTAGCTCATGCTTAACTGAAACTGTTTCACTTACATTATTTGCATCAGAACCTGATGTGCTGCCTTCATCCTTCTTATCCTTCGTACCACATGCCGCAAGTACAATCATAAGGGAAGCAAATAATAGCGTCATTGTTAGCTTTTTCATAAAATATCATCCTTTATTTTCAAGAGTTGAAATACACACATATATTACAGTTATTCATTCTTTTAATCGGGATATCCATATCATATATTTGCTTCAATGCATCTGAATTGATGATTTCTTCTGTTTGACCATCTTTAACAACCCTGCCATTTTTCAAAGCGACAATTCGATCAGAATATACAGACGCAAAGTTGATGTCATGGAGAACGATAACAACAGTTTTACCAAGATCATCGACTAATCTACGTAGGATTTTCATGATTTGGACGGAATGTTTCATATCCAGGTTATTTAACGGTTCATCAAGCAGAATATAGTCCGTATCTTGGGCAATGACCATCGCGATAAATGCACGCTGACGTTGTCCACCTGATAATTCGTCCATATATTCATATTGCATATCCATTAATCCCATATAGTCCATGGCCTGCTCAACAATCCGGATATCTTCTGCATTCAGCTTACCTCGAGAATAAGGGAATCGACCGAATGATACCAATTCACGGATTGTCAGTCTTACGTTCATGAAATTGGATTGTTTCAAAATCGAAACGCGTTTTGAAAACTCATTGGATTTCATTTTATGGACATGATCGTTATCTACAAGCACTTCTCCAGTATCCGCATCAAGCAGACGGCTGACCATCGAAAGAAGCGTCGACTTCCCCGCACCGTTCGGGCCGATGAAAGATGTAATTTTACCACGATGGATATTGACATTCACCTTTTCAACGACAGCCTTTTTTCCATAGAACTTCGATAATTCCCGAACTTGGATCATGAGGATCGACTCTCCTTTAATAGTAAGTAGATGAAATAGACACCGCCGACAAAGTTAATGATGACGCTTAATGTAGTTGAGAACGTGAATACCCGCTCCACGATCCACTGCCCACCAACAAGTGCAATGACACTCATCACTGAAGCACCTGCAATAAGGACCTTGTGTTTATACGTTTTGAAAAATTGATACGATAAATTTGCGACGATTAATCCAAAAAAGGTAATCGGACCAACGAGTGCTGTCGACACAGATATTAAGACTGCCGAAATGACGAGCATCGTCTTGACGACACGATCATAGGATACGCCTAAGTTAATCGCTGTATCTCTGCCGAGTGAAAGGACATCCAGATCATTGAATGATTTCCAGCCGACTATGAACGTCAGAACGACAATCCCAAGAGCCCACCAGACCAATTCTCCGCTCACATTATTGAAACTCGCAAACATTTTGTCCTGCACCCGTAGAAACTCATTCGGGTCGATCAGCACCTGCAGAAATGTCGAGATGCTTCCAAAAAAAGTTCCGACAATAATTCCGACTAGCAGCAGGAAGTAAATTGGCTGCCCTCCTCTTTTAAAGAGGAACCGGTATAGAATGAGGGCAAAAAGGATCATTGCCGAAACGGACAATATGAAATTCACATGTCGGTTCACAATCGTTATATGACTGGAGCCAAGGAAAAATATCAAAACCGTTTGAAGCAATAAATACAAAGAATCCAATCCCATTATACTTGGTGTCAAAATCCTGTTATGCGTAATCGTTTGGAAAACGACTGTAGAATATGCAATCGCAACCCCGGTAAGCACCATCGCTATTACTTTGATGCCGCGGCGAGGAAGTGCATAGTCAAAACTTCCATTCAAGCCATAAAACAAATACAATGCACAAAAAATAACTGCAAAAACCGTAAGAATGATCATTTTAGTAGAATTACGCATATGCCTTCCTCCTAAACAACAAATAGAGGAATATACCGCTTCCGATGACACCGACCATTAAGCTGATCGATATCTCATAAGGATAGATGAGAACCCTGCCTAAAATATCACAGACCAGGAGAAATATTGCGCCTAACAAAGCGGTATGCGGCAATGTCTTTTTCAAATGATCCCCATGGAAGATCGATACGATGTTCGGAATGATCAACCCTAAAAACGGGATCATCCCGACAGTCAAGATGACAGTAGTTGTTACAAGGGCCACCAATATCAGACCGATATTGACGATCCTCTTATAAGCGAGCCCCAAGTTTTTCGAAAAATCTTCACCCATTCCAGCTACCGTAAAACGGTTGGCATATAAATAAGTGAGGATCAGCACAGGGATGCTTATGTATAAAAGCTCGTACCTCCCCTTCATAATCATCGAGAAGTCACCTTGCAGCCAAGAGGCCATATTTTGGATGACATTCGATTTATATGCGAAGAAGGTTGTAATCGATGATAGTATATTTCCGAACATCAGACCGACGAGCGGAATGAAAATCGCGTCTTTAAACTTGATACGGTCCAAAATCTGCATGAACAGCAATGTACCCGCAAGCGCAAAAACAAATGCGACAATCATCTTCTCAATCGTCGAAGCGTTCGTAAACAGCAGCATCGAAACTAATATCCCCAACCGGGTCGCATCCAATGTACCCGCGGTTGTCGGCGACACGAACTTATTCCTGCTCAGCTGTTGCATAATGAGACCCGCAATACTCATCCCCGCTCCTGCGAGAAGGATTGCGACTAGCCTCGGCAACCGGCTAATAAGGAAAATCTCCGTCTCTTCCGAACCAAAGTCAAGGAGGTCCATCGGTTTGATCGTACTCACTCCCACGAATAACGAAAGGAATGAAAGTAGTATGAGTGCTATAAACAAATAACGTTTCTTCATGAAGAAAGAGCTCCGATATCGAATATTTGCTCCAACTGAGAATCACCACTAATGAAAACGATTATCAATTAGCTGCAAACCCAATTATAGCAGGTATGTAACCAGTGTCAACTGATAATTGAAAATGATTATCAATTACAATGAGATTTCTAGAGTTCGTAAAAACAAACAGCTGTTGCAGCGCGGTTTTCAGCAATTGTGGCAAGATTTTGAAGGCACCTATGATTCCGTAACGCACACTCAGCTCCCATTAAATTCTCAATTGACCCATCCGCAGTTAGCATAAAAAAAGTGGTTATGGCAGCTTGTCTAGCTGTCCATAACCACTTTTGTAAGATCACTCCTGGCCTTGCATTAATTCTTCCAAATCAACTGCTTCGTCGAGTACTTCTTGTGGAACGACGATTTCATCGATTTCATTGATTTTCGTAATGACCGATTTCATCTTTTGAACAATATGCAACTCTTCTTCTTCGATTTTCATCGTCATATCCATGTTCATATCGAATGCATTCGTATAGAATGTTTCTTTGTCGATGTTAATCGTAACTTCCAAGCTCTTCACGTCCATGTTATTCATCAGATCCGCTTCTTCTTCAGTCATTTCCATATCCGCAGGGAAAGCCGATCCCATTAATTCTTTCATCAGGCCACTGAATTTATCACCAGAAGCAGCCAACGTCAAAATATACTCGTCATCTGTCTGTTCGAATTTGAAGTCATCCTTGAATTCGTTGAACATCTTCATATCCAATGTCGGATCTGTTTCGCCGCCCATTTGCGCCATCATTTCATCATACATATCATTCGGCATTTTGATCCATTGACCAGATTCAGGGTCATTCATGTAGAAACCGGATTCGTTCATGTAAAGCTCCATGTCCATTGCGCCCATGTCACCCATGTCCATGCTCATCACTTGGTGCATAGCCAACGGCTCGATGATCATATCCATATCCATCTTGATTTTTGAATCCATCTCAAGCTCTTGACCTGGAATCGACATTTTTTGGTCGATATCCATAACCGCATGCATGCTCTTTTGTTCCTCTGAAACTTCCATCGCTTTGCTATATACTTCTTGCGCCGTCATTTCGCTTTTCTTAGTTACTTCCACTTTCTTACCAGTGTCAGCGTCTGTTTTCGGTTCCGCTGGCGATCCGCAAGCCGCCAATCCCAACGCAAGCACACCAACACCTAAACCTTTTATCCATTTTTTCATGCTTTTCGCTTCCTTTCATGTACCCTCAATTTTTACTACTCCTAATCATACGGCATTAACGGAAAAGGGTTCCACCTTTTTCCGGCATTCTTTCTTTTTGAACCTTTTATACCACACAAATCGCATATGCCTTTTCTCATCCCGCCGGTGCCTGCCACCCATTGAATTCTGAATTGTGTTGGTGGCAGGTACCCTTGAAGTTATATTTCGACTATAGAAACTTTTTCGTGTCCTTTGGAATGAAATTCGTTATAATAGCTGAAGCACAAAGAAAGGACATCAAATTATGCTAAAAAAATTCTTTTCATACTATAAACCGCATAGACGGCTTTTCATCATCGACTTTTCTAGCGCCATTTTCGTAGCATTGTTGGAATTAGCCTTTCCGGTGGCCGTTCAATGGTTTATCGACAAATTGTTACCTTCCGGAGATTGGGGAAGAATCGTCACGATCAGCATCTTGCTTCTATTAGTCTACTTGATCAGCACATTCCTCCAATACATCGTCAGCTATTTGGGGCATAAGCTTGGCATCAATATCGAAACAGACATGAGGCAACAGCTGTTCAACCATGTCCACCGACAATCATTCCGTTTCTTCGACAATACGAAGACGGGACATGTGATGAGCCGGATTACAAATGACCTTTTCGACATCGGCGAACTCGCCCATCACGGGCCTGAGGATGCCTTCATCGCAGTCATGACAATCATCGGAGCTTTCATTCTCATGTTTAACATTAATCCTGAACTGGCCGTCATTGCGATCTGCATGGTGCCGCTCCTCATCGTACTTGTGACATTCTGCAACATTAAAATGAATGCTGCGTGGCAGAACATGTATGGAAAAATTGCAGACGTCAATGCGCGTGTCGAGGATTCCGTATCAGGTGCGCGGGTTGTCAAATCGTTTACAAATGAAGACTTCGAAATTTCGCGATTCAAAAAAGACAACGGCAGTTTCAGACTAGCGAAACTCGTTGCCTATAACGTCATGGCTTGGACGCATTCAAGCATGTATATGATGACGAGGCTTGTCACATTGATCGTCCTTGTCGTCGGGGCATGGTTCACGTACAACGACCGCCTCACGCCAGGGGAACTCGTTGGATTTATTCTTTTCGTCAATATTCTCATTAAGCCTGTCGACAAGATCAGCGCTTTGCTTGAGTTATATCCGAAAGGGATGGCGGGTTTCAGGAGATTCCTTGAGTTAATCGACCAGGAGCCGGAAATTAAAGATCGTGACGGTGCGAAGGCAGTCAGCCACTTGCACGGCGATATTTTGTTCGACGATGTTCATTTCCAATACGATGATAGCAAATACGTATTGAAAGGCATTGATTTATCAATTAAATCCGGAGAGACGATTGCATTCGTCGGTCCTTCCGGTGCTGGGAAGACGACAATCTGTTCGCTTATTCCACGGTTTTACGATGTCGATTCGGGCGCGATTTCAATCGATGGCATCGATATCCGAAATATGACGCAGCAGTCGTTGCGTTCTCAGATCGGGATTGTGCAACAAGACGTCTTTTTATTCACAGGGACGATTAAAGAAAATATCGCGTACGGTAATTTAGGAGCATCTGACGAAGAAGTGAGAGCCGCTGCGCAAAAGGCTCATTTGGAGGATTTCATCGCTTCGCTTCCTGACGGCTATGAGACGCAAATCGGCGAGCGGGGCTTGAAGTTATCCGGCGGTCAGAAGCAACGTCTAGCAATTGCGCGCATGTTCTTGAAAAACCCACCGATTCTCATTTTGGATGAAGCAACGTCCGCTTTGGATACAGAGACAGAGCGCATCATCCAGCAATCTCTGAACGAACTTGCGGAAAATCGGACAACGCTTGTCATCGCCCACCGTTTGGCGACTATTCGGGATGCAGACAGAGTCATTGTCGTGACAGAAGACGGTATTGCTGAGGATGGAAGATACGATGATCTCGTAAGAAAAGGCGGCATTTTTGCGCGTCTGCATAATATTCAATTCCAAGAGGTTTAACTTTTGGAAAAGCGGGGGATACTATTATCATCCCACCCCCTTTCTCTTTATAGATAAAAACCGTACCGGTGACTTTCAAGTCACCTGGTACGGTTTTTTCGTTTCTGTCCAGCTACAGGCGCTAGATGCTTGGGTCATAAGTCAAAGCTTTTCGCTTAATGACTAACAATAAACTCTTCAAACTTAATCCGTTCAGCGCCATCCATTTCAACGGTCATCAATGTGCCGTCCTCTTCATAATCCGTCTTTTTCACGTTCGCTGTGTCATTCAAATAAGACACGACATCTCCCCGATCAAACGGCACGAGAAGCTTGCACGTAATGTATTGTTCGAAGAGCTTCTTTTTGACCAACCCAATCAGCTCATCCAAACCGTCCTCATCTTTAGCAGAAATCCACACACTGTCCCCCGTAGTCCTTGGGTAAGGGATGCCTGCAAGGTCGGCTTTATTATACACATTGATCGTCGCAATGTTTTCCACGCCGACGTCCTCAAGTGTTTTATTCGTCACTTCCATCATATAGCGGTATTCGGGATTCGAAACGTCAACGACATGCAGAAGAAGGTCTGCTCCGCGTGCTTCTTCCAGCGTCGAACGGAATGCTTTGACAAGGTGATGGGGCAATTTTGAGACGAAGCCGACCGTATCCGTCAGCAGGAATTCCTTGTTATCCGCCAACTTCAGATGGCGGACTGACGTATCAAGCGTCGCAAACAACATATTCTCTTCATATACTTGTTTCGCTGTTTCCTCATCCATTTTACGCAATAAGCCATTCATCAATGTCGACTTGCCCGCATTCGTATAGCCGACAATCGAAACGACATGGATGCCGCTTTTTTTCCGTTGCTTCCGCTGTGTTTCACGACGGTCGCGTACATGTTCAAGGTCTTTCCGCAATTTCGCGATCTGATCTTCGATTTTCCGTCGATCGAGCTCAAGTTTCGTCTCACCGGCACCTTTGTTCTGGAAGCCGCCGCCAGTTCCGCCCCCTTGCCTGCTCAATGAAGCGCGCAATCCGACAAGCCGTGGCAATGTATATTGCAACTGCGCCAGCTCCACTTGCATCCGCGCTTCATGTGTCCGTGCCCGTCTCGCAAATATATCAAGAATAAGCATCGTCCTGTCGATGACCTTCACTTCAAGTTCCTGCTCCAAATTTCGGATTTGGGACGGTGACAGCTCATCGTTAAAAATGACCAAGTTCGCGCCCGTCTCTTCATATAGCTGCTTCACTTCTGCAACCTTACCCTTGCCTACATAATGGGTGGGATTTTTACGTTCCAAGTTCTGTGTCACTTCGCCAACGACTTGCACGTCGATCGCCTCAGCTAAATTCTTCAATTCTTCCATTTCATAATCGAAATGCTCAGCATTTTGCTCCTGTACTCCGACAAGAACCGCATGCTCAACCAAAATCTCCATAAAACGCGCCCCTTTCGCACTTTCCTTTATTCCTTCTTTCAAAAAATCACAACTACGCATAAACCTCAAAAACGGCGCGTAAAATCAGAAACGGATCCTTCAGCCTTCCCGTTCTCCCATAACAACATCGCTTAACCTATCTTTTCCCGCTTCTTGTTGAATAAATCTTAACCGGACATTTTCCAATGAAATATCATTCGAATCTCCAACCTTCTGTGACAGAAGCACCGCCCATTCCCCAGTGTCTCTAAGCGGATCCTCCACACCGAATACACATTCTTGGATTTCCAATTTTTCATTCGCCTCAATCAATGTCCCATCCTCACGCAACTGGGTAAAGCGGTCATTCTCAGGCTCTTCCCACTCAATGAAAAACGGATATGGCAATTCATTAGTAACCGGTTGATCGACAAACAACATCTTCCACTTCCTCAAAACTCCGCTTTCCGTTCGTCTCTCAGCATCCAATACGCCGGAAGTTGCAAAACCCTTATTAATAATACCTTCATTGAATTGCTCAATATCATCGACGGACAAGCAAATCGTGCCCCACCCATCTCCCACCGATATATCATGCAACAGCAATCGGGTCAACGGATGATCTACTTGTTCTGCGACGTCAGGCCGTTCGACGGCAAGCCATTCCACATATGCATTCGCCATATACATGAGTGCATTATGCGTCCCCCATTTCTCATGTCTACCTCCGACTACAGCATGCTTGCCATTTCGCTTTTGTTCTTCAACGATTTCGCCAGGACTTTTTGATGTGAAATAAACAACATGGTCAAGTTTCATCCGCGCATCCCCCTTTTTTATTAGCGTACCATATTATAAGAAAAACAGCCTTCGATTGTCTTAACCGAAGGCCGTCCATTTCATCTTATCTTTCTTTTTTAAGCATAACTTGTGCATCGTAAAATTCTTTATCAATTTCAGCATTTGGTCGGTAAGTCATCAAGCTGACTACATATGTGACGACCAAACAAATAAGGAAGCCCGGAACGATTTCATAAAGTCCGTCCGATAAAACTTTGATATTACCCCAAACCCCTACAGTAATAGCCCCCGCGACCATTCCCCAAAGGGCGCCGGTCGCAGTAAGTTTGCGCCAATAGAGGGATAGTAGAATAATTGGACCGAACGCCCCACCAAAGCCCGCCCATGCAAAAGAAACGAGTTTCAAAATGGACTCTTTATTCGGCCAAGCAAGCGCCATCGCTACGATTGAAACGACAAGCACCGCCATCCGTCCTAGAAAGACATAGTGCTTATCTGTCGCATCCGATTTAATAACTGCTTTGTATAAATCCTCGATCAAAGCCGAAGACGTAACGATCAACTGCGAGGAAATTGTACTCATGACAGCTGCAAGCACCGCCGCAAGCATAATCCCTGCAATGAAAGGGTGGAAGATGATTTGCCCAAGCGCTATAAAGACCGTTTCTTCATCGACAAGTTCAGCACCAGCGTTTTGATGGTAATATGCGACACCTACTAAAGCGGTGCCGATTGCGCCGAACAAGCTCAAGATCATCCAGCCGATACCGATCCGACGAGCACTTTTCGTCTCTTTCACAGATTTGATTGCCATGAAACGGACGATAATATGCGGTTGCCCAAAATAGCCGAGCCCCCATGCAATGGAAGAAATGACACCTGCCACGGTCGCACCTTTTACAAGACTGAGCATATCTGGATTCACTTGACGGATGCTTGCCGCTGTCTCCGCAAAGCCGCCAGTCAATGTCAGGCCGACAATTGGCACTAATAATAATGCCAAAAACATGATCAGCCCTTGCACGAAGTCTGTGTAGCTTACCGCCAAAAAACCTCCGAACAGCGTGTAAGCGATCACAACTGCAGAAACAATAAGCAATCCTACATGATAATCAAGACCAAATGAGCTCAAGAAGAACTTACCGCCTGCCACCATACCCGAAGATACATAAAACGTAAAGAAAACAAGAATAATAATACCTGAGGCAATGCGTAGAAATCTCGATTTATCTTTCAGTCGGTTTTCCAAATAACTTGGAATGGTGATGGAGTCGTTCGATACTTGCGTATAAACGCGAAGTCTTGGTGCTACAAGGAGCCAGTTCAAATAGGCACCGATTGTCAGGCCGATGGCAATCCACGCCTCCGTCAACCCTACCGCGTAAATGGCGCCCGGAAGTCCCATTAGCAGCCAGCCCGACATATCCGCAGCACCCGCACTCAATGCGGTTACAGCAGGTCCTAGAGAGCGTCCGCCAAGCATGTAGTCAGTTAAGTTGGAAGTTTTCCGAAATGCATACCAACCGATGAAAAGCATGACAGCCATGTAAAGGATAATGGCAATTAATTGATACATATCGCTAGTCATAGTTCCCCTCCTAATTTATTAATTCCTTTTAATAATAGCACTTTTAAAATAAAAAAATATTGTTTTTTTAAAAATTA
>NZ_BJYL01000049.1 GCF_007991495.1 Sporosarcina luteola | reverse complement strand
CATTTATTCATGCTTCTGCTACTTACAAAAAAACGGCACCCGTGTTGGATGCCGATTTTTCCGTGAGTAGGTCACTTCTTACGAATCAAGATGAGCCATTTTTTGAGGTGAATGGTTCTGCGAGAGATTCAAACTGTTTCATCAGTTTGTCGCGAGCATTTTTATTTCGCATCAGAAATGCTGCTCCAATGCCTAACGCCGCTACCGCCATTTTCTTCATAAAAATGTCACCTTCCTCACTGTAATTTTTGAAGCAATGTTAAGATGCCCTATTTCTTCGATTCTATCCGCTTTGTAAATTAGATCCCGTTTTCAATTTTCGGGAAAACCATAAGTAGTGTTTGAAGAAACAGAATTCTTCAGATAAGATAATAGAATGAGTACAGCGGAGTGACAAAGTCGTCTTTTTTTCGCGTAGAGGGGGAATGGTCATGGAGGCGTGTCAAAAAGTGGCGGCTTGGATGAATAGCTATGATCGACCTTGGGGAATTGCGGGCGGTTGGGCGATTGATCTTTTTGTGGGGAATGAAACACGGGATCATTCGGACATTGAAATAGCCGTTCTTCGGAAAGGTCAACATAGGTTGAAAAATGAATTGATTGACTGGTCCTTTCAAAAAGCGGTGAAGGGCAAACTAGTTGAGTGGAAGTCAGAGACGCTAGAGCTGCCAATCCATGAATTGCACGGCAACGACAAAAGAGGAGAGCATATGGAAGTGTTGTTGAATGAAGTCAAAAATGATTTGTGGGTTTTTAGACGGGATTCGACAATTACATTCCCTAGTTCTAAATTATTTCTAATCACCGATGAAGGGATTCCCTACTTGCATCCTGTGGTAGTCCTTCTATACAAAGCGAAAAATCCGCGAGAGAAGGACCATGCCGATTTCCATACTGTAAAGGACCTGCTAGGTGATGAAGATCAGCGTTGGCTTTGTAATGCGCTTAAAATTCATGTGCCTGGCCATCCGTGGATTTCCGAGTTGCGAGGTGTGACGGTATGAAACGAGTTATGGTAATTGGTGTTTCAGCAGGAGTCGGAAAGTCGTCGTTTTCACGCGAGTTAGGGAAGTTGACCGGAATCCAGGTCACCCACCTTGATCGATTGTATTGGAAACCCGGTTGGGTCGAAGCGCCCTCCGAGGAATTTTCCGCTGCCCAACGGAAAATTGTTAAAAAGGATCAATGGATAATCGAAGGCAATTACACATCCACAATCGAAATTCGGGAACCTCTTGCCGACACGGTTATTTACTTGGAACTACCAATGTGTGTTTGTTTGTATCGCGTCATAAAAAGACGAATTCAGTATCATGGAAAAACCCGCGAAGACCTGACGCAAGGCTGCCCAGAAAAAATCGATTGGGCATTCGTTAAATTCATCGTAACAACGTACAGTCGCCGAAAGAAGAAAATGCTTGAGCGGATGCAGCGGTATGCGAATGAAGGGAAGACTGTCCATCACCTGAAATCATCGGCACAAATTGAAGGGTTTTTATCAACCTATTTAAAGGGTAAATGAGAATGAAAGTTTGGGCGTGTCCAAAGCAAACCGTCTCGCGTCCAAAGTAGGAACACATTGGTCTAAAGCAAGCCGTTCCGCGTCCAAAGGGGATTCTCTGACGTCCAAAGTAAGCATCAGAACGTCCAAAACTTCTCTCCCGCGTCCAATGGAAGCTCTCCCACGCCCAAGGCATCTGGTTTCCATCCCGTATCCTATAAGAACATTTCTTTTGATAAAGGCGGGAAGACGATGCGTTGGATTGACATCTCCATCGGAAAGCACGAGTTAAAACTGTATGAAGGAAAGAAATTGCTGAAAAGATATCCAATTGCCGTAGGGAAGATGGTGACCGCAACACCACAGGGGATATTTATAATCATCAATAAACAGCTGAACCCAGGCGGTCCATTCGGCGCATTCTGGATGGGGTTATCCAAACCTCATTATGGAATCCATGGGACAAATAACCCTTCATCTATCGGGAAAAACGTGTCGCACGGCTGCATCCGGATGTATAACAAAGATGTCCTGGAGCTGTCCTCACTTGTACTACTTGGTACAACGGTGAAAATTCATAGATAAAAGCCGGTTGCATAAGTTGCAACCGGCTTTTGGCGGGTGAAATAGACTATACACATCCAAAGCGAGTGGTTCTGCGTCCCAAGCGAAGTCACCCGCGATTCAATCAAGGCCTCTTTCTACCCGCACTTACCCTATTCTTCCAAAGCAATCCATTCCTTCGACCACTCTTCAATCTCTTTCATAATCGGCGTTAAGGACATTCCCATCTCTGTCAATGAATATTCAATACGCACCGGTGTCTCGGGGTACACCTCTCGTACAACAAACCCTCGCTGCTCCAAATCTTTCAGCCGTTCCGTCAATATTTTTCCGCTCACGCCTAATTTCTCGGTCATCGTGCAAAAACGCTGTGGGCCAGACATGAGCTGATATAAAATCAAAGCGGTCCATCGTTGGCTCAAGATGGAAACAGCTTTTTCAAAGCGCGGGCAAAGCTCGAATTCATTCATATGCCAAAATCCTTTCAAGTAAAATCAATGTCTGTTGACAAAACATAGTATAGCATATAAAGTTAGTTACATAAAGTAAGTAACTTACCAGGAGGAATAAATTATGAAATTTCATCAACCGCCACATATATATACGGGGGAAGTCCACCTAAAAGTGACAGATCTCGACAAAATGACGAACTTCTATACGCAAATCATTGGATTTGGCATATTGGTAAAGACTTATAACCGGGTTGTGTTGACGGCGGATGGCAAAAATCCATTGCTTGTCCTCGAACAACCGGAGCATATCCTTCCAAAAGAGCCAAGACGCACGGGGCTTTATCACTTCGCGCTTTTATTGCCGACACGCGCCGATCTCGGTAAAGCAATCAAACATTTTTCAAGAAACGAAGTACGTCTAGGTGCTTCAGATCACCTCGTGAGCGAAGCGCTATACTTGTCGGATCCTGATGGAAACGGAATAGAAATTTACCGGGACCGTGAACCGGAAGCTTGGAAATGGCAAAATAATTTTGTCGCAATGAGCACCGACCCGCTTGACGCAAGAGCAATTGTTGACGCAAGTGGAAATGAAGAATGGGATGGCCTGCCGGAAGGAACAGTAATGGGACATGTCCATCTCCACGTGGCAAACCTTCCAGAGACGCAAGTATTTTATGAAGCGTTAGGATTTGAGATCGCCACCCATTATCCGCAAGCTTTGTTCATGTCGACAGGGAATTATCACCACCATCTGGGATTGAATACATGGAATGGGGCAGGGGCACCCCGTCCGTCTGAAGAAAGTGCCGGACTTGGCGCATACACGCTTGTATTTCCTGAAGATGCAACGATGGCTGCTGCAATTGCTAAGATTGAAGGACTGGGCACAACTGTGAAGTCAAAAGTAGATCACTTCGTGACAGAAGACCCATCCGGGAATGAAATTATTTTGCGTGTTCACAGATGATATAAAACTATAAATGAAATAAAGAAATCGATTCCCACGTCGCGGGGAATCGATTTTTTTAGGTAAACTAGAAAAAAGTAGTGTACATAGAGAGATTAATTTTTTTGGATCGTTGTATAGGATGTAAAAGCTTTTACAAAATGTAAGGGGAATTGAAAATGAAATCTACTAGTGAAAATTTTATACGACGGTTGCAGAAACAGAAAGAAGACGCATTGGAATTTATCATCGATAGTTATTTGCCATTGATAAAAGGCATCACGCACAAAGTGCTTTCTCCACTTGGAAATGAAGGGCTAGTGGATGAGTGCGTCAACGATATTTTCCTGTCTATTTGGGACAATGCGGACAAATTCAGCGGGGAATCGACCGATTTCCGGAAATGGATTTGCGCGATTGCGAAGTACAAATCAATTGATTATTACCGCAGAGCAGCGAAGCGAATGGAGGTTTCCTCTGCATATCCGGACATGAATACTGAAATGTCGGTGGAGGAGGAATTGATTAGAGCGGAAGATCAAACGGAATTGATCAAGCTGATCAACCAACTGGAGTCGCTGGATCGGGATATTTTTTTGATGAAATACTTTTTAGGTTACAAGACAGCGGAAATTTCCTGCAAAACCGGTCTAAGCATAACGGCGATTGATAATCGTGTGTTCAGAGGAAAAAAGAAACTGTTTAATGAAGCAAAGAATTTGAACGCAGGGGGTTATGTATTATGAAGGAAAAAGATATTTATCAACTGTTAAATGAAATGGATCTTGATGAAATTGAAGTTCAGGAAATGGAAATCAGCGAATTTGATACAGCAAAAGTGAAAAAGGAAGTGAAAATGGCACTACGTAAAAAGAGGAAAAGACATGGTTGGAAAATGAAGGCCGCTGCGGCTGTTGTGATAGGTGGTTTATCAGTTTCCGCAATTGGCATTGCCTTTCCGGCTTATGCGGGGAATGTGCCTGTTATCGGTGATATTTTCAGATTTCTGGACAATGGGAGAACAGGAATCTACGATAATTATCAGGAATATTCAAGTACGGTGAATATGACGAAAGAAAGCAACGGCGTTAAAATCACAATCAATGATGCGATTTACGATGGGAAAACCGTTTTATTGACTTATTCAATCGAAAGCGAGCAGGATTTGGGTGAACAACCGCACATCGGTGGCTACTTGGATATTAAAGAAACGAGTGGCGGTTCGGGAAGCGACCAGATTTCCAAAGTGGGTGAAAACCAATACGTCGGAATGATTACGGGCAGCAGATTGGACGAGAAGGATCTGGATAATGTGAAAGTGAAATGGAAAGTGGATAGCATTTCAATTGACGGCACAGAAGAAAAAGTAAAAGGGAATTGGAACTTCTCTCTTTCCTTGCAAGCGTCGGATAATGAAGTTCAGCTCGTTGATCAAGGGAAAGAACAAAATGGAGTGAATGTAACCATTGATAAAATTACAGTTACACCGATGTCGTTTATCGTGTATTATGACCAATTAGTCTCTAAGGAAATACTCGATAAATGGCATGGTGTTGATGTTGAAATCGAAATCAAAGATGACTTGGGCAACTATTACGCTGGCGATGGAAACGGCGGCTTCGGCATCGAAAATCATATGCATTGGAGCCAGACGTTTAAAAAACTGGACCCTGACGCTACAAAGCTTATCATTACGCCTACAGTTAGATTAGTTGAATATACGTCTGAGAATCATGGCGGCGTCGAAATTACGGCGGACGGAGAAACGAAGACTATCGCTATTCCAACGAAAGAAGGAAAGGGTAGAGAAGAGTTTCAACTGGATGATATTGTTGTTGACTTGATGAAATGAAAATCGGAAGGGGCTTGGCGTTAGCCAATGCTCCTTTTTTTGAAACTTATTTCGACATTGCCCGTAATAAACCGTATACTTATTAATAATTGGAATAGAACGGTAAAGGACGTGGGAAATTGACGAAGAAGTTATGGTTCCAAGTTGGTGTTGGAATTCTGTTATCCATCTTAATCATTAAATACTTCATGGAAATCAGCTTTATATTCGCGCCGGTTGTCATCATTATTAAAGCAATCATTTTACCGCTTTTGCTTGGCGGCGTGCTGTATTACATGACTGAACCGATACAGCGTTTCCTTGAAAGTCGGAAAGTCCCGCGTTGGGGAAGTATTTTGGCCATTTTAGCTTCCCTCGTCGTAGTACTGTGGATTTTCGTGGCAATCATCGGTCCTCCTGTAACGACACAGGTGAATAAGCTTGTCGAAAATGCACCGACGCTGGCGAAAGATTTTGATAAGGTCAAGGATGAGCTGTTAGAGCAAAAGAAAAACTTGCCAGAGAACCTGCAGAGCTCAATTGACAGTGCCGCCAACTCGCTGCAATCAATCGCCGTGAAATTCGGGAAGTGGATCGTGCAATTTTTGCAATCCTTCTTCCAAGCGATGTTTTTACTTGTATTAGTGCCATTCTTCTTCATCTTCATGCTGAAGGATCACGAAAAATTTGCACCGATCATCTATAACATTTTTAGCGGTGATCGACGGGAATGGGTCAAAAAGACGTTAAGCGACATCGACAATGTTTTGCGCTCATACATCCAAGGGCAATTCCTGATCAGTGCTATCTTGGCAACACTCATCTTCATCGGATACAAAATCTTGGGACTGGAATACGCATTGCTGCTTGCTATTTTTGCGTTGTTCATGAACCTCGTCCCTTTTATCGGGCCATGGATTGCCGTCACACCGGCACTCGTCATCGCCTACTTGCAAGAACCTAAACTCGTCATCGGCGTCGCGATTGTGACACTCGTCGCTCAACAAATCGACAGCAACCTTATCACACCGAACGTCATGGGCAAATCCCTCGACATCCACCCGCTCACCGTTATCACGATTATCCTGGCGGCGGGTAATATTGCAGGATTTGTAGGTATTATCGTTGGTGTGCCTGTGTATGCGGTTGGAAAAGTGATTGTGCTGAATATTTATGATCAGCGCAGGAAGATTGGACATGCGGCTACGAAAGATGTGTAAATAGGCAAGACTAACAGACCTCCACTTTTTGTGGGGGTCTATTTTGTATACAGTAGGAAGTAATAAAAACATGAAACTTCCCCGGTACTTATCTCGTAGAAGATAAGTAAGAAGAGGTGAGGTTAATGAAATGGCACAAGTTAATTTCTATTTGGGTTTTCCTAATGCTTTTCATGATTCCTGTCACGGCGTATGCTGTTGACTTCGAAATTTCTGATGTTCAGATTGATGTCCATTTGAAGGCGGATGGAAATGCGGATGTAATTGAGAAACATACGTATGAATTTGACAGCAAGTTTAACGGCATCACGCGGGAAATTTTTCCGAAGAGTGGATCGTCGATCACTCGTTTTGAGGCTTATGAAAATGGCAAACCTCTGAAGGTTGAAAAAGAGAAAGAGCTTTATAAAGTTCATCGGTCTGGGAAGAAAGAGACCGTCCTCTTTGAGCTGCATTATCAAATTATAAATGGTGTCGAGAAATACGAAGACGGTGCACAATTTTATTGGCCGTTTTTCGATAAAAGAAATGAAGCGGCTTATGGCGATATGAAGATTACTGTGCATCCGCCCGATAAGGCAATGGATGTCGATTATCTTGGTTATGACGCTGCATATGAAAAAGGGTCTCTTGCAGCGGAGGGTGTCGTGGTTTTTGATCTGGGAGAAGTTCCTGATAGTATGAATGGCGATATCCGTGTGATTTATGAACCTTCTTTATTTCCAAGCGTGGAAATGAAAAAAGGAGCCGTTCGTGATGTATTGAAAGCCGATGAGAGAAAAATTGAAGAAGACAGAGCTTTGTTTTTGGCGAAACAGCAAGACATGAAGAAGGTCGGTAGTTATACGTTGCCAGGGTTTGCTGCTGTTTTGCTCGGGATTCTGCTTTATATATTTATGAAAAGGAAGGGCACTAAAACTGCGGCTCAATCATTATTGGAAGATCATTTTGTTCCAACAGAAACATTATCAATGCCTGCGACGATTTATTATACAAATCCGTATGGGATTGGTCCTGAGCTGATGTCGGCTGCATTACTGGATTTAATCCGGAAAGGGTATGTGAAACAAGTGTCGGAAGAGGCTTTTGAACTTGTGGATGGATCCAGAACGAATGAGCATGAAGCGGCATTGATTGACCTGCTGTTTTCAAAAGTTGGAAATGGGAATCAGTTCACTATCGAAGGTTTGAAAACATATACGGAAAACGAAGAAAATCATGAGGCATATGGCAATGGGCTCGCATTATGGAAAAACGCAGTTGCAAAAGAAGTGAAAGACGCGGAGTTCAAGGATAAAAGTGTCGGCTTACGCTGGTGGACGGGTTTGTTGAGCATTGCGATAATCCCGATCATCGTACAATTGGGGCGTTATGAGGTATACCCTTCCATGGCCATATTGATTGTACTTGTCTTGATTGGATTAAGCACTGCACTCTTTTATTCGCCTCGGAATTTACAAGGTTTTCGAGTGAAGGAAGAATGGCAACGGTTTAGAAAACGTTTTGAACAAGCAAGTGCGGCGGAGTGGAACGAGTTGCCGGTGGACGACAAATACCGGGGCTATATTTACGGAATCGGTGTGAAAGAAGGCAAGTTGGAACAGTTATATGACGAATTCAAAAATGCCGAAAGACGCTCCGAACGTAGCAGTGACACGTATAGTATCTATTACAATCCGATCTTCATGACCCAATCGTTTACGATGGCTGATACGAATGCTGCGGTTTCTACAAGCAGCAGTTCTACTTCGTCTTCCAGCGGTGGTGGCGTTGGAGGTGGAGGTGGCGGCTCGGGTGCGTTCTGATTTTACTTTGCTCAGTTAACTGGAAATCCCTCCACTTTTATGGGGGGATTTTGTCTACTTGCATTACATCCGCCCAGCATGACTCACTTCAAAATACAACTCCTTATGCAATCCACAACCAGGATTGAATTTTGCATTGCAAGCAGGGCATTTGTAATCACTAGTTAAATATTCACTTATCGTCAATTCATGTCCACAGCTTCCGCAAAGTATAGCTTTATCATCAAATCTCTCCAACGGCCACACTTTCGGGCTTCCACACCCTGACTCCTCGTGGCATTGAAAACACGGAAAATAGGAATTACAGCAATAAAACTTGATTGCAATAATATCTAGCACAGAATGATAGTGTGCACAGCGTGTCTCGTGATCAATAACACTTCCGGCCACTTCATGTCCTTTACAAATCAATTAAATTCCTCCTCAACGCTGTATAATATAACTTCTTTCGGAAATTCTATTCATTAAAAAGGATTGATTTCCATGTTTACTGAATATCCAATTGTCCACACAAATATTTGGGATGCATTTTGGGCAGTGCCCGTCGTTTTAGTAATTGTGTTGGCTGCAAAATGGCTGTTTGGCGTGAAGTCGAGCTGGTTGTCATCGATCGCAACTGTGTCAGCCTTGCTTTTATCTGTATTCGTTAGCCATCGTGGAAATTTAGCGGCAGGGATTTTCATGGGCTTTTTCTATTCGGGGGCAGCAATCGGTATCATTTACTCAATCAAACAATCTTACCTAGCTATCGTGCAAGTTAGTTTTTGAGCGGGCAAAACCCGCACTGCATCAACCCGGGCACGTCTTTCGAAAAACAACAAGTTGTCCGGACTGTCGTGTTCAGCAGTTCGGATGGCTCATGTCCATTTAGGTATTTTGCGAATAAAGATTTTGCTGCAATGCCTTTCCAAGTTTCATCATCCTTTAAGCAATTCAAATCAGTCCGCGCTGCATCACTTGTAGCAGGATTTTCAAGTAAGACATGATACTGCCATAATAAAAACCCGAAAATATTCTCCCAAAGCGTCAAAGGAGAGACGGATATGACGGTACGGATTTGGCGGATTAGTTTACTCGCCAGTAGTAAAATGTTACGAATGGCATCCGGATGCTCAGTTTCATCTACCGATTTCCAATCTTCCTCAGCGACAAAGGTGCTTACGGTTTTATTTCCGTATTCTTCAATAGCCCCAAAGTACATCTTCACGTCATCGCCATCCCAAACTTCATCATAGGCTGCCAAGTTATACAACTGCATATTGATAAACATTCCTACACGTCGCATGAAAAAAGAGGCCGCGACAGTCGTGTTGGGGCTTCCACTCACGATCTGCACTGATTTCATGCAATCCGATGTTTTTTCGTTATTCAATAAATCTTGTAAGGTAAATATGGGATGAAGCGGCGGATTGACGTAAACACTATAGCTATTCAGTTGTCTAATTTGTTCTGCCGATAGTTTTGTCATATCTCTATTATATGTATTCTCATACAATTCAACAAGTTGAGTGAGCGCTCGGTCTGCAATATACTAATAGTAATGAATAAAGTAAAGCAGGAGGAGTCCGGCAAATGACGAAGCTTTTAAATCCGGAAGAATTCATACGGTTAATTAATAAAAATACAGATATTATCCTTCCACTTTCAAATGGCGAGCCGCATAAATTGCTCGATTTACTGGAGGAACATTATAAGCAATTGGAAAACGTCAAAGTCCATCAGTTGTTGGCATTGCGTGAACGTGATTACATAAATGGGAAAATGAAAGGCCATCTTTCACATGTTTCCTATTTTCTAAGCGCAGCAACACGGAAGGCGTACTGGGAAGGGCATGTAGAATTGATTCCGAATGTATTTCAGGAAATGTATTATTTGTTAAGGAAGACGACGAAGCAACCGATGGTCATGGCGGTTGCTTCTCCGATGGATGAGCACGGGTATTTTTCACTTGGGACGAATGCGGATTATGTGGCGGATTTCATTGGGGACGTACCATTTGTCCTTGAGGTGAATAAATTCATGCCGCGCACGTTCGGAGAAAATCAGATTCATATAAGCCAGATTGCAGGTTTTATTGAAAACGATGTCCCCTTGATGGAGGAGAAGTCGCCTGTCGTCACCGAGAAAGACCAAAAGATAGCGGAATATATTGCGGAAGACATACAGGACGGCGATACGCTCCAGATTGGGATCGGTGCAATTCCGAATGCGGTCATGAAGATGTTGAAAAATCGCCGGCATTTAGGCATTCATACGGAAATGTTAACAGACGGAATTGTCGATCTGGTAGAGGCAGGGGCAGTTGATGGGATGAAAAAATCGACTCATAAAGGGAAAATCATTGCCACGTTCGCTTTTGGTTCACAACGGCTGTATGATTTTCTTGACAACAACCCGTCTGTCGAATTCTTGCCGGTGCGGCTCGTAAACGATTCTTATGAAATTGCTAAAGAAGCGAATATGGTATCCATTAACGCAACGACAGAAGTGGATTTGTACGGACAATGCGCATCCGAGACGGTGGCTGGAAGGTATTATTCATCAAGTGGTGGCCAAGCTGATTTCGCAAGAGGTGTCCGCTTGTCGAAATACGGCAAAGGGTATGTATGTATGCATTCGACAGTGAAGGGCGATACGATTTCACGGATCAAATTGCATTTAGGACCGGGCTCCATCGTGACGACTTCGAAAAACTATGTGGATAATATTGTAACAGAGTATGGAATCGCTCGGCTGCATGGATTGCCGATTTCCGAACGTGCGAAGGCATTGATTGGAATTGCACACCCGAAGTTTAGGGATGAGTTAACGCGGGAAGCGAAAGAGTTTGGATTGATTGAGTAGGGAAGCCGAGTGTGGCTTCTCTTTTTTTAACAGTTTTTTTGCGCTTCGTTAGATAATATTGCCGCTAATCACTTGAATGATGGACAAAAGGTGATAAATCCACTTTAAACGGTCATAAACAAAAGTATTGCTTGTTTATACCCCTGGTGGTATATTGTTTACAGGAATTAAAATACGAGGAGGGGTATGAATGTTCTTTAAATCATTCACAGATGAAAATTTGGCGCAAAATGCGTATTTAATTGGTTGTCAACGTACTGGGGAGTCCATTATTATCGATCCGCCCCGTGAATTTGACCATATATTGAAAGCGGCTGAAAAAGAGGGCCTGCACGTGACAGCAGCCGCGGATACGCATATTCACGCTGATTATGTATCGGGTGCTCGTCAACTGGCAGTACAACATGGAGTTAAATTGTATTTATCCGACGAGGGCGATGAGAACTGGAAATATGGCTATACAGATGGAATGGATGCGGAACTTGTGACGCAAGGCACCAAGTTCTCGATCGGAAATATTGATTTTGAAGTTTGGCATACGCCTGGCCATACTCCGGAAAGTATTTCGTTTCTATTGACGGATCGCGGGGGCGGGGCAACGGATCCTATGGGGATTTTCACTGGAGACTTCGTATTCGTCGGTGATGTAGGCCGTCCTGACTTGCTTGAAAAAGCGGCGGGAATTGGCGGCACTGCAGATAGCGGTGCGCGGGATATGTACCGCTCCATTCAAAGGTTTAAGGAACTTCCGGATCACCTTATTGTCTGGCCGGGACACGGTGCAGGCTCCGCTTGCGGAAAATCGCTTGGCGCCGTCCCGATTTCAACGGTAGGTTATGAAAAGCAATTTAACTGGGCATTCCAAATCAACGATGAAGAATCTTTTGTTGAAGAACTGTTGAATGAGCAGCCTGAAGCACCGGTCTATTTCGCGGAAATGAAAAAAATGAACAAGGTTGGTCCCGCTATTTTAAAAGGTGAAAAAATCGACGCGATTGCGTCAGCGGTAGAACTTGAGGCATTGGAAGCACAAGAAAGGGTTGTTGTTTTGGACGTGAGGCCTGCATCTGTTGCGGATAAAGGGCTTCTGAAAGGATCCATCAATATCCCGTTCAACAAATCTTTCACCAACTGGGCGGGCTGGTTAATTAAATATGATGAAAAAATTGTCGTTATCGCTGATCTAGGCGAACAAGCTGAAGTGCGGAAGGCGTTGCAATCGATTGGCCTGGATACAATTATTGCATTTGCAGATCCATCCTTGCTAGAAGGGTTGGAACTGGTAGCGTATGGGACGCTTGCTGTTTCGGCTTTCCTCGACGATATGCAAGATGAGGATACATTTGTCATTGATGTGCGGAACGATTCGGAATGGAATAAAGGACATTTGGAAGAAGCGAATCACTTATTCCTTGGTAAATTGCGCACAGCGGAGATTCCTACTGATAAAAAATTACTCGTCCACTGTCAAAGCGGTGCCCGGTCGGCAATTGCGTCTAGTATTTTGAAAGCACGCGGGTTTGAAACTGTGAAGCATATGGCTGGTGGGTATAACGCCTACTCAGCTGAGCAATCCGCAAATTGAAGGAGTGAAGAAGTATGGAATGGATCATCATCATTGTAATCGTCGCGTTTTTCGCTTGGCGCATGATGCCGTCAAAGGGCGTTAAATCCGTAACGACCGAAGAATTGAAAGGCATGCTGAAAGACAAAACAAAACAATTCATCGATGTGCGTACACCGGCGGAATACAAAGGTCGGCATATTAATGAATTCAAGAATGTTCCGTTGAACTTGTTGAAATCCAAGTTGGATAAACTCGATAAAAATAAAGAGGTTGTCGTTATTTGTCAAAGCGGCATGCGGAGCTCGCAGGCTGCGGGTATTTTGAAAAAGTCAGGATTTGCCGATGTAACAAATGTCAAAGGCGGAATGAGCGCTTGGCGCGGTTGAATAAAAATTAATGGAAATGCATCCTCTAGCCGAAAATGGCAAAGGATGCTTTTTCATGTTTGCCTCATTAAAGTAGTTCTCGCGCTCAAGCAATCCCGTTCCGCGCTCAAAGAAGTGTATCCCGCGCTCAAGAAATGCTGTTCCGCGCTCAAAGAAGTGTATCCCGCGCTCAAGCAATCGTGTTCCGCGCTCAAAGAAGTGGTTTTCGCGCTCAAAGCAAGCCGTCACTCACGTCCGAAGCACACCATCCGTCGCCCGAAAACTTGCCCATTCGCCAAAATCCGCCCTCTTTTGCCCAACCAAACCTATAGGCATTCACATATTATTGATATGAAGAGGTGGTGAACGTTGAAAAAAGAACAGGCGACTGTTGCTCATGATCCGTTTGAGGTTGAACAGCGTGAATGGAAGCAAAGACAATCAAAGGAACGGTATAAGCAGCTATTGACGATCGTTTCGCCAATCTTCCTTTTGCTTTTGTGGGAAGTGGCGTCGAGGACGGGAATATTGGATATCCGCTTTTTCCCGCCGCCTTCCGCCATTATTAGTACTTTCTTTTCGATGATTACTAGTGGCGTGATGGTCGATCATGTTGGAGTTTCGTTATACAGGATATTTGCCGGATTTTTAGCAGGCGTCATCCCGGGTGTCATCATCGGATTGTTGATGGGGCTTTATTCACCGATACGGCATTTCATCCAACCGATCGTTATGGCGCTCATGCCGATTCCGACGCTTGCGTTGCTGCCGATCATCATCATTCTGTTCGGAATTGGTGATTTGTCGAAAGTCATTACAATTGCAGGAAGTGTGTTTTTTCCAGTAGTCATCAATACAGCAGCCGGTGTATTGAACATTGATCGAATCTATTTGGATGTGGCGAATAATTACGGGGCGGGCAAGTTGCAATTTTTCTTCAAAATTGCTTTGCCGGGCGCTTTGCCGGTCATGCTGGAAGGGATTCAGATGGGGCAGGCGATTGCGCTACTGACAATTGTCGCCGCTGAAATGATGGGGGCAACTTCAGGGATCGGTTATCTCATTTGGACGTCATACAAAGCATTTCTGTTAAAGGATATGTATGTCGGACTCATCCTAATTTCTTTTTTCGGCTATCTTTTCTCCGTGTTGCTTCGCAGTTTCCAGAAAAAGTTGTTACCTTGGAGGTGATTCGATGGAAAGAAAATCGAAAATCGAAATTAGGAATTTAACGAAGGCATTTTTCAAAAAAACAGCTAGTGTGACCGCACTTGACGACATCTCCCTCTCGATTGGAGAGGGAGAGTTCGTCTGTATCGTAGGACCGAGTGGATGTGGAAAAACAACGCTGCTGCGAATTTTAGCGGGACTTGAACAACCGAGCGTCGGTGATTTCGAAATCCGTTCCGTGCAAGAGGGGCGGCCGGTCCAATCGATGGTTTTCCAAGAAAGGGGGATCATCCCCTGGCTGACGGTGAAGGAAAATGTCGCATTTGGATTGAAGATGCGTAAAATGCCGAAAAATATTATACGAGAGCGGACGGACTATTATTTGAAGAAAACAGGGTTAGACCGCTTTCAAAGTCTTTATCCAAAAGAATTGTCCGGTGGGATGAAACAGCGTGTCAGCATAGCCCGGGCATTTGCGAACGATCCGGAAATCCTGTTGATGGATGAACCTTTTGCAGCGCTTGATGAACAAAATAAATTCATTTTACAGGAAGAGCTTCTTTCAATTTGGTCGGAAACGAAAAAGACGGTCATCTTCATAACGCATAGTATCGATGAAGCGCTTCTATTGGGCGACCGCATTTTACTTATGAGTGCGCAGCCCGGGAAATTTATCCACGAAATTCGAATCGATATGCCGCGTCCGAGAACGATTGAGGATATTCGGAAGGATCCCGTGATGGCAGGGCAGTTTATTGAAATCTGGAAACACTTGCAGGACGAAGTGCAACGTTCACGGAAGGAAAATGAATGAGAAGGGGAGAAATGGTGAAAAGAAAGTTCCTGTATGGATGGCTAATGTTGTTGGCGTCAGTTCTTTTACTAGCAGGGGCTTGCGCCAAAAAGGAAACAAAACCGGTGGAAAAAGTAGAGCCGGCTCCCGGGGATACAGTTGTTGAACCGCCATCCGGTGATTTGGCACCGCTAGAAGACCGGGTGAAGATATTGATTGCTGAGGATGGTGCGGCTTCTGGCGCCGGGTTCTATATCGCTAAGGAAAGGGGCTATTTCGAGGAGTATAATATCGAAGTCGACTTCGCGGATTTCGCCAATAGTGATGATATGCTACCGGCACTTGCCGCTGGGGAAGTGGATATTGCAGGGGGCGTCTCGACTGCATCATTCTTCAACGCAATTGCACAAGGCATCGACGTTCGGATTATTGCAGATAAAGGGCATAATATGCCAGGTAAATCGTATTTCACTTTTGTCATCGGCAACCATATGGTAGATGAAATTAAAGATTATCCTGACTTCCGTGGCAAGAAGATTGCTGTGTCTTCCAGAAACTCGATTGATGGCTACATTTACGAGGAAATGCTGAAACATGCAGGCTTGACTGAGGAAGATGTCGAATACGTCCATATCGCGGATTTCGGCTCAATGCTTGGCGCCATTGACGCAGGTACGATTGACGCAGCTCTTAGTATCGAACCGCTAATTGCTCAAGGCGTTGCAAATGGATTCCACGTCCGATTCGGCGATGCGACCGATTATGCACCTGAATCTCAAATCGCCATGGTGCTCGCTTCTCCGAAATTCATGGAAAATGATGAAGTCTCCTTGCGTTTCATGGCCGCTTATTTGAAAGGCGTACGGGATTACAACGATGCCTTCTTTAAAGACATCGGCAAGGATGAAATCGTCGATATTATGGTTCAACATACGGCATTGAAAGATCACGATCTATGGGAGAGAGTATTTGTTACGGGTCTTGATCCGAATGGAAAGATGTTCGTCGATGATATTAAAAAGCAATACGACACGTATAAAGCAAACGGAGCAATTCTTGGCGACATCGATTTCGATAAAGCTGTCGACACTTCGTTGACGGAGGAAGCCGTTGAAGTTATTGGGGTGTATGAATGAAACATCGATAAGTGAAGAGGATATGTAAGTAATACTCTTTTTTGGGACACACAATTCAAATAGAATTGGTGTCTCTTTTTATTTTAAATGATATGCTGTTATGAACTGACAATCAGCTTTAGGAGTTGAATAGATGCCCTTAACATTCGCTCATCCGGCAGCAGTATTGCCCTTTTCGAGAAACAGCAAGTATGTAAATTTCTTAGCAATGGTGTTAGGAAGTATGTCGCCTGACTTTGAGTACTTTCTAAGAGGCACACCGTCTGGAGAAATTGGTCATACATTTCTAGGCTTCATAGTTTTTAATCTACCCGTTGTCGCGGTTGTTTACTTAGTTTATCAAGCATTTATACATAGACCTCTATTCAATCATTTGCCGTTTTTCCTGCAGGATACTTATTCCAAAAAGCCGGATTCACCTACGGCATTGAAGGCAGTTGTCTTTCTCTACTCAGCACTTTTTGGCATGCTGACTCATGTAGTCTGGGATTCGTTTACACACATCAATGGTTTTATGGTGAGTAAATTAGCGGTGCTTAATCATACATTTCAACTGTTTGATAGGGATATCCCTGTTTACAAATTTCTTCAACATGGCAGCACATTCGTCGGCATATGTGCCATTGGTCTATATATGTCCTATCGGGCGGCAAAATATAATAAGGGTAGGGGTACGGAACAGGTACAAAAATTGATGTATTGGGGATCAATCGCTTTATTAGCAATCTTTTTGTTTGGGGCATGGTCTTTCACTAATCCAATCCCGATTGACTTATACGGAAGCATTGTTGTGCGGGTGATCGATTCTTCACTAGTCAGTTTGTTGATTGTTTCGATTTTCTTCCACAGACACAAAAAACGCTCAGTAATTTAAGCGTTTTTGTGTGATTATGTAAAACCCACCGGATATCGATTGAATCGGAGAGTTTATCGATTGAATTCGGAAATATATCAATCGAATCCGGAAATATATCACCGAAAAGGGACTAATGAACTATTGTGGCGTTACGGGTATCCAACTAAGTTTGTGCTACCTCTACGTGATCGGTGCTTTCCTTTTAGCAACCGCAGTCTGATAGCTATGCAATCCCATGCCGATAATGATCACAAATATGCCAATCAAAGAAAGAGCGCCAGGCAGTGCGATATGTAAAATGATCATTTCACCAATCATCGCGAAAATGAGCTCTGTCGACTGTGTCGCTTCAACTGCAGCAAGCTTCCCTTGGTCATGTTGGACAAGGTCGGTCGCCATGAAAAAGAGCGTAGTCGCAATGACGCCTGAGCTGACGGCGACAATTAATGATTGGATCACTTGATTCATCGACGGAGGCCCGACAGTGAACATGGCGTAGACCGCAAATCCGATCCAAACCGGAATCGTCATTAACGTCATCGCCAACACTCGTTGAAACGTATCAAGCCTTCCTTGCAATAAATCCATCATTTTACGATTGCCTAAAGGATAGGCGAAAGCGGCAACGATAACAGGAAGGATGCCAAGCAATAAAGTGCGTGTATCGACACTGTTCGCATTCGGAATTTGAATTAAAACAACCCCTGCGAAAATGATCAACGTTATAAAGAGCGATATTAAGGGGATCCTCTGACGAATCCTTTTTTCTCCTTGATCAGTCTTCACAACGATCACGAATAATGGTGCCAACAGAACCCCTGCCACAATCGTCAATTGCCAAGTTCCTGCAAGAAGCCATCCGGGACTATACGCAGCAGAAAAAGTCAAGGGTGCATAGAAAAGCACGAATGCCACGACGCTCCAGCCAAAAAAGGGAAGGGGCTTCGTGGTCATCGCTTTACCTGTGTCCCGAAGTCCTTTCCGATAAGCAACGATGGCAATCAAAAAAGGGGCCATAAAGAAATAACGAAGGGAGGCGCTCCAAAGCCAGCTGCCTCCCGAAATTTCCATTGACCGATTCAAAACGAATGTCACTGCGAAAAACAGAGATGACAGAATACCGATCCAAATCGCTTTCACAGTGACACCCCCTTATGCTCGTTCTTCGAAAAGCTTTACAGCTTCGACGATGACATTTGTCGCTTTTTCCATATTATCGACTGAAATGTATTCGTATTTTCCGTGGTAGTTTTCCCCGCCAGTGAAAATATTCGGTGTCGGCATACCCATATACGAAAGCTGGGATCCGTCCGTACCGCCGCGGACAGGGACGATATCCGGCTTGATCTCAAGAACTTTGAAGGCGTCCGAAATGATATCGACGATTTCCATGACGGGCTCGATTTTCTCGCCCATATTGAAGTATTGATCATTCAGTTCAAGATCGACGGCATGTTCGCCATGCTCTTTTTTCAATTGTTCCACTGTGTCGACAAACAATTGCTTTCGTGCTTCGAACGTTTCACGATCAAAATAACGGATAATGTAATGTAACTCGGTTTTCTCGACAGAGCCACTGACATCCATCAAGTGGACGAATCCATCATACCCGTCTGTCACTTGTGGAATTTCATTCGCAGGCATCGCCGATTGGAATTGGTTCGCAATCAAAATCGAGTTCACCATTTTGTCCTTTGCGGATCCAGGATGCACATTCGTTCCGTGGAACGTCACTTTCGCTCCAGCCGCATTGAAGCTCTCATATTGCAACTCGCCAAGTGGCCCGCCATCCATTGTATACGCATATTTTGCACCGAATGCTTCTACATCGAATTTATGCGGTCCTCTTCCGATTTCTTCGTCAGGCGTGAAAGCGATACGCAGTTTGCCGTGTTTAATGTCCGGATTCTGAATCAAAAACTCCATCGCCGTCATAATTTCAGCGATTCCTGCTTTATTGTCAGCACCTAATAACGTCGTACCGTCCGTTGTGATCAATGTATGCCCGACATAATTTTTCAGCTCAGGGAATGTTTCGACAGACATGACTGTAGAGGCGTTCAATTGGATATCATTGCCGTCATAATTGTCGACTCGCTGAGGGTTAACGTTTTTGCCTGTGTAGTCGGTTGCTGTGTCGACGTGCGCGAGAAAACCGATAACTGGCAAATCTTTGTCCGTATTTGACGGAAGGGAGGCGAATAAATAACCGTTTTCGTCTAAAGTGATTTCTTCCATGCCGATTTCAGCAAGCTCTTTTTCAAGTAGATGCAAGAGATCCCATTGACCTGGTGTCGATGGGGTGGACGTGCTATTCGCATCTGATTGTGTATCGATTTTTGCATAGCGTGTTAAACGTTCGATTAGTTTTTCTTTCATTCCAAAAACCTCCTGTAGTAAAAACAATTGTTTTATTCATCTTATCAGATTGTTTCGATTCACGGAATACTTATTGACCCGACTTCCGATGCTTGCCGCGATGAACACTTGTGCCGCATAATATGTCACCATGACAAATGCATCCCTGTAGGGGATATCGACGACGAATCGGTCAATTGCCAAAACCGAGTCGGAAAATATGAAGAGTAATGCACCGATAATCGCAAGTTTCAGCTGTGTACGGATGGCCATCCAGCCCATCGTTAAAATGATTGCGATATAAGCAATGATCGCGACCCCAAGAATAGACTCGCCATTAGCGAATTGGGAACCGGCAATCCAAACCGCCATAAACGCACCATACAACAAAAGCAAGATCGCTGCCCATTTCGGAATCTGCCCCCGGCTCTCCCGTTTGAACGCATAAATATAGAAAATATGCCCTATGAAAAAAGTGATAAGACCAGCCATGAACCAATAGATGACTCCATCCGCAACCATGCAGACCGTTAATCCGGCAATGACAATTCTTTTATATTCCCGTGACACGAATGGGAGTGTTATGGCGGCGAATGTAATAATGAGCGCCATCGGAACGAGTTTCATGAAGATCTTAAAGCCGACCGGATCTTGGGGAATGAAAAATATATAGATAGCACCCATTAGGATGCTTGCCGTCAATATAATGTTTCTCACTGCATGCAGCTCCTCTCCTCCTTTTCACTTCGATAGGCGGGAGTGGAATTCCTTCTATTTCAACGTCGTCAATAATTTATTTGTCCGCAGAATATCGATGAAAACCTCAAGAGCTTTCGATTGAAACGGTGTATTTGTCAAAGTGGAAAATTTTCGCCGGTATGGAAGACCTGCGACATCCAATATCCGTAAGTCCCCATTTTTCAATTCTTTTTGGATTGACCAATGGGATAGCAAGCTAATGCCGAGCCCTGCTTCGACCGATTCTTTAATTGGCTGCGTGCTACTGAAATCCATAAGCCTGGTCGGTAAGATCCCATGCTGCTCGAACAAATTATCCATCGCTTCGCGCGTGCCGGAGCCATGCTCGCGGACAATCCATGTCTCATGTTCCAAATCTGCCATTTCGAGCGGTTTCTTATGTCTCGCAAGCGGATGGTTGGCTGTACTGACGATCACCATAGTGTCTTCCGCAAAATCTTCTACGATGAGCTTGGCTGCATTGAATTTGCCTTCTACGATGCCAATATCAAGCTGATGGCTTGCGACAAGATCGGCGATTGTTGCCGTATTACCGATTGTAACGGTTGGCTGAATATCGGGATAAATCTGCTTTAAATTGGCGATAATGCGTGGCAGCACGTATTCTCCAAATGTATAGCTTGCGCCGATCGATAACGGGCCGCTCGCTTTGTTCGCGAGATCATCGACAAGGTTTTGCATTTTCGTATACAACGCAAGAATTTCTTTTGCATGATGGAAGACGATTTCCCCGGCTTTGTTCAGCCGTACGTATTTATTCGTACGCTCAAGTAACCTTACTCCAATCTCATCCTCAAATTGTCGAATGTATTGGCTGACAGCAGGTTGGGTCATATGATGCTCCTCAGCAGCACGTGAAAAGCTTTTTTTCTCTGCCACTGTCACAAAAATTTGAAGTTGTTGATCCATCATCCGTCACCTCTTAGGTTCAATCATAACACTTTACTTATCATCATCATTATTATAAATTATTTTACTTATGAAGTAACACATACTACTCTTACAGAAGGAGGTGCTACAACATATGAATGAAAAGCAAAGCGCAAATGTCATGTGGGTTGCTGGGATCGCTTTCACATTTTTTATTGCCCTATTAGGATTTTTATTAGCAAAAGTGCCCGGTTTCGACCATATCGGACAGCTGGCAAGCGCAATTATCATTGCCGTTGCCTACCGGCAAATTTTCGGCTATCCCGAAGCGCTTCGCAGAGGAATTACGTTTTCCTCGAAAAAACTGCTCCGACTGGCTATCATCCTTTACGGCTTGAAGCTGAATATTGATGTCGTTTTCCGGGATGGACTCGGTCTGTTGGCACGTGATGTACTAGTCATTGCATTCGCCATCGGGGTTATGGTCCTTCTTGCAAAGTGGTTGAAGGCGGATAAAGATATTTCACTACTGCTCGGTGTTGGAACGGGAGTATGTGGAGCCGCGGCTATTGCGGCAGTTGCTCCCATCATTAAGGCGAAAGATGAAGACACGGCAATCGGTGTCGGCATCATTGCGCTGCTCGGTACCGTCTTTGCAATCGGTTATACGGTGTTGCGACCGATTGTGCCGTTGCTTCCGACCGAGTACGGCATTTGGTCGGGTATGAGCCTTCACGAATTGGCGCATGTGGCGATTGCCGCAGCACCTGCTGGAGAAGATGCGCTCGCCATCGCTCTGCTTGCGAAGCTCGGCAGGGTATTTTTATTAGTACCATTATGTTTTATCTTCATTTACATCATGAAGCGGAAAAGCAAAGGAGAAGAAGGGGAGCAGAATAAAATCGAATTCCCGTGGTTCCTCGTCGGCTTCATTTTACTAAGCGTATTTGGAAGCTATGTATTGGGTCATTCGATTCCGGTATCGGATGGGGTGATGTCGGGGATCAGTACAATAACAACATGGCTATTGACCGCCGCCATGGTCGGTCTCGGATTGAACGTCAGCTTGAAGGATTTACGAAATCGCGCGATGAAACCGTTGATTGCCGTGACCATCACATCTGTTTGCCTGTCTGTTCTAGTATATTTCATAATATAATTGAAAAAGGGCACTCCTTTGCGGAGATGCCCTTTTCATATAAATTAATCTACAGAATAGTTCTTATGCGCAACGACGGTGAGATTGGATGCGACTCCAATCCGTTCTGCATCGTTATCGGAAATCTTCACGATGACGGAGTTTTCGAGTATCTTATGAATTGTCCCATTCACTTCATAATCATTACGGGTGAATGAGATCTCCTCGTCAATATGACGGGCGGCGACAAAATCTGAAACAGGTTTATCCCTACGTGGAAAAGCCAATCGAATCCCTCCTATTGTGCATTCTCACCATAAACAAATAAGAAAAAACGCTTAGGGCTGTCCTAAGCTGAATAAAGTCATGATGGAAAACAACTAGTTGAAAACGATCTTGGTCAAGTTGTCTATTACTAGTATACCATAATTTGTCGAACTTCGCAGAAACCGGGCTTCTATAGGTGGTGACATGAATTTTGGGGAAGTCCAATGACTAAAAGAAAGTTGCTGGCCCGGTTTAACGTTCTGGAATGAGCAATCCTTGACAAAATACCTAGAGGGGTATAAAATGATTGTGGGAATCACGAAGAAAGGAGCGGATTGCAATGCAATACGATGATAAAGTTGTGAATCGATTAAAAAGGATTGAAGGACAGATTAAAGGAATCTTGCGAATGATTGAAGAAGGCAAGGACTGTAAAGATGTTGTCACTCAATTATCAGCGTCCCGTTCAGCGATTGACCGTACGATAGGTGTCATTGTCAGCTCGAATATCATTTCTTGCATGCAAAATGTTGATGAAAGCAATCCGATGTCTCAAGAAGAAATTGTAAAGGAAGCTGTGAATCTTTTAGTGAAGAGTCGCTGAGCATGGACTCTTTTCTTTTATTGTTTATTATACCCCGGCGGGTAATTGGAATGGATGAATATGGAGGAATTGACATGATTGAAGTAACAGCGAAAGAAATCGAAGCAAAACTGGCAAACAAGGAACTAATGCATCTTATCGACGTACGTGAAGTGGACGAAGTTGCTGATGGGAAAATACCTGGTGCGTTAAACATTCCACTCGGATTACTGGAATTCCGAATGAATGAATTAGACAAGGCAACTGAGTATACAATAGTTTGCCGGTCAGGCGGCCGAAGCAGTATGGCGGCAAAACTGTTGGAAGGCCATGGATATAAAGTCGTTAACATGACAGGTGGCATGTTGGCATGGGATGGTCCAGTTGAATAATGATTTGGATGGATTGTAAGAAATAAAAAAGCGATGTAATAGGGCAGTCCCTTTACATCGCTTTTTCTTATTTATGCAGTGTCCTTGACGTTGCTTGGATAATCCCTTTCTTCACGTTCTTCGCAGTGTCCTTCTTCCTTGCAAATATGAAATAGGAAGCAACCGTCACCCCGGCGACCAACAACGTGAGCAAAGCCTGTACTCGCAGTGAATCGATGATGAGCATGGCGACGTAAATGCCGACGATGCAGAGAATTGAGAAATACGTCAAATACGGATAGAGCCACATTTTGATTTGCAATGCATCCGGGTTCTCGCGTTCTATTTTGCGGCGCATGCGCAATTGTGAAAAAGCGATAACGAGATAAACAAGCAATGCGACTGCACCTGAAGAGTTGATTAAAAATAAAAAGATCTTGTCAGGAGATGTGTAGCTGAATATGACAGCTATATAAGAGAATACGGTACTGAACAAAATTGCTCGTACAGGTACGCCTTTTTTGCTTAGCTTTAGAAATGCTTTCGGTGCATCGCCTTTTTTCGCCATTCCGAACAGCATTCTGGAATTTGCGTAAAGTGCGGAATTCAGACAAGACAACACGGCGGTGAGCACGACAAAGTTCATGATCTGAGCAGCTGCCGGAATGCCGATATAGTCGAGTACAGCGACAAATGGGCTGACAAGAATATTGGCTGAGTTCCAAGGCAATAACGTAACGACAATTGCGATAGATCCGATATAGAAAACAAGAATACGCCAGATGACACTATTTGTCGCAATACGCACTGCTTTTGTCGGATGGTCGGATTCACCTGCAGCGATGGCGACGATTTCAGTACCCATGAACGAGAAGATCACGACTGTAATTCCTAACAGGACAGCACCGAAACCGGAAGGCATGAAGCCGCCTTCACCTAGTAGATTAGCTGTTCCCGGCGTTTCGACACTCGGAAACCAGCCGAAGATAACGGAGAGACCTAGGATGAGGAATAATGCGATACTGACGACTTTAATCAATGAAAACCAATATTCAAATTCCCCAAATGATTTTACTGAAAATAAATTCGTCATCGTTAATAACAAGGTAAGAATCAAACTCATCAACCAGACAGGCATACCTGGTATCCAATATTGAATAATCGCTGCACCCGCAATTGCCTCGATTGCGATAACGACTACCCAGAAAAACCAATATAACCAACCAATCGTAAAGCCTGCCCAAGGCCCGATGGCTTCACTTGCATATGTAGAAAATGAACCGCTCGTAGGTTTGGCAGCAGCCATTTCACCCAACATCCGCATGACCAAAACGACTAAAAAGCCTGCAAACGCATAGGACAAAATGGCTCCGGGCCCTGTTGCATTAATAACAGCCCCACTCCCTACGAATAAGCCTGCACCGATGACACCGGCAATCGAAATCATACTAATATGACGTATTTTTAAATCTGGATTCAATTGCTGATCTTTTTCTGCTGACATCTGGTAATCCCCTCTTTCATTATAGAATGTTCAACTCACCTTAATTTGTAAGCGATTACAAATTGAAAATGACTTTTCTGATTTCTTTAACTAACTTTACACAAAAGATGTAGGAAGGGTCTTGGACAAACTGTAAGCATATGTATCTTTGGATTTCACGAATCGTTAAATAAGCAAGTCTCGCAATATACGAGACAAGCTTATATAGATTGTCTACTTTCCATAAACTGATAAGCATGGATTGCTATTTCGATCGCCAAACGTTTTGTTGGGTCCATAAAATCTTTCCCTAACAGAGCTCCTATCTTTTCGAGTCGATGATACAGTGTTTGACGTACGATGAATAGCCGCTCAGCAGTTTCTTTTTTCGAGCCGCTGCATTCCAAGTAAGCGCGTAATGTCTCATATAACTCGCTGTCATTTTCTTGGTCGTAGACAATGACGGGGGAAATGTGATCTTCGACAAATGATTGTAACTGATTTGATGCAATCAATTCGGAAAGCAGTCGGTAGACACCCAATTTTTCATAGAAATATGTTGTGACAAGTCCTGGTTTATGTAACATCAAGACTTTTCTTGATTCCTCATAACCTTTCTTAATATCTTTTACATCATGATAGACAGAGCTGATTCCAAACTGACATTTGCTTCCTAGCAAATAGTCCGAGTGTGTAAATCTTTCAATTTGGTGGAGGATTTGTAGGAACCGATCCGTCTCTTTCTTATGCTCCGAAGCCGATAAGAAGGAAGCGACAATAACAATTTCATTTTTCACACTTGAGATGGCTGGAAAAAAACCATGCCGGTTAAATAACGAACGAATCGTCATGGAACGCTGTATATGAATTTCCTCCCAATCCTCTTCTGCCGTATCTAATGCAAGATCATCTACATCTATATTGAAAATCCGGTAATGCATATTGCTGCTAGGTGTCGGAAGATATGATTGGAGTTCGTCTTGTTCTACATCTCTCCCATTTAATAAATTTCGCACAAATTCACCTTCACTTTTTTGCTTGCGTTCAGCAATCGTTCGGCTACGAAGCAAAACTTGAGCAATCGCGAGTGCAGCACGATCTAATATCAAAAAAGTCATATCGTCCGTTTGCGCTGAAGTGGTTTCAATGCAAACAAAACCTAGAAGCTGACCTAATCCACGGACCGGCATGCAAGCGAATGATCTCCCCTCTATGGAAACGACTTGCTCTTCTTTGCTGGGTGACACAAAAAGAGTTGTACTTTGCTGGAGCGCAGATTCGACTTCTTTCATTTCAGAAGGGTAATAGTATGACTTTTCATGGTCACCGATGAACAAAATGCCTTGTTTAAAAAAGAGGTGAAGCTCTTGCAGGATTTTTAGAATTCCATTCGGTGCAAGTGACAGGTCGATAAACTTTCGTGATAAAGAATCAAGTTGTGCAAGCTTTTGATGATGTTGATTAATGATCATCGTATGTAAGTCCTGTGTAATGTCTACGTATTTCACGGTTTTCTCAAAAATAATGAGGGGGAAATTATATTCATTCGCCAGTTGAATGATTTTCTCCGGGATTGCGCTGAAGTACGGTCCAAGCTCGATACAGATACCAGCAACATCTTTTTCGATCAATCGTTTTACATATTTTAATTGGGTCGGCAAGTCGAGTTGCAAGCCAACACCAGTCGTTAAAATTAATTCCCCGCCGTTGATGAGCGATTCAAATTCTTTCACTTCCAAAACATGCGCCCATTTTACTTGCCGTCCGATTCCGTCCTTGCCTGCAATTACTTTAGCGTTTTGGAATAAAGGACGCTTTAAAATATCCGAAACTGATATTTGCATTTCTCCCAATCGTATCTCCTCCATAAGGTAAAAAAAGAATAGTGATCATTTGACAAAATGTTAAATGATAAGTGTTCGAATTGTTTGTAAAGTATAAGGTGTAGTGTAACAGATAACCGAAAGTTGTAGCAACTAGACTATAGTAGGAGGAGTTTGTATGCAAACAGTAGCGACAGAAAAGAAAACGCTTTCAAATTTTGTGAATGGACAATGGGTAAAGTCAAGGACGGATAAATATGAGGAAGTGCCAAATCCTGCGACAGGAGAGATTTTGGCGGAAGTACCGATTTCCACAGCTGAGGATTTAGATGAGGCTGTTAAGGCGGCGAAGGAAGCTTTCGTGAAGTGGAAAAAGACACCGGTTCCGCAAAGGGCTCGCGTTCTATTCAACTATCAACAATTGCTAGTGAAGCATTGGGATGAGCTTGCGAAGCTTATCACGCGCGAAAACGGAAAAAATTATAATGAAGCATACGGTGAAGTGCTGCGAGGCATTGAATGTGTCGAGTTTGCAGCAGGTGCTCCAACACTGATGATGGGGTATCAGCTGCCGGATATCGCAACGAATATTGAATCGGGTGCGTATCGTTATCCGATCGGCGTCATCGGCGGAATTACACCTTTCAATTTCCCGATGATGGTCCCTTGCTGGATGTTCCCGATGGCAATTGCGACTGGCAATACATTCATCCTGAAACCATCTGAACGTACGCCTCTGCTTGCGAATCGTCTTGCGGAACTACTGAAAGAAGCAGGGCTTCCGGACGGTGTCTTCAATATCGTCCACGGAGCACATGATGTCGTTAATGGCATTTTGAGCCACCCGGATATTCCAGCAGTTTCATTCGTCGGCTCCCAACCGGTTGCGGAATATGTATACAAAACAGGCACTGCGAACGGAAAACGAGTGCAGGCGCTTGCAGGTGCGAAAAACCATACAATTGTCATGCCGGATGCGAATATGGATTTGGCTGTCAAAGATATTATCAATGCGGCATTCGGTTCTGCGGGCGAACGTTGTATGGCTTGTTCCGTAGTCGTTGCAGTCGGTGAGATTGCGGATCAGCTCGTCGATCGCCTAGTGGGAGAATCCGATAAATTAACAATCGGAAATGGATTGGAAGAAGGCATATTCTTAGGACCGGTTATTCGTGATTCGCACTTGGATCGTACGCTGTCGTATATCGAGTCAGGTGTCGAAGAGGGTGCAAAATTGCTTCGCGACGGCAGGAAGGACCAATCTTCTTCAGCAGGCGGTTATTTTGTCGGACCGACAATATTTGACAATGTCACACAGGAAATGAAGATCTGGAAAGATGAAATCTTTGCACCGGTTCTCTCCGTTGTCCGTGTCAATACGTTGGAAGAAGCGATTGCCTATGCGAATAAGTCGGAGTTCGCGAACGGTGCTTGTTTATTTACAGATAGTGCGAAGGTGATCCGTCAATTCCGTGAAGAAATTGATGCTGGCATGCTCGGTGTCAATTTAGGGGTTCCTGCGCCAATGGCATTCTTCCCATTCTCGGGTTATAAAAAATCATTTTATGGCGATCTTCATGCGAACGGCCGTGATGGCGTCGAATTTTATACACGCAAGAAAATGTTGACTGCGCGTCATTCGTATTAAGGAAAGGGAGGCTGACGAAAATGACTACGGTACATGAACAAACAAAGTCGTTGGTGGAAAAGGACCGGGAGAATATTTGGCATCATATTTCAGCCTATAACGAAAAGAACCCCCCAATGGTTATTGAAAAGGGGGAGGGTGCATGGATTACGGACCATAAAGGAGACCGTTATTTAGACGGGATGGCCGGTCTATGGGCGGTAAATGTAGGTTACGGTAGAGAAGAGATGGCACAAGCTGCATATGAGCAAATGAAGAAACTTGCTTATGTTCCAATGACGCAGAGTCATGGTCCTGCAATCGAGCTAGCCGAGAAGATCAATGAACTGCTTGGTGCGGATTATAAAATCTTTTATTCCAACTCCGGGTCTGATGCAAATGAAGTCGCATTCAAATTGGCACGTCAATATCATCAGCAAAATGGCGAGCCATCCCGTTATAAATTCATATCCCGCTACCGTGCGTACCACGGCAGTTCAATGGGGGCACTTGCGGCAACAGGTCAAGCGCTGCGTAAATATAAATATGAACCATTGGCGCCAGGTTTCCTGCATATTGCACCACCCGACAACTATCGCCGACCAGCGGGGCAATCGGTTGAAGAATACAACATTCAACGGGCTCAGGAATTTGAAGAGAAAATCATCTGGGAACAAAAAGAGACGATTGCAGGGATCATCATGGAACCGCTCATTACAGGCGGCGGAATCCTGATCCCACATCCAATCTATGTTGAAAAAGTCCAAGAGATCTGTAAACGTCATGGTGTCCTGCTTATTATCGACGAAGTCATTTGCGGATTCGGACGTACAGGCAAAATGTTCGGTCATCAGCACTTCAATTGCAAACCCGATATTATCACGATGGCGAAAGGCTTGACGAGCGCATACTTGCCTCTATCCATCACAGCCATTCGTAAAGAAATCTACGACAAATTTGATACAGGGGAGGATAATAGCCATTTCCGCCATGTGAACACATTCGGCGGCAACCCGGCAGCATGTGCGCTCGCACTGAAAAACATTGAAATCCTGGAGCGCGAGCATCTTGTCGACCGCTCTGCAGAATTAGGGGATCGCCTGTTGAAAGAATTGGAGGTGCTCAAGGACCATCCATATGTCGGGGACATCCGCGGTCTTGGCTTCCTCATGGGCATCGAACTCGTGGAGGATAAAGAAACGAAAGAGCCCGCAACAAACGCCCGCATGGCAAAAATCATCGGGGACTGCAAAGCAAACGGCCTCATTGTCGGACGGAATGGAGATACAGTAGCTGGCTTCAACAACATTTTAGCGTTGAGCCCGCCATTGTCTTGTACGGATGAGGATTTCGATTTCATCGTGGCAGTGCTGAAAAAAGTTTTTGGGGAGAATGAATAAAGTTTACGAAGGGCGATGTACAAGGAGAGATTCCTGTACATCGCCCTTTCTTCTACTTTTTTTTGAATGACGAACGAATTCGCGGCTCGGTTCCTTCGCGGATGCGTTTGAAATTTTCATTGTGCTTCCAGATGGCCATCAGAAATAGCAAGGCGGCAACAAGGATCGACCACAGGTTGCCTAGCAAAATAGCCATTGCTAAAAGAGCGATATAAAGCATAATGACACCAAAAACAAGAATATCCGTCATAAGCGCTACTAGAATGAAAAGGATGAACCCTGCGAGCCCAAACCGCCAATCCATTGCAAATAAAACACCGATGACTGTCGCAGTACCTTTTCCGCCGTTGAACTTCATATGGAACGGGAAGTTATGACCGAATACAACGGCAGTCCCGACGATAAATAATAGCAAAGTGGTTTTGTCCGCGGGCAGTCCGAAATGGCCAGCAAGCAACCTAACCGCGATTACCGCAAAAACCCCTTTTCCGATATCAATCAATGCAACAAGCGCGCCATACCGTTTCCCAAGAACAATCATCGCATTCGACGCCCCGGCATTCTTAACGCCCGTCTCTTTCAAATTAACCCCGGAAATCCACCTGGCAATTGTCGAGCCATGCAAACAGCCGATTATATATCCGAAGACAATACTACCTACAATCCATATAGTCATAAGAATCCC
Source organism: Sporosarcina luteola (assembly GCF_007991495.1). Lineage (GTDB taxonomy): Bacteria > Bacillota > Bacilli > Bacillales_A > Planococcaceae > Sporosarcina > Sporosarcina luteola. Next base: position 8,779 of record NZ_BJYL01000049.1, on the reverse strand, counting down.
CCGATACTAATGAATTTCATGATAACTCCCGAGAGAATGGCCTTCGCGCTCATAAAGTGTCGTTCCGCGCTCATAGAATGGCCTTCGCGCTCATAGAGTGTCGGTTCGCGCTCATAAAGCAGCTGTTCGCGCTCATAAAGCAGCTGTTCGTGCTCATAAAATGGCCATCCGCGCTCATAGTAGCTACATCCGAGTCCAAACCATCCACCTGCGAATTCAATCCAGCTCCCCGTGTAATAAAACTATTATAACATCGAAGACAAAGCGCAAGTTTCAGAAAAAAGTAAATTCACCCCTTGACTTTTGAAAAATACTCTCCTATACTGTTCAACAAGATGAAAAACTGAATACCCAAACTCTTATCAAGAGCGGCGGAGGGACTAGGCCCTGCGATGCCCGGCAACCGGCAAGTGATGAACTTGCAAAGGTGCTACTTCCTACAGATTCGTGCAAACGGTCTGAAAGATAAGAGGAGGAATAAGCGAAAGCGTAACCCTTCTCTTAGCGAAAGGGGTTATTTTTTTATTCCCAAAACCCCCAACGCCTCCGCGATGCACCATTTTCATCTTAAAAAAACCACTGGAGGTAATGACAATGACAAACAAACAACTTCAACCCGAAACTCTTCTTTTACACGGAGGCCAAAAGCCGGATCCAATTACAGGTTCTCGTGCTGTGCCGATCCACCGTACAACCGCATTCGTCTTCCGCGACACTGAACATGCCCAAAACTTATTCGGCTTGCAAGAAGCAGGCAATATCTATACTAGAATCACGAATCCGACTGTTGCTGTCTTTGAAGAAAGAGTTGCACTATTAGAAGGCGGAACTGCCGCAGTGGCATTGTCCTCCGGAATGGCTGCAATCGCATTTTCAATTTTGAATATTGCAGGGGCAGGGGATGAAATCGTCGCCGCTGGCAACTTATACGGTGGTACGTATAATCTATTCGCCGTCACGCTTCCTCGCTACGGCATCAATGTGAAATTTGTGGATGCGGAGGACCCTGAGAATTTCCGTGCTGCGATTACGGAAAATACAAAAGCGATTTTCGCCGAAACAATTGGCAATCCAAGCCTCCAAGTCCTTGACATCGAAGCGGTCGCTAACATTGCGCATGAGAATGAAATCCCGTTCCTCATCGACAACACATTTGCATCCCCATACGGATCGAATCCAATCGAATTCGGTGCAGACGTCGTCATTCATTCTGCAACAAAATGGATTGGCGGACACGGAACAACAATCGGCGGTGTCGTCGTTGACGCAGGCAAATTCGACTGGACGAAAGGCAAGTTCCCGGGATTCACCGAGCCGGATGCAACGTACAACGGTCTGCGCTACGGCATTGACACAGCGGCAGCTGCGTTCGCAACTAAGCTCCGTGTCCAATTATTGCGCGACTTCGGGCCATGCCTAGATCCGGACAGTGCATTCAACTTCCTTCAAGGGCTAGAAACGCTTCATTTGCGTGTCACACGCCATAATGAAAATGCTGTGAAAGTCGCTGAATTCTTACAGGCTCATCCGTCTGTTGAATGGGTGACGTATACAGGCCTTGAAGATCATCCGACTTATGAAAATGCGAAGAAATACTTGAAAAACGGCTTCGGTTCTATCATTGTCTTTGGCATCAAAGGCGGTCGTGAAGCCGGTCGCAAAGTAATCGACAATATCACGCTATGGTCTCATGTGGCCAATGTCGGTGATGCAAAATCATTAATTATCCACCCTGCTTCCACAACACATCAGCAATTGTCTGCCGAGGACTTGAAAAAGACGGGGACGCCGGAGGAATTAATCCGTTTATCCGTAGGTTTGGAATCAACGGATGACATCATTGCAGATCTTGAACAGGCGATTGAAAAGGCTGTCCCGGTTACTGTTCAATAAGGAAATTAACTTCTAGCTACGGGGAGCAGAGCGCTCCCCTCACTTTAGACGACTTCTAGCTACGGGGAGCAGCTCCTCGAGTCGCTTCGGTCTTGAAACAAAAGGCAAAAAGCGCCTTTCGTTCAAGCCCTCCAGCGCTTGTCGGAGCAGAGCGCTCCCCTCCGCTTTAGAAATAGGAGGTGGTGAAATGCCGTCAATCAAAGCGGCAATCCTCGGATTTGGCACGGTTGGTGAAGGTGTATATAGAATTCTGCAGGAGAAGCGTGAAGAGATTAAAAAAAGCACCGGTTTCACCGTTGAGGTCGTATCCATCCTTGTGAAAGATAAGACGAAAAAACGTATGTCGATCCAAGACGTGCAAATTACGGATGATTTCCGTGACATATTGAATAATCCTGAAATCGATGTTGTGTTCGAGGCGATTGTCGGGGATGAACCAGCCTATACGTATTTGTCCGAAGCGATTGAGAAGAGCTGCCACATCATTACTGCGAATAAAAAGATGTTTGCAAAACACGGCCCGGCGTTAATGAAACATGCAGAGTTCCGCAGTGTGCAAGTCGGATTTGAAGCGACAACAGCCGGGGGAGTACCAATCATCCGGACCGTAACCAATCTTCTGGCGGGTGATCGGGTCAAACGGATTCAAGGCATACTGAACGGCACGTCGAATTTCATTTTAACTAAAATGAGAGAGGAAGGCTCATCGTTTAGCCAGGCCCTAGCAGATGCACAGCAAAAGGGTTTCGCGGAGGCTGATCCGTCGGATGATGTGACAGGGATGGATGCATTCCGCAAATTGATGATTCTGAGTTCGCTCGCTTTCGGTCAACAGCCTGACTGGGAGGGTGTGCCGGTTGTAGGAATTGATCATCTGCAGACCATTGATCTCATCGACGCATCAAAAGAAAATTTGCGCTATCGTCATGTGGCGGATATTTGGTTGGATGAAAGAGGAAAGCTTCAAGGAACTGTTGGTCCTGTACTGATTGGAGAAAATCATCCGTTATTCAGCATTGACGGCGTCGACAATGCAATCATTGTTGACACCGAATATCTCGGCTCGTTGACGTTGGTAGGTCCAGGGGCAGGTATGTATCCGACAGGCAGCGCAATGATTGCGGATCTAATGCATATTATCCGTCGACACGAAGCTGTTTTGATACCGAATTGAATGATATGAAAAACGGCAGGAGAGAAGTTCTCCTGCCGTTTTTTAACGTCCATTATTTTCTTTCACTAACATTTACTTTCTTTTTCTTCGGTACTTCACCTTTCAGGGCTTTGATCAAGGAAATGATCATGAGCAATATGATGAAGGAGAATGGCAAGGCGGCGATGATGATTGTGTTTTGCAATGCAGTCAGCCCATTGACGGACAACAAAATGATCGCAATGGCTGATTGGATGACACCCCAAATGATTTTTACACTGTTTGGCGGTGTTAATGAACCATATGTTGACTGCATACCCAATACAAAGGTCGCCGAGTCAGCTGACGTTATAAAAAACGAAGCGATCAGAAAAACTGCGAAAACTGAAATGACGAATGACAAAGGCATCGTATTAAACATCTCGAAGATCGTCAATTCAGTGGATGCACTTGCCAAGTCCGCCAGACCTTCCTTTTGAGCATTAATTGCAGTTGTTCCGAATGCGGAAAACCAGATTGCGCTCAGTAAAGTTGGAGCCAACATGACAACGACCATGAATTCCCGAATCGTTCTGCCTTTTGAAACACGTGCGATAAACATGCTGACGAATGGTGCCCATGAGATCCACCAAGCCCAATAGAAAATTGTCCAGGTATCCATCCAATCACGATGTGAAGCATTTAATGGAGCGGTACGGAAACTCATTGATACGATATTGGCAAAATATCCACCAAGGGAATCGGTGAAGATATCGAAAATGAGCAATGTCGGTCCTAAGATCAGCACAAAGCCTAAAAGTGCCAGTGCAAGTATCAAGTTTGTATTCGATAAATATTTAATCCCTTTGCTGAGCCCTGACCAGGCAGACATGATAAATAGGACAGTTACTATACCTATGATGATTAGCTGTGAAGTGAAGCCGATTGTAAAGCCGAAAAGATAATTCAGACCTGCGTTAATTTGAACAGCACCGAAGCCGAGAGAAGTGGCAACGCCAAAAGCTGTTGCAAAAACGGCAAGCACATCAATGAGGACGCCCCATGGCCCCTCCATTTTTTTACCGAAAATCGGCTTCAATGTTGCTGAAATTAACCCCGGTTCTCCTTTGCGGAACTGGAAATACGCGAGTGACAAAGCGACAATTCCGTACATCGCCCATACATGAAAACCCCAATGGAAGAACGAATAACGCATCGCTTCCTTGAAAGCTGCATCTGTATTAGGTTCAGCCGTTGCTGGATTGATGGCGTAGTGGGATAGCGGTTCGGCTGCTCCGTAAAAAACGAGCCCAATTCCCATTCCAGCAGAGAAGAGCATCGCAATCCATGTGATTGTAGAGAATGACGGACGATCCGCATCTTTACCTAACCGTATTTTTCCGACTGGACTGAAAATGACGAAGATGCTAAGCAAGAGAAGAAATGAAAGCAGAAGCATGTAATACCATCCGAATGAAGACGAAACGAATGACTTTATGGAAGTAGTGACGGCTTCAAAACTGTCCGCCGCAATAACACCATATCCAACGGCCAATATGATGAGACCTATGGTTATATAAAACACATTTGATATTTTTCGCATGTTTCCCCCTATGGATAATTAATTTTGAAACGACTATACACTATACCAACCGTGCAGCGGGAATGCAAAAGGAGTAATAGTTCGATAACTGATGCGAATGGAATGTTTTACTTTTTCATAAACCGTCTAAATGGCTTTGTAATAGTCCGTAAGGCGAAATAAATTGAATTTCCAAATTGGAAAACAATGATGGATTGAATGAAAAAATTGTGTCTTTTTGACTATATAACCTTCTTGGTTTTAGTTTACCCTCGACACCAATTTTTAATCCTCGTCTTTTATATCGCGATCAGGTGGAATCGGTTCATTCAAATAATCTTCAATCTGTTTTTTAAGCGTTTCAAGCTCGTTAAAATAATTGTCGAACTGGCTTTGATTGATAAAAAATTGTTCGCCGTCATGAACTGCGCGAATGCGACCTTCCCATACATATTTTTGAACTTGTTGGATTGGCATTCCTAAAAATTCCGCAGTTTCTTGAATGGTCATATACATTTGAAACCCTCCCTTGAATTGTTTTCATTATATAGGGAATCAATACGCTTATGAAAGATTTATCGGAAAAGCATAGCAAAAAGTAGGAGGATGAAAATGACGGATCACATGAATGGAGATTCACATGTGAACCATACATTGTCATTGATGATCAAAGCGACATTGGTTTTTCCAGTGCTATGGATTGTATTGTCGGCAGTTTACGACGTATCATTCGTACATTCGACCATCATAGGGGTTGTTTTACTGCTTGTTTCCTATATGGGTGATATAATGCTCCTCTCTAAAATAGGAAATGGGGCTGCTACGTTTGGTGACTTAATTCTCGGGGTCTTAATCGTATGGGGAGGCCTTCAAGTGTTGGGGTATGTGAATTCGTTCGGGGAAGCAGTTCTTGCAGGAGCTATTATCACAGTAGGCGAGTATTTCTATCATGCATGGATGTTAAAGACCCAATATATGCATGCTCAGGTATAAATGAAAAACTGTTCCAACCTTCCAAATAGAAGGCAGGAACAGTTTTTTATTAAATAAGCTTCTCAAACTGAAGCCTTTTATTCAACGCAACCATTACCGGAATCCCGATTGCCATGACGACGAATTCGCTAACAGCGAGGAAGAACCATGTCAGTAAGAAAGGCCATCCCATTACGATGTTCAATTCCCATGCGATGATGAACATCGTGAACGTAAAAATAAGGGTATTAAAGAACATTCGTTGGTAAAGTCCTTTGATCCATTTCGCAGAAAGAATTGTAATCGATAGAGTGAGTAAGGAATGCCCAACTCCAAATACGAGATCAATTGGTCCAAGATCCGAAAAGAGCATATTGGCAACGAAAACACCTAATACGACACCGATAATATATTTTTTATTGAACACAACAAGATGATTGAACATCTCTGATAAGCGAAACTGGATGTTTGTGAACCCGAACGGGGCAATCAAAAACGTCACAGCAACATACAACGCAGCGATAATCCCGCTCGTTGCCATTGTTTTTACTTTCATATTCATTTCTCCTTAGTTTTTTTTACGTGGGAGGTTTGCGAACCACGTGGCAAAAGCCTGCCATCCAGTGTACCATAGCACTTTTGATCCTTCAATAGCTTCTGTCACTTAGAAATGGTTCCTCTTGAAAAGATACGGGTATACTGATTCAAAACGACGGGGGTGCAACATGCTGAAAAGCTGGTCCATTTTCATGACAGATGTAAAGAATATAGGCCGCAACTGGGTGGCGGCGGTCTTAATCGGGGGGCTCATTTTCCTGCCATCTTTGTATGCGTGGCTTAACATTTATGCTTCATGGGATCCGTACGGTAAAACGAGCCAACTGCCTGTTGCCGTTGTTAATGAAGACGTTGGTGCCGAGGTTCGTGGCGAGCGTATCGATGTTGGCGCTGAGCTAGTCGAGACATTGAAAGAGAATCGCGACATGGATTGGCAATTCACTACCCGAGAACAGGCGATGGAGCATATCGACTACGGGGATTATTTTGCAGTTTTAATTATCCCGGAAGACTTCTCTGAAAAACTCGGCTCCGTCATTTCCGATCATCCTGAAAAAGCGGAGATCGATTATTATGTGAATGAAAAAATTAATTCCATCGCTCCGAAGATCACCGAAAAAGGGGCGAGTGTCATTGTCGAAAAAGTGAGCAGCCAATTCATCTCGACAGTGAATGGCGTTATTTTTGATCTGTTCAATCAGCTAGGCATTGAACTGCAACAGGATATGCCTGATATTAAACAGTTTGAGAAGTATATATTTGACATAGAAAAAGACTTGCCGAATATCCATGATTTATTGAAAGGTACAACACGGGATGCGGTGTCGGCACAAGACTTGATCCACGAAGCGCAGGGCAAAATTCCGACTGCAAAACAATCGATTACTGATGGTTTGACAACGGTGAACCGCGCATTGACCTTCTTGGATAGTGCAGAAAGCAGATTGAATGAGTTCGCTCCAAAGGTGAAAAGCGATTTGCAAAAGGCGTCTGCAATTTCAAAGGAAACGAATGAGTTTTTAGGAAAAGTCAATAATGTCAAACTGGATTTTACCGAAGTTGACCGAGTCAAAGGGCAACTCGATGCCAAAATGACAGACACAATAAAGAGGATCAGTATGGTGGAAACCGATCTGCAATGGTTGCAGGATCTTTCAAACTCTGAGGAGCCACCGAATGCTGAACGGCAGGCAAGGTTAAAGAAAGCGATTGACGAGACATCGGGATTGCAATCATTGCTAGAAGAGGCACAAGCAAATGCCAGCTCACTGAATGGTCTAATGGAAGGTCGACAACAACAATTGAAACAGACGTTAGCTGATTTAGAGCAGCTATCAAAAAATACGACAGTCCGATTAGACCAGTTTCTGAATGAATATAAAAACACCATCGAACCGACTGTCCTTGCTGAAACAGCGCGCGCTAAAAAGACATTGCAACAAGCAAAGTCAATGCTGACATCCATTCAATCGACCGTCCCTGAAGTGGAGCGTATTCTTGCGAGCACCTCAAAGCACATTACGGAGGGGGCGGATTTGACAGGCAAAGCATTGAATGAATACCCATACATCGCGGACAAAGTGAGAAACCTAGCTGACAGAATTCGTTCAATACAAGGCGAGACAGATATTAATGAAATCATTCAACTGCTACTAAATGATCCACAAGCAGAACGTAGTTTTTTCGAAGAACCGATTTTGTTAAATGAAAACAAATTATTCCCAATCGAAAACTACGGGACAGGAATGACACCTTTCTATACGGTGCTTTCCATTTGGGTCGGATGCTTATTGCTGATCTCTTTGCTCGCAACGGACGTTGAGAATGTAGAGGGAGTAAGCAGTAGACAGATTTACGCGGGACGGCTTTTCACATTTCTTGCAATCGGTCTTCTGCAAACAATCATTGTCACAGTTGGCGACTTAACGATACTCGGGGTACATGCGGAAAATCCGGCTTGGTTCATCCTTTTCGGCCTCTTCATCAGTTGCGTATTTATGACGATCGTCTACACGCTGGTTTCTTTGTTTGGTGACGTCGGAAAAGCGCTCGCAATTATCATGCTCGTCCTGCAAATCGCGGGTTCGGGCGGGACATATCCAGTTGCATTATTGCCTCGCTTCTTCCAATGGATCAATCCAGGCCTCCCGTTCACCTATGCCATCGATTTAATGCGAGAAGCAGTCGGCGGTATCGTCTGGCAACGCGTTTTCACAGATGTAACATTTCTTTTGATTACAGGAATTGTCTATTTATTGATTGGCTTGTTCCTGAAAAGAATCGTGAATAGGAAAACTCATCAATTATTGAAGAAGTCGCGGGAATCGGGGTTATTTCATTAAAGGTAGGCGATTTCGCTAAGAGGAATTCCTGCTTTATTGTAAAAATTCTCATTCAAGCAGAGGGACTTCTCAATAAAGCGGCATGAGTTCTCGTTAAAGTAGGAGAAGTTCTCATTGATACGAAATGAGTTCTCATTGAAGCGGAAAAAGTTCTCATAAATGCACATGAGTTCTCATTGATGAAGGAAAAGTTCTCATTCCGGCACAAAGGTCCATTCTTTTGCACAAGGACCCATTCATCCTCGTGCAAGGTCCATTCTTTTGCACAAGGGCCCATTCATCCTCGTGCAAGGTCCATTC
>NZ_BJYL01000048.1 GCF_007991495.1 Sporosarcina luteola | reverse complement strand
AACAAAAAACACTTCGGAAACGAGGTCCGAAGTGTTTTTTCTTATGTATTCAAAATTTGACTAGCCCAAAACTGATTTCTAGTGCTTCATCAACCCGCCCCATCAATATTTCGTCCAAATGGGTGATTTTATCCGTTAACCTCGACTTGTCGATTGTGCGGACTTGTTCGAGCAGGATGACGGAATCCCGCTCGAACCCATATCGCTCCGCATCGATTTCAACATGTGTCGGCAATTTAGCTTTCTGGATTTGCGCAGTGATCGCGGCAACGATCACCGTTGGACTGAACCGGTTGCCTATGTCGTTTTGGATAACTAGGACCGGTCTTGTCCCCCCCTGTTCGGAACCAACGACGGGTGACAGGTCTGCAAAAAAGACGTCTCCACGTTTTATTGCCAACTTTTCATCCTCCGCTTACGAGACGTTCCATCGTACGCTGGGCTTCGAGCTCCGCATGCAAGCATTCCTTTGCGATTCTTAAGTTGATTTGCGACATTTCAACGTAGCCGATCATCATCGCTTCACGGATTGTGTCCGCTTCATGATTAGACATATAACGCTTCGTTGAAACATAAACGAATTCTCCGCGCTCCGGCTCCTGATGGACGGCCGTATGTTCAATTTCATTCCCTTTGGATACTTTTACGATTTTTATGTTTTTCTCTCGCAATTCTAGCACCTCCGACAGACCCCGTTCCCTCGATCGATTCTATTCCAATCTATCTTACCATTGAAATTCGACAATGAGAAGACAAAGTAGGTTTTTTATTGACAAGAATCTTCAAATAAAGTGGTCATTTGTCGAAAGTCGGAACTGTATTCATCTTATCCATACGAGGATCAATATATTCTTGGTGTTCGTTTCCCTATCGTAACAGCGATTTCGTAGGGAATCGTCCCTAGACGATCCGCCCACTCTTCCATTGTAATCTCTTCATCGCCTTGGCGTCCGATCAATGTCACTTTTTCCCCGACCTGCATTTCCCGAGGCAGTTTCACCATACATTGATCCATGCAAATTGTACCGATGATCGGCACTCTTTCGCCATCAATAAGCACTTCCTGTCCCCGTAAACCGCGCTTCAATCCGTCCGCATAACCGATTGGCAGCGTACCGATCCATTCATTGCGTTCCGTTTCGTACGTTCCTCCGTAGCTTACCCGATTGCCTTTTTCAAGCAATTTCACATACGCAAGTTCCGTCTCCAACGTGAAGGCTTTCTTCAACTCGAATGGCAATTTTGTGCCTACAAAAGCGGAAGGCGCAATTCCGTAAAGACTAATGCCGAAGCGTACTGCGTCGAGCGCATATTCCGGATATAACAAAGTCGCAGCACTGTTAGACGCATGGACGAGTGTCGGCCTTTGCGGAAATTTGTCGACCAACTCCATGAAACGGTCAAACTGCTCTTCCGTTCTACTGGGATCCTCTTCATCCGCGCATGCGAAATGGGTGAAGGCCCCTTCGAGACAAATTGCAGGTGTTTCTTCAATCACTTCAACGATTTCCAAAAGCATCTTTTCATCTCTCAACCCAATCCTACCCATACCACTGTCGATTTTTACATGGATTTTGAGCGGATCAGAACTTTTGCCCACTGTCATTGTCGCTTGGCGAAGCCATTCGGCATCTGAAACAGTAATATGGATTCCAAGCTCCGCTGCTTTTTCGGCAAAATGAACCGGCGAGGGGCCCATCACCAATATATCGGCGGTAATGCCACCAGCCCGCAAATGGATTGCCTCGTCTGGAGTCGCTACTGATACCATCAAGGCACCCGCTTCAATAGCGGCACGCGCAACTTCAACCTCCCCATGCCCATAGCCGTCCGCTTTCACGACGGCTATGATTCCGGTATGGTTAGGTAAATAGGTTTTCAGGTTCTCTATATTTTCTTGTATCGCACGTAAATTGACAATCGCTCTAGTAGGTCTGTAATTCTCCATGTTGATCCCCCGATTATTCATTGATGTCTTTATTATCAATCTTGGGACCAAATTTCGTCAATCAATCAATCTGTTATTTACTATTTTCCGGATGCATTGAAGAAGCAACTTCTATCAATTCGTCTGGAGTCAATGTCGATGAAGCTACGAAGAATGAGATACCATTTTGTTCCCAACGAATCGAGTTTTCCGTCAATGCGGCGACAGTGAATCCTAGATCGACAGGGTCACCTTCAATTGACACCGGCAATTGGTCTACCGGAATTCCTGCAGGTTCCTGCACGACAACAAACTCCTTATCCCCGCCACCAAATGTCATGAACGTTCTAGTTCCATTTTCCGTCTCAATCATTTCCTCTTCCAGCACTGTTCCGTTCCAATCTAGGTCCGGGTAGAACTTCATGCCTGTTTGACCGTCACCAGTGGAATCCGGCTTTTTATCTGGTTTAATGCCTTCCATTTCCACAGCATAATCGGAAGCCTTATGCTCTACTCCAAGCGTAATCTTCTTAAACGTCACACGAATTTTCTCATCTTTGTTTTCATCCATAACGGAAACGTACTTCGGCAGCAACGTTTTCTTATCGATGTGAATCTGTTGTGTCGGAAGGACTTTCTTATGGTTATTTCGGGAAGCCGTCTCAAATATATACGTCTTATCCTTTTCTTCCATCTTGGCATTCTTATCCGCTTTAATGTCATCGGATAATGTGCCGATTAAATACGGCATGCTGTTTTGCGTCGGCCAATCACTTTGGAATTTATATGTTTTCCCAAGCGACGGCGTGATAACAAATACTCCTTCTTCATTCCTGACAATCATTTGTGAATCCTGGCTGCCTGATTGCGTAACATTGACCTTGTAAAAATCAGGTTTCGTATGCCATACTGTAACATCGTAGATCCGCGGTTCTGAGCCCGTCTTAATCTCCATCGTTGCTTCCAATTCGTACCCTTTTGCCTCGTTCCACTTACCACTAAGCTTTTTCATGACGTCCTCTTTCGATGGTGATCCACAAGCTGCAAGAAGTGTCATGACTGCAACTAGCATTAAAACAAAAATTCGGCTGCGCATACAGTTCATCCTTTCTCATTTCAATCGGGTAGGTCATCTTATGAGAGTGGACAGTCAATTATGCGAGCTTGTTCAATTTCAAAAACATTATTTCATCAAAATGACCTGCGCGGCCGCAACCGTCTTCGTATGCGTAATCGAGACATAGCCCGCCACTTCCTTGCCATCAAAGGACAACACCGGCTTCCCGGAAGGTTCTGGGAGAATTTCAATCTGTTCAAATCGGCAACCTTTCCCGATTCCCGTCCCCCTCGCTTTAGCAAATGCTTCTTTCGCTGCGAACCTTCCCGCTAAAAATTCAGTTTTCCGGTGCGATCGAAGTGCATCATATAACGCAAGCTCCTTCACAGACAGAATCCGCAAGCGGAACTTCGGGGATGCCGCGTCCAATCGAGCGATCCTGTCGAGTTCCACGATATCCAATCCAATTCCTTCTATCATCGTTAGCACTCCATTTCTTGTACTTCTGACTTCTTATCTGGCTGTAAACTATGTATAATGAATCCAAAGGTAAGGTGAAAAAATGTTTATTCGAACAGAAAGCTTTTCTCAATATATCCGTCTGTACCCATTCGTAACCGCGTTGCTTGCAATCAACGTCCTCGTTTACATCGTAACAGGATTGCCAATCCACGCGAGCCAGAAATTGTATTACTCCGGGATCGGCATCAACTACCTGATTTCTGACGGTGAATGGTGGCGGCTCATTACGCCGATGTTTTTGCATGCCGGATTGATGCATCTTCTTTTCAATATGTTTTCTTTATTCATTTTTGGGCCTGAACTTGAGCGTGTGGCAGGCAAGGCAAGATTCCTGACGATTTATTTGTTATCGGGACTTTTCGCCAATGTCGCATCATTTTTCCTCGGCGGATGGGATTTCTCTCATGTCGGGGCAAGCGGCGCGATTTTCGGCATTTTCGGCGCGTTCGGGGCTCTCGTCCATTATACAAAAAAGGCGTTCCCACAGCTGCGCCAAATTATTTTGCCGATCATCGTCATTAGCGTGATCATGACGTTCCTCCAACCCGGTGTCAACGTCATCGGCCACATCGCCGGTCTGATCGTCGGTTTCATCATCGGATTGAGTTATTTTCACCCGAAGCGCATTATCAGTTGGCGATAACAACAAAAGCGAAGGGCGGCGCTTAGAGGCGACAGGCATAAGGCGAAGATGCGGCGTGGCGCCTTTTGCCACAAAGCAGCTTCGACTTATGACCCGAGCCTCTGCCGCCCGGAGCTGGATGATAACAAAAGCCCGCGAAGTTTCGCAGGCTTTTTATTATTCTTGAGCAACTTCACTCGGCTGCTTCCCCTTCTCATACCATTCCAAAATCTTCTCCGCCTCTTCCACTTCCATATGCTGTACGGTTGCATGGAAGCTTCCGATTCCGGATTTGACGTTTGCAGTGATGGTCGCCACATCTTTGCGCCTATGGAAATAGCTTTGTTTCATCTCCATCGATTGAATTCTTTTCTTCATCGTGTAGGCCGTCTGCAGGCTGAACATCCGAAAGCGCATGATCAGCTGATGATCCACAATCTCATACGCCGCAGAGCGGTGTTGCCATAGGCCAAACGCAATGATCACCGGGATAATCGCTAAAGAGAACAACCCATACGGGAAAAAGAAATAAATCAATGCACCGATAACTGGCAGCATCCAAAGAAAATCGATACGGTAATAGAATGGCTTTCCTCTTGATGTAAGCTTATTCACCGGTTCCTTTAAATGCAAATCAGGGAAGATTTCAGCCAAATGTGTTTCCACCTGGCTTCTTTTGACGAGTGGGAATAAATTGATTCTGGAGCTTTCACCCACTCCTCCACCCGCACTATGGATTTTCACAGATGCATAACCGAAAAGCTTCCGGAAAGGATTTTCAACGAGGACAACGCTTTGAATCCGTTTCAAAGGAACTGTCACTCTTTTCTTTTCTAACAACCCTCTAGTGATGACGATATCTTCCTTGTCCAATGACACTGTGAAATCGTAATGGGAGAGGAACGTCATACCGACAGATAAAATCCAAACTGCCAGCAATCCAAGAAAGATGGCAATTGCGACGATCAACACACCAAATTTGATGAATGCCGAGATTTCCTCATACATCCACTCAAACGGAATCAAATCTGCGAATTGGGACATGAAAATTGCGACACCTGAAAGGATGACTCCGATACCGCCTGAAGTTGTCGCCAAAATTAAAAGATCCTTTGTTGTCATTTTGAAAACCTTTTGAAGTGGCGTTTTCTCTTCAACAACCATCTCTTGGATGTCATCAGAAAGAATTGCTTCTTCTCCTTCAATGACCGGCTTTTCCTTTTTCCGGCTTTTCGCCTCTGCCATCTCGATTTCAATCCGTTCGGCAGCCTCTTTTGTAATGGCGGTCAATTCGCCTTCCGCCTTTTTCAACGAAGAACTTCCCGCCGTTTCCACCTTCACTTTGACGAGCCCGAAAGGTCGGTGGAAAATCCCCTCTGTATAATCTAAGCTCTGAATTCGGTCAAATGGGATGTACCGTTTCTTTTTGACAAATAAACCCGATTCAATCCGAAGTTCATCATCTTCAAACCAATAGACGAACCGTTTCCATTTAATAATTCCACTAATAAGCAGAGCGATAATCAGTACCCCGAAGATGATAAAAGATAAATATTGTAAAAACCAAGGACCCGAGCGACTGCCGTTGAATCCATTCGCGAATATCAAAACGACGAGTGGCAGCAGCGCCTCTTTCATCGTTTTCAGCATTTCTATGAGTGCTGAAATCCAATGCAGTTTATAACGTTGTTGTTCAGACATCATCTTCCGCCACCCTTGCAAGCACTGAAATTCTTCCGCGCAGGTCATCGGCTTCATCCATTATAAGTGCGGGGATCGTGTGAACCGTCGCTGCTGTCGAAATTGAAATTTCTGCGAGTCCATATTTTCGCAGGATCGGTCCCTGGGACGTATCGACGTGTTGGACGCGAACCATCGGAATTAATGTCCGTTTCACGATGAAAAGCCCGTGTTGTAATTCAATTTCCGATTCCCTTACCTCATAACGCCATCGCATCCATCGAACTTTCGGGAATAGAATAACGATCAAATAACCGATGACGAGAAGAAGGACCGCTTCAAGGGCGTAAATCCACCAGGGACCTTCGTATATGTATGTCAGTACTCCCCCACCGATCGCCACTAATGCGAGGATAATTGTTTGAATCATGCCGTATAGCCTCCATACTTTCAGGCCTTTTTTAGAAATTCGATTAGCTGGTTGTGCCCTCATCCAAAACACCTCTTTCTCTTTCTACCTATTGTATACGTTACGCTACCATAAATGTTTCATTTCCAATAAAGAAAAAACCTTCGAAGATGATGTTTCATCTCCGAAGGTTGTGTAATTATCTTTCTGACTTGCCTCTTGAGTTGCTGCTGCGGTCTCTACGTCCGCCGCCGTCACGGTCGCGGCTTCCACGGCGTGAACCGCCTCCGCCACTTCCATATCCACGTCCGCCCCCGAAGGAACGTCCGCCGCCACGGCTTCCTTTGTAGCCGCCACGATCACGGGATTGCGTTTTGCGTGAAGGCAATGGACGCTCTTCCGTAATTTTGACCGGTGTATCATCCGGTTCTTTCGTCAATGATCTGATTGCTGCTGCTACGATTTCCTTCGCATCGTACTTCTCAAGAAGTTCTGACGCTAACGGCAAGTAATCGTTCAAATTGTTTTTCGCAATCAATTCTTCCAACTGTTCCATCGCAAGACGTTGTTGACCGATCAACGCTTCGTCTTCCGTCGGTGGCTGTAATGGAGTCATCCGCTTTTTCGTCGTTTCTTCAACGACACGGAGGTAACCCATTTCACGTGGTGTTACGAAAGTAACCGCCACACCGCTTTTTCCTGCTCGTCCAGTACGTCCGATACGGTGTACATAGCTTTCAGGGTCTTGCGGGATGTCAAAGTTGTAAACATGTGAAACACCTGAAATATCCAATCCACGCGCTGCAACGTCTGTCGCTACGAGGATATCGATTTTATTATCTTTGAATTGGCGAAGAACTGACATACGCTTCGCTTGCGTTAAGTCTCCGTGGATTCCTTCAGCAAGGTAGCCGCGGATGCTTAGTGCGTGAGAAAGTTCATCAACACGGCGCTTTGTACGTCCGAAGATGATTGCAAGCTCAGGTTGGTGAACGTTCAGCAAGCGAGAAAGGACATCGAACTTTTCTCTTTCTTGCGCTTTAACGAAGAATTGGTCGATGTTTTCGACTGTCATTTCTTTCGACTTGATTTTCACTACTTCTGGTTCTTTCATGAATGTTTCTGCAATTTTCCGGATTGCCGGAGGCATTGTCGCTGAGAATAAAAGCGTTTGGCGTTCTGCTGGGACAGCTGCCAAAATTGTGTTGATGTCTTCGATGAAGCCCATGTTAAGCATTTCATCAGCTTCGTCAAGGACAAGCGTCTGTACGTTGTTCAATTTCAACGTTCTACGGTTAATATGGTCAAGAATTCGTCCCGGAGTTCCGACAACAATTTGTGGATTGTTGCGTAAAGCTCGAATTTGCCGACCGATTTCCTGGCCGCCATACACAGTCAATACACGTGCGCGTTTTCCGTAACCGATTTTATAGATCTCTTCGGATACTTGGATTGCCAATTCACGTGTCGGTGCGATAACTAAAGCTTGCACTGAAGGATTATTCACATCGACTTTTTCGATCATTGGAATCCCGAATGCTGCTGTCTTACCTGTACCTGTCTGCGCCTGACCGATTACATCGCGGCCTTCCATGCCGTATGTGATCGTGCCTTCTTGGATCGGTGTCGCTTCTTCAAATCCCATGCGCAATAGAGCATTTTGTGTGGATTCGCTGATATTAAGTTCTGAAAATTTCGTCAAACTTCTCAATCTCCTTTGATTTCTTCATTTAGCAATTGGTTACATTTGCAAATGAAAGCACGGCAAATTCGAGCCTTTAACTTCTATGGGAACGTTTCCGATATTTTAATTCTCTGTAGTGGGCAAAAGTTCAAAGGGCTTGAACTTCATAAATTTCAGAGGCAATAGTGAAAAGGAAAGCTGGTCTTTGCCGGTCGGTTTATTTTAATAAAAAATGAGGCAAGTGACATAAACCGTTTAATTCAAAAAAAAGCACTCTTCGCCACCGGAAGAGTCTCGTGTAAATGTATCCAATACTCATAGTAGTTTATCACGGCTGTCAGCTATCCGCAATCAATCCGCTTTATAAAGTAATAATCAGAATTCAACTGGATTGATTTCCAGAAAATCGTACACTTTCTCAAACCACTCATGGCAGTCGTCGCTATAGCAAATATGATGCTTCCCTTTTTCGGAAATGATCAATTGTTTTTGTGTCGAGCTAAACAACTTCAGTAAAAGCTCCCCTGTTGTAAACGGGACGATGCCGTCTCGCTTCCCATGGACGATGCAAACTGGTGTCGTGATTTCACTGTAGTAAGGCTTCACCATTTTGACGAGCCGCAAAAATTCCTTTGTCGCATGGATGGGTGTATGCCTTAATTTGTAATCATACAGATGATAAAACGTGTTCGGTGGATAGTTCTTCGTCACGGATTCCGACAGCATGATTGCCGCGTCCTCAAGCAGGATGCGGGGACTGATGTACTTAGCTGCAGCGCTGAGCAACACCAGTTTTTCAATCGGATAGCGCAAGGCCAAATACAACGCGATGATGCCGCCCATCGAAAATCCGACGACAATGACACGGTCGACTTCTTTCCTTAATCGATTGAGGGCGAGCTCCGCTTCCATCATCCATGATTCTGCAGACACCTTGCTTAAGTCCATCGGAAAATCATGTCCCGGCAAGACTGGAACGGCGAGCGTCCAGTCCGTCTTCTCTTTGAAATAATCAATGAGAGGACGGACTTCAAAAGGCCCCCCTGTAAAGCCGTGAAGAAATAACACGCCTGTTTTCATGCTTCCAATACGCCGTTCATGATCTTCTCAAGCTCCATACCCCTCGACCCTTTCAACAAGATGATGGAGTCTTTGCTGATAGAAGTTAAAAGCGTTCGAATCAATGGTTCATACTCTTTTTCCGACCAGATGACCTTCGTAACATTCCCGGTTCTTTCAAGCTCTTCATGCAGCCATTTCATTCGCGGTCCAAATAAAAGGATTCCCTTTACATCTATTTTGCTAAGCTGACGGGCAATTGATTCGTGGTAATGCCGTTCATTTTCCCCAAGTTCCAGCATATCCCCCAAAATCGCCCACTTTTCAGAGCGCAATTTCGTCTCGTCTAAGAAGGCAAGTGCGGCTTGCATCGATGTTGGAGCTGCGTTATAAGCATCGTTGATGAAGAGAGCACCATTTTCTGCAAGGACTGGCTGCATCCGCATATCCGTCAACTTCGATTGAAGAAGCGCAGCATGGATTTGTTCATGCTCTAGCCCTAATTCATTCGCAATCAAGATGGCTGCCAATGAATTTTTCACTTGGTGGGCTCCGTAAACAGGAATCGTGAAGTCTCCATTGACGGTGCCTGTCACCGTGAAACGGCTGCCCTCATCGCCCGATTCCATATTGGTGAGATGAAGATCCGTTTCCATACTATAGCCAAAAGAAATCGCATTGAGCTCGGGATGGGACCCTACTAGCGATTGCAAGAGTGGTTCGTCGCCATCAAAGAAAAGCTTTCCGGCATCGTTCAGGCCATCGATAATTTCAAATTTCGCTTTCGCAATGCCTTCACGGGAACCAAGGTCTTGCATATGCGCTTCCCCGATATTCGTAATGATTGCGTAATCTGGCTTTGCCAAATTGGATAGGAAGGATATTTCGCCGAAACTGCTCATCCCCATTTCAAGTACAGCGACATCCGTGGTTTCATCCAATGATAATATTGTCAAAGGCAACCCTAGTTCATTATTGAAATTGCCTTCCGTCTTTCGCACATTGACGTACGGTGACAAGACGCTAGCAATCAAATCTTTCGTCGACGTCTTGCCGTTCGAGCCGGTGACGCCGATGAATTTGCATGATAGTTTTTCCCGATACGCACGCGCAAGTTGTTGGAGTGCAAGTTCGGAATCCTCAACGAAGATAAGCGGCAAGTCTGCCGGCGCCCCCGGTTCGTCTTTCAGCCAAAGAGAGGCTGCCGCTCCTTTTTCGATCGCCTGCCGGACGTAGTGGTGTCCGTTCACTTGTTCACCACGGAATGGGATGAATAAGTCGCCTTTTGAGAGTGTCCTCGTATCAATGGACGCCCCAGTGACGATTACATTCTCCATGTTTTGCCCTTGTGCTTCTAGCCATCCTGCCAGTTCAGTCAGTTGTCGTTTCATCATTCATCACGCTCAATCCATTGTATATTGTATCTTTTTCTTTTCTTCATGCCGTTCCAAAGCCAGTTCAATTAGTGTATCAATTAATTCGGGATAGGATACGCCCGTATTTTGCCAAAGTAGCGGGAACATGCTTGTCGGCGTGAATCCTGGCATTGTGTTCACTTCATTGATGATCACTTCATCTTGATCCGTGACGAAGAAGTCCGCCCGTACAAGACCAGAACAATCGAGCACTTTGAATGCTCGGATTGCCATCTCCTTTAAGGTTGTTTCCACTTCACCTTGGACAGGTGCCGGGATGAGCAATTCGGTATTGCCGTCCTGGTATTTCGCTTCATAATCGTAAAAAGCCGCGACCGGTTTGATCTCACCGAGGACGGAGCATTGCGGATCGTCATTCCCGAGGACACCGACTTCAATTTCACGCGCGGATACACCTTGCTCCACGATGATTTTACGGTCGAACTTCAAAGCGAAATCGACCGCAGCAATTAGGCTGTCATGGTCCGTCGCTTTGCTGATGCCGACGCTCGATCCCAAGTTTGCCGGCTTCACAAACATTGGGAACGTCAATTCCTCTTCCATCTTTTTGATCCAATAGGATTGGTCCGCTTTCCACTGGGTACGGATAAAGTGGACATAAGGGACTTGCTTCAATCCGACGAGCGCAAAGAGCTGCTTCATGACGACTTTATCCATCCCTGCGGAGGAGGCGAGCACGCCATTCCCTGCATAAGGGATGTTCATCACTTCGAAAAGACCTTGAACTGTTCCGTCTTCCCCATTCGTTCCATGCAAGAGCGGCAGAATGATATCCGGCGTTCCATTTCCGTTCAAGAAGTCATGTATGCTGTCCGGCTTCGTTTTATCGCGTTCAAATCGCAATTGTTCCTTCGTTTCCGCTGGTGTTGTGAGTGGCTCGCCTTTCCGCCATTCGCCTTCGTATGTTATATAAATAGGAATAACCTCGTATTTCCCAAAGTCAATCGCATTCGTTACCGCCGTGGCAGTCGATAGGGATACTTCATGCTCCGCGGACTTCCCGCCGTACACTAAACCCAGTTTTCTTTTCATCTTTCTCCCTCACTTACCATTAGATTTCGTTCCTTTAGTTTACCATGAAAACGTTGGCCTGATGTTAAATTCTCATGATCCGGAAGAACCTTTTTGCGTGCAAGCAACTTCCTGCCGCATTGGACGTCATTTTGTTGGGCATGATTTCGTTTGCCTATTACGTTATACTCTTTATAGAAATAGTAGTTCAGCAGAAAAGGTGAATCCCCTTGAATCTACAAAATAAGCCATCCGATCGTTTTGATTGGACGCTTGCTTTCATATTAGCGATGTTGGCGATTGTCAGCTTCTTCGCAATCGCTTCTGCACAAACAGCCGAACAATACGGCCCGGTTAACTTTGTACTCCTCCAAATCAGGTGGTATGTCGTCGGCATGGTTATCGTCGCTGCAACGATGTACTTGGAACCTGAGCAATATAAGAAAATCGCTTGGCCACTGTATGGCATGGGCATTCTGTTATTATTCTTTCTCATGATTGCGCCTGGCGGACCTGGTCAAATCGCTGAAATTCGGCTAGGTGCCAAAAGATGGCTCAATTTACCTGTTATCGGCAGAATCCAACCTTCTGAATTCATCAAGACGTTTTTCATTTTAGGGATGGCGCATCTCGTCAGCAAACATCAAGAGGTCCATTTGAACAAAACGCTTAAGACCGATTTGCTTCTTTTGGCGAAGATCGGCGCGGCATTGATCGTCCCTCTGTTCTTCATCATCCAGCAGCCAGACCTCGGGACGTCACTCGTATTCATTGCCATCACGGTTGCAGTTATCCTCGTCGCTGGCATCTCGTGGAAAATCATCGTGCCGTTATTTTCAGGAGGCGCAGTACTTGGCGTAAGCTTGTTGTGGATGGCAATCTATGCGCAAGACTTCATGGAAGATAAACTTGGATTCGACCGCTACCAGTTCAAGCGTGTCTATTCGTGGCTCGACCCTTATTCATTTCCGTCCGATGAAGGCTATAATCTGATCCAGGCAATGACGGCGATCGGATCGGGCGAGTTAACGGGAAAAGGGTTTCATGGTCGTGAAGTGTATATTCCTGAAAATCATACCGATTTCATTTTTAGTGTCATCGGGGAGGAATACGGCTTTATCGGCGCTAGCATCGTCATCTCCCTTTATTTCATTCTCATCTATCATCTGACAAAGGTCGCCCTCGAGCTGAAAGATCCGTTTAGTGTATATGTATGCACAGGTGTCATCGCGATGATCGCTTTTCATGTGTTCGAAAACATCGGGATGAATATCCAGCTTCTTCCGATCACCGGAATTCCGTTGCCATTCATCAGCTATGGCGGAAGTTCGCTCTTCAGCAACATGTTAGCCATCGGGTTGATTTTCAGTATGAAGTTTCATCATAAGACGTATATGTTTGAATCGGAAGACAATGAGTTGGAGTAAGCATCATCAACAATACAACTTTTAACAAATGAATAAATGCGTACAAACTTGCGATTTTCCGTTATACTTAACTCTGGTTTCCAAGCCAATTAAACTTAATGATAAGGTGAACCTTATGAAAATAGATAAAAAACCTGTCGATCGTTTCGATTGGCCGCTCGCATTCATACTCCTTTTATTCGCAGTAATTAGCATTATCGCGATTGCATCCGCCCAAACGACCGGGCAGTATACCATCAATTTCATCCCGTCTCAAATCCAATGGTATGTCGTCGGATCAATTATTATTGCCATCACGATGTATTTGGAGCCGGAACAATACAAAAAAGCCGCGTGGATTATTTATGGCGGCGGTATATTCCTTTTAGCCCTTCTCTACATTTTGCCGGATGGCATGTCTCTCGTTGCGCCTCGGAATGGGGCGAAAAGCTGGTTCCATCTTCCGGGCATCGGCAGCATCCAACCAGCCGAATTCATGAAGACATTTTTCATTATCGGGATGGCGCGCACCATTACAAAACATCATGAACGCTATTTGGAAAAGACGTTACAATCGGACTTTCTGTTGCTCGGTAAAATCGTCGCCGTTTTCCTTATCCCATTTTCATTGATCATGTTGCAGCCGGATTTAGGGACTGGACTTGTCTTCATCGCCATTACTACTGCATTAATTATTGTGGCAGGCATTACTTGGCGGATCATCCTTCCGATATTCATCGGCACGGCCTTTATTGGGGCAACCTTGCTTTGGATGGCTTTATACGCCCAAGAGTTCTTGGCGAAATTCGGGTTTAAGCCTTATCACTTCGAACGGATTTATTCATGGCTTGACCCGTATTCATATGCGTCGAACGAAGGGCTTCATCTCATCACATCACTCAATGCGATCGGATCGGGAGAAATTTTCGGGAAAGGTTTCAAGGGACGTGAAGTGTATGTCGCAGAGAGCCATACCGATTTCATTTTCAGCGTCATCGGAGAAGACTGGGGATTTATCGGCGCGAGTCTCGTCATTTGCTTGTATTTCTTCCTCATCTACCATATGACGAAAATTACGCTTGAATTGAAAGATCCATTCAGTACGTACATTTGTGCAGGCATCATCGCCATGATTACGTTCCACGTTTTTGAAAATATCGGCATGACGACGCAACTACTACCAATCACGGGCATCCCGTTGCCGTTCATCAGCTACGGCGGAAGTTCTTTAATGGGAAATATGCTCGCCATCGGGCTAGTGTTTAGTATGAAGTTCCATCATCGGACTTATATGTTTAGTAGTGATGATGATGAATAAGAAAAGCGGAAGGCGTCGGCTTAGATGCGACAGGCATAAGATGAAAATGCGTAGTGGCGGTTAGCTGCGACCCGGCTCGTTTATTCCAACAA
>NZ_BJYL01000047.1 GCF_007991495.1 Sporosarcina luteola | reverse complement strand
GGGCTCATTCTTTTGCAGAACGGCTCTTTTAAAGACCTATTTCTAAAATATAACTCACAAAAAATCTCCCGCATGCAAGATGCGGGAGATTTTTTATGACTGTATTTGCGGGTCATTTGCAGGTGGCGCGAGGGCTTTCAGCATTTCCATACGGGATTTCGTTGCTGTTGCCGAAACACCCAACTTCGCCAAGTTGGAGATGATTTTTTTCAAATCAACCTTTTCTTTCGCCATCTTTTCCACCTCGACCTTTCTATATGTTGTTGACGTATCTTGCGCTGTTAAAGTTTCATGATCAACATGAAATTCATGCCAAATTGTATCTATACACATCATACCACTCCTGTCCACTTTTAAATCTTTCAATTCTGTTACAAATTGTTCGCTTTTTGTAAATGCTTTATACACAGAATGAAAATAAAAACTTTAAAGCTGTGGCAAAGCATACAAAAAGGCAGTGGATAGGAGCTAGACGCTGCGCAAATAGCATTTCACCCTCATTTATCCATATCCTTTGTAACGTAAGAGACCGAAGAGTAAAATGATTGTATTGATCGTTATAGAAAGCGGGTTATCTGTATGAAAAAATCAATCCTTCTTTTAATGTCGGTGCAATTTTTTGTTTATCTTGGTTTCGGCATTATCATTCCAATATTGCCAGAAGTCATTGTGAATCAACATCTTCCTGAAATTCATGTAGGCGGATTGCTGACCGTTTATTCACTAGCGTCCTTCTTTACTGCCCCGCTTTGGGGTTCCTTATCCGATCGGACGGGCCGTAAGAAACTGATTATGGTCGGACTTATCGGCTTCAGTCTCAGCTTCTTTCTATTCGCTTTTTTCATTGAGAATCTGACATTGATGTATCTTTCACGTGTCGTGGGAGGGATTTTCTCAGGTGCATTATACACGGCGGTTACTGGATTCGTCGGAGATATGACGACTGAGGAAAATCGCAATAAGTACATGGGCTTGCTCGGCATGTCGATCGGACTCGGGTTCATATTCGGACCAGCGCTTGGCGGCGTACTCGGCGACATAAGCTTGCAAATGCCCTTTATTGCATCCGGCGTATTGACATTGCTGCTGTTCGTCTATGCAGGTTTGATATTGAAAGAGCCAGAACGTCTCGGTGAGGCGAATAAACGCGCGCTCCTCCCGAAAGGCGGCACAATGCTTTGGCAATACCGAATCCGGAATCTGTTCCTGCTCTCCTTCATGGTGACGCTGATCTTGGCGGGAATCGAATCGACATTTCAACTCTTCCAAATTTCAGCGATTGAAATTACACCGAAGCAAGTCGGTTATCTGTTCATGGCGAGCGGATTTGTTGATGCAGCTATTCAAGGCGGTGTCGTGCGTCGGGTGAAGAACGGTTCGGAAACGAAATGGATTTTAGGAGCGCAGATCATTACAGCTGCCGGACTAATTCTGATTCCATTTACCGACAACCTCTTCTGGGCAGGAGTTGCGCTAAGCGTCTTCACGGCAGGAAACGCGCTTGCACGAACAGTGCTCGTTTCATTGACATCAAAGGAATCCGGTGGGAAGTATGGTACGGCAGCCGGCATGACGTACTCTATGGATAATATGGGCCGAATCATCGGACCGCTTTTATTCACATGGCTGTTCACGAGGATGAACGGCGAGATCTACTATATATCCGCGACGCTCGCCGTCCTATCCATCGTATTTATTTTCTTGTATCGTAAGTCAACGAAAACATTACGATCTGCGCAATAAAAAGAAGGGCATGCCTATTCACTGTTGAATGAGGTGCCCCTTTTTTAGTAAGAATCTTTAAGATAAATTGACCTTGATGCCGCGCTCCATAAGCATTTCCATTACGCCGAGCGCGGCTTGCTCCTTCGCTTTTGCTTCAACCATGATATCTGCGTTTCGGCCGTCAAGGACTGCGAGCAGCCTATCGACGTCGTCCGGAAAGATGATGTCGTGGTGTCGCCGGTCATCGGGCGTATGCTTGCCGGAGCTGATATGGACCTTCGGCGTGCCGATTGTTTTCCATGTGTGATAAACTCTGTCCATCAGTTCGTCAAGCGATGCACCTGCCGGGTTACAGCGATGATGGTGGATATCGAAGCACGCAGGAATGCCGGTCGATTCACAAACGGAAAGGACATCTTTCAGATTGTATGTACGGTCGTCATTCTCATAGCGGAGACGTCTTCGGATCGGTTCAGGCAATTTACAGGTTTCGTTCACAAGCCGCTCGAGCGCACTTTCCGGGTCGCCATACTTGCCGCCGAGGTGGAGGATCATGTCCTCTGCACCGGTCAGTTCAGAAAGCGCCGCGTGGTAGTCAAGATCGGCAATTGTTCTTTCGACGACGTCAGGATTCGGGGAGTTGAGCACCGAATATTGTCCCGGATGTGTCGACAGCCGGAGACCGTGCTCATCTCGGAGTGATTTAATCTCTGAGCAAACGTGGATGACGTCCGGGTCGCCGCGCCAGTCCCATGAGTTCACGGGATGCGTCGCCAGGACGACCATCTCGCTTGTCATCCGATAGAACAAGATGCCGTGCTCAATATTCCATTCGATGATGCGCTTTGTGAGCTTCAAGTTCTCAAGCGTAAGTTCTTTTAAGATTTCCGGTCCCTTTTTCTCGACAGTCGCCACGCGGCACGTCCGGAAGTTTTCTTTGATGGATGTATTGATGCAAGCATAGCCGACTTTCATACGAGACCCTCCTCCTTCATTTTCGAAGTGTCTATCAAGATAAATATGTTAGCGGGTCGACAATCTCACAGGTTCCACTTTCTTCAATAAACTTTGTAACAATCGAAGAGTGCCCTACACCTACAATGAATAAAATACGTTCTTTTTCAGAATTAATCAGACGCGTTAAATTTGCAAACATGATCAGATTCCTTTTATACCACCAACTTAACCAGTTTATACCAACGTAATGATTTAAGTCGCCAACACGCGCAATATTCAAATGTAATTTATGCACCTTGTCAACTAAGGCAGAAGCGTTTAATTCTTTGTAAAAGTCTAGTACACTTTTGTCTTCCGACAATACCGGGGGCTCTAGCCCGTCGTACATTTCATGCAAAAGCTCTGGTTGGTTTTCCCTTGCCCAACTCTCAACTTCTCCGAAACTCATTGATGCATCACCCATCCAATCAGTCGGGTAGATCTGTTCATGACCCAGCCTTACACCTAACCGAAATCCTACTTGATAAATTTCATTCATTCGAAGTTGATATGTACCCAATTTATATTGTTTGTATTCTTCGTTAAAAGATTCACTATCCTCGGGTACCATTTCAACAGCAATCCTTGTTGGTTGGAATGCCTCTATTTTATTGACTAATTCCTCAATTTCATTCTGCCTTTTTTCAGAATCTAACCCCTCATGTTCAGACATATGAAAACTTCCAAGTATAAGAACCTTCGCCTTGTTTCGCTTCAATGTATTCCCCCCTTTTAAATTTGCTTAGCTGACAAAAGCTCAAACGCCTTCTTCATATCAATGTCTTCCTCGATATGCGCAGGTGTCCATGGGATGTGGACATGCGGCGTAATGCCCACGCCCGTCATGCCTTCACCCCTGTCGATACGGCTAAGCCGAGAAGACGGATACATCAGCTCGAATCCTTCCTCCCACTTCTCGCTGACTAAGTTCGCATAGTCGTTCAAGCCCATAGTCGCTCTCCCGACGACGGTCACTTTGCTAGATTTTTTTACAAGCTCTACGAATGAATCCCCAGAACTCCCGCACATGACGTCTGCCAATACGATAATCTGCGAAGGATGCTTGGTTCCTTTCATGAACGTTTCGCCGCTGGCCATATCACCGAAGTCGAATTCCACGAATCCTTTTCCGCGGTTCCGCTCCCACTCCCGCTTGAAAACCGTCAGCATTTGTTTCGAATGCTCCTCATCCGTCACCGCAATCATCTCTTCGAGTTCAGGTATGACGCGGTCAGTACTCGCTTCCGTACAATTAATGAGCATTTTATCGTCACTATCCGCGAGCTCAATGCCTTCCTCCGGTAATAAATACGGCAGCAATGGATAGATGCTGGCATCAGAACCGCCGTAGTTCACACGGACATCGATAATCCATCGGTCGGCTGTTTCCAGAAGGTCTTTATTCGCCTCCACCATTTCCGCGATTGCATCCGGATTCAAGAAGTCGGTCATTGTAATGATTGCAATGCCTTCTCTTTTCTCTACCGAATACGTCGGGACGTACGCCTTCTTATCATAATTTCCAAACTTAAATAACCGCTTTCCGTTCTCGTCTTCGAGTTCCCCTTCTGGATAAAGCATGAGAAGCGACGTCCAGTCCTCCCGCTCCTGATGGCTTTCATTCAACCGACGGGCGTGCAGCTCCTTCAGCTCCGGGATGCTTTTTCCTCCAAGGGAAATGAAGCGCACGCCTGGTTTCAGCCGCTTTTCCGCATCCGCTTCCGTGACAAAAAGGCTGTCTTCGTAGCGACGCACTTTGAAGCCGCGGTTTTGCGCCTTTTCCTCTTCCGTATCCTCCATAATGAAGTGGATATGACGATCGTTAAAATCAAGCAAATACTCGTCAACAATTTCTTTGAACTGCTTCTTTGTCAGCTGATCGTTCTCCATAATCCTTTGAAGAAAAAGCTCCGGTCGGTCCCATCCACGTTTATCTTCAAAACCCGCATAGTCGTTATGCATGATGTCGATAATATCTTTGAACATCTTTTCCATTCCCAAAATCCCCCTTATTGTTCCTGCACTGCCTCCACTTTAACAGCTTGCGTTTTATCGAGCTCTGGATGCGCCTTCCGCACAATTGACGGGCGTGCCATGATCAGGACAACTAGAATAAGCACTACACTTGATGTCATGAGAATCCACTCCGCAGGCAACACGTCGTACAGGAATCCGAACAGCACCATTCCGAGCGGCATGAGTGCGATGGCCATCGTTTCCAATATGGAGAAGACGCGTCCCTTGTAATCATCGTCGATCATTTTTTGCATCATCACTTGCATTGGAGTGTTAACGAAGATCATAAGGACGCCAAAGCTGAACATCAGTATTGTGTAGAAAGCGAATATGCCGTTGTATGGCATCTTCAGCAGCAACGGCAACGCTACAGCCCCCATGACAATTCCCATCGACACAATTCCCCACTTCCCGACCAATAATGGATACTTCAATTCTTTACGGACTGATAAATAAATGGACATTATTACCATTCCGACAGCTTGGGCGCCTTCTGTAATTCCAAAATGCGCAGCACCCATTTTCATCTTTTCAATAAGAATGAAGGAATAGCCGACTTGGAACGCGCCGAATAAGAAGTTGATGACCAATGAAATCCAGATGATCGTCATGAGGACCGATTGCAACTTCAAATAGGAGAATCCCGCCTTCATGCTTTGAAGCATTGATTCCTTCGGCTCGCCTTCAACGACTTCCTTCCGTTTCGCAAATAATTTAAAGTTCATAGTCGATTCCAATATAACTGCAGTAATGGAAGCCGCCATGAAAATCATCAGGAAAACAGGCATAGACACAGTACCGTAAAGCAAGCCACCTACCGCAGGGCTAGCGATTGCGGCAAATGAAATCGACATCTGGTTCATCGACATCGCCCGTTGAATCCGTTTTTCATCCACAAGTCCTGTTATAGAAGAAGTAAATGTGACACCAGAAAAAGTTGATGTTATCGATAAGATGACGGTCGTTGTATAAATCGCGATGAGCGACAGGCCTGAAACGATACTCACCGTCAACAATCCGCCAATCGCAAGCGTCGTTGCAATTTGCGCGCCAATGACAATCGTCTTTCTTGAATATCGATCTGCGACATACCCGGCAAATGGTGCCATAATTGCGCGCGGCAAAATGCTGCATATAAGATTCGTCGCGAAATTCGTTGCTGACCCCGTAATTTGCAAAATATAGAAACTGATTGCAAATGCATATACTTGCGCGCCGAACGATGAGATAAGTTTGCTTATCGTAAACGTCCATAGATGATATGTTGCTCTTTTAAGCATAATCGCTTCACTCAAAAAAATCACTCCATTCAGTAAGTTTAATTTAATTAAACAAAGAATAACATGTTCTCTCTTCCATTTCAAGCTAAAGTTTAATATAATTAAACAATACGCATGAATTTATGGTATGACGGTTGTTCACGATGTGAAACGGTGATGATTGAATTAGTGATAGAGGCTTTCGGTACAGTCATGGGTGTTGACGGTTATTTATTATCAGATCTGAAGACTAGGAGTTCTCATTAACAGCCCTGGAGTTCTCGTTAGTCGCTGTTAAGTTCTCATTTACAGACAAAGAGTTCTCGTTGATTACCAAAGAGTTCTCATTGATCGTCCGGAAGTTCTCATTAACGGCTGAAGAGTTCTCATTAACCGCCGAAAGTTATGCGTCATTCATATAGATCTAAAATAGAATCGGAGGTGTTCCCCCTGCAAACATTAGGTGAACGGATTAGGACGCTGCGTAAACAGCGAAAACTCACATTGGAAGCATTGGCGGGAGAGCAGCTCACTAAAGGGATGCTCAGTTTGATTGAGAACAATAAAGCAAATCCATCGATGGATAGCCTTGCATATATCGCGGAGCGGCTTGGCGTTGAAACGTCCGAACTATTAGAAGAGAGGACCCCACAAGAATTACGGGAAGTTCTGAAAACTGCTGAGCAACTTTTAAAGGTAGATTTTGATGAACTAACGGATGAACATGAGCAGGTTCTTGCTTTAATAGAGCCTCATGTTGAGAAATTAACGCAAAGCTATGAGGCTGCCCGGCTGTATGATATTTACGGTCGCGCTCTTTACTACGAGAAAAAAGATGGTTGGAGGACGTTTTTAGAAAAGGCTACGGACATTTACGATCAAATGAATATCACTCGCCACCTTGCAACTGTCGGCATTTTCCTGGCGCTGGTAAAGTTCACTAAGCATGATTACAATAGTGCCCTTACAATTTTATTGGAAAAGCGGTCCGAAATCGAAGTACGGAATGGGTTGATCGACCCCCTCACCCGTCTCGATTTCGATTATTTGGAAGCAGTGCTGCATTATGCAGTCGGAAATGCGGAAGATGCAATCCGTGTCATGAATGAAGGGATTGAATTCTCAAAGGAAAAACAGGTATTCTATCGTATTGATCATCTATACCGCTTGGCTACTTTCCATGCAATGATGAATGAGGATGTAGATTCGATGAAGTATTACGAGCGGAAAATTTTGCTCTACGGGGAGTTCGCGGATGATGAAGATGCGGTTCTTTTTACTAAGTTTGCAAATGTCCATTACTTAACATCCTATAAGAGAGCATATCAGGAGGCGCTGGATCTTATTAACGGTTATTACGATGAACTCCACCTCTCCAATTCATACACCCCGTATGCTTATGTGGAACAAGGCAAAGCGCTTTATGGTATAGGGAGGTACGAAGAGGCGCTATCCTGTTTCGGACAAGTGATTATTGCGGATTACGTACACCATCCATTCGATTTATCCATCTTTTACGAAAAGGATGCATATGCGGCGCTTTGTTATCAGGCTTTAGGAAATGAAGGAGAAGCCTTCCGTTCGATCGAAATCGCGGTGGACAATATTTCCAAAATGCCACACACACCTTATAAGGATTTTATTATGGAGACGTTTGAATTAATTCATAGTAAATAAGAATATAGGGCTGTAAAGAAAGTACAGCCCCCTATTATATTCTTTCGCTTCGGAAGCAAGTTCGGCCGCTTTGGACGCGGAACCTATCGCTTTGGACGCAGAACCTATTGCTTTGGACGCGGAACCTATCGCTTTGGACGCGGAACCTATCGCTTTGGACGCGGAACCTATTGCTTTCGACGCAGAACCTACCGCTTTGGACGCGGAACCTATCGTTTTGAACGCGAAACCAAAAAACCGCCGTGAAAGCATATCGTATGCTTCACGGCGGTTTTATTATGCTTCAATCGACTGGTGCTCAATTGAATCGTTATAAATATCTTTATCCAGCTCTCCACTGACCCTGGCGGTTGCTACACCCGCGGTCATCGAGCCGCTGACGTTTAATGCTGTCCGGCCCATGTCGATGAGCGGTTCAACAGAAATCAATAGACCTGCTAATGCGACTGGAAGATTCAAAGCTGATAAAACTAGAATCGCTGCGAATGTTGCTCCTCCGCCAACTCCCGCAACTCCGAACGAACTGATTGCGACAATCGCAATCAATGTGATCAAGAAAGTCGGTTCCAGCGGATTTTGCCCAACTGTCGGCGCAATCATGACCGCGAGCATTGCAGGGTATACTCCTGCACAGCCGTTCTGTCCGATTGATAAACCGAATGAGCCGGCAAAGTTTGCGACACCATCCGGAACACCGAGACGGTCGGTTTGCGTTTTGATGTTAAGTGGTAATGTACCTGCACTCGATCTTGATGAAAAAGCAAACAGCAATGCTTCCGATGTCTTTTTCACATACGTAATCGGATTTAACCCGGAAATCGTAATAATGACCAAATGGATAAGGAACATAACAATCAACGCGGCATAGGAAGCAAGGACGAATTTCCCTAAGCTATAGATCGCTGCAAAATCCGATGTTGCAACAGTCCTTGCGATGATCGCTAAAATTCCATAAGGTGTCAAACGCAACACGATTCGTACAACACCCATAATTAAGGAATAAAGAGCATCAATTCCTCTTTTCACTAAGTTTGCATTCTCTTCATCACGTCTCACAAGTGCCAAGTAAGCAAATCCGAGAAACGCTGCGAAGATGACGACACCGATGGTCGATGTCGGACGGGCACCTGTGAAGTCAAGGAATGGATTTGCTGGCAATAGATCCAGAATTTGATCCGGCAACGCCCGATCTGCCATTCCCGCGGAGCGCTCTTCTAGAGAGAGACCTCTTGCCGCTTCCGCCTCACCTTGAACAATTTCAGACGCATCCAAACCGAATAATAAGGAAGCAGAGATTCCGACGATCGCCGCGATTGCAGTCGTTCCTACGAGAATTCCCAAGATCATTCCCGCCATCTTCCCGAAATTCTTACCAATCGTTACTTTCGTGAATGCGCCAAGTATTGAAATGAAAACGAGGGGCACGACGATCATTTGAAGCAGCTTCACATAACCGGTGCCAACAATATTAAACCAACTGACTGATTTAGAAAGAATCTCTGATTCAGCTCCGTATGCGATATGCAAAATGAAACCAAAAAGAATTCCGAGCCCCAGACCTGTAAATACTCTTTTTGAAAACGAAACCTTTTTTCGGTGCATACTATATAGAAGTCCAACTAAAAGCAAAAAGCTAACGATATTGATTAACAGTAAAAAAGTATCCAACCCTACTTTCCCCCTTAAAATTGTTTATCTTGATAGTAAGACTATAAACCCCTAATCCATATCAGTCAAGTAGGTTTTATTCGAAATAGTGAATTCTATTCTTTTTTAGGATAGTTTATGTATACTAATAGGAAGTATGACTAAGGAGGGCGTATATGGCCGGTTTGATTTCAATTATAGTTACAGCCATTTTTACATTGAACATATTTCTAGCGATTGCGCTCATTTTCCTAGAAAGAAGGGACCCCACAGCAACCTGGGCATGGCTTCTCGTTCTGTTCTTCGTTCCGTTATTTGGCTTTATCATTTATTTATTGTTCGGAAGGAAATTACGAAGAAAACATTTATTCAGATGGTCGGGTAAAAATCGTATCGGAATCGAAACATTGATTGACTACCAAATTGAAGCAATTGAATTGGGAACGTTCGACTTCAGATTGGACGACACCGCCCATTATCAAGATATGATTTACTTGCACCTCCGCAATAATCACGCCGTTTTAACGCAAGACAATGACGTGCAAGTTTTTAATGATGGCGTGGCGAAGTTCGATGCGTTGCTGCATGATCTTGAACATGCCAAAGACCATATCCATTTCCAATATTATATTTTACGATTAGATGCATTAGGCAATCGAATTTTGGATGTATTGATTAAAAAAGCGAAGCAAGGGGTTAAAGTTCGTGTCCTCTTCGATGATATCGGATCGCGGGGCTTGCGCATCAGGCATTTAAAAGAGCTGATCGACTGTGGCGGTGAAGTGGCCGCGTTCTTCCCAGCTATCCTTCCGCTAATCAATCCGCGGCTTAATTACCGAAATCACCGAAAAATCGTCATCATTGACGGAAGGATCGGGTATGTCGGCGGATTCAACGTGGGTGATGAATACTTAGGGCTTGATAAAAAATTCGGCTATTGGCGAGATACGCATCTTCGTATCGAAGGAAGCGCATTGCATCCTTTGCAAACACGTTTCCTCCTTGACTGGAACCAAGCTTCTGAAAGGAATGATATCGAATATGCAGAACGCTACTTCCCTGCCATTCCAAGGAAAGGATCGGTCGGTTTGCAAATCGTGTCAAGCGGACCCGATGCCGAATGGGAACAAATCAAGGACGGCTATTTGAAAATGATATTTTTGGCAAAGGAATACATTTACATCCAGACGCCCTATTTCATTCCTGACGTGAGTTTCCTCGATGCATTACGGATTGCGTGTCTTTCCGGCGTCGACGTCCGGATCATGATTCCGAACAAGCCTGACCATATGTTCGTCTACTGGGCAACTTATTCGAATGTAGGAAAGCTGTTGAAGGCCGGCGCGAAAGTGTATATTTATGAAAATGGATTCATTCATTCGAAACAAATAGTCGTGGACGATGAATTGTCCACCGTCGGAACAGCGAATATCGACGTGAGAAGCTTCAAGCTTAACTTTGAAATTAATGCCTTTATTTATGACCGCGAGAAGTCACACGAGCTCGCTGAACTATTCGAGCAAGATATGCAGCTTTCCACAGAACTCACATACGAAATGTACGTCAACCGCACCCGCGGAATTAAAATCAAAGAATCAATTTCCAGACTGCTTTCTCCAATTTTATAAGGTGCCTGCCACCAAAAAAAGCATCCGCGGATGCTTTTTTAGTTTTGTCCTAAGTATTCTTCTAGGGTGATGTTGCGTTTGAAGATTTCTTCGGCGATGTCTTTTCCGACGTAGCGGAAATGCCAAGATTCGTGCATATAACCTGTAATATCTTCCTTGCCTTCTGGATAACGGAGGATGAAGCCATAACGGTAGGCGTTCGCAGCCACCCATTTGCCTGCTTCGGTCTCTTTGAATGAGTTCGAAGCCCAATGCTTTTCGTAGTTCACTTCCCCGATGTCAAACGCCATACCTGTTTGATGCTCCGAATAGCCAGGACGCGCGCTATACCGGTCGGCCGCTTCCACGCCGTCCTTCTGTACGTAACGGTCGTAAAGAGTGACTTGGTATGCATACGCACGATACGTGCTGAACGCCGTCAGATTGATGCCTGACAGTTTTGCTTCAGCAGCCATTTCATCGAACGCTGCTCTTGCCTGTTTGCTTTCGCCAGGAGCAAATGTGCTCGGCAATGGATTCTTTTTATTCGCAAGAAGGATTCCATTAATGTAAGTCGGTTCGTCGGGCAGCTTTTGACCTTCGATGTAGCCGCTTTTATTCGGGGTCGCCGTATTGGATTTGTTTTCTTCTTTTTTCGAAGGCTTTACAGGTGTCACATTCTTCTCCGGCTCTTTTTCCGGTTCCTCCGTTTTCTCAATCACTTTTGCCGGAGTTTCCTCTTCTACTTCTTCATCCGGTTCTTCTTCGACTGGAAGGATTTCGTCTTCCGGCGATTCTTGTTCGTCCGGCTCCTCTTCAGGAACGATGATCGGTTGCTCCTGCTCTGTGCCGATTCCAATCTGTTTCAAAGTTTTATTCAAATCCCAATCGTTCACACCGATCCAGACAACGATTGCCGTCATAAGAATGCTCGTCACGAGCAATAGAATCGTCAAAGTCTTATTGGATTTTTTCTTGCTATACGTTTTGCGTTTCCGGTTCATCTCTAGTTGGCCTTCCTTCTACTTTAGGTATCTCGTATTTTTATTTTGAATGAATAGCAGTCTATCAGTATGTTCTTTCTAATCTGTGTATGCTATCATTTATTTTCATATATGTAAATGAATGATTGCGAGGATTGGCTATGAATAATCAACGATGGCTCTCAATTAGTTTTTTGACATTTTTCTTTACCTGGGGCGTGTTCTTGCCCTATTGGACAGGTTGGTTAACGATTGAAAAAGGCTTATCCGTCAAAGCGGCAAGCATCATTATGGGTGCGGGAATGATTGCCCGTTCCTTTTCCACATTTCTCGTATTCCCGTATTTGACGGCACGAATGTCGTATGTCAGGGTTGCCCAATGGACAACGCTTCTATCGTTATTGCTGGCCATCATCTACATTCCGGACTCTCCATACATTGTATTATTCATCATTACGGTGCTGTTCAGCGCTGTTTACCCAATCATTTTACCAGCTGTAGAAAGTGGCGCATCCGTTCTTATGCAGAAGGAGCGGATCCATTACGGGAAAAGCCGTTCGTTCGGTTCGATCGGATATACGATTGCGCTATTGCTCGTCGGTGCAGCAACTGCCGTGTGGAATGAACAAGCCATCCTCTATATGATGATTATTGGTTTAGCACTCGCTGCACTATTTTTTTCACGTCCCGCGCCCGCTGTTTTATTGGTTAAGCCGGAACGCACGAAAGCAATGGCTAAAACAGGGGTGAAAGATCTATTCGCGACGAAGGGCTTTCCAGTCGTCATTTTGCTGGCCATTCTTTTGCAAGGGGCTCATGCCTCGTATTATAATTACGGATTCATTTTTCTCGACGATTTGAACGTCAACGGTTTCTATATCGGAATCATCTTGAATATCGCAGTGTTGTTTGAAATTCTATTTTTCACTCAAGCGGATCGTTTGCTGTCCAAGATGCGAATATCGACGATGTTTTTAATTGCCGCAATCGGATCGACCGTGCGTTGGGTGCTTGTATTCCTGTTTCCAATTGCAAGTGTGTTCATCGGGACGCAGCTTTTGCATGCCGCGTCGTTCGGGATTGCCCACTATGCGTTCATTCAATATATTTCTAAGCAGCTGCCGCATTCCCAGATCGCGGCGGCCCAAGGGTTTTACGCAGCATTTGCCATGAGCTTAAGCACGGCCATTCTCACTTTCCCTGCAGGCTTCTTGTATGAAATCTCACCTGGCGCTGCATTTTTAGGAATGACCGTCTGCTCTGTTCCTGCGATTATTATTGTGATGGCTACCCGCAAACGTTTGAATTACTAACTATAGATGTACATAAGACGTTTCCCGGAACGATTCAGTTTCCTGGGAGCGTTTTTTTATTAAAATACAATTAGAATGAAGACGACGACAAAAGCTATGGCAAACAGAATGGATAAGTAGCGCATCCATTTTGATTCCTTCTCATAGCCTTGCTCTTTGAATGACTTTGCCCTTGAAGCATTCGTCATCGTAAAAAGAGCCATCATCGCGAGGATGGCGTAATCCAATTTGCCTTGAATGACGAAGTATAATGTCACGATCGCAATCAAGGAGATGCCTATGATGAAAAATCTTTTTTGATTCATATAAATTCCCTCCAAAAAAGGCCGGAGATTGCTCTCCAGCCTCCACTATGCCACTGCTTAATCTTTCTTTTCATCTTTCTTTTCGGCCTTCTTTTCAGCTGGTTTCTCAGCAGTTGGTACCGGTGTCACTTCCTTGTAGTAGAACTTGCGTCCCAAATACGTTTGGAATATGAGCAGCAGTCCGCCAACTGCCCAGTATAACGGCAACGCCGACATCACTGAGAAGGAGATGAACATAATCATGATTGGTGACATGTAGATGAACAGCTTCATCTGTTGCTTTTGCTGTTCAGGCATTGTCCAAAGAGATACGCGTGCTTGGACGAAATAGACTGCCCCTGCGACGAGCATCATGATCCGGTCAGGCTCACCCAAATTGAACCAAAGGAATTGGTGTTCTTTCACTTCTGGTGGAGCATACAATATCGCGAAGTAAAGACCCATGATGATCGGCATTTGAATGATCAATGGAAGACAGCCCATGTTCAACGGATTAACGCCGTGCTTGGAGTACAAGCCCATCATTTCCTGTTGAAGTTTCATCTGCTCTTCCTTGTCCTGCTTTTCTTTTGCTTCTTTAATGCGTTTATTGATATCTTCCATTTCAGGACGAAGGGCATCCATTTTGACCTTCATATCTTGTTGCGACTTATAGTTTTTCAACATAAGCGGCATAAGGATCAAACGGATTGCAACGGTGATTAAAATGATTGCCAGGCCGTAGCTGCCGTTGAATGTTTCGCCAAGGTAATGAAGGAGCCATTCCATCGGTTTAACGAAAATATTATAGAATGTGCCTTCTTTGTTCTGAACTCCGGAACAGCCGCTGAGGAAAACTGCGGCCGTCATCAATATCGTGAATAAGCCAATTTTTTTCTTCAATAGATTCACCTTCACTATTTCAAACTACTGAAAAGTATACATCAATTCACTGCCTAATTACAATTAATGTTCGTCGATTGTGTGGATTTGTCGATAAAATTATGATATTCCTCTGAAACAGGCAGTTGCTTTCCGTTCCAGGCGGACGCTTTCCGCGGGCATGGCTTCAGCCTCCTCACTTCGCTTCGCTGCGTTGCGGGGTCTTCAGCTCATGCTATTCCCGCTGGAGTCGCCGCCTGTAACGAAAAGCAACTGCTCACAAAAAAACGCCTCCATATGGGAAGCGTTTGGGTTAGTCGTTTTTTTGATTGTCGTCGTTTTGTGGGGCTTGGCTTGGGACTTCTTTTTTGTGGTAGAGTCCGTCTTCGCCTTCGGTCTTGTCTTCTACTTCTTGGTTGTAGTAGTGGACGCTTGTTTGAGCACCTTCGCTGACCATTTTATTGTCTTGCAAATCGTATGGATCTGAATGGCCCGCTTTTGTGTCATCGGAGCGGTTCAATTTTTGGGAAGTCATGAATGAATCGACTTTTGTTTTCATGTTGTTTACTGCAACCATTGCTTTATCGCGGTTTTCTTTTTTACTGAAGTATGCGTATGCTCCTGCAGCTAACGTTGCAAGAAGCAATCCATTTCCACGTTTACGTGCCATACATATCATTCCTCCATTTAAGTTGAGAATTCGTATTATACATGTAGTATACCCTTAGCTGGATGTTCGGAAACTTTCTTTCACTTGAATCATGTCGATATGGGGGATCCCGTCCTCGTCATAGGGCTCGCTTTCTGCAAGGAAGCCGTGCGAGGCGTAAAATCTTTCGAGATGGGCTTGTGCTTGTAATTTGATTTGTTCGGGATTCCATTTTTCATTCATAAGATGAATACATTTTTTGATTAGCTCATGGCCAACCCCCTTTCCTCTTAGATCCGGTCTGATGATGACCCTGCCAATAGAAGGAGTTTCATATTTTTCTCCGGCTGGCAGCAGTCGCGCATATGCTGCAATTCCTTTTTCGTCTTTGCCGAATACGTGCAGGGCATTTACATCATGGCCGTCGACTTCTTGGTATGGACAATTTTGTTCGACGATAAATACCGCCACTCTAAACGCCAGCATCTCATATACATCGATGCCGCTCAACTGATAGAATTCGGATGATGTCCATGCAAGTTGCTCATTCTTCATGTCGATTTCACTCACTTTTTAGATAATTTCATTTTTTATATTTCATTATGATGACAAACATAGTTTAATCCATTAAAATTTGTTATGATAGCAAAAAGGATCGCGGAGGTGATTCGCTATGATTAGACCGATGACTGCCGATGATATTGGCTATATACAACAAATCGCTCACGTAACGTGGAATGATACATATGCGGGGATCATTCCTGAAGACATTCAGACGACATTTATTAATCGCTCCTATTCCGATGCAATGATGATGAAGCGGATGGAAAAGACGCATATGCTCGTCGCTGAGTGTGAACAAGGCACCCCGGTCGGTTTTCTTAATTTCACAAGAAAAGATGAAGATGGCGATTCGGAATTGACAGCCATGTACATTCTGCCGTCCTATCAGCAGTCCGGATATGGCAAACAGCTATTTGACTTGACGATAAAGATGTTGGACGGCGCCAAGCAGCTTTTTGTTTATGTTGACAGTAGAAATGCCGTTGGACGAGCATTCTATGAAAAGCAAGGGTTTGAATTGCTGGAGGTCTTTGAGGAAACTTTTGAAGGCTATCCTGTTGAAACAGCCCAATATGTGTATTATATTCGTGAACCAGCGCTAACGTATTGATTGAAGACGCTCTCCCAGCCTAAACGGGAGAGCGTCTTTTTTCTTATAACGGTCGCATTCCGTCGCCATCATACGGGTTATCTGCATATTGAAGATTATCCTGCAATGGCGGTTTTTTCGTGAAACAAAGAATTGCCGCGATGTACAAGAGAATGGAAGGTAAAGAAATAATTCCTCCGAGTACACCTGCGATGATGAACATGATTCCTGCCATTTTAGCATTTTTATCTTTCCATATATTGACGATACCGACGATGTTCAAAACGATGCTGATGATCATCGCGATGATGAGGAACCACATAAATCCTCCAATACCGTTCATAATCGAGAAAAACAAATCGACGTCAGCTGGAGTGATTGCCGGATCATTCATCAGATCCATTTCAAGTTCCTGTCTAAATGTCTGGTCGTTTTTGATTAAGTTAAATACTGCTATTACGATGAATCCGAAAATTGTCCCGATTGCCGTCAAAATGACCGCGATAATGGACAAAGATTTTTCTGCTGTACGATTCAAGAAAAACATCCTTTCTTTCTACTATTTTATCAATCATAACAAGTATACGATGCCCGAAACAAATAGTTTCATTTATTTTTTCAAGGTGCCTGCCATCAGCGTTTGATTTTTAGCGGATGGGGAATAGATGCTTAAGAAGCATTACATCTGGAAGCGAAAGGAGAGCATGAAACATGGGGAAAAAGGTAGTCTTCACCTCGACGGACATGCTTTATACCGTCGCAGGGGCATCTGTTTTAACGAGCATCGTGTATGTTGTCACTTTGGCATGGGGGCTTTAAATATAATTACAGCATTCATATAACGCAAAAGGCAATCCCGGATAGTTTCACGGGATTGCCTTTTGTTTACTTAAGCTTTTACATCATCATAATCTTTATAGCGCTCGAATGCCGTTACAACGTAGGAGCAGACTGCTTCCATTTTATATCCTTTGTCCCGTGCATAATCCGCTGCGCGGTCGAGTAGCTGCTTCGCAACGCCGCCTCCACGCAATTCTTCGGATACATATGTGTGATCCATGACCATGACATCAGCAAGAAGTGTCCATGTGATTTCAGCTAGCATCTTTCCATCCTGTTCATGACGGAACGCGAATGCGTCACCGCCGAGCTCAACAAATTCAAATTCCATGAGATCCTCTCCTTTACCAATATTCTATCATATTGCACGATTCCATCACTTAAACCAAGACTTGACGGAATCAAAAAGATTTTCAAAGAACTGCTTTACCTTTTCCCAAAAGCCTGGATCGATTTCGCCAAATTTCTCTTTAATTGTCGTAGCCATATCGGATAATTGCTCTGACAACTTTCCAAAATCAATATCCAAGTTTCGGATTCTGTCCATTAAATCAATGAGCAATTGGCGATCAGCTTCGTTTAATTCGATATTCAACTTCTTCAATTGCTCCGAGACGATCTTCTCGACTTCTTCTTTTGTAGCGGGTTTATTATCAGCAATTGCTTTTTTGATTTCCGTTAGAAGTTCGGCCACTTTGTCTTTGTCGATTCCCGAATCCTTCGCGAACTTAGTCGCTAAGTCCAGTTCGTCATTGGCAACGTCTGTCCGTTCTGTGTCGAGCGTTTCACCCGATACTTCATATGCTTTGTAAATGCCTACCAGCGCTGAATGGCCTGTCACGGGTTTCGGTGCTG
This sequence comes from Sporosarcina luteola, assembly GCF_007991495.1. Classification (GTDB taxonomy): domain Bacteria; phylum Bacillota; class Bacilli; order Bacillales_A; family Planococcaceae; genus Sporosarcina; species Sporosarcina luteola. Next base: position 7,530 of record NZ_BJYL01000047.1, on the reverse strand, counting down.
CAACTTCGACGATCGCATCTTCAATACCCGCCGTCAGCATGGCAGTCGCATACATTTCATTCGTCACTTGCGTAATATTATCAGGCGTAACGATTTTGATGACGAGACCTTTACCTTCATCCTGTCTTGTAATTTTGGCGGATGAATACATTCTCGCTTTATTGTTACCGTCTTTTATATATTTTACTAAGTCATTTCCATCAACTTCAATTTCCTCGACTTCCGCTGCATCTTCAACCTTCAGATTCTTTTTCACGCTTTCCTTTTCGGCATCAGTCAAGTTGGCGCCTAACACAACGATGGGCACCCCTAATTTCTCATCAATCGCCGTATCCGCTTTCACACTCATTGGCAGCAACCCACCGATGACAAGCAGCAGTGCGCTCGCTGCCATGAATATCTTTCTCATAAGCTATCCCTCCTTGTACTATGAAGTAGTACGCTGTGAAGTTGAAAAAGTTCCCAACTTCATTTCACAGTAGTCCAGCCGTCGCCTTGCGTAATCTTACCCTCTTTCATCAGCTTTCCAAGCGCCCGTTTGAACGCAGCCTTGCTCATGCCGAACATTTCACTAATTTCATCAGGCGTCGATTTATCCGAAAAAGGCATCTTTCCGCCGACGTCCGTCAAGTAACGATATACGGTATCCGCATCGTCACCGAGGCGCTCCTCTTTCCTCGGGAGTAAAGAACCGTTCAATGTGCCATCTTCACGCACATCAATAATCCGGATTTCAACTTCCTCGCCAAGCCGCGGTTCATTTTCCCGTTCAGTGTGATGGACAAAAATCCGGTATGTCTCCGGTGTGCTCAAGAAAAATGATCCTACAGGCAATAATCGATAGGCCCTTGCTTTCACGTTTTTATTGAATAATTCCTTCGGTGCGTCTGCAATCAGTTCCAGTACCCTTTCTTCTGTCGCGAGGCGTCCGAAGATATTGCCGCCAAGATCTGTCCGCAATGTCATGAACAACTCATCATCTGTTTTTGGCCATAATGCTTTCACTCTAGGCAAATCCGCTTTATTCACAAGCACTTCGAATGAAGAGCCGATGTCCACATAAGCGCCTTCTTTTTCATCAATCCGAATGACTCGGCCCCATCCAAACGAACCAATCGTCATATCGGGCTTGTTCAACGTTGCCGTCAATTCACCGCGCCTATTCATATAAAGGAAAACTTCGACTGCGTCGCCGATTTCGGGTTGTGTTTCAAATTCTGATGCATTGATCATAATGTCTTCATCATCGCCATCCAATATCCATCTGGACCCTTCTTGCCCTTTTACAGTCAGTTGGGCAAGAAATCCCGGTTTGTGTTCTGTCATTTGTTCATCTACCTCTTCCATTAGAAGCTTTGCCGCTCTTTTAATTTTCGTACGAATTCTTTATCGTCTTCCATTGCTTCCACGAGATCCGTTATGCGATCCATCGCATTCCAACTCAAATGATGCTCTATGCCTTCCACGTCACCATAGATATTATGCTCTTCTACGCCGATAATTCTCAGAAATTGTTCGAGAAGATCATGTCTTCGTACAAGTTTCTTTCCGAACTTAAGCCCTTTTTCGGTCAACTCAAGGCCTCTGTAGCGCTCGTAGATGACATACCCTTCGCGATCAAGCCGCTGAGCCATTTTAGTGACGGAAGAAGGTAAAACCGATAATGCTTCAGCAACGTCGGAAACGCGCGCTTCCCCTTTGGCTTCCAGTTGCAAGTAGATCTGTTCAATATAATCTTCCATACTTGGTGTTGCCAACCGTTCCACCTCCAGTATGTACATTCCCCTTCACCGGGTTGTTAAATCACGCCTGTTCCATACAGGGATTCATGCTGTACGGTTTACATTTTCTAGCTAACGGGTAAATTCACTATACCACTTCAAAGGAGTGAAAAAAAGAATGGGTAAAATACTTTGGATTATTATCGTTGCGTTAATCGCATTCTGGTTGCTCGGATTTGTTATGAAAATCGGTGGGGGACTTATCCATCTTCTATTAGTAATAGCCGGTATCATTTTCGTTGTACAACTGTTGACCGGTAGGCGATCAGTCTAAAGAAAGGGTGCCAACTTGGCACCCTTTCTTTACTTTACCTTCGAATAAATGCATGTATTCCGTATATGTTTCCCATCGGCAGAGAGGGAATCCGCTCTCAATATGCCTTCCAATTCATATCCCGTCCGTACCGCTACTGAACGGCTTCTGACGTTCTCCTCATCGCACCGGATTTCCAATCGGCGGGCTCCGAGCTCTTCAAATGCAAACCGTGTCAGCCTTTCCACCGTTTCCGTCATAAAACCATGCCCTTCGAATTTCGAATCGAGCCAATAGCCGATCTCGAACTTCGGAATGGACCAATTGATTTGATGAAGACCTGTGCTTCCGACGAATTCCCCTGTCTCTTTCAAAAAGATATGCAATCGTAAATCTTTCCGCGTAATGAAATCAGCAATCGCCTGGCGAAGGTTTTCTTCTGTTGAATGAAGTTCCGCTTCCTGCTGCGCCCAAATCATCCATTGTTTCAAAGCGGCGTGCGAATTGCGTTTGGCATTCCATACGTCAAGTGCATCCTCCACTTCAGGCATGCGGAGCAGAAGGCGTTCGGTCTCGATTTCACTCGGGATGTTCGGAATACGTTTCGCTTTCTTTGGTTGACCTTCATCTTCCCACATGACCGGTGTCGTCGTTCCCGCCAAAAAGTCTTCGCGCGTCATGCCGTACGTGACCGCGTCATAATAAGAGTCTTCTTTTGGCGAAAACCATGCTTTTCGCAAATGGGCCTCTTTCACGAAACCTGCCCGTTCAAACGTTTTGCGCATCGCCAAATTGTCTTGGCGCGTATGGCCTTCAAGCCGAATCTTCTCTTCCGGCATGCCGAAAACAAATTCTGTAATGAGCCGGAGTGCTTTCGGTCCATAGCCAAATCCTCTATATCGATCCGCAATCCGCAAATCAAAAAGCGGGATCTCATCCTGCAAGTCATAGATTTTCACGATGCCAACGATGTCCTCTTCTTCGTTTTGCACCCAAAACGTTTTCACTTCGTCCGATTCATAGCCACCCTCTTCAATCGTCTTTTCGATTAAATCGCGTTCGGGATGTGCATTCCCGTGGAAAGGCCATGTATTTGTCGTTAAAAAATGAATGAGCTGTTCTTGTTCTTCCATCGTCCATTCGCGTAATTTCATGTTTAGTCCCCCGTTCGGGCTGCGTTTTTATTTATGGATCCTCATTAATCTTAAAGAATTCAATACGACGAGCAACGTCGCACCCATATCCGCGAAAATCGCAATCCATAGTGTCAACCATCCTGGGATGATCAAAAGCAGCGCTACAATTTTTAAGCCTAATGCAAACATAATATTTTCTTTGATAATCTGCAACGTTTTTCGGCTTAATTTCATTGTGTAGGGCAATTGTCTTAGGTCGTCCGCCATTAATGCAATATCCGCTGTTTCAAGAGCTGCGTCTGTACCTGCCCCTCCCATTGCAATTCCAATCGATGATGCGGCTAATGCGGGAGCGTCATTTATTCCATCTCCGACCATTGCAACCCGGCCATATTCCCCGATCAATCCGTTAATGGCTGTCAGCTTATCTTCTGGCATTAAGCCCGCACGTACATCGGTCAATCCGACAGTGGATGCAATCGCTTCAGCGGTGCGCTGATCGTCCCCCGTCAGCATCACAGTGTGGCGAATGCCGACGTCTTTCAATTGACGGAGCACGTCGCTGCTTTCTTCCCGCAACGGATCCGTAACTGCGATTAACGCTTGGAAGGTTTGATTCATGAGGACCGCCATGACGGATTTCCCTTCCCGTTGCAATTGTTCAGCGCGTTGCTTCATTTCCAAAGGAACCTCCGCAAGTTCCGACGCCCACTTCATGCTTCCAACATGGACTAAAGAGCCGCTCACTTCACCGTACGCACCTTTTCCAGTGACCGATTGGAAGTTAACGATTTCCGCTTGCTTGACGCCTTGCCCTTCCGCGTAGCTGACGATCGCCCTTGCCAATGGGTGCTGCGACATCGATTCGACTGCGGACACTGCTTCAAGGATGTTTTCCTCAATCGCTTCGCTCGCGATGAAATCGGTCACTTCCGGATATCCTTTCGTCAACGTGCCCGTCTTATCGAATGCAATCGCGTTGACGCGGCCCATTTCTTCAAGATGAACACCGCCCTTGATCAAGACACCAAGACGTGCTGCATTGCCGATTGCAGTTACAATCGCGACAGGCGTAGAGATGACGAGCGCACAAGGGCAGCCGACGACGAGGACCGCAAGCCCTTGATAAACCCAAGTATGCCAGTCGCCGCCGAAAGTTGGTGGGACCACAGCGACTAAAACGGCGATTCCTATAATGATTGGTGTATAGTATTTTGCAAATTTATCAACGAACTTTTGGGAAGGGGCTTTTTCCGCCTGGGCATCTTCAACGAGATGGATGATTTTAGCAATCGCCGTATCCCCGACGAGCTTCGTCACCGTCACTTCAAGTGCCCCTTCTTCATTCAACGTCCCAGCAAAAACCTCATCATCCGCCTTTTTCAATACAGGGATCGATTCTCCCGTGATCGGCGCTTGATTGACAGTCGATTGGCCGCTTAAAACAATGCCGTCCATCGCGATCTTTTGGCCAGGTTTTATAAGCAGAATATCGCCGATTTGTATCTCTTCAGTCGGCAGTTCCTGAACAATTCCGTTGCGGCGTACAGTCGCGGACGGCGGCGCGATGTCCATCAGCTGACGGATCGATTGCCGTGCTTTATTCATAGAGTACGCTTCAAGCGCTTCACTTACTGCGAATAAAAAGACGACGACTGCCGCTTCCTGCCATTCGCCAATGATGGCGGCACCGATGATGGCGATTGTCATCAAGGTTTTCATATCGAAGTCGAATCTCACAAGGTTTTTCAAACCTGTAATGAACATGCTGAGTCCGCCAATTAAAATCCCCGTTGCGAAAAGGCCTGTTGCGATTGCCGTATTTGGTACGGTGCGGTGGGTGAAATAGAGTCCCGCTATGACAAAAACGAGAGAGAGAAGGGTGATGATATTTTCTTTCCGCCTGAAAAACGGGATTTTTGGATCTGGGTTCCTTTTCGAGAGCGGCACGACTTTAATGCCATCGAACGCTCCGGCAGCTTGAAGTTCATCGACCGTCGCTGAACCGGTAAAAGACAGTTTCGAAGCTCCGAAGTTGACGGTCGCTTCGGATATAGAAGGAATACTTTTCACATTACTTTCGAACTTCATTGCACAATTGGCACATGATAAATTTTCGAGTCTGTACTCAGTTTTACTGGCCATCTTAACCGATTTCTCCTTCCACGGCGTGATCATGGGCAATTTTCACAAGGTCGGATATATGAGAATCCGCAAGGGAATAATAGACCATCTTCCCTTTGCGCTCCGACTTTGCAAGACTGTGCTCCCGTAAATAGCGTAAATGATGTGATGCAGTTGCAGTAGATGCGCTGATGACTGCTGCCACGTCGCAGACGCACATTTCTTCTTCAAGCGTCAGTGCATAAGCAATTTTCAATCTCGTTTCATCAGCAAGCGCCTTGAAGATTTGAACCATGCTGCTAACGTCCGGTAAGTTCTTTTGTACTTGATCCACGATTTCCTCATGAACAACCGTTACTTCACATGTATCTTTCAAATTCATTTTATGCACCTCATTCAAATATTCGTTTGATTATAAACACAGTATATTCATGCTGGTAGATGAATGCAAGGATAATCAAACAAGTATTTGAATGATTTTTTTCTAGAAAATAAAGGGTTATTGACTCTTTTATTGAATTTTATATTCATTGTGCTTATTACGAACGGTTTCACCGTATAGTAATTGAAGAAAACTAAATGATATGGGGAAAGGATGATTTCTGTGTATAAACGAATACTTATCGCTGTCGATGGGTCTGAAAACTCGCAACGGGCTGCCTATCATGCTGCTTGGTTGGCTACGGTCAGCCCCAATGCATCAGTCACGGTACTTTATGTGCTGAATTATGACCGGACGCGGACGGATGTCATCCTGGACGCAGATGTTGCAGATCTTCATCTAAAACGGAAGGAACAGATCGAGCCGATTTTGGATATTTTCGGCAAGCAACAAGTGAAGCATGAGCTAGTGATTCGCCATGGTGAACCGAGTCCGACAATTGTGGCATATGCAAATGAAGAGCAATTTGACCTTGTCATTATCGGCAGCAGAGGGTTGAATTCATTTCAGGAGATGTTGCTAGGGAGTGTTAGTCATAAAGTGGCGAAGCGTGTTACGGCGCCTGTATTGATTATCAAATGAATGCGGAATGAATGGGAGTGTGGAATAGATGCGAAAAGGAAAATGGAATGCCATTACAGATGTGCCGGGTGTCAAAGTCGGACATGTAACGTTATCGGATTTGCCTGGACCTGAAAGTGCGTGTACAGGCGTTACAGCAATACTTCCCCATGGCGGGAATATATTTGAACAGAAAGTGCCGGGTGCGAGTTTTGTGTTAAATGGGTTCGGAAAGACGGCGGGCCTTGTTCAAATAGAGGAGCTCGGGGTCATCGAATCCCCTATCATGCTTACGAACACATTCAGCGTAGGGGCGGTATTGGAAGGGACATTGCGCCATATGCTTCGGGGAAATTCCAGTATCGGAGACACGACAGGAACGGTGAATATCGTCGTCGGCGAATGCAATGACAGTTATTTAAATTCCATCCGTTCCTTGAAAGTGCGTCCTGAGCACGCAATTGAGGCAATTGAGGAAGCGACGGGCGGGCAGTTCGAACAAGGTGCCGTCGGTGCCGGAAAAGGGATGGTCTGTTTTGATCATAAAGGAGGGATCGGTTCTTCGTCGAGGGTAGTCTCACTCGGGGAGAATGATTTCACGGTTGGCGTGTTGACATTGACGAACTTCGGAAATGCAGGAGAATGCCGGATTGGTGAATGGCTTGAGAGGAACGGGATGCAAGCAGAAGTTACAGCGGAGAGTTTACTTACTTCGGAAAATCGATTCCCTGAAAAACCTGACGGCTCCATCATGATTATCGTCGCAACGGATGCACCGTTAAATGACCGGCAATTAAAGCGATTCGCCAGGCGCGCCTCTATTGGCCTTGGCAGAACCGGGAGCACTGTCCATAATGGGAGCGGCGACGTAATCATCACCTTTTCCAATGCTTATACGATTCCGCATAAGAGCGATAATGCACTGGATCACTATGCGGTTTTGCGCGACGACACCCCGGTTATGAACAAGCTTTTCCAAGCTGTCATCGAAGCGACGGAGGAGGCGGTTTATCAATCGTTGATCCATGCACAATCGACGACTGGCAGGAAAGAGCGCACAGTGGAACGTTGGCCGTTTGTTGAGGGGTGAAGGAATGGGCCTTTGATGCGGAAGATTGGGCCTTTGTATAAAAGAATGGACCCTGAAACCGGAAGAATGGGCCTTTGCACAAAAGAATGGACCCTGAACGCGAAACAACGGGCCTTTGCATACAATCGAGTAGGAGGGAGTGA
>NZ_BJYL01000046.1 GCF_007991495.1 Sporosarcina luteola | reverse complement strand
GCAGGGAGTTCTCATTGAAGTACGAAGAGTTCTCGTTAAGTTGCATGAAGGGTCCATTCTTTCAAACAAAGGCCCATTCTTCCTGCGCCAAGGTCCATTCTTTCCGCATGAAGGTCCATTAAAACATTGCAATCGAGGACTCGTATTAATTTACATACAACGTCAAGGGGGAATCACTATGATACATATCGGCATCATCGGCCTCGGAGCCATTGGACAAAGGTTGATTAACCAATTCAAACAACATGACGGGGTCACAATAACAGCTGTGTGCGATCAAATGGATACACTTGCCCACGAAACAGCTGACAAATTAGGCGATGTGAAAGCCTATACCGACTATAAGCAATTACTTTTGAACGAAGAGGTAGATCTTGTCTATGTGGCAGTGCCGCCGAAATTCCACCACACCATCGTGATGGATGCAATTCAGGCGAAAAAACATATCCTTTGTGAAAAGCCGTTGGCGAATTCGCTGGAGGAAGCGAAAGAGATGGCGGATGCGGTGAAAGAGACAGGTATCGTGCATGCCATGAACTTTCCGCTGAACTATGGCCAGGTGGCAACGAAGTTTGCGGAGTTGATTAACGAAAACTACATAGGTCAGCTGCGGCGTCTTCAACTTTCCATGCACTTCCCGGAATGGCCGCGTGCCTGGCAGAAAAATGACTGGGTTGCAGGGCGTGAGCAGGGTGGCTTTGTCCTCGAAGTCGGTGTCCATTTCATCCAGCAGACACTGAAATTATTCGGCGAGCTTCATAATATCCAAGCACGTTTGGAATTCCCGAAAGACCCTATGCTATGTGAGACGGGTATCATTGCCACTGCAGAACTTGCGGACGGCACACCTGTATTGATTGAAGGGATAAGTGGACAAGCTGGAATAGAGCATATTGGATTTTCCGCATATGGATCAGAAGGCGTCCTGAAGTTGGAAAACTGGGGTGAGTTACGAGGAGGAAAAACGGGCGAAACACTTGAATCGATTTCAGTAGAAGAAGTCACGCCAAGTCGATTGATCGATGAACTCGTCAAAGCGGTAAACGGTGGAGAAGCAGCAGATCTATATGACTTTGAAGTCGGCTATCAAGCGCAGAAGGTATTGGAGGAATTAAGAAAGGAAAAATAGAGTGGACGAATCCCTCTATTTTTCTATCTCAATCACGATTTCATCCATTTCAAACTCTTCCATTGGAGCGGTGCTATCCTGATTGCGGTAAATTGCACCGTATTCGGTTGTGCCGTCTCTTTCTAAAAGCTGTACGACCGGCGTGATAATCAGTTTTGTCGCTTTCGGATCAAGTCTTTCAAATGTATTGGTATGATTAAGGAGAGTAGACGAATTGCTGCTTCCGCCGTTATGTCGATTCGCGTATTCATTTCCTATATCATCTTTTACGACAATATCTACCGTAATAAAATCCCATAGTTCCATCAACTCTGTTGTTAGGTTTTCATCATAATAGATCATGAACGACATTGGCGTATACATCACTTTTTTGACGGTAACAGTAACATCATTTTGTTCGACTTTATTATTGACGAGTTGTTCTTTATTTTCCGTAGCGTGCAAGTCGAAATGGAAAGTCAAATTCACAGGTACTGGTTGACCGTCCATTGACTCATCTGGCACGACCTCATTGATTGTGAACTCAAAACTGCCTTCATCTAATCGATCAACAGGATAAATTTGGGCTGTTGTAATGCCGGCATAATGAGTACTGTCAATTTTCTTAATGTCATGTCTAGTTGAAAGGGTCCATATATCAGTGTTATCAAGTAAGTCAGGCATACCATCCAGCCAAGGGGACTCGCCAAGATTCTTTTCAGACGTCAGCTCGTACGTGACGTATAGCGTTTTCCCATCAAATATAGCTTCGTTTACTGTCATGCTAATTCCGTTATCCTCCTGCGTCATCGCAAGCTCTTTTGCTTGTTCACTATAGTTCTCAAAGAACCCGTCATCGTTAAACCATTTAAACACTTGCCCAATAATCGGGATTTCCTGCGCGAACGAAGTGAACGATAGTCCAAACAATGCAGCCGATGACAACCCAATCGAAATCGATGCTGCGGCGGCTATTTTCCGCCACCTAACGGGCTTTGGCCTTCTGATTTTCCTTTTCAGATCCCTCTTCATTTTCGCCTTTTCCGTCTCGCTTACTTCCTCTGCTTCAAACTGGCTGACGTCCATTTCAATATCATTTAAGTGGTCATACACGTCCTTCTTCATACAATAACCTCCCATTATGCCGAAGAATCTTTTTTCCTCTGTACACCCGATTGTCGACGGCGGATTTGCTTAAATTGAGCCGTTCCGCGGTTTCTTCCGCTGAAAATCCAAGCAAATATCTCATCATGAAAATCTGCCGGTCGATTGGTTCCAGTTGATGAAGCAGTTCATTCACCGTATCTTCCGCCTCGTCCTCAGCAGCTGTCTGGATCGGGATCTCCAAGTACTCTGATGTCACCTCAAAGTTCCTTGCCTCTTTTCTGTAATAGTCGATCGCTTTATATTTGGCGACCGCGCAAATCCAGTTTTTAAAGGCATTTTCATCATTTCCACGGAACTTCTTTGCATTTTGCCAAAGCGCAAGAAAAACATCATTCATGCATTCGTCTATCAATTCCTCCCGTTGAAGCGGTCCAAGAACTTGCCGCACAACACTTTTCAGCAACGGCAAATAGCGATCGACGATATAGTCCAGAGCATCTTCCTTTCCGGATTGGAGACGTTTAATAAAGTTGGATTCATTTGCCTTCATAGTTTTCTCCTTTATTCCTTTGTAAAAGCTTTTACACCCTATATAACGAAAAGGGAACGGCGGAATTCGCAAAAGAATTTGATGAACATTCAAAACCCCTTAACCGCTTTGCGTGGTTAAGGGGTTTACATTAATGGTACCTGTCTGAAAATGTTGCCCTCACGTCAATAATGGAGCCGATTTTACGGACATCTATAGACAATTCCTCAATAGCGCCTTTGCTGTCGGGGAATTTTATGTGCACTATGCCTTCCGAAATGCCTTTAATCGTAAACTTGTTGGATTCCTTATCTCGTGTCACGCTGGCAATCTTTCCGCTGCCTTCAGGAAGGACGTGTTTGCCGAGCTCATTTGGCGTTCCGCCGGGGTCGATTGTTACTTCGGGTTGTTCTTTTGCCGTTCGGATGAATAAATTGAAAGAGGATTCATGAACCGCAGCAGAAACACCGTAACGGACGGTCTTTCCGTTTTCATAATGTACGATCGCAACGTATTCTCCAGGATCATCAATGGAGAAACAGGTGGACACAGCTTGGGTGACCGCGTAGTTACATGGCTTGAGTTTCACTTCCTCCTGTAGCATTGTACCTTCCATCGTTGCGAGCGAAACCTTATTCACTTTATCGGGCCCTGTGTTCAGGCTGACCTCGGTTGAAGTAATGTCTTCCGATTGCTCAAGCTTCACTTTCCATTCCCCGTCTTCTTGCTTCACATGAACGTAAAATTTCTGGTATTCCTCATGAGACTCTTCTCCCGTAACAGGATCTTTCGTTCTTCCAATTAATGAAAGAGCGGCGGTCCCTTCGCGCATCGGAATAATTTGAATTTCTTTCCATATAGAACGATCACTCGGGATTGAATGAATGACATCGTCTACTTGATCATAGCGTGAATACGTATAGAAAGAATCCCATCCGTAGTCCGCCGCTTTTAATGTAATCGTCGACTCTTTCACTTTCTCCGTCTTGACGATCAGCACAGCAGCCTGTGCCCTGGAGATCGGGGCATTCGGGCTGAAAGTTGTCAGGGATGTGCCGGATGTGATGCCCATTTTGTATAAGATATTAATCGTCGTCTGATGGCTCGCCAAACTTTGTGTATCAGTGAATGGATTCTCGCTGCTGCTGTAGGAATATGGCGGGAGCCCGAAAGTCTTCACGAGAATGGAAGCCATTTGCGCTCGTGTAATCGAATCATTCGGTCCAAACCGTCCATCTCCGTACCCATTAATGACACCTGCATTGGCGAGCGCGGCAATAGCGCCATAGTTCCACTGTGATTGTCTCACGTCCTTAAACTTGGGATCCTTGACATTCCTCGTGTCAAAGTTACGCAGTTTCGCGATGATTGCTGCTGCCTGTCCACGTGTGATGGATGCAGCTGGCTTGAATGTTCCATCTTCATAACCGCCGATGATATTCCGTTCCGCAAGCTCATAAACCGCATTGGCATAAGGTTTCGTCGATGGCACATCTGTAAACTTACTGGCGCTGGCCGCGCTCGCTTGAGATACGAGCAGAATACCCGCTGCGGCAAATGCACCCAACGACAACTTCAGTTTTTGAGCGAACATAGGATGCCTCCTTTGAAAATTAGCATTCATTGCTAGTATTCTAACACGGAAAACTACGACTATTCTAATGATAGCGGTTTTGAGCTTACAGGGGTGTGTAGGATAGTCTATAAATCCCGGAATGACCATATGTCTTGGGAAAGGACCGATACCCACCACCAATTCATCGGTGAGCAACGTTTCCGATAGGATTAGCCGTGTTTAATGCAAATAAAAAACTGCCAGCCTCTATAAAAGGCTGACAGAAAACAGAGCATTTACAATTCCACTTCAACATCCTCAAAGTAAATCACTTTTGCGCCTTCAAGCGTGCTCACCGTCGCAAAAGGATGAAAAATGAGTTTCGTTGCCATTGGATCTAGGTTATGGATTGTTGCGCTCCATTGCAGATCCTCGGCAGTCTGTGCACTGCCATCCGCGAAACCGCCATTATAAGGAACTTCGTATTCATTGCCTAAGTCATCTGTCGCTTTTAATTCAGCCTCGACTGCAGTCCACTCATCGAGGATTGCCGGATCAACCAATTGCTGATAGAAAATATTGAAGGTGAGTGGTGTCTTTCTCACTTCTTTAATTTCAACCGCAACTCCTTCTTTTTCAACTCGTTTATTCAACGTTTGAACTTCAGCTTCGATTCGTGGCAAGGAGAAGTTGAGCTGCCAGTTGCCAGTCACTTCTTTTTTATCGCCAATCAGCTTTTCTGGCTCCCAGGAGATGTCCACTTCATCGGGAATCCCTTCAAAATGGGGAGTGATCGTCATAATACCCGCATAGCCGAGTCCATCTACTTTCTCAAAAGAAGCGCCGGCATTTCCGGCGGGCACGCCCTCAACAGATGGCCAGCCATCAAACATTAGAGCCGAGCCGTAATTTTTCCTTGTTTGAATCGTCACTGCCAAAGTGATGGTCGTCCCATCGAACACCCCTTGGTCGATATTGATTAAAACGCCTTTATCCTCCGCGGTCCGGCCGACATCGGTCGCAAGCTGCCCGAATTTTTTGTAGGCTGGTTGGCTAGTCGATCCAAAAAAGTCGAATACATTACCGATGATCGGCAATTGGCTGATCATATTCGCCATGACGTGGTTCAATGCCATCGTCCCGCCTAAAATGCTGATTGCCAAAACAGCGGCTGCTACATAGCCGATTCGACGCCTGCGATCTCCTTTACGAGGTGGAGCGTCCCCTTTGAATGAACCCTCAATGATCGAATCCAGCTTCTCACTCGGCACAGGAATTGCTTCCATCGTCTCTTCAATAACTTTCGTTTCGTCTTTCATCCTTATAAACTCCCTTCATTTTCGTTTTCAACAGGGCAAGACCCCTATGTAAGTTCGTTTTGACTGTACCTTCGGGGCAATCCAATATATCCGCAATCTGGCTGACCGTGTAATCATGATAAAAACGCAAAACAAGGGCCGATCTGTATTTGTCATCCAGCTCATAAAGGACGGTTGCCAAGTCCAACTTTTCTTCCATCAAGCCATTGTTCTCTTCCACAACATCATGTATCGGCAAGCTATCCATTGCGATGACCTTTTTGCTTTTCCGAATCTCCTTTAGGGAGACGTTGATACAAATCCGTGTTGCCCACGTACTGAAATACGCAGGGTTCCGTAACTGATGGACAGACTCGATGATTTCCAAAACAGTTTGCTGAAATACTTCCAGCGCGTCATGCTCATTTTTCATATAAATAAATGCCATCTTATATAGCCTATCTTTCTCTTCCTTCAATAACAGTTGCAATGCATGCTGATCACCTTTGATCGCTTGCTTCACAAGCCGTTCCTTCTTTAGCATGAAATCACCACCTTCTATAGATTAGGGGAGCGAGGAGGGGAAAACGTTTCAAGGTTTTAGTTGGGGATTAATTAAAAGGAAGGAAGAAGAAAAAAAGACAAAGAGGAGTGTAGAAGGTAAGTCCCGAAATGACCATATATCTTGGGAAATGATCGATATCTTCCGGGAAATGATCGATATACCTGAAACTGCAATAAAAAACTGCCGACCAAGTATAAAGGCCGACAGGATTATTAATTTCTATTCACTTACTCTCCTGCAGGTTCAACGGGCTCAGTCTTTTTCTTCTTTTTCCGAAGAAAGCCCCAAAGAGCAGCAACACCAGCTATGATCAAAACGCCAAACTTTTTACCAAATGCAAGGAGGACTGCGATTAAGCCAGCCTTTTTGGCGACGGCTAAACCGGCTCCGCCTAGAATAATCGCGGATAATCCGTATCCAGCAACTTTATCTGTAGACTCATCAAAGTCAGTGTATTTTTTTCCGTCTTTTACATTCAATTGGGCAAGTATTTTTTCATCGAGCAACTGCTTGTTGGCTTCCCGATTTTGTGGGTCTGTTACAAGGATGATTGAAATCGTCCCTTCCCTAGTAAGGATACGTGTATTGTAATTCAAAAATGTTTCTTTATTTTCATCTTCAAGCAATAGTGACCAAGTGAGGTTGTGGGTTTTTTCATCGTAAAAGGGCTCGACATCCCACCCAGTGACATAATAACGGTCACCCGGTTCACGCTCTTTATTCACTTCTTTGGCGCCATCCTTATAGCTTTTCAACAGAGCCTTGGTGTCAATCTTCTCTTTTTCAGCGTCTTTTATGTGGCCCGTTTCTTCATACTCAAAGAATACTGCCCAAGATTCACTGTCATCCATCGGGAATATACTCCCCACTTCTAATCCCGAGACGGGTTCGCCGTATTCGACTGACATTTGCTGCGTATCTTCTCCGTCAAGAAAGATAAAGTCGGGATCGAGCTCAACGTCCGCTATCGTTCCTAGGTCAACCGATACGCCGCCTTCAATCCAGTTATAATAACTATCTGCACTTGCCGTCGTGCTAAGCATCAAGCAAAGCACTGCAAGCATTCCCACTAATCGCTTCATCGTGATAATTCCCCCGATACCTTTTATAGTTTCCAATACCTTACCCGTAGCCCTATTTATTCCAAATGAAACCAAGTATGATTATAGCAATTTGCATTTAGAAAAATTATGGTTTTCTGTAAGTTAGGTATTTTGATTAAGGAATTAATTACTAATTACTAGTAATCAAACCTAAAGCCGGCAGGCTGTTGGATTTACTGGAATTCATTATTTTTCCAGTGGAGAAACAAATGAATAGCACGGTTGGAAACAGGAAAAGCGTGGATGTTGCAGGGGAAAGTATGATCCTAACGTCCTGAAATGACGATAACAATGTGACAATGACCGATAACATTGTGATAACGACCGATATCCGGAAAACCATCCTTTCGTAGCGGCGCTCCAAATGAAAAAGCCCTCAGTCAATGACCGAGGGCTTGTCTTTCTTACTTCGTATAGTTATCAAAATATCCTTGAATGAAAATAATTGGAGTCCCTTTATCGCCGCTGCCTGATGTCAAATCGGATAAAGAGCCGATGAGGTCAGTCAGTTTACGAGGAGTTGTCCCTTGGGATGCCATCGAGCCGACGAGATCTTCCTCTTTGTTCTCGATGAACTCGTTGATCGCCTTTTTCAATTCATCACCGCGCAGGTCAGCGAAATTGTTGTCTGCAAGGTATTTTAATTTAATTTCATTCGGTGTGCCGTTAAGGCCTGCTGTGTACGCAGGAGAAACGACTGGGTCCGCAAGTTCCCAGATTTTCCCGACCGGATCTTTGAACGCGCCGTCGCCATATACCATGACTTCAACCGTTTTGCCGGTTTTCTCTTTCAGCATCGCTTGGATGGAGTCGACGACCGGCTGGCAGTTGCGAGGGAAAAGTTTCACGCTGTCTTCTGTCGCTTTGTTGGAGCCGAGCAATCCATATGCTTCGTTATAGCCGCTGCCGTCAACTGATTCTGCAAGGATATCGTCAAGGCTATAAACCTTTTCAACACCGTTTGCTGTCAAGATGCGTTTCGTACGCATACGTGTGTGGATATCGCAAGTGAGTACGTTTTTCGTGTAATCAAGGATCGTCTTCGCGTTATTCGAGAAAATGACCTCGCATTCAACGCCGTACTCTTCAATAATTGACTTATAATAATCGATATAATCGACGCCTGTAAATGTATGTTTATTGTAGCCGAAATGGCTGCGGAATTCTTCTTCATTCAAAACATCCGTCCAAGGGTTAACACCCTTTTCGTCGAGTGTATCGATATCGACAAGGTGATTGCCGACTTCATCGGAAGGGTAGCTAAGCATCAATACAATCTTCTTCGCTGCACCTTTCGCGATGCCGCGTAAGCAGATGGCAAAACGGTTTCGGCTTAGAATCGGGAAGATAACGCCGATTGTGTCGTCGCCGAATTTAGATGCTACATCTTTCGCAATATGATCAATGGTCGCGTAATTACCTTGCGCCCGAGCTACGATAGATTCCGTGACGGTGACGATATCTCTGTCATTAATCGTTAATCCTTCGACTTCTGCTGCCTTCAATACGCTATCTACAACGATTTCCTCGATATTGTCCCCTTTATTGATAATTGGGCATCGAAGACCTCTGACAACCGTTCCAACTACTCTTTCCAATGTAATCGCTCCTTATCGAAAACTATACTGACGATCTACTTGTACTATACTACTGTTTAGTGGTATAAGTAAAATTAATATATCTAATAATGGATATAAGGGGTGTTTATATGGTTATCAAACTTGATTTATATCGTATATTTTGTGTCGTTGGTAAAAATCAGAGCTTTTCCGGTGCTGCGAAAGAGCTATTCATGACACAACCTGCTATCAGCCAATCGATCATGCAATTGGAGAAGGAGCTGGATACACGTCTTTTCAATCGTACCCCCAAAGGCGTTACACTAACAAACGAAGGAAGCCTTCTGTTGGAGTATGCTAATTCCGCCATCAATTT
This sequence comes from Sporosarcina luteola, assembly GCF_007991495.1. Taxonomy (GTDB): domain Bacteria; phylum Bacillota; class Bacilli; order Bacillales_A; family Planococcaceae; genus Sporosarcina; species Sporosarcina luteola. Next base: position 34,729 of record NZ_BJYL01000046.1, on the reverse strand, counting down.
AATCGAAATTGGAGAAGAAAAGATTGCTGAGTTCAAAAACCTGACAATCGGCGAGCTGCGAATCGGCGTGGGAGATACGATTTCCAAGTATTTTTTACTTCCCCAATTGGAAGCCTTCCGTAATCGATACCCGAATCTCAAATTAAAAATCGAAAATGGAACGACGGATTCGCTTATTTCATTGTTAAAGTCTGGCGGGGTTGATATCGTCGTATGCAATTTGCCTGTCGATGACCCTTCGTTAAATGTAACCCCTTGTATGGATATTCATGATACGTTCGTCTATGGCGATAAATACAGGAAGTTGCTTGCAAGGCCTATTGGATTTCGGGAACTTGCCAAGCTCCCGCTCATTTTCCTTGAGCCGAGTTCGAATTCACGGAAGTATGTCGAGGATCATTTTCTATCCAAAGGCGTGAAAATCTCCCCTGAATTCGAATTGGGCTCGCATGATCTTGTCGTTGAGTTTGCAAGAATGAATATGGGGATTGCCTGTGTCACTAGGGAATTTACGAAAGACTACTTGGAAAGTGGTGCACTCCATGAGGTTCAGTTGACAGAACAAATTCCATACAGGAGCATCGGCGTCTGTTCATTAAAAAGCGTACCGCTATCACCCGCATCATCAAGATTTGTAGAGCTAATTGAAGGGTGACAGGGAGCGAGTGAAGAATGTTTGTATGTGAAAGAACGGTGCCTATGAAAAAATTCACATTTCACTAGAAAACTATATTAGAATTAAAAGCTAAATAATAGTAAAAAGGGATTGGTAGAATGTTTGCATATAAAATTGATGAAAGTATTGAATTGCGGTTATTAGAAACAAGACATGCTGACCGGCTTTTTCGATTGACGGATCAATCTAGGAACAGTCTTCGAAAATGGCTGCCGTGGATAGATTTTACAAAGACAGAGGAAGATTCAAGGAACTTCATCGGGGGAACAATGCAGCAGTTCGCTCGCAACGACGGCTTCCAGGCTGGCATTTGGTACAACGGAGAGCTTGCCGGGGTGATCGGTTTGCACGGTATTAATTGGTCAAACAAATCGACATCCATTGGCTATTGGCTCGGAACTGGATTTGAGGGCAAAGGCTTGATGACGAAGTCTTGCCAGGCAGTTGTTGATTATTGTTTCAATGAATTAGAGCTGAACCGGATTGAGATCCGTACAGCAACTGAAAATGTAAAAAGCGCGGCCATTCCGCAACGGCTCGGCTTCAAGCAGGAAGGTCGTTTGCAACAGGCAGAGTGGCTATACGACCAATTTGTCGATCATTATGTATTTGGATTGGTGAAAGAAGAGCAGAAAAGATAAACTCCCTTAAGAATCAGGTGCCTGCCACCAAAACAATTGTGAATTGTTTTGGTGGCGGGCACCTTAGATGATTGCGGGTTTCTTTTTCTTCTGTGCAGGAGCATTTTCGGTATCCATTACTTCAGAAGCGATTGTCTTTCCGAGTACATACAACTCCGTTTCCTCTTGCGATAAGCTGTTGTAACGCTTGCGCATCGCTGCGTAAAAACCGCCGCCTACGATTGCCCAAGCGAGCAGCATGATGTAGGAAGGCATGGATAATGCAGCTGGGGAAGTCGGGATGAGAAGAAGGGCAAGGAACGCAGAGCTTGCGATGATGCCCGTCAATGCCAATGCTTTCTTCACGGGTGCAACTTCTCTTCCGGCATCCTCTTGCTTCCACGCCAACACTTTATAGGCGGCGATACAAGTGAAGAGGTAGGCGACGGAAACGCCGGTCGACGACATGTCGACAATCCATGACAGCGCTTGTCTGCCGAACCAAGGCATCGGCAATGTGATGACCGCGACGAACCAGATGCCCCAGATTGGCGTTTGGTTTTTCTTCGTAACTGTACGGAATGCGTTCGGCAACGCGCGTGCACGTGCCATTGAAAATAGCAGTCGGCTCGACGACATGTAAAACCCGTTAAGCCCAGTGAAAATCCCCATGATGATGGCAATCGCCATGACGATCAATCCAGCTATGCCGAGCGAAGACACGACGACATCGCCCGTAAGCCACAGGTTGCCTTGCTCGATGGACGAGAGGCTTGGAAATGTCCAGGCAGTCAAGCCGATCATGATGGCGTAAATTAGTGCCGAAGTGAATAAGGACGCCACGATGAGCATCGTTGCTTTTCTTGGTGAAAACTTGAATTCCTCCGCTGCTTGCGGAACGTTATCGAATCCTACGTAAGCCCATGGCGCGATTGCCACAATAACAAGAATGGAAGTGAGAATCGATTGATTGCCGCTGAAATAAGGTTTTAAGTTCTGAAAAGGCTGATCCGCGAATCCGAACGTGAACAGTCCGAGCACGCCAACGCCGCCAATTAGTAAAAGACTGAAGTAAAATTGGATTCGCCCGGATAGGCTTGTTCCAGTCGTGTTAATAAACGCGAATAGCAAGATCAGCAATGAAGCGATGATGACTTCAGGCGCGTACACGTCCCACCCGGCGACTGTATAAAGATAAAACCGATTCATGAAATCAGGTGCGAGAAATTTAAGCAATAGTGTAAATGCCGAGGCATTCAATGCGACGATTGACAGGTAACCGAGCGCAAGGAACCAACCGCAAATAAAAGCCCATACCTTTCCTGCTGCGATGAATGCATATGTGAATCCCCCGCCAGATACAGGGAATTTTTTAATCATGACGCCGTAACTTGAGGCGATGACCATCATGAGCAATGCGCCGATGAAAAGGCCGATCATTGCTCCAAGTGGACCCGAATCTTTGATCCAATCGCCCGGCAGGATGAATGCTCCCCAGCCGACCGAAGACCCGAGCGCAATTGCAAATACCCAAGACGGTTTTAAAGTTTTCTTCAACTTTCTTCTACTACTATACGGTTCTGAACTCTCCATAATTGCTCCCCCTAATTAACTAATAAGCTTCACTTTCCCTATTCTGAAATAATGAAACTAATAAAGAGGGAAATGCTAAGGTGCCTGCCACCCGCGCAATTCTGAATTGTGCGGGTGGCAGGCACCGTTTACTTTCTTCCGGATCGGCCGATGAAGTAGATCAGGAAGAGGAACATAAGGAGGAAGAGAATGAATCCGGCTTCAATGACTGGGAATTGCCAGAGGATGCTCGTCCGTCCTGCAATGGCGGAACCGATGAACAGGCCCGCCAAGAGAATGCTAAGGGACAGCAAGATGATGCTGAATGACAGGCGGTTGCTTGTCTGGTCTAGCTTACCGAGGTACATTTTCAGTTGTTGGGCGTTCACATCCAAATGGAGTTTTCCTTTACGAATGGTCGTTGTGATTGCCTTTAATTCCCTTGGTAAACGGGAAAGGAAACCTACACTTCCGACAATTTCAACCCATGAGTTTTCAATGATCTTCTTTGGGTTGTAGCGTTTCCACATTAACTTCTTTCCGAAAGGTTCAACAGCCATCATCATATTTAAGGATGGGTCCAGTTTCGAAATAACGCCTTCCAATGTAAGAATGGATTTTCCTAAAACTGCGATTTCGGTAGGTATTAAAATTTGATGGCGATAGGCAACTTGAAACAGTTCAATAAAAATCGTGCCTAAGCTTACTTCATCCAAGGAGACATCATAATACTTGTTTTGCAGATCATCCATGTCTCTTCTAAGTGCCCGTAAATCCGTTTCTTCAGATATGAAGCCCATTTCTAAAAAAAGTTCGACCATGCCTTCCGTGTTCCGATTACGCATATGGATGATAAAGGGGGCGAACTGCTCTTTTAGTTTATTGTCAAGCCGTCCTACCATTCCAAAATCTAAATAAGCCACGACGTTTTCAGGCAAAATTAGAATGTTTCCTGGATGCGGATCGCCATGGAAAACCCCTTCATCTAAAATTTGGTGGAGCATTGAATCGAAAATCTTCCTGGCAATTATCTTGCGATCATACCCGCCTTCGTCAAGTTTTTCCAAGTCATTCGCTTTAATCCCTTCTATCTTGTCCATTGTCAGCACTTTACCTGTTGTAAAATTCCAATGGACTCTTGGGATGACAACGGTCGGTTGTTTTTCAAATTGCTTCGCGATGCGCTCACAATTGCGTCCTTCCACACGGTAATCGAGTTCATTATGCAAGGATCTCGAAAATTCAACGATCATTTCACGAAGACGATAGGTTTTCGCCCAATCTGTCCGTTCCTCCAAGAAACTGGCCAAATCGCTCAAAATGGCAAGGTCCATTTCCATCGTCGGTCGGATATCGGGACGTTGCACCTTGACGGCCACCTGTTCACCCGAATGCAAAGTCGCAGCGTGTACTTGTCCGATAGAAGCGGTAGCTAATGGTTCTTCTGTAAATTCGCTGAAGATCTTCTCAAGCGGTCCCTCCAACTCTGTCTCGGCAATCTCCCGAATTTGTTCAAAAGGAACGGGCGTAACATGATCAAGCAACTTTTCCAACTCGAACGCAATCATCGGAGGAACAAGATCACGCCTTGAACTTGCAATTTGGCCTAGCTTAATGAAAGTAGGTCCCAGCTCCTGTAATGCCTGTCGAAGTTTCGCGCCAATCTCCTGCATGTTCATATCAGTCGGTTCATGCTTAGATGCATTGCGGCTTATTAGACCTAACCGTAATAGAAAACGGCTAAGACCATTTCGTAAAAAAGCATGAATGATCTCTTTAAAACGTTTTGTATGGCGAATTTTCATTTTCAAAAAAACTCCTCCAGTTTCCTGTAGTGGCTGTATGACAGATATACCCTTTTGTTTGTCGGGTTATCCATAGGATCTGGAGTTCGGTGTGTATTGGGAGTTGGTTGTGTTGCGAAAGGAGTTGGTTTCGTTGGGGGAACGGATGCTTGTGTAGCAAGTCGATTTACTTGTGTGCAAGCCCGTTTGATTGTGTTACGGCGATTTGGTTGTGTTGCCGGGGGATTGGTTGTTTTGCAAATGATATTGATTGTGATACGACCTGGTTTGCTTGTGTTGCGATTGGATATGACAGTTTAAGTTCTATAGAAGCTTGCGTATATTTCCTTTTTTAAATCAAAAAAATGGTACACTAGAAAGAATCTATACATATAAAGTAGGGATTCAATTGGACATTATACTTTTCATCGCAATTATCTTAATTGCTTCTATCCTTCAAACCGGGACTGGCTTTGGCTTCTCAATCGTCGCAACGCCTTTTCTTCTTTTATTATTCGATGCGCGTGACGCCATTCAGATCAATTTGCTTCTCTCATTAGTTATTTCACTTGCGATGTTCCGCAAGGTGAGGACTGATATTGACATGGATGTTATGAAGCGGTTCATTGGAGGTGGCATTATCGGATTGCCTATCGGGATTATTGTATTCCTGTTAGTCGACATTCCGAAGTTGAAGTTTGGTATAGGGGTCGTCATCCTTGTTTTGACCGCACTCTTGCTCCTCCGGCTTCGCGTCAGGCAAACGGCGAAAAGAGATGTTGCCATCGGTAGCCTATCGGGTTCTTTGACGACGAGCATCGGTATGCCCGGACCGCCTTTGTTGCTCTATTTCTCAGGCACGGATACAACTAAGGAAAAGCTCAGGGGGACGACGTTAGCTTATTATTTATTCATTTATTCCATCAGCTTGCTCATTCAAGTGATCTTTGCTGGAACGAGCAAGACAGTATGGACATCGAGTCTGTTGGCATTACCGCTCGTGTGGCTCGGATTATACGCGGGCCAATATCTATTCCTCAAGGTTAATCAAACCGGATTTCGCCTATTCATGTACGTGATCCTTTTATTCACAGGCATTTATCTACTTGTAGACAGTCTGTAAATCCGAAAGGCGCAAAACTCATTTATTCATACAAAAAAAGGGCTGGCAGTCGCCAACCCTTTGCGATTTCAATAAACCTTATCGCCATTAAAGATGGAATTTTTCACGATTACATAATCCACCGTACGAATAGCTTCCAATTTCTTTCCACCCGCATATGAGATGGAAGATTGGAGATCCTGCTGCATTTCAGTCAATGTATCTTGCAATTTCCCTTTGTATTCCACATGCATTTTCTTACCTTCAACGTTTTTCTTCTCGCCTTTTTGGAATTCCGACGCAGATCCGAAATACTCCTTGAACACTTTGCCGTCCTTCTCAATCGTTTCGCCCGGTGATTCTTCGTGTCCGGCGAAAAGGGATCCAATCATCACCATGGACGCGCCGAAACGGACCGATTTTGCAATATCGCCGTGTGTACGGATTCCGCCGTCTGCGATGATCGGCTTTGTAGCAGCTTTTGCGCACCAACGAAGTGCAGCTAACTGCCATCCACCTGTTCCAAAACCTGTCTTGATCTTCGTAATGCAAACTTTCCCTGGCCCGATGCCGACTTTAGTAGCGTCAGCACCTGCATTTTCAAGCTCACGTACAGCTTCTGGCGTACCGACATTGCCCGCGATGACAAATGTCTCAGGCAAATGCTTTTTCAAATGCTGGATCATACGGATGACTGCATTTGAATGACCATGCGCGATATCGATTGTCACATAATCAGGAATGAGTCCATCAGCAGCCAATTGCTCAACGAATCCATACTCTTCTTCTTTAACACCGACACTAATGGAAGCGATCAGTCCGCGTGCATGCATATCTTTTATGAAATCTACACGCGTTTCAGGATTAAACCGGTGCATGATATAGAAATATCCACCTTCAGCTAACTGAATTGCAATTTTTTCATCAATAATCGTCTGCATGTTCGCAGGGACGACGGGTAAAGCGAATTTATGTTTACCTAATGTGACGGAAGTGTCACATTCTGAGCGGCTATTTACTATACATTTGTTAGGAACTAACTGAATATCTTCATAATCAAATACTGTATCCATTTAAATACACTCCTAAATACGAATATTATTTGTTTTTATTTACTAATCGTTCGTACTTTTGTAATTTACATCATTTTATCGGATCCGTCAACCGCTTTCATGTTCCAAAAAACGTAAAAGTCTATACAATATCCTTAACGATGGGGTTTGTCGTTTTAAAATTTTTTTATTTCACAAGGGAGATGGATGTTCAATAGGTATTTAGGTGATATGATGGACTGGCGAATACAACATTGGGGGACATATTAGTTCATGAGGTTATCGTTAAAATATTTAATAGCATTGGTTGCACTGTTATCGGTAATTTTAACAATGACGGCTAGCATTATTTCGGGGTATCGTGCGGAGCAGCAATCATTGATTGAAAGTACATTGGAAACGAATCAGGCATATGCGGAAAAAATGGCGATTACAACAGATGGTTTCCTGTCATCTACGTTGCAGTCTTTAAAAATAAGTGGAAAATATCTTTCTTCATATATGAGTTCAGAATACGTAGATGATTATTTGATTCCTGAAGCAGACCGGATGAGAGAACAGACGAATACATTCAATTCGGTTTCAATCGTCGATAAAGAGGGTCAAATTCTGGCCACCTCCCCGCAAACATTGGACCTGATGGGGAAAGAGTTAGACTCGATAGGTGGCAAGCAGGCACTGAAGAAGCGTGAGCCCTATATTTCTCAACCGTATGTCGGATTAACAAATCGTCTCATCATTTTCATCTCCTCTCCGATTGTAGACGAGAATGGCAGATACCTTGGATTAATCGGCGGAACGATTTATTTGAAAGAGGACAATATCCTTCAGGAAGTATTGGGTGAACACTTTTATGAGAATGGTTCGTATGTTTACGTTGTCGACCAAAGCGGAAGAATCATTTACCACCAAAATCATGATCGTGTAAATGATATCGTTTTGGAAAACCCAGTTGTGAAACAAATCCAATTAGGCAAAAGTGGTGCCATGGAGGTCGTGAATACCGAGGGCATCGAAATGCTGGCCGGCTATTCACCGATTCCCCTAACAAATTGGGGGGTAGTGACGCAACGATCAAAGAAAGAATCGTTGGCTCCGTCTATCACGATGATAAAAGAAATGGCTAAGATGACGGTCCCTTTTATCATCATTTCCTTGCTAGTCATTTTATACATTGCACATCAAATTGCAAATCCACTAACAAAATTGGCATCTTATGCGGAATCCAGCACGGAAAATAATCAGGAAGAGAAAATTAATAAAGTGCGTGCCTGGTATTACGAAGCGATTCAATTGAAGAAGGCATTGAATTATAGCTTGAATTTCTTTCAGGACAGGGTGAACTTCTTCATTCACCAATCTACAATCGATCCACTGACGAAACTGAAGAACCGTCGGGCGATGGATGCCTATTTGAAAGAGTGGACAGAGCAGGAAACCCCTTATGCAGTGCTCATATTTGATATCGATAAGTTCAAACGTATAAATGATACGTATGGACATTCTGTGGGGGATGAAGTATTGAAGTACTTGGCAGAGTCCATGCATTATGTGACTAGGAAAGATGACGTTTGCTGCAGGTTCGGTGGAGAAGAGTTCGTGATCCTGTTGCCGGAGACCGATCAGAAAGCCGCATTTCAAATCGCAGAACGATTGCGTAAAAAGTTGGAAAGCACAGTCAGTCCTTGCGGGGAAGTGGTGACCATTTCCATCGGTATTGCTACATGCCCTCAGGACGGAACGCATCCGGCAGAGTTGTTGGAGTTGGCCGACCAATGTTTATATGAGGCGAAACGGACGGGACGTAATCGGACGGTTGAATGTGCTACACTGATGAAATAAAAGCGAGGAGGACATAATCATGCAATATTCAAAGTCGAAAATGGAACTGCTTGTGAAAAATAACGCAGAATTGACGAAGCGACTTAAGCAAATTATGAAAGAGCATGAACTGGAGAAAAGTTTTGCCTTGAAGGCATTGTACCATGCTGAAGTGAAGGAAAGCGGAAGGTTCATGAAGGATTACCAGGAGTTGTAATCAATAAGAAGCGGCAGCGTAGAAAATACGCAGCCGTTTTTTTGAACGCAAAAAGGAGAACCTTCAAATTCTTTAAAATGGTATGATAGTCCAAAAGGGCAAGGAGATGGATTATGAATCAAGACGCAATGGATTATATAGTTGGCTGCATGGCGACCTGGGATGGAGAAAATACAATTCAACGCATTCAAACAGAGCATCGACTCAAGCTTGTTGAATTCTGGAATATACGAAAAGGCAGCCGTGTGCTTGAAATTGGATGCGGTCAAGGGGATACAACTGCTGCATTGGCATATGTCGTCGGGGAAGACGGTTTTGTCCATGGAATCGATATTGCACCCGCTGGCTATGGGGGGCCCATCACACTTGGGGAAGCGCGCGACTGTTTATTGAATTCCGCGATGGGAAGCAGAATGAAAATTGATTTTGAAGTGGATGTTCTTTCGGAAAAAATGGATTTTCCTCCGATGTCTTTCGATTATATTGTCTTTTCACATTGTGCATTTTATTTAAAGTCAGCGGAGGAGCTTACCTCCATTTTGCGCAAGGTACGGAAGTGGGGGAAGCAATTGTGTTTTGCAGAATGGGATACGCGAATTCATAAGATTGAGCAATACCCACATCTATTAGCGGTTCTTATTCAGTCACATTATGAATGCTTCAAGGAAAGCAGTGTTGCGAATGTGCGGACTTTGTTTGCACCTGGCGATATTCTGCGGATTGCAAAGGAAGCAGGTTGGACAATTGCACGCGAGCAAATTATCCAATCACCGAATTTACAGGATGGGCAATGGGAAGTTGAAATGACATTGAATGAATATGAAGGGGAAATCAATCATCTGGAAAGAGTTCCGGATAAATTAAAGTCACTGTTGCATTCAGAATTAGAATTGTTAAAGGCAGCGAATGAAAAGACGGGCGTGCAACCGTTATCAGTGTTTGCGTTTGTCGCTGAATAAAAAAGTACCGGAAGCCACAAGCTCCCGGTACTTCTCAATCATGCTTCAAATCATAGCGCTGTTTAATTGACTTTGGAAGCCAAATTTCCCCACGCTCGGGACATTAAGCGCCGTTTAAATGCCCGTGGACGCCTAAATTTCCCACGCCCGGTACATTAAGAGCCGTTTAAATGCCCGTGCGAGCTAAATTTTCCCTCTCCCGGTACATTAAGAGCCGTTTAATTGCCCGCGGAAGCCAAATTTCCTCGCGCCCGGTACATTAAGAGCCGTTTAAATGCCCGTGGACGCCTAAATTTCCCGCTCCCGGGACATTAAGAGCCGTTTAAATGCCCGTGGACGCCTAAATTTCCCACGCCCGGAACATTAAGAGCCGTTTAAATGCCCGTGTCAGCCCGATTTCCCCGATTGGGGGCAATTAAAGAAAAAAGCTGTTCAGAAAATCAGTTTGTACTGACTTTCCGGACAGCTGCGTTTCTTACTTACCACCGTAATCCAGTTGTTCTTTGATTTTCCCATCATCGCCGTGGATGTAAACCATTGTTCCCGCCTCTTCTGCCATCTGTTTTGCCTCTTCAATCGCTTCGTTATGAGAATTTGAAGTGTATGCTGGTTCGTCGTTGCCTTCCTTCTTCACGGCCCATCCTTCTTCATCATGCGGAACGACATGGAATCTTGCATCGTCTGTTCCCGCGCGATCTTCGAAATATTCGTCTTGGTCTCTTTTGTTATCTTTCGCCATGCGATGGCCACCTCCATTGTAAGAATCTCATATCCTCTCATTACCCGTTTAGAAGGAATAAAAACAGCAGTGTCGGCGGTAAACCGATGCTGCTGTTTTTATTATTTAATAGAACTGTAGAAAACTTGGCCGCCTTTAGTGTTAATGACTTTCAACATGTTTGTGCGTTTTACAAAGATCGATTTGTACTTTACGTGCCCGTTTTGATCTTGCAATGTGATGATGCGTTTATTTGCATTGTCTTCAACGACTTGCAGGCTCAACTTACTAATATCCACAACGGAAGAAAGTTTAGTGTATTCAGCGAGTTTGCTGTTTTGGTTGGCAGACGGTTTGGTTTCAGGCTTTGTTGCTTCTGTGGAAGAATCAATTGATTTCACTGTACCATAGAAAATTTCGCCCCCGCGGAAATCAATGATTTTCAAGTTGTTCTTCATTTTCACAAAAATGGATTTGTATTTGCCTTGTCCACGGGAATCGCTGAATACGATGATGCGTTTGTTATTGTTATCCTCCACCACTTTTGCAGTCAATCCGTCTACGTTGATTTTCGAAGCGACTGTTGCGTATTCAGGAAGTTTTGTAAGTGAATCAGCAGTAATGTTCAAATTGTGTTGTTGCCCGTGGTTCGAGTAGGAAGCTTCGTATTTCGATGAAGCCGCCTCTGCTTTATCCGAGTGGAGAACGTTCGCTGCTCCGAACCCGCCTGTCGTTAATAGTGCCGCGCTCAATGTAGTTGCTAAAAGTTTTCTCATGTTTTTTCTCTCCCTTGTTTTTGGTATAACTCTATCTTACCCCCGGTTTTTTAGAGGACCCTGTGAATTAAATGAGAAATTGGTGAGAATTTCCTCAGCCTTAGTGCCCTTTTGTCAAGAATCTGGCAATGAAGCATATTTTCTTGGTTAAAAAATGGTAAACTCATAGAAATGGGGGTGTTGGTATGGATATTGGAGCGAAAGTGCTGTCATTACGCAACGTCACAATGAAATATGGTACGAAAACTGTATTGAATGGCGTGAATCTCGAAGTGGAGCGAGGGCAGATTATCGGCTATATCGGTCCGAACGGCGCTGGAAAAAGTACGACGGTTAAGATTATGCTTGGTTTGATACAAGATTATAAAGGGCAGGTGGAAATTTTCGGGCAAGACATTGCTTCGGGGGATCCTTCCTATAAAAAGCGGATTGGCTATGTGCCGGAACAGGCGGAGTTGTACGATAATTTGACAGCGATGGAATACTTGTCGTTTACGGGTGAGTTGTATGGACTTGACCGTAAGTTTGCGGAGGAGAAGGCACAGAAGCTTATGGAGGAATTCGAGCTTGGCCATGTCATGCATTCCAGAATTTCTTCGTTTTCGAAAGGGATGAAACAAAAAGTACTCATCATTTCGAGCCTCTTGCATAATCCGGATCTTCTTTTTTTTGATGAACCGTTGAGCGGTCTTGATGCGAACAGTATGATGGTCATCCGTGAGATGTTGGCGCAATTGGCGGCGCAGGGGAAGACGATTTTTTATTCCTCACATATTATGGATATCGTTGAGAAAATCAGCAATCGCATCGTGCTGCTTGTGAATGGGGCAGTCATAGCGGATGGCAGCTTCGAAGAATTGCAGGAGAGAAATGAAGAAGGGTCGCTGTCGGATATCTTTAACCAACTGACCGGTTTCACGGATCATGCAAGCAGGGCGGAGCGGTTCATCTCAATTGTAGAAGGCGGAATTGCCGATGAATGAGTTCCGGACGCTTGCATTCCTTTCAAAGTTCAAAAGGCTGTTCACAAGAGCAGGGATTGATTACCAGGCAATGGAAACAATTTTGCGCATGAAATTGACAATGGATGGCAGACGGACGCCGACCATTTTCAATGCGCAGAAGAAGAAGGAAGGAAATCAGTTCCTGAAATCTTTATGGATTTACGGATTATATGGCTTAATGATTATTCCATTCATGCTCTTCGGAGAGGGTCCTTACATTTTCCAGATGAGCATCGCCTTTGGCATTACGATGTTCATTTTGACGACAACGATGGTTTCTGATTTTTCTTCCGTGCTGCTGGATGTGAGGGATAAGACGGTATTGCAGACAAAGCCTGTTAGCAGCAGGACGATTAATACTGCGAAAATAATTCATATATTGATCTATATGTTTTTCATCACAGGGGCCTTCATTGCCATTCCGCTTGTCGTAGGGCTGTTCAGCAATGGAGTTCTATTCACATTCGTCTTTTTCGCCGCATTAGTGCTCACAATGCTTTTCATCGTTGTTTTCACATCACTTATGTATTTTGCGGTCTTGCGGTTTTTCGATGGCGAAAGACTGAAGGATATTATCAATTATGTGCAAATTATATTGTCTGTTGGTGTGATCATCGGTTATCAAATCGTCATCCGAGCTTTCAATTTTGCTGACTTGGAATTGACGTATGCTTTTAGCTGGTGGCATGTGTTTTTACCGCCGATGTGGTTCGGAGCTGCATTCGAATTGTTGTTGAATCAAGATTTTTCAAATGTGATGATTCTTTTATCGGTGCTTGCCTTGCTTGTACCGATAATCTCCATCTTTATCTACATTCAGTTGATGCCTTCGTTTGAGCGCAATATGGATAAATTGATGAGCGAGTCGAAAAGCAGGAAGAGATCTGGATGGTTAATGGATTTCTGGGGGAAAGTTTGCTGCAGGAATAGGGAAGAGAGGATGTTCTTCCGTTTTGCCTCGTTGATGATGAAACAGGAGCGGAACTTTAAACTGAAAGTGTATCCGTCCCTTGGATTTGCCTTCATCTTCCCTTTTATTTTCATTTTCACAGAACTGCAAATGAGGACGTTGGCCGATATCTCGACCGGGAGCATGTTTTTGCTCATCTATTTCGGAAACATGATGATTCCGACCATTGTCTATATGTTCCAGTTTTCGGATAATCATAAAGGGAGTTGGCTATTCAAGGCATCACCGATCCAGCAGCCTGCCGCCGCGTATAGCGGGACGTTGAAAGCATTTTTAGTGAAACTATATATGCCGGTTTTCCTGTTGCTGTCGATTGCCTTCATCGCAATTTTTTCTTGGCGGATTTTGCCTGACCTGTTCGCGGTCTTACTAGGCGCGGTTCTGCAAACGTTGCTCACATATAAATGGATCAATGCAGGATCCTTCCCGTTCACATCCTCATTTGAGTTCGCGCAATCGGAAGGTTCTGCTAAAATGGTTATAATCAGTTTAGCGGCAGGGATTTTCGTCGTCGCTCATTTGATTGCGAATGCAGTTACAGGTGGGATTTATATTTACATTATACTTTTGTTGATTTTGATATTCATGGGATGGCGAGCCATTTTACCTGTAATAGGGCATCCTGCTCCCCATTGAATCCAGACAAAAACCGCTTCAGTCAAACAAGGCTGAAGCGGTTTTTTACGCTGCTAGAAAACTTATCAATCATTTCCCAAGATATATTGTCATTTCGGGACCTTTGACTCAATATCTTCTTTGAAGCTTAATTCCGTCACCTATTTTGATACGTATGAATTAAATTCTGATTCTGTCCGCTTGCAAATACATCGGTGCGATTTGGTCCCCATGAAACAGCGGCAGGTCTTGAAGTTAGTGTCCCACCGAGGTTTTGCCAGTCAGACCAGCGCGAACCGTTCCATTCTCTCATGTATAAGCCATTGTCCGTTCCTCTGACGAAAACTTGTAATCGGTTTGCTTGTTTGGAGGAAACGGTTGGTCCGCCGACGAGCGTGCCGCCAAGGCTTTCCCAATTACTCCAAGTCGAGCCGTCCCACCATTTGTGGATTAAATCCTGATTTTGCCCACGTGAAAACACATCAATCCGGTTCGATCCCCATGAAACGGCAGCCGGTTCAGCAGTTAAATTGCCGCCGAGGTTCTCCCACTCCTCCCAACGAGTGCCGTTCCATGTTTTCTTATAAAGCGCATTGTCCGTTCCCCTCACAAACACATCCAGCTGATTTGGACGGCGTGAGGAAACGGCAGGATCACTTGAAAGCCCTCCTCCAAGGTTTTCCCAGTCATTCCATTGACGCCCATCCCACCATTTATGGTAAAGCGCATTGTCCGTGCCTCTGACGAACACATCAATGCGGTTCGGTCCCCAAGATACAGCAGCTGGAGCAGAAGTCAGAACGCCTCCGAGGTTTTCCCAATCGCTCCATTGGCGTCCATCCCACCATTTATGGTAAAGGGCTTGGTCTGTCCCTCTCACAAACACATCCAAACGATTTGGCTGCCAAGAAGACACCGTCGGGGCAGACGTCAACACGCCACCCAGATCCTCCCATGCACTCCAACCTTGGTCAGGTTGAGCGCCACCGCGGATTTCATCCAATGTAATCTGAATTACTTGCAGTAAGACTCGGTCCATCACGTTTTGCGGAATGTTAAATTGCCGGAAGAATACATTCATCCACGGGTACTGTCGCTGGAACTGGCGATAGATTTGTTGAGCAGTTTGATTCATCGATGAAGATTGAATCGTGAAGCCAATAACTAACGTGAAGACATAATCGGTGATAATCCGATTCATGCCATATTGGTCAAGTTCACGGTATAGTTCATTATGCTCTCTCTGGATTTTCTGTAAGACCTGCTGCACAGTGATTTGCTGGGCATTTACGTTTGGATCCAGCTGTGCATATTGATTCATCGGCACCATTGAGGGTGTCATATATACATAATGAAACAATCAAAAACCTCCCCTGAGTGATAAGATAGTATATGCAAAGCGCCTGTACAGGTGATTGTTCCCGAAAGGAGACGAACAAATGGGGATTCATTTAACTCACAATAAAATCATGGATTTATGCGGCTCCGTTTCGTTCAAACGGGGCGAGATGTATTACCGTGCAGAGAAAGTGATGATTGAAGAATACAGTGATACGAAGTGTAAAGCGATCGTGGAAGGGAAGGAAAACTTCCATGTGGTAGTCGATTTTGAAAACGATAAAGACCTCCGTACAGAATGCAATTGCCCATCCCTTCCGCTCTATCGATATAAATGCCAGCATGTGGCGGCTGTTTTGATTGCCATGAATGAACAGATAAAAGCACCGACGGAAGAGACGCTGACAGAAGGGTTGCTCGCCCTTTTCAACGGGCGCCAAAGACCAAGCGGGCATCAGCTTCATTTTGAAGATCGAGAAGTGCTGGAGTTGGCTTTCACATTGCTGCCAGTAGCAACTGGAAAAGGGCATATGCTCGGTATTGAGCTGAAAGTAGAAGGAGTACAGGTAGAAGAAGTCCGTCAGTTTTTGGAGGATGTGAATGAAGGGCGAACAAGCTCATTGAATTCTGCATTCACGTTTGACGCCAATCTTCATTGCTTCAAACGGGAGGCGGATGCAGTATTGCAAAAGCTGGTTGAGATTAACAACGGGGCATTCACCTACCATAGGGACGGTCCACAAACGTTGATCATCCCTCCTTCATCATGGGAAAAGCTTCTGCAGGTCTTGAATGAAGCACCAGAAGTGGCATTGGAAAGCGTCGGCAAACAGGCATCCCGTTTACACATCCGGGAAATGGGAATGCCTGTCAGGTTTCATTTCGAAAAAAGACCGGGAAAAGGCCATTCGTTAAAGATAGATGGGGTTGAGCGTGTAATCATCCTGCAGCCTTATAATCTCGTTTATTACGACGGTCAATTGTTCCGGCTAACTGCAGAAGATTGCAAGCGACTTGCTGATTTGAAGCAGATGGTTGAAACATCAGGCACCCATCAGTTACCTATTCCTAATGAGCAAATTGGTTTTTTCATCGAAAAGGTCGTGCCGGGTTTGCGGAGAATCGGGGAAGTCCAACTCGATGAAACGGTGTTGGACCAACTTGTGAAATCGCCATTGAATGCGAAACTGTACCTCGACCGGGTGAACAATCGATTGCTTGCAGGCCTTGAATTCCAATACGATCATATCACCATCAACCCTTTAGTTGAGCGGGAGCTGCCGGCGAGCTCGGTACTGGTCCGCGACTTGGAAAAGGAAGAGGAGATCTTGCAGTTAATGGAGGAAAGTTCATTCGCCCAGACGGATGAAGGGTATTTATTGCATAACGAGGAATTGGAGTATGAATTCCTCTATAACACCCTTCCGAAGCTTGAAAAACTTGTCCGTGTCTATGCGACGACCGCGATTCGGATACGTATCTTCAGAGGAGCTGCCAAACCGCGCATTCGCGTGAAAGCATTCGAAGACCGGACGAACTGGCTTGAATTCAAATTCAGTATGGACGGCATTCCGGACAAGCAGATTCGTGGGATACTCGAAGCACTTGAGGAAAAACGGAAATACTATCGATTGCGAAGCGGCGCCCTTCTTTCACTCGAAACAAGGGAGTTTGAGGAAATCCGTCGCTTTATGAATGAAGTGCCCGGTGAGCTGGATGAACTCGAAAAGGGATTGAATATGCCGATTACAAGGGGAATCCGCTTCCTGGATAAGATCGGTGAAGATGAAATGCTTGCTGTTGAGGATTCGGCCCGCCAGTTTCTTGGGCGACTGTTGCATCCCGAGGATTCCGCGTGGGAAATACCAGTGTCCTTGGAAAGCGTATTACGCGATTATCAAAAAACGGGTTTTAAATGGATGAAAACAATCGCTGAATTTGGGGTAGGCGGAGTGCTGGCGGATGATATGGGGCTCGGTAAGACGTTGCAAAGCATAGCGTTCATCGTGTCCGAACTGCCGAAAGTCCGGGATGAAAAGAGCCCGATGCTCATCATTTGTCCGTCTTCGCTCACATATAACTGGTTGAGTGAGCTGAAGAAGTTTGCACCTGAAATGAAAGCAATTGTGTTGGATGGGAATAAAAAAGAGAGGGCAGGGCGACAAGCCGATACGGATGGAAAAGATGTCCTGATCACTTCCTATCCGCTCATACGGCGGGATGTCGCTTGGTATGAAAAGCAGCATTTCCACACGGTCTTTTTTGACGAAGCACAGGCGTTTAAAAATCCGTTTACTCAAACGGCGAGGTCGGTGAAGAAGTTGCGAGCGACCCACCGGTTTGCGTTGACGGGGACGCCGATCGAAAATGCATTGGAGGAATTATGGTCGATTTTCCACGTCGTTTACCCTGAATTGTTCATGGGCTTACGGGAATTCAGCGAGTTGTCGCGGAAAACGGTCGCTCGTCGAATTCGCCCGTTTTTACTCCGGCGGGTGAAAGAGGATGTACTTGAGGAGCTGCCGGATAAGGTTGAGTCGATCGATTCGTCTGAATTGCTGCCCGAACAGAAGGAATTGTATGCCGCCTATTTGGCGAAACTGAGGCATGATACACTTAGGCATTTGGATAAGGATACAGTGCGGAAGAATAAAATTAGGATTTTGGCGGGCTTGACGAGATTGCGTCAAATCTGTTGCCATCCGGCATTATTCGTCGATGGCTATGAGGGAAGCTCTGCGAAATACGAGCAGTTAAAGCAATTGATTGAGGAATCGAAGCGCGCGGGGAGACGGGTGTTGATCTTCTCGCAGTTCACGAAAATGCTCGACATCATCGGCAAGGATTTGGCGATGGAAGGGACACCGTTTTTCTACTTGGATGGTTCGACGCCTTCAGAGGAACGGTTGGAACTATGCAATCGCTTCAATGCAGGCGAGCGTGATTTGTTTTTGATTTCATTGAAAGCGGGCGGAACCGGATTGAACCTGACGGGGGCGGACACCGTCATATTATATGACCTTTGGTGGAATCCGGCGGTGGAGGAACAAGCGGCAGACCGCGCCCACCGGATCGGCCAAAAGCACGCCGTCCACGTCATCAAGCTCGTTGCACGTGGAACGGTTGAGGATAAAATGAACGAATTACAGGAGAGGAAAAGGAATTTAATCGGCGAAGTCATTGACGCGGAAATGGGTTCATTGACAGAGGAAGATCTATTGGATTTGTTGGAGATATAGCGGAGAGGTGAAATCATTGAAGGTGATTAAGTTTTTTATAGGAACCGTCGTAGTGCTTGCCCTTCTAGCGTTTGGCGTCTATCATTTCGGCACGAAGTACATTGCCGACGAGGTGATGGGCCAAGTTGCCGCGGAGCTCGATGCAAGCGGCGAACTGGAGAATATCAAAAAGGAAGTAGAGGATGATCCTGATCTGCGCGCTTTTGTAGAGGAAGGGAAAAACGTCGACAGCTCGAAGCTGCCTTTCCAAACGAAAGAAGAAGCAACCCGTGTCCTGCTGAAGAAATTCGATCTCAGTGAAATCAACGACTTGCAAATTCAGGCGCGGCAAGGCATGACGGCGGCGGAGCAACAGGCTCTATTCGATAAAATCCAAAGCAGATTGACCGACGAAGAAATGCTCGCGTTAAAGGCGTTGGCGTATAAAGAGTTGTTTAAATGAAAAACCGCTTCAGTCTTGGGACTGGAGCGGTTTTTTCGCATGGAAAGGGGGTGGCAGGAAAGTTATCGGTCATTTCTCGGCGGATATCGGTCATTTCCGGGGAGTTATCGGTCATTTCCGGGAAGTTATCGGTCACTTTCACGAAGTTATCGTCGTTTCATTACCTTTGACCTACTTGATTCATAAAGTTTTTTAACGAATTCGAGGTTCGCGACATAAACTCTTCCTCTTTTTTCTCCCTCATTAGGCAATTCCATCTTTCTAAGAATCCGTTTCATCTTCTGATCGTCGGAAACACGAAAAAATTCCCGTGCTGTTTTGTTAGACAGGCGATAATCGATCAACATGAAATAATCTAGCAGTGCATCGATATGGGCGAGCGGGTCAACATTCTTGCACTGGTGACAAGCCCAGCTGCCATGTAACGACTGCATGCCAAAGAAACCGCATTGGGCACAACAAACTCCCGATATAAGTTCAGACGGATGAATCCTATATCTTGATATCAATGGAAATGGATCGTACTCGCAATGGGCACGCCTGAGCTTATTCGTGACGTCTTTAAGGTTGATTAAATCGGTAGTGTTGTGAAATGAATGTAGTCTACGAAGATAAACAGGGATCTCAAGGGGAAAAAGAAGAGTCAGATCCTTACGATGATTGACGAATTGCTGTTGCGGTCTGGGGAAAACCGCTGCTTGGTAAATAGGGATTGATAGGTGGTGCGTATGAAACCAATCTTCCAGAAGCATTTTATTTCGCTCCAGTTGGACGGAAGGACATTCAAATGAATCGACTTGTCCATTCTCAAGAGTACGCGTCAGTTGATTATAGTCCTCACGGAAATTGATCTGCCCGGCGATATTTTTCACTTCCATAATGACTGCGCCTTGTTGGAAAAGGAAAAGCGTATCCACTTGGAATTTCCCGGTTGACTGCAAATTCAAGTCGTGAAAGATGTAATGTTCAAAAGGGAACTGATATTTTTTGAAAACATCTGCCAGTATCCTTTCACCGTTATCACCAGCCCGGGTTATCCTTAGTTCACTCTCAATATCTGCATAGCGAGGGTGGCTCTTCGGCAAACGTCGGAGTAGCGCTTCCAACCCGACCGCTTTCAAAGAATTCGTTTTTTCCTTTATGATCAATTAAACAGCGCCTCCTTTAAAGACAAACTCATTCTATCATACTAGTTAAATAACTTCATCAATTCCGAAGGCATATAGGCAATGAACCCATCTACCCTTATAATTAGTTTGAGAGACATGAGGAGGAAGACAATGTTAACGTTTGAACAACTACAGGAAATCGCACACTTGCAAAAAGAATGCGAAACAAGTGACGAGATTTTATTGAAATTAAACTGGGATATGCTTCGCCAACGTGAAGATCAGACGATGGACTTCTTTCACTATGTAGATAGCGAGCTTGTTGCGTATTTGGCCCTTTACGGCTTTGGCTCGACTGTTGAAATTTGTGGAATGACGAAGCCTACCCATCGAAATCAGAAACACTTTACAAATTTGTGGCATCAAGCGTTCCCGGTCATCAAAGAAAAGGGATATAAAAAAATCCTTTTGAATGCGCCTTCTACTTCCGAATCTGCAAAAGGCTGGCTGGAGAATCAGCCGTGCGCCTATGACTTTTCTGAATACCAAATGGTGTGGGAACAGCAGACTTTGGAGGAAAGTGGAAGTATTCAATTAAGGCCATCCACCGAGGATGATGTCCCATTTGAGATTCAATTGGATATGTTAGGCTTCGGCATGTCGCTGGAAGACGCCAGCATTCATCAACAAGAAGTGAAAAATTATCCGAACGATGTACATTTCATCATTGATGTAGATGGCAAAAGGGTCGGCAAAATCCGAGTGAGCCGAAATGATGGCGAGTCCTATATTTACGGATTTGTCGTTCACCCAGATTTTCAAGGGAAGGGGTATGGACGCCAAGCATTGCGAGCGGTTGTCCGTATGGAACAGCCTTCCGGCAACCCGATCAAACTTGAAGTGGAAGCAAAAAATGGCAATGCCCTCCGTCTATATGAGTCCATCGGATTCCAAACAATTCAAGGACAGGATTATTATCTTTGGGATAAATAAAGAAAAAAGTTCGGTGTTTGCCGAACTTTTTTACTGCCGATAAAGCCGTCATTTATCGGTTATGACTGGTCAAACAGTTTCCCCATCTCACTGTCTCTGCGCCTGCATTCTTCATCATCCGCCAAGTCATATTTCTTCAACAAATGGAAAATATCATTCAGTATCTCTTGGTCACGTCTCTCATTTAGGAAACGGACGCCACTTTCATATATTTCCGCTGGAAGAAAAGCTTGTTGCTCTTTCAATTTTGCCAACACATCTTCCAGTGAGTGGTCGATTGTACATCTGCTCACGTTAAACACCTCCCCATTACCTGAACTTGTACTGATAAGTTTATCCCGTAACAACTTCATTCATCAACCTATGAATATTTTCCTCTGTATCCTTGAAAAAGGCCATCAAACATGCATTTAAGTTTGACCGATAAATTTGTGAACTTGACCGATATTCCCACGCCGACATCCAAAAGTCATTTTATCACCTTAGGCCCACCGGAATTTTCAGTAGAACAACAATTGTCAGTGGATGCTTCCTTTACAAAACGCCAATTTTATGGTTAACTATAATAGTTAATTAACCTAACTAACCATTATTCGACAAGGAGGCGGTACCCATCGAATCGATACAGCAGGACTTCTTCGGGCATTATTACAAACTTTATCGTCCATTGCTCAATCAAATTAATGCCAAATTGGCTCATTACGGCTTGTTTAATTCCCAGTGGGCAATCATAAAGCTTCTCATGCAGGAGGGGGCGATGACGCCTGCGGAAATTGCGCATCGGCAGCAAGTGGAAAAACCGAGCGTCACGAAGATCCTTCAACGACTTGGGGAGATGAAGTATGTAGAATCGACGCCGGGACAAGATAAGAGGGAAAAATGGATTCGACTGACTAGTTCAGGGGAAGCTGTTTGCCGTGACATTGTGACGCAGCTTGCATCCCTATATGAAGACCTTCTTAAAGGTTCGTCGAAAGAAGAAGTGGAAATGGCCATAAGCGTATTGGCGCGCGCCCACCAAAATCTATCATCATGAAAGAGTGAAAGTATGCAAGAACAGAAATTATGGACAAAGGACTTTATCAATATATCAATTATCAATTTTATACTCATGCTTGCTATGTATTTGTTATTGGTGACAATTGCGCCGTTTGCGGTGGAGCAATACGGCGCCTCGACGAGCATGGCGGGACTAGTTTCAGGGATATTCATCATCGGAACGCTCATTGCACGGATTTTTTCTGGAAGCTTGATTGGTAAAGTAGGAGGGAAGAGGATGTTGTTCATCGGTCTCCTCGTGTCCACGATTGCAACCGCCTTTTATTTCGGATCAGCAAATATGCCATTGCTCCTTGCCAACCGGCTATTTCACGGAATCGGACTAGGCATTGCCTCAACTGCGACTGGCACAATGATCGCCCAAGCAATCCCAGCGTCAAGGAGAGGGGAAGGGATTGGGTATTTCAGCATGAGCACTGTAATGGCCACAGCAATCGGGCCGTTTTTCGGTATTTTCATGAGTCAGCACTACCCATTCCATATGCTATTCGTCCTCTGTCTCTCATTAAGCGTTGTAACGCTGATTATGTTCTTCTTCGTCAATGAAACCGTGAAGCAGCCTGCTTCGAATAAGCAGGAAGTGGTAAGAAAAAGAATTGGCTTGTCCAATTTCATTGAAAGGAAGGCATTGTCAATCTCCATCATTACTTTATTCGTAGCCCTCGCCTATTCAGGGGTGCTATCATTCATCTCATTTTACGCGAAGGAGATTAACCTCGTTGAAACCGCAAGCTTCTTTTTCCTTGTCTATGCCATCGTCGTATTGCTGTCCCGACCATTCTCTGGGAAACTATTGGATGTAAAAGGAGCGAAGTTTGTCGTCATTCCTTCGCTTGTGCTCTTTGCGCTTGGCATGATCGTATTGAGCCAGACGCATAGCGGTATTATGTTACTTATGGCAGGCGCGATCCTCGGACTCGGCTATGGGAATTTCCAATCCATTGCCCAAGCAATCGCATTGAAAGGGATTTCCGTTGAACGGCTCGGTATCGCCACCTCTACGTTCTATATTTTTCTGGATTCCGGACTCGGATTTGGACCGTACTTTTTAGGCGTTGTCGTTCCAAGGTTAGGCTATCGGGGGATGTATGAGGTGTTGACAGTTGTCATCTTACTTTCCCTTGTAGCATTTATTCTTTTATTCCGTAAGGGGAAAGAGAATATTCCGGATAATGCATGAATGAAAAAGCAATAGATCCCATAGCGGAATCTATTGCTTTTTTTCAATTTACCGCAACCTCACTCATCAACGCATGCACATTCCCCTCTGTATCCTTGAAAAAAGCCATCCACGTTTCCGTTTGTCCCACCTTCGCGACCCTATGCGGCTCATCGATGAAAACAATCCCTTTTTCCATGTATTCCTCATAGGCTTGTTGAATGTGATTTACGTGAAAATAAAGGACGGAGCTTGCATGCGCGAACTCCTTTTTTTCCGGCAAGCTCACGAGTAGGCGCACTCCGTCACAATCGAAAAACGCCATCGTCTCCGTGTTGAATAAAAGCTGTAGGCCTAGAAGGTCCTTGTAAAATGCAGTCGCCCGTTCCATATCTTGTGCCGGTACTCCGATTTGTCCGATTTTCGTAATTGCCCCCATATGAATTTCTCCCTTTTGAATAAGTTTCCTTCATCATACCATTTTCTAAGTAATCAAACACGGGTTTAATTGGGCTAGGCGATGCCACTGGATAGGCATTAAGTCATAAAACGACGATAAGTTTGCCGATTTGACCGATATCTTAGCGGAACTGACCGATAATACCCCAAGTTTGACCGATAACTTTGTGAATTTGACCGATATCCCCGCAACGTCGCCGGCCAAAAACACCATCTACATCCAAGGACTGAGCCGAAATCAGGCTGAGGCTCGTTATAGAGGTTGGAAAAACTTGTTAAGCTGAGTGTCAGTGGCAATGAAAGGGGTAGGAATGTGAGGATATTGGAGTTCATCGTTCGAAAGAAGGTATTGGTTGGTTTATTGACGGTGCTGATTATCGCTTTGGGGAGCTTTGCGGTCGTGAAATTGGATAAGGAGATCATGCCGTCGGTGGGAATGGATGGGGCATTTGTAGCCATCGACGCGGGAGATATGGCGGCGGTTGACGTGGAGCGACTTATCACTTTGCCGTTGGAGCAGAGGCTTGGCGGGATCGAAGGTGTGGACGAAATCCAGTCGACGACGGCAATCGGGAGCATTTCAATCGACTTGACGATAGCCCGGGGAAAAAGCAATGAAGTCATGAAAGACATTGAAAAAGAAGTTAACGACATGAAAGCGGGGCAGCCGGAAATAAAGGAGGCGGCGGCCATTCAATATGGTGTGCGCTCAAGCTATGAGTTTTTCATGGATCTTTCGGGAACTGATCTTCAGTCAATGACTGCATTCGCGAGGGATGTGCTCGAACCGAGGCTTGAGGCGTTGAAGGAAGTCCAGGATGTCCAGCTGTCCGGCGTCATGGAGCAAGAAGTATCCATTAAGTTCAAACGGGAAGCAATGAAGGAAAATGGATTGGATATTTCACAAGTGGCAGGGCTCATTGCACAAGCGAACTCGGAATCGACACTCGGCGAATTGCAAGATGAAGGGGATACTTCGCTGCTTCGGTGGAATTCGAAACTCGCCGACATTGACGGAGTAAAGCGAATTGAAATACCGACAGCGGAAGGTTTTATTCAACTGAAGGACGTTGCGGATGTAACGGTAGTGCCTTTGGAAAGTTCTTCTTTCGTATGGAAGAACGACGCGGAGGAATTGGTGTTCATCCAGGTGGGGCGTGCGGCGAACGTCACGCAAATCGATATGGCAAAAGCGGTTCGCGCTGAGATTCAAAAGATACGCGACGAAGGGCTTGTGAAAGGCTTTACGTTGAATGAAATGGTGGCACAGGCAGATGTCGTGCAGGAATCGATCGATGGGGTCGTCGGGAATATTTTGATCGGCAGCATCGTGGCGGTTGCAATTCTGCTTTTATTCCTCAGAAATGTCCGCGCGACACTTATCGTCGCGGTATCGATTCCGACTTCGGTATTGCTGACCTTTTTGACGGTATACATGCTAGGATACAGTCTTAACATGTTAACGCTTATCGGGCTCGGACTTGGCATCGGAATGATGGTGGACTCGTCGATTGTCATTTTGGAATCGATTTACCGGCAACGGGAGCTCGGGTTATCGAAGTTCGAGGCAGTAATTGCAGGAACGAAGGAAGTGGCGGGTGCCGTTTTCGCATCCATGCTGACGACGATTGTCGTGTTCCTGCCAATTGGATTCATAGGAGCTGGCTTTGGCGAGATCCTGGTCATCCTGGCGATTGTCGTGGCGATTACATTGATTAGCTCGGTGCTTGTCGCCTTCACGCTTATACCGGCATTGTCGGATAAGTTTTTACATTACGGGAGCCACGGTAAGACACGGAAAGGGAGCAGAGCCGCAAAAGTATACGATGGTACGGTTTCATGGATTGTCGCGAAAAAACGTAGGAGTCTACTAGTGATTGCCCTCTTTTTCAGCCTTTTCGCAGGGTCGCTTCTCCTGGTGAATAAAATCCCGATGAATGTCATGCCGGATGTTTTCAACCGTTACAGCGAAATCGTTGCCGTCTTGGAAACGGGCGTTGCGCCAGCTGACAAAGAGCGGATTGCACAACTATTGAACGAAAAGATGGCAAAGATAGATGATGTCGAATCGAGTTATGTGCTGGATAACGGAGGCAATGAAATGCTTATTATCGTCAATATGACGAAAGGCGAACGCATCGTTCATGAGCAAAACGAAGTGAATGAGCAGATTTTAAGGTCGCTTCGTGAATTCCGGGACACGGAACCGATCAGGAATGTGCAACTTGCCATGTCTGAAGTAAGCGGCGCGCCAGTTCAAGTGATGATTAAAGGGGAAGACTTTGTCCAGTTGCAAGGAATTGCGCAAGATTTCATGAAGGAGCTCGGAAAGGTTGAAGGAATAGTAGGCATGACGAATTCGATGGAACGTACATCCGAGGAAAAGAGGATTGTCCTGAATGAGAAAGCGATTCAGGATGCTGACCTGTCGCAATTGCAGGTGAAGCAGTTCATCGAACAGGCTTTCATTGAAATACCTGTTGGCCAGATGGCGCTAGATGGAGGGAATGTACCTCTTATGGTGAGCTGGGACGGCGGGGTTGATTCAGACGAAACACTGTTCGACCTGGAAATTCCGACGATGGAAGGCGACAAGAAATTATCGGAGTTCCTTCATTTGGAAGTTGTCAGAACACCTAATGAGATCATGCATAGTGGCGGAGAACGATTCATCACGGTTTCAGCAGATATTGAAGGCAGGGATTTAGGCGCGGTGAATCGCGACGTTCAAAAAGTGATGAATGAATTTGATATGCCCGCGGACTATGCGATCGAAGTGGCCGGTGATATCGAGGAGCAACAGCAACTGATGATGGAAATGTTTATGGTGTTAGGAATTGCGATTTTCCTCGTCTACTTTATGATGGCAGTTCAATTCAATCATTTAGGTCATCCGCTCATCGTCATGTCAGTCATTCCGATGGCGATGATCGGTGTCATTATCGGCTTGTTCGTTACACAGATGGAACTGAATTTGCTGTCTGGAATGGGTGTCATCATGCTCATCGGCATCGTTTTGAATAACGCGATTCTGCTGATTGACCGTACGAACCAACTTCGCCGGGAAGGAATGTCTGTGGAAGAAGCTTTGGTCGAAGCAGGGAGGAACCGGGTCCGTCCGATCTTCATGACGACATTGACGACGGTTGGCGGAATGCTGCCGCTTGCGCTTGCTTCAGGGGTCTCGGGCAATTACCAAGCGCCGCTCGCGACAGTGTTAATCTCGGGTTTGCTGTTTGCGACGTTCATTACGTTGCTGTTGGTCCCATCGGTGTATCGATTGTTTACACAAAATGAGAAAGTCGTGGAAAGGGAGAAAAATCGGGGCAGAAAGCGATTAGTGAGAAGGGCGGTTGACCCGATAACGCAGATTAATATGAAGTGATTTTACGCGGTCTCCTCCACGGGGGACCGTGTTTTGGCATTTATCCGTAAATCCCCGTACAATGGGGCGATAAGGAAGGTGATTCCGTATGAATGAAAAAGAACATGATAAACTTCTTCAAATCAAAACGGCTGGAACGCTCGAGTTATTGAGCCAGTCGCCACATTATAACCGATACGAAGCAACGCCGTATGAGGCGCTCGATGCGCTTTTCAAGGAGTATGAGTTGGGGCAGGAGGACGGCTTCATCGATTTCGGATGCGGCAAAGCGCGTGTTTCTTTTTATGTCCATCACCGGTTTTCTTCGTCAGTGACCGGGATTGAGATGAATGGCCAGCTTTATCAGGATGCTTTGGAAAACCTTGTTCAATATCGTCGGAAAAGGAAGCAAGCCGGTGGAGCAATTCGTTTTGAGCGTTGCTTTGCGGAGGAATATAAAATTGCTGATTCAGAGAATCGATTTTACTTTTTTAATCCGTTCTCCATTCAAATTTTCATGAAAGTCGTCGGGAATATTCTGCTCTCCGTGGAACGGGAGCAGCGTCCAGTCGATGTGGTCCTTTATTATCCAACGGCTGATTATGTACAATTCATGGACAACCAGACGCCGTTTGAACTGTGGAAGGAAGTTAAGGTTGACCGGCTGTATGCGAAGAACGAAAATGAGCGATTTTTGGTTTATCGATTGGGCGGATGAATGGGATTTGT
The DNA here is from genome assembly GCF_007991495.1 of Sporosarcina luteola. GTDB lineage: Bacteria > Bacillota > Bacilli > Bacillales_A > Planococcaceae > Sporosarcina > Sporosarcina luteola. Next base: position 6,952 of record NZ_BJYL01000046.1, on the reverse strand, counting down.
CAAAGGCATTTAGCGCGGCAAGATGCGCCTTGGAAGTCGTACTTTTGCCGCGCCCAAGCATTATTTCAACAAATGCATCGCTGCTTCGGCTTCGTCCCACGGAACGGGGTAGCCTTTGCCTTTTGCGCAAAAGATCGAGGTCGAAGTGTATTCGGGATCGGCGTCTTTATTGTAGCTGATCTCTTCAATTACTTTCGCTGCATTATGGCATTCATCGTAACCTCCGAAGTTCAAGGTGAGTGCACCTTTGCCGTTTGTGTAGGATGCAAAAACAGTACTGTAATTCATGAATGTCGCGACGGGAACACGGCCTGTTACAATTGTTTTACCGCCGACTGTTTCAGGGGCGGCGAAGCTCCCGGATGCTTGCTGGATATCGGAAAGGACGCGGCCGATATGGTCCATTTCGACTTTGATTTTGAAATCATAATACGGTTCCAGCAGGACGTTTTCCGCCTTCTCAAGCCCTTGCCGCAATGCACGGAAAGTCGCTTCCCTGAAATCGCCGCCGGACGTGTGCTCAATTTGACCTCTGCCCGTGAGCAATGTGATTTTGACATCGGTCAATGCGGACCCAGTCAATAAACCATGATGCGGGCGCTCGAATAGATGGGTCCGGACGAGGTTTTGATTGCCGACGGATAAATCATTTGCGTGGCAAATGTTAGCGAAGGCAATTCCGCTGTTCCGTTCAGCGGGTTCTATTTTTAAATGAACTTCCGCATAATGCTTCAGCGGCTCGAAATGCCCGTAGCCGTTAACCGTGGCACGGGTCGTTTCCTTGTAAAGGATTTTCGGATCGCCGAATGAGACATCGAAGCCGAATCGGTCGTTGACGATTTGCTTCAACACTTCAAGTTGGATGATGCCCATCACATGGACGTGGATTTCCTGTGCTTGTTCATTCCAAATGACATGCAATGAAGGGTCTTCTGCGTCCAGCATTTTGAAGCATCGGAGCACTTCCTTCACATGGATGGTCGGTTCGAAAATGACTGTCGATGTCAAAGTAGGTATGAGGTCAAATTCTGATTTTCCCGCCAGAGCGCCAATTGGATCTCCGGCGTTAGCATCCGTCAGCCCTGTCACTGCGACGATTTCACCTGCGTGGGCAGAATCGATGGGTTTGAATTTATTGCCGTTATACTGTCTGATCTGTGTCAGTTTCTCCGTTTTTTCTCCATAAGCAATCTCATCCCGAACTTGCATCGCTCCTTGTAAAACCTTCAAAAACGTCACGCGTTGCCCATTTTCATCGTGGCGGATTTTATAAACACGCGCAGCAAAATCGCCAGCCTCCGAATAATCCGTGACAGTAAGCATGTCGAACTTCTCAAGAAACTCAAGAATGCCACTGTCTTTTAAGGCGGAGCCATGTCCATATGCAAAGACGTCGCGACTGCTGATCATCCGTTTCAAAGCGTCCAACCATACCGCCTCATCGTAGCCGCTGTCCATATAACGATCTAGCAAGGCTTCGTCACGTTCCGCAATGAATTCAATAAGTTCCTCCGACATGCCGCTGCCCGTCAATTGTGCGAGATCAAAGATGTCCTCGGATAGACTGCTTCCCATTTCACAGACGATCGCTTGTAGATCGACGCCTTCCCGATCGGTTTTATTCAAGAAAAAGAACGTTGGCACGCCATGTTTCTTCAACAATTGCCAAACCGTTTCAGTATGACCTTCTACGCCATCCGCCGCGCTAATAATAACGATGGCGTAATCCATCACTTGGATGGCTCTTTCCATTTCAGGCGAGAAATCGACGTGTCCCGGCGTGTCGATGATCGTATACTGCGAATCGTTGAAAGTGAAGGTCGCCTGATCTGCAAATACGGTGATGCCACGGTTCTTCTCGATGGCATGGCTATCAAGGAAGGCATCTTGGTGATCGACACGCCCCCGTTGACGGATACTATGCGTATGGAACAACAATTGCTCAGAAAAAGTAGTCTTACCCGCATCCACATGCGCAACAATCCCAACAGTTTTAAACATACATACACCTCTCTTATTTTTTTTTTGCGGTGCCTGTCACCCAAGCAATTCAGAATTCAGTGGGTGGCAGGCACCGGGGAGTGTTCTTTCAAAAAAATCGCACCCCTTTCAAGGAGTGCGGTTGTTGTTATGAGAATGAAGCAGTCGTTCGATTTCATGTTGGGGAAGGGGTTTGGAATAAAGGAAGCCCTGCACTTCGTTGCAAGCTAACTTTTTTAGGAAATCTTCCTGGTCTTCCGTTTCAACGCCTTCCGCGATGACGTTCAGTTGCAGATTTTTCGCCAAGTCGATGATTGCCTTTACAATCATTGTATTGTTCTTGCTCAACTCATTGATGAATGCCCGGTCAATTTTCAAATGGGAGATCGGGAATTTGCTTAAATAAAGAAATGAGGAGTAGCCTGTTCCGAAGTCATCGACACTGACGGAAATGCCTGCGTTCTTGAGATCCTGTAAAATACATTGGCATTGTTGGACATCGGACATGATGCTTTCCGTAATTTCCAGATTCAAATTTGTCGGATGCAAGCCGGTTTCATGCAATATCTGCAGCACATCCGCTACAAAGTTCGGTTGTGTAAATTGCCTCATCGATACATTGACACTTAGCCGTAACGATGGAAAACCTTCATCCTGCCAAGCTTTCGCCTGTGCACATGCAGTTTTAAGGACCCATTCCCCAAGCTCGAGGATAAATCCATTTTCCTCAGCAACTGGAATGAATTTCACGGGAGGGATATACCCGCGATCAGGATGCTTCCACCTCGCCAAAGCTTCAATTCCTTTAATGCGGCCGGTTTCCAGATCATATTGAGGTTGATAATGAAGAAGGAATTGCTCTTTTTCCAAGGACTGCCTTAGCTCCTTTTCGAAAAACGTTTTCTCCATTAATTTTTCATGAAGCTCCATAGTAAAGAACCGGAAAGTGCCTCTGCCTGCTTCCTTTGCCGAATACATGGCAGAATCCGCATTTCGAATGAGCGTATTGTAATCCTTGCCGTCTTTTGGATACAAGGCAATCCCGACGCTCGGGGCAACAAAGACTTTTTGATTGCCAAGAAGATAGGGTTGTGAAATATCGTCGACAATTTTCGCCGCAAGATTGGACACTTCATCAACGTCAGGCGACTCGATTAAAAGAACAAATTCGTCGCCGCTTAGTCTGGACGCGGTATCCTGTTCGTGGATACAGGAGAGCAGCCTTTGTCCGACTGCTAGTAGTAACTGATCTCCAATATGATGACCTAATGTATCGTTGATGTTCTTGAAACGGTCCAAGTCCAAAAACAGTACGGCGAATGGTTCGCTAGTGTTTTTCCGACTGACGCGGTCATTTAGTTTTTGCTGGAGATTCCGTCGATTCGGCAAGCCCGTCAAGGAATCATAATAAGCCATATGCTCGATAGCCTTTTCTGCTTTAATCCGCTCGGTTATGTCAATCCCGGTGCCGACAACTTCAACAACTTTTCCCTTCTTTTCAATCGGTGATAAGTAAATCAGGAAGGAAAGACCTTCATAGGTAAGTTCGAATTGAACGATTTCACCTGCTAATGCTGCTGATAGATATTTTTTGAACGCTTCCACTTCCAAATCAGTGAAAGAATGGATGAATTCCTTATTATTTAACTGCTCGGCTGTCATGCCAACTCTTTCCTTAATTTGTCCTTCAAAAAGAGTGAATTCAATCCCGCCGTTTTCGGATGCCTTGTATTTAAAAATAGCATTTTGTAAGTTTTTCACGGTTGTCTGAAAATCATTTTGCAATGCAATTTCCAAAGAGTCTTCCGCTTTTTTCCGGTCCGTGATATCAAAACGGATCGCAATATATTGTTCTGGTTTTCCGTCTTCGTCAAGAAATGGAACGATCGTCGTACTCACCCAGTAGATAGAGCCATCTTTCGCCTTGTTGCAAATATCACCTTGCCAAATTTCTCCGCTTTGGATGGCATTCCACATTTCTTTAAAAAAGCTTTTGGGATGATAGTTTGAATTTACAATGCGATGTGTTTTACCGATAAGTTCGCGACTTGTATATTGGGACAATGCACAAAATTGTTCATTGACATATGTAATGACGCCTTTTGCATCTGTAATAGCGACTACTGAAGAATAATCGAGCGCGTTTTCAATGTTTCGAAGGTTTTGCAGCGTCTCGAAGTACTTTTCGTTAATCAATTCACGTGCTGTAATATCATTATCAATTGATAAGAATTGGACGATGTCGCCTTCTTTATTCCGAATTGGAATGATTGTGGCAGTCACCCAATAATAAGAGCCATTTTTTGCTTGGGCCTTGATACTTTTCTGCCAAGCTTGTTCACTTGAGAAAATCTGCTCCATTTCTTCAACGAAACTTTCCGCTGTATAACCTGGGCTGACAATACCATAATTCCGTCCGATTAATTCATCTCTCGTATAGCCTGATAGCTCGCAGAAATTGGAGTTAACATACGTAATCCGGCCATTTCTGTCGGCAACTGAGATGCTGAATTTTTTGTCCATTAATGAAATGAGTGCAGCTGTATTAATCTCTGAGAACCTCATTTGTAAATTCCTTCCTTTATACAAAAACAACGCATGATTGCGTAGAAAGACTTCTGTGTGATTCACCGGATGAGGGACAGGGAAATTGAATAGAAAGGCATGAAAAAGCAGGTATAATCATAGTTATTTCTAAGGTGATTATAGCATTTTCATTGTTTTCAATCCACTTAGACTAATTGACTTGCCGGATTGGTTTTTTCAACAATTACTAATTCTTACTATTGTTTTATGAATATTAAATGTACAATAAATGAAATACTCATAGAGTTCAGAGGATAGGGGTGGGAGGGTGAAAAAGACGAAGTACACTAAAACGGAAAAGAGCTGGATGTTTTATGACTGGGCGAATTCGGCCTACTCAATTATCATTACGACTGCTGTATTTCCACTTTTTTATAAATCTGTAGCGACCGGGGCAGGGGTAAGCGAGGTAAATTCAACAGCGTATTTGGGGTATACGGTAGCAATTGCCACGTTCATTTTGGCGATGATTGGTCCTATATTAGGGACGATTGCGGATTATCGAGGATTAAAGAAGAAGTTTTTCTTCGCATTCTTCCTGATCGGCTCACTTTCAACAGTTTCTTTGGCATTTGTACCGGATGGATCATGGCTGCCGCTTTTAATCATTTATACGATTACGGCTATCGGATTCCATGGAGCCAATATTTTCTACGATGCCTTTTTGGTCGACGTGACGCCTGAGGAGAAGATGGATGACGTTTCATCACGCGGTTTTGGACTGGGGTATATCGGTAGTACGATTCCATTCATTATAAGTATAGCGATCATTCTGCTGGCAGGAAAAGGTGTTATTCCAATTTCCACAGCCGTAGCAAGCAAGCTTGCATTCGTAATTACGGGGATTTGGTGGTTCGCCTTCACCATTCCGATGTTGAAAAATGTTGTACAGATCCATGCAATCGAACGAGAACCGAGGATCTTGGCAGGAAGCTTCCGGAGGCTCGGAGATACGTTCAAGGAAATCAAGAAGTACCGGACTGTTTTCATATTCTTGTTAGCGTATTTCTTCTATATCGACGGAGTCGGTACGATTATTTCTATGTCGACGGCATATGGTTCTGATTTGGGCATTAAGCCGACGGACCTGCTGATTGTATTGTTCGTCACCCAGGTCGTTGCCGCACCGTTTGCGATTCTTTACGGGAAGCTTGCACAGCGCTTTTCAGTGAAATCGATGTTGTATGTGGGGATTTTTGTCTATATTATCGTATGTATCTATGCGTTTTTCTTATCGACGACGTTGGATTTCTGGATTCTCGCTATGCTTGTCGCCACTTCTCAAGGCGGCATTCAGGCGTTAAGCCGTTCATATTTCGCCCAATTAGTACCGAAAGAGAAGTCCAATGAATTTTTCGGTTTCTATAATATTTTTGGTAAGTTCGCATCTGTTATGGGTCCGCTGTTGCTCGGTGTAACGGCACAGTTAACAGGCAGCTCAGCGTATGGCGTGTTCAGTTTGATTATTCTCTTCATCATTGGCGGTATTTTATTGCGGATGGTTCCGAAGCCAGTAAGTGAGACTGTATAAGAAAAGGCTGTTTCCATTTTCATGGAAACAGCCTTTGTTATTTTTTGTCTAGCTACTGGCGCCCTTCGCTTTTGTTTATTTCGGATCGATCTGTTGCATTTGGAGAATTCTAAAGCCGTTTTTCTCCAATTTCTCTTTAATTCGATTCGCTTCTTCTTCGGACTTTTCGTCTTCCAATGTAAGGACGACTCTTCGGGCAAGTGCAGAGCCGTTGTCGAGTGTCATGAGGCCTTCAATGTTTTCGTCTTTTAACGCTGTTGTCAATTTCCGGATCATGCCGCGCGCTTCAGTGGATGCGAGTGTGATGTTGAGACCGCCGGTTTTTGTTCCAAATGCATCTTCAAACACACTTTCGATTTTATTATGGGTTACAATACCTATAAGCTTGTCATCTCTGACGATGCTAATGAAAGGCAATGCTTTAATGTTCAGCAAGGTACTTAAAAAAGAAGCATCTTCAAATAGATAAGTGTCTTGGTGTCTGAGCAAATGATTGATCGATTGTTCTGCATCGCCCTTTTCTTCGTACAGGTAAGAGAGCAGATCGACTTTGTAGATCATTCCTTTATAGTTGTCGGCTTCGTCGACGACAGGGATGCAACGGTATCCCGTTTCATTGATTTTCTTAAGTGTGTCGGAGACGCTTTGGTCTACCTTGACTGTTGCAACTGCTAATCTTTCTACGATTAAATCTCGAATGTGCATAATATGTGCCCCCTTAATTTTTCTATGTTATCATAATTTTTCGTTTACGATTGTCTTCTATTATAATTGAAAAGTAGAAAGTTGTATATGAAAACTTATAAATCATAGCAGGTCTGTTGATTAACCAAATAATAGGCTATAACATAGTTC
>NZ_BJYL01000045.1 GCF_007991495.1 Sporosarcina luteola | reverse complement strand
TCAGTTTATAACTTTATTATGTGGAAACAGAATGAAGCAAAATAGCATGTGCGAATGCTTCAAATGTGTGCATTAATTTATCAAGGAGTAACTGCAGTATTATTTCAATAGTGGCCGGATTATCAATGGATAAGGATTATTCTTATGCTGTATTTTTATTATATATTCAAATGTTTATAAGGAGAGGATATGCATCAGGTATTTCAAATTATTATTCATAATGGTTGCCTTTTCAACTGTTTTCTTAACTGCTTGTAATCCGGGAGAGAAGGGAGTTGAGAAAAGTAAGGAAGAAGATCTTAACCGAGGAGAGAAACTGATGAAGCCAAAGGAATTATCCGATACATTTCTAAATGGGGACTTTGAAAAGGTGTACAGTCAGATGAGCAAAGCGTTTCGGAATGAAGTTTCCTTAAAGCAGTTGCAGCAGATCGGTGAAGAATTTAATAAAGATGTTGATTCATTTATACTGCAATCTGAACTCCCTTTAGGTAATGGCGCTAAGCAATACGTTTGGACAGATGATAGTGGTACTAAAGGGATGATGGCAATCTTTGATGGAGATCATACTGTCCTTGGTTTACAGGTTATGCCGCTCGCGGTGTATCCGGAAACTGATAACGTCTATACAGAAACAGTATTTGATTTTCCTTTTCTGGATAAGTGGTTTGTATTTTGGGGAGGTACAAACAGTTTGGTGAATTACCATTATGAATATGAAAACCAGCGCTATGCTTACGACTTTATGGTCATGAATGAGGACAGCACATATGAAGGAGATCCCGCCTTAAATGAAAGCTATTATACATTTGGCAAGGAATACCTAGTGCCGGCTGATGGAACCGTTGTTAAAGTAGAAAATAGTGTAAAGGATAATCAACCCGTTGGTAGAATGAATAAAGAGCAGCCCTTAGGCAATTACGTCATCCTTGACCACGGTAATAAGGAATTCAGTTATCTTGTACACTTCAAATACGATTCGATAATCGTAAAGGAAGGGGATAAGGTCAAACAGGGTGATTTGCTTGGGCTAGTTGGTAATTCTGGAAATTCCAGTGAACCGCACATCCATTTTCATGTAGCGGATTCTCCGGATCCCATGACTTCAAAAAGCATTAAAATCAAATTTAACCGTGAGGATAAATTTATCCAAGGGGATTTTGTGGAATGAGCTTACCACTATTAATTGTTAATCGTAGCAATATAAAAAGATGGATAAGAATCAAGTGTACTATGGGGAGTAAACATTGGAGAAATAAATGTCGATAAATTAAATCATTAAATATCCTTAACTATGTTTGGAAGGAGGTATTTCTTTGGTAGATTTAAGAAAAATAAATGGGAACAATTATGTAGAATGTTTAAACTTACGGACTGATACCAATGTGGACTTTGTAGATTCTGTAGCGTGGTCATTAGCCGAAGCGTGGGTAGATTATGATGATTCACGCCCTTTTGCAATTTATGCTGATAATGTGATGGTGGGTTTTGTTTCAATGTATATTGGCGAAAATAACCCCCAAATCATAAATTTCATGATAGATAGCCGTTTTCAAAAAAGAGGCTATGGATCAGCAGCCGCTAAGCTTTGTATTGAATACTTGTGTAAAGAATTTAATGCAAGAAGGATCTCCTTACCAGTTAATCTGGAAAATAGAACCGCACAAAAATTTTGGAGCAACATAGGATTTGAAATAACAGACGATATAGAGGATGGTTATCTTTATATGCGGTTGTACATACCAGAAAAATATGCCGAGTATATAAAAACGGAGCTTAATACGAAACTTTAATGAATACTGGGATGGCCGTTCAACTGAAGTGTTGGGTTACCTAGTTATGTATTCAGATATTCGCAATAACAAACAAATGAATTATATATATTTAATTGAAGATGAAAATAAGGATTTTAAAGATATAACTCTTCATACGAAGATGTTTGTAAGTGAAATGTCCACATATTTATCTTACTTTGATATGGGAGACGACGAAAATTTTATTATAAAAAAACTAATGTCTTTCAAAAAGGATTGCTTAAAGAAGAGATAGGTGACTTTATAAAAAAGATTATTAATGAGGATCTTCCTGAGACAGACTTAAATGAAGTAATTTAAAAACAATGGACATATGAACAAGTTCTCTATCACATTATTACCCATGAAATACACCATATAGGTCAATTATCAATCTGGGCTAGAGAAATTGGAATGAAGCCAGTTCCATCAGATTTGATCTTTAAAGTTAATTAGCTAATATTTAAAGTCTTTTTGTTGCAGTCTTAACGTTTCTTACTTTTCATCAATCGGGCACAAATCTGGTATAAGGATTTCCGTCCTTTCAACAAACGGCCAAAATTCAAGTTAAGATTATTGTTCTAATAAGAGATTTCTCCATAAAGACAATCGTCAAAAACTCTCGTTTTATCGGACAGCTCTTGTACCTCCTGTGTATACCTAATCATATGATAGATACACATAAGGGGGTGCTAAGATGAAACGATTTACGCACTACTTTGTCTGGTTTCTATGTATCGGTTTCATTTGTTATTTAGGTAGCCAATACTATCTGAATTTAAAATACATTGCTCAAGAACAATTTGATGACAAATTGCTTTTTGTATACAGTACTGCTTTTCCAATCATCATCGGGATGTTATTAAAGCTTCCTCTATTGGTCAAAGACATTAAGCAACAAAAACAATGGACTTTTGATTGGCCAAAATTCATAGCAATAGGTATCCCTACTTTTTCCATTGTATCTTCTCCGGCTTGGATTTATATCATTTGGACTTACACATCACTTGGCGATTATTCGATACTTATGAACGTGTTGAATGTAGTAACTTACACTCCATTCGCTACAGTATCAGGAGTAGTGTTTGGCTATTGCTTGTTGGATGTTCTGAAAAGATGAATGATGTTTCAATTTGATTAATGGAAATAAAATAACCGTATCTATGTATAGCGAGGTAATGAAGGGTCATTATTCACATAAGATTTTCGCATCAATAGGCCTGGATTGTGGGGGAATAAAGGTGAAAACATTGGATTACGCATTGGAAAATGTAAAGACTTCTGGAGCTTATGTATTATACAATGGTTATTTTGTTTTTCAAGTTGGTCCCACTAAAAATGGTGATAAGCTTGGGGTAGTCCGATTAGGTGGCCACAGGGAAAATGAAGAAAGTCCATTGGATACAGCGATAAGAGAGGTATTGGAAGAGTCTTCAATACAGATTAACAGATTAACCCAGTAAATTTTCCAGTTACATATCATTTAAATGGTTGGAATGAAAAAGCCAATAATGTACTAATGACTGGAGAAGTTAATCCGATCCTTATTAAAGGGAATGAAGAGGAAGCATTTTCAGTAATGTACATATCTCTTGCAGATAAAGAACCTTGTCCATCCTCTGAGTCACAAGGACTGTTATTATTGTCACCAAAGGATATTGAGTTAATTTGTAGTAGACAAATTACATTAAACGAATTTTTAAATCTAAATGGTTTAGTTAAAATTAAAGAGAATTTCAATCAGGACTTAGTTTTAGAGCCATTTCCTCAGTTGTTATTTTTATCGAATTTATTAAAACAAGAACCGGAACATATTGAGCAATTTATTGAACGCTCAAAACAAGAATAAATCTTCCTCAACCGGGCGCTTTTATAAAATAATGTATTTAACAGTCGGCATCAAAAAAAGATTAACAGTAAATGTCTATAATTATAATTTCGGTATTTGCAGGAATACTTGTTGCCTAGTTAGTTCTAAGTTTCTTTACAAAAAACTTTGATGGTAATTAGTTGTTTCGCTTGGCTCACCGCGCGACTGAAACGGAAATCAACGGTTTTGCAAGGTTTAATTAAAGACTAAGAGAATCTGTCCGAAAGTCAGTGCAAACTGATTTTCTGAACAGCTTTTTCGTTTTATTTACCCACGAAATTGAAAAAAAGCATGACTGGTCGCTTAAACAGCTCTTAATGTCCCGTTCAAGGGGAAATTTAGGCTTCCACGGTCAATTAAACAGCTCTTAATGTCCCGCTCGAGGGGAATTTAGGCTCCGACGGTCAATTAAACGTCTCTTAATGTCCCGTTGGAAGGGAATTTAGGCTCTCACGGTCAATTAAACAGCTCTTAATGTCCCGCTCGAGGGGAATTTAGGCTTCCACGGTCAATTAAACAGCTCTTAATGTCCCGTTCAAGGGAAATTTAGGCTCCGACGGTCAATTAAACAGCTCTTAATGTCCTGCTCGAGGGAAATTTAGGCTCCCGCGGTCAATTAAACGTCTCCCAATGTCCCGTTCAAGGGAAATTTAAGCTTCCACGGTAGAATAAGCATATTTTAGAATAAAAACTTACTTTGGACGCACACTCGATCCTTTAATAGTAAAAAACTGTCTCAGAAAGTCAGTTTTCGACTTTCTGGACAGCCTCTTGGTTTGTTCATGTTTACGTCTAGCTCCGGGCGCTAGCTGCTCGGGTCATAAGTCGGCCCTGCTACACGGCAAAGAGCGCCGTTCCGCATATCCGTCTTATGCCTTTCGCAGCTGAGCGAGCGCCCTACGCTTTAGTTATCGTCTAGCTCCGGGCGCTAGCTGCTCGGGTCATAAGTCGGCCCTGCTACACGGGCAAAGAGCGCCGTTCCGCATGTCCGTCTTATGCCTGTCGCAGCTGAGCGAGCGCCCTTCGCTTTTGATTATTTAGTTATTCATATTTTAACGGATCCCCATCAAATGGTTCGTCTGCGACTTTGATTGAATCAGTCGGACAACCATCAAATGCGTCTTCCATGTCTTCCAATAGTTCTTCTGGAACTTCTGTAACGCCCGTGTTATCATCTAAAATAACGTAGGCAATCCCCTCATCGTCATAATCGTAGATGTCAGGTGCTGCAGCGCCGCAAGCTCCGCATGCGATACATGTATCCTGGTCAACGATGGTGTATTTTTTGCAAGTCATTGACGTTCTCTCCTCTTTTCTCCGCACAATCTATTTAGTTCCCTATCCATTCTAAAGCTGTTTTCGTTAGTTTTCAACAATAAACCACTCATTTTAGGGGGGAATCAGGCGTGAATTTGTCTTCTATCCTTTTATTTGTCATAAGCAAGTTAAATAGAGAACGATCCATCAATTCGGCTTTGCATCTTTTGCGAGGTAAAAAATCTGGTCAAACCCTACAAGACGCAGAGTATTTTGACGTTAAACCGTTTTTCGCGATTTGGCCAAAGCTTGAAGAGCCGCTATTCCGAATGGCTGCGGACGAATTGGTGCATGCAAATTTAATAGAGTTTGACGAAAAGTTTGTCTATCTGACTGAAAAGGGAATGCAGCAAGTAATGAATTTGCCGAACTATCATTTTAACGGATGGAATTATCGCGGGCGCGAAATGATTTTTTTTGGAAGACTTGCATTGGCAGTTCAAACTGTTTCTTATCTACGGACAGGAACATCAAGTTTCACACCTATTCAAAGCGATCGAGATATACAACTTTTCGTAAGGGGATTAGTAAAAGGTCAGCCGCTAACCGATCCGGTATATGCGCGAACTATTGGCGAAGAGCTGAAACAAGCGCTTAACGCTAGCGGTATGTCCGAGAAACAGAAATATATTTTCTCGAACCGTCTATCGGGTAAAGGAGAAACAGCCAAAACTTGGGATCAATTAGCTGGGGAAATGGAGGAGTCAACGACTAGCATCCGTCTGTTATTCATAGAAAGCCTTCATAGATTGCTTCCGGTTGTCGAATCAGGTGAAATGTACCCTTTTCTTAAAAAAGTCTCAACCGATATAAAAGTGCAATCCTATTTAACCGATTCAGCATCCAGGTCTAAGAAGTTATTTGATGCAGGGTATTCAATGAAAGATATTGCTTCCGCCCGGAACTTGAAAATGAGTACGATCGAAGACCATTTCATTGAAATGGCGATGAACGATGACAATTTCCCTATCACGCATTTTGTTTCGGAGGGAATCATTAAGACGGTTATAACAAAATCGACAGAAATGGGAACAAAGCGTTTGAAACTCCTGAAGAACGAATTTGATTCATTATCCTACTTTGAACTTCGTCTTATTATGGCGGTTTGTAAGGAAGGTGAAGCCTAATGGATTTACATAAAGAACTGCTGGAACGATTCGGCTTTTTGCATTTCCGCCCAGGTCAAGAAGAAGTGATTCGACATGTTTTGAAAGGTCACGATACAATCGCCATTTTGCCGACAGGCATGGGAAAGTCACTTTGCTATCAATTGCCGGGGTATATGATGAATGGGGCAATCCTGATCATTTCACCCCTTGTTTCATTAATGGAAGATCAAGTAATGCAAATGAGGAAAAATGGTGAAAAACGCGTTGTTGCATTGAACTCCTTTTTGCCGTACGCCGATCGGAAAATGATACTGCGAAATTTGAATACTTATAAATTCATTTTTGTTTCCCCTGAAATGCTTTCGCAACAATCATTTAAGGAGCATATGAATAGGCTTGCAATTGCATTGATTGTTGTAGATGAAGCCCATTGCATCTCACAATGGGGATTTGATTTTAGACCGGATTATTTACGCATCGGTGAGTTTTTATCGCCCGGGCAACGACCGCCGATTTTGGCCTTGACTGCTACCGCTGACGATAAGGTGATGAAGGACATTCCTTATTATCTTCAATTAAGGGATCCGGTCATTCAACGACATTCCTTAGACCGACCGAATATTTCCTATTCTATTCACCAACTGGATTCTCCGCAAGAGAAGACGGACTGGATCAAAGAACGTGTTTCTAATTCGATGGGCCCAGGGATTATTTACGCATCATCCCGTAAAAGGGCCGATGAATTGGCGATCGACTTGCAGTTAGCAGGGGTATCCGTCCAATCCTATCATGCGGGGAAAGAACAAGATGACCGATCAATCATCCAAGAACAATTCCTGAATGGAGAACTGGACTGGATATGTGCGACGAATGCATTTGGAATGGGCGTGCATAAAGCTGATATACGACAAGTCATCCACGAGCATACACCTTCGACGATTGCCGCCTATATGCAGGAAGTTGGAAGGGCTGGTAGGGACGGACTACAAGCCTATGCAACACTTCTTTATTCGCCAACTGACGAGAGGATCACGAGCTTCATCATCCAGTCGGATTTGCCTATTGAAAGTGATGTCCGTTACTATGCTGAGTTGTTATCTAACGGCAACGATTCAGAAAAAGCGGCTGAACTTGCAGGTCTGACGGAAACGGGCAAACGGGTAATCGATTATTACAAAGAGCGCCATTCATTGGATGAAGTGCTAGTAGTGTTAAAAGATCTTTCCGCTGAAAAGGAAAGCGAATTACAAAAGATGATTCGTCTCGTGCAAGGCGAACAATGTATACGCGAAAGCATATTGATGTATTTTGGCGAAAAATGTCACGGTAGACCTGAGCAATGTTGTTCTGTCTGTGGTCTATCGATAGACCTTCCCGAAAAAACGAAGTTAGAGAGAAAGGTCAAAAAGGTTACCTGGGATGAAAGAATTACCAACCTTCTAGGATAACAGGTCTGATGTCCGTTTACATTTACGACAAAATTCGTCATAATATAAAGAAGAGCACCATGGAATAGGAGAATTTGTCGATGAAAAATGATGATTATAAAGTTGAGTTTGAAAACAATCGGAAAGAAATCGAACTTGACCATAATGAGGATGCAAGTTTGCCTTCACGAACGGAAAGACATGGCCGTCGCCGAAAGCAGAAAAAGACTTCTAGCCATACGATGATCAATGTTATTCTAGGTGTTTTCACATTCATACCCATTTTGATTTTTGTTTATGTTCTTTATAATTTCTATTTCGGTCCTGATAACGGTTCTGCAAAGGTAGATAGTTCGATTGTGCCTGTTGAAGTAGGGACGAATACGAATGCTCCCTCCGGAAATAGTGAAAACCCGGGTGCAGTCCCGACTGATTCTGAGAAAGAAAAAGAGGATGATAAGTCAACTGATGGGAAAACTGAGCTAGAAGAAAAGGAAAACAAAGAAGTAGTGACTAAAAAACCTGCTGTAAATGTCAATCCGCCGGCTACTGAAAAGAAGGAAAAGCCTTCAGAAAAAGATGAACAGAAAGTCGATAAAAAGCCTGAAGTGGAAACCGGATCTAAAACGCATGTAGTTGCTGCGAATGAAACACTTTATCGTATTTCAATGAATTATTATGGTTCAGATTCCGGAGTAGAAAAAATTAAAAAAGCGAATGGCCTTTCCTCGAATGATATAATGGTGGGACAAAAGTTGATCATTCCATAAATTCTAAAGAAATGAAGGGAAGAGGCAAAGGCAGGTTCTTTGCCTTTTTCTAATGGCGGGTGTCTAATGAGAATTTTTTTGAATAGTGTAACCGTGATTATCGGTATGTTTTTCGGACTTCTTGCGTATATGTTTGCTTATGCACATCGGAAAAAAGTCGTTCACCATTCGTTTTCCGCACAAGAAGGTCCGCTGCTAGGGAAGGAACTATCGGTATTCTTCATCTCGGATATTCATAGACGCCGGATTGATAATCGCTTATTAAAAAAGGCTGAATCATATGGACCGGTTGATATTGTCATTATCGGTGGTGATCTTGCTGAAAGAGGCGTCCCTCTATTGCGGATCAAGCGTAATGTGAAAATGCTGTCAACACTGGGTCCGTTGTTTTTTGTATGGGGAAATAATGACCGGGAAATCGGGGAAGACGCAATCCGTGACCTATTATCCCAACACGGTTGCACCATTTTGGATAATATGAATACGCCGATTAAAACGCACCCGTTATGGGGCATTTGCGGCACCGACGACCCTTCGAGTAATAATGTTGATGTGGAAGCATCACTTAAAGATGTTGACACCTATCGTTATTTGATCGTCGTTACACATACACCATCATTGTTTCGAAAAGTGGAGGCCATTTGCCGTCCTGAGTTGATGCTTGCAGGACATATGCATGGCGGTCAAATAAGGATTGGAAAGTTTGCGTTACACCCATTGGGACAATTCAACGTATCCGAAGGAAAAGCGAAATTGATAAGTAATGGGTACGGGACTTCGCTTGTCCCGCTTCGATTAGGGGCAGCACCGGAAAGCCATATTATAAAAATCAAGTATTGATCGATATAGGAAGTTTCGCATGTAATGAAGGAGATTGATGAAAAAAATGAACAAGAAAGCCATTGTGATTGGCGGGGGGCCATGTGGTCTATCTGCCGCTATTGAACTGCAGAACATTGGATTGGATGTATTAATCATTGAAAAAGGGAATATCGTTAACGCAATTTATCGCTATCCTACACATCAAACATTCTTCAGCTCCAGCATAAAACTGTCGATAGGGGATATTCCGTTCATTACAGCAAAGGAAAAACCTCAAAGAAACGATGCACTCGTCTACTATCGTAAAGTAGCGGAGATGAAGGATCTTTCGATAAATAGCTTTGAAACGGTAGAAAAAGTGGAAAAAACCGATGGATCATTCCTAGTGCATACAAATTTAAATCAGTACAAAGCAGATTATGTAGTCGTGGCGACAGGCTACTATGATAATCCGAATGCCTTAGATGTTCCTGGAGAAAACCTTCCGAATGTATTTCATTACTTCAAGGAAGCACACCCTTTTTACGGGAAAAAAGTTACAGTCATTGGAGGAAAGAATTCAGCAGTGGACGCTGCCATTGAATTAGTCCGCGCAGGTGCATCGGTTACTGTCATCTATAGAGGATCCGACTACTCTCCAAGTGTCAAACCTTGGATACTACCAGGCTTTGACAGCTTAGTCCGCAACGGGGAGATTGCAATGCATTTCAATTCAGCTGTGAAAGAAATCACCGAAACTACAATTACATTCGAAACGGACGGAATAGAACAAACGATTGAGAATGATTATGTTTTCGCGATGATCGGTTATCATCCCGACCATCGATTCCTAAAGCAGATCGGCATAGAAATCGACGATGAAAGCGGCCGCCCGACATTTGACGATGCAACGATGGAAACAAATATAGAAGACTTGTATATTGCAGGCGTCATTGCCGCAGGAAATAACGCCAACGAGATTTTCATAGAAAATGGCAGACTGCATGGCGGTTTAATAGCAGAGCATATTGTAATAAAAAATAGCAACATTTCCCAGTAGATGTAAGAGGCATGATATAATAGTAGGGAAAGGGGGCCGCCTGACTATGATAATATTGCTTACCGTTGCCATAGCACCAGGTTTGGCGCTCTTTAGCTACTTTTATTTACGGAAGCAGATCGCCAAAGAGCCTTCACGTACGTTATTTCATACTTTCATATACGGGGCAACAATGACATTCCCGATCATGTTCATCCAGCATGTCTTTGAAGAAGAGAATATCTTCCCGAATGAATTTTTCAGAAATGCCATTTTTACGAGTTGGATTGAAGAGTTTTTCAAATGGCTCATCTTGCTGATCGCAATCTATAAACATGTCGAATTTGAAGATGCATATGATGGGATCCTGTACGGCGCAAGTGTATCATTAGGTTTCGCCACAGTTGAAAACATTCTTTACCTGTTCACATTCGGATTGGATACAGCATTTTTAAGAGCTCTATTACCGGTTTCAAGCCACGCCCTTTTCGGAGTCGTCATGGGCTATTATGTTGGAAGAGCTAAATTTACAACGGTAGCGAATCGAAAAGGCATGTTGTTTTTTGCCTTCTTCGCACCATTCATCCTTCACTTCATTTACAATGGAATTTTAGGAGTGAATGATTTATCCCTTTATTTAATCATTCCATTCATGCTGTTCTTATGGTGGTTTGGACTGACGCGAGTCAAATACGCCCATACATTTGCCATGCAGCAGTTTAGAAAGAAAGCTCAAATGAAAATAAAATGAACAAGTAAGATCCGGGAGAAATTATACCGGATCTTTTTTTATTTCATACCGATAATAAAAAGTAATAGTTTGGACAAACTGAAAGAAAGGAGGGTATGAATTTGAAAAAAATCGTGTTAAGCATTTTAACTATTGCATTGCTGATCGGATCCGCATATGCGACTTCACCTGTTCAAATCAATGCGTTCAGCTCCCGTGATTTAGCACAAGGTTCGACGGGAGACGATATTATTGAATTACAGGCGAGACTTCAGTATATAGGATTCTACAATGGCAAAATCGATGGAAAGTTCGGTTACGGGACCTATTGGGCGTTGCGATCATTCCAAGAACAATACGGCTTGCCGATTGATGGGATTGCCGGGTCACAAACAAAGAAGAAGCTGACTGCCGCTTCCTCATATGATGAAAAATTTGTAATGGATAATTTAAAGAAAGGGAATCAGTTCACCCATTACGGTGGAAAACCTTTATCGTCACAAGTGAAACAAGGGGGCGGTGGAAATGAGAACGTCCATTTGCCGTCGAAGTATTCGGAGCAGGACTTGAAGCTGATGGCGAATGCCGTCTACGGAGAGGCGAGAGGAGAGCCGTATGAAGGGCAAGTTGCCGTCGCCGCAGTAATTTTAAACCGGGTGGAGCATGCCGACTTTCCTGACACGATAGGAGGGGTTATTTTCCAACCGGGTGCCTTCACTGCCGTTGCGGACGGACAAATTTGGTTGACGCCGAATGAACGGGCAAAAGAGGCCGTGCTTGATGCGTTGAACGGATGGGACCCTTCCGAGAATTCCATTTATTACTTTAATCCAATAACAGCTACGAGTAAATGGATCTGGTCAAGACCTCAAGTGAAGAAAATCGGCTTGCATGTTTTCTGCCATTGATCGCAAGACAAAAGGAGGATCGCGGAATGGCTCCTTAAGGGCTGTTTACATTGACTATGAAAAAAATGGTATTTGTTTTAGCCTATGCGCTAATTGTTGTATCTGTTTTTGCATTTACGAAAACGACAGAGAACAGTAAACTTTCTTTAGCATTGAGCAATCAATACGCAAAAAAAATGGCGGACGCTTCAGAGAAACTGGATGAACTGGATTCCGCTTTAAAACAAACGCTCTTGTTCAATAACTCGGATGGATCACAGAAAGCAAGAGAGGATATTTGGAGACTTTCATCCGACATAAAAAGCTCAGTCGCTTCTTTGCCGTTGGATGCGAGTTTTTCGACATCTTGGATGAATTATTTAGGCAGGATCGGAAATTATGCGAAAGAAGCGGATCGGTCAGTTGAACCGGATGAATATTATAAAGTCATGTCACAAGCCTCGAAAAATTTAGGGGTTATGCAAGATGAATGGACATTAGCGACTGCAGGCCTTGTAGATGGGAAATACTCAATGGACGAATGGACGAATCGACTCAATGCAACAAATCCTGATGTAGATTGGTCGAATATGGGCGAGTCTATAAAGCAATATACAGAAACGGATTTCCCGTTAACAGCAAGTGAATCAGATGCTATGAAGAAGAAGGAACTGAAAAATATTGATGAAGCGAAAGTGACGCAGGAGGTGGCAGTTGAGCGTTTCAAAACGGTCTTCCCTACTGTTTCAAATGAAGTCATCGGGGTGGAAAAGAGTATGCCGGGTTCCCCATACCCATTTTTCCATATTCGATTTGCTGATGGGGAATCCATCGGCTATATCGATATTACTGAAAAAGGCGGCCATGTGCTTTCCTATCTGTCCGAAAGACCATTTGGCAAAGACTCGCTATCTTTTGATGAAATCAAAAAAAGAGCGGAAGACTTCCTTGTAGCTGCCAATTATAAAGATCTCGTCTACGAAGAATCGAGGGAAAACAGTACAGCTTGGCATTTTGTCTTTGTTAGAAAAGAACCGTTTTATGGGGCAAAAGTATTTTCGGATGTTATCCATGTGAAAGTGGCGAAAGATAATGGAGATGTGATTGGTTTAAACGCGGCAGAATATATCCGGAAAGAAAAGCTGCACCGACAATCGGTTAAAAAGATGGATTGGAACGAGTTTTTCCATAAAGACGTAAAAATAGTGAATGACGAGTTGGCTTATGTGGAAAATGAAAGGCTTGAACAGAGGCTCTCTCATTATTTGACGGTAACGCGTGATGAACATGGGACTATAGGGACGTACAATGTAATTGTCGATGCGGAAACAGCTGAAGTCATTAAGACGGAGAAACTGAATTAGCGAACAATAGTTCAATCGTACCGGAATTTTGATATTGGAATTTACACCTACCCGTGACATAATGGATATAACCATTAAAAAGGTAGGTGTTTTGCATTGCGTCTTTCGGTTGGCACAACAATCATCATAGACAAGGATTTCACTGAAAAAGGTGAGAAATATAAAAGCAAAGTTGTCGATACTGGAAAAGACTTCATTATGATCGCATATCCGGCACATTATGAAACCGGCAAGACAGCTTTTTTCATGGATGGGACGCAGTTGCTTATTTCTTTTGTTGAAAATAAAATGTCATATGCATTCCGAACTGAAGTGGCGGGAAGATTGAATCGTGGGATTCCAATGTTGAAATTAACATACCCTGGTGATGATCAATTGATAAAAATCCAAAGACGTGAATTTGTCCGTGTTGAAACACCCATTGATGTCGCTGTGGATTACGGTGGTGTTTTTCAGCAATTTGTAGCGGAAGATATTAGTGCGGGCGGCATTGCGATTAATTTAGGTCCGAAGGAAGAATTTGAAGATAATGAATGTGTGAAGCTGATAATTGCGTTACCATTCATGAATGATGAGATAAAATATATTAAAACTGAGGCGCACGCTGTACGGACATGGGAAAAGAACAATCGTCGCATCGCTTCCATGCAATTTGCCGAAATCAATTCAACTGACCGGCAAAACATCATCCGTTTTTGCTTCGAAAGGCAATTACAGGAAAGAAACGACAAATAAAAAGTTGCATGTGGAAAAGTCCTGTTTGATAAAGGACTTTTCCACTTTCTATATATAACGAATTTATATATTTCGGACTCCCTTTAGGATTGGAACGGAAGGCGGCGACTCCTGCGGGAACAGCACGAGCTGATGACCCCGCAACGAAGCGAAGCGAAGTGAGGAGGCTGAAGCCGTGCCCGCGGAAAGCGTCCGCCTGAAGTGGAAATCCGGGTTTTGATTCTTTAAATTCCGCATATATAAATAGAAATTGGAGGGTGGCGCTGAGCTGCCACCTGTAGCAGGATTATGATACAATGTTTTCGAAATGAATTCGGGGGTAGATGATATGTTAAATGGAATAATTATAGCCATTGATGGACCTGCAGCTGCAGGGAAAAGTACGATTGCGAAAAAGGTTGCCCAAAAATTAGGTTTCACTTATATTGACACCGGCGCGATGTATCGTGCTTTAACGCATAAAGCGATCCGGTCGGACATAAATATGGATAGTGATAAGGATTTAGGGGATTTACTTCTGCATACTGAAATACTACTCATCCCGAAAAACGGCGGTCAAGCTGTGTTGATTGATGGAGTCGATTGCTCGGATGAAATCAGATCACAAGAAGTGACATCGAATGTATCTAAAGTGGCAGCTCATACGACAGTCCGAAAGTTGATGATTGAAAAACAACGAGCCCTTGCAGAAGGGACAGGTGTCGTTATGGATGGCCGCGATATTGGTACTGCCGTACTTCCAGCAGCAGAATTGAAGATTTTTATGACTGCATCCGTGGATGAAAGAGCAGAAAGACGTTTTCAGGAAAATGAAAAACGAGGAATCCATTCATCCCTAAGCCAATTGAAGGAAGAGATTGAAAATCGCGACCGCGCAGATAGTGAAAGAGAAATCTCCCCGTTGAAAATGGCAGATGATGCAATCTTGGTCGATACGACTTCCATGTCTATTGATGAAGTAGCCGACAAATTGATAGAGCTGGCGGAAAAGAGGATGGAAAGATGAATCTATATCCGTTAGGTAAATTTTTGATCAGCACGATTTTCTATCCGCTGTATCGCATCGAAGTGACAGGCAAAGAGAATTTTCCTAAAGAAGGAGGAGTGCTTCTTTGCACAAACCATATTGATAATCTAGATCCGCCAGTTGTTGGCATAACGTGTCCGCGGGAAGTACATTTCATGGCGAAGGAAGAGCTTTTTCAAATGCCGGTCCTTAAAAGCGTCCTGCCTAAAGTCCAAGCGTTTCCCGTAAAACGTGGGATGAGCGACCGTGAGGCGTTTCGGACAACTTTAAAATTGTTGCGTGGCGGCAAAGTTGTAGGCATGTTTCCAGAAGGGACAAGAAGCAAAACGGGCGAACTCGGTAAAGGACTTGCGGGCGCCGGATTTTTTGCGCTTAAAGGGGATGCCGTTGTAATGCCTTGCGCAATCATAGGTCAATATAAGCCGTTTAAAAAATTGCGTGTCATCTATGGAAAGCCGATCGATATGACAGTCTATCGCGAAACAAAGGCATCCGCGGAAGAAGTAACTGAAGTGATTATGAGCGAAATCGGCAATCTTTTAAAACAAAATAAATAAATTGATAAGGGTAATTTTTTGTTTTTATACATTGATTCGAATAATATAGAGATAGGATTCATAATGGAGGAGGACTACATATGACTGAAGAAATGAATTTGGACGAAATGAACGGATATAAAGAAGGTGACCGAGTCACTGGAAAGGTAACGAAAATTGAAGACAAATCTGTTGTAGTAGAAATTTCAGGTGCGCCATTTGATGGTGTCATCCCCATTAGCGAACTATCGAGCCTGCATATTGAAAAAGCATCAGATGCTGTGGCGATTGATGAAGAACTTGAATTGATCATCACGAAAGTGGAAGATGAAAACTTTGTACTCTCCAAACGTAGAGTCGATGCGGAAAATGCTTGGGATTCATTGGAAGCGAAATTCAATAACCAAGAAACTATCGAAACAGAAGTGAAAGATGTTGTAAAAGGCGGCCTTGTGGTAGATCTTGGCGTCCGCGGATTTATCCCAGCATCACTTGTGGAAGATTATTTCGTTGAATCGTTTGAAGACTATAAAGGACGCACGATGGAGTTTAAAATCGTCGAAATGGACAAGGAGAAAAACCGACTGATTTTATCCCACAGAGCTGTTCTGCAAGAAGAGAAAGCGAATAAGAAAGAAGAAGTACTGGAAGACCTGAAAGAGGGCCAAGTGTTGGAAGGAACAGTCCAACGCATCGCTTCGTTCGGTGCCTTTGTAGATATTGGCGGTGTGGATGGATTGGTCCACATTTCACAGCTATCCCATGAACATGTCGAAAAAGTATCCGACGTTCTAAAAGAAGGGGACAAGGTGAATGTAAAAGTCCTTTCTGTGGACCGCGATGCAGAACGCATCTCGTTATCGATCAAAGAAACATTGCCTGGACCTTGGGAAAATATTGAAGAACGAGCTCCGAAGGGATCCGTCCACGAAGGGATCGTAAGACGTCTCGTCTCTTACGGTGCGTTCGTAGAAGTGTTCCCGGGTGTAGAAGGGCTCGTCCATATTTCGCGAATCTCTCACCAACATATTGGAACGCCGCATGAAGTGTTGGAAGAAGGACAAAAAATTGATGTTAAAGTTGTTGATGTCAACGCAGAAGAGAAACGACTTTCTTTGAGCATCAAGGACTTGTTGGAAAAGGAAGAAGAAGAATCGTACGGTGATTATGAAATGAAGGAAGAGACAGGATTCTCTTTAAGCGATGTCATTGGTGATCAATTGAAAAAGTTCACGGAATGATTTTGACAAATTATCGAACGTTCGAATGAACTGCAAAAGTTATGGTGATGGTGCTTACATAGGCATCATCATCTTTTTTGTTGCTTCTAGCTCCGGGCGCCAGAGGCTCGGGGTCATAAGTCAAAGCTACTGCGTGGCAAAGACCGCCACTCCGTATCTTCGCCTTATGCCTGTCGCCTCTAGGCTGGCGCCCTCCGCTTTAGTCTTGTATAATACACAAGAGACATATTGGAAGAAGGGTGTTAAAAGAATGAGTAAACCAACTGTTGCAATTGTTGGAAGACCGAATGTAGGGAAGTCGACAATTTTTAATCGTATCGTAGGAGAGCGTATTTCAATCGTAGAGGACGTGGCAGGCGTGACGCGCGACCGAATCTATAGCTCTGCGGATTGGCTCACACATGACTTCAATTTAATCGATACAGGCGGCATCGACATCGGGGACGAACCGTTCCTCGAACAAATACGGCTTCAAGCGGAAATCGCAATTGATGAGGCAGATGTCATCATCTTTTTGACAAACGGCCGTGAAGGCGTGACAGATGCCGATGAACAAGTTGCCAAAATACTATACAAGACGAAAAAGCCTGTTGTCCTAGCGGTGAATAAAGTTGATAATCCGGATATGCGTGATATGATCTATGATTTCTATTCGCTTGGCTTTGGCGATCCGTATCCGATCTCAGGTTCACACGGAATTGGATTAGGGGATTTGTTAGATGCAGTTGCTGCGAGCTTCCCTGAAGCCGGGGATGATGCCGAAGAGGAAGATGTTATCCGTTTTTCATTAATCGGCAGACCGAATGTTGGAAAGTCATCGCTCGTAAATGCTTTGCTCGGAGAAGAAAGAGTTATCGTCAGTAATGTTGCCGGGACGACTACAGATGCGATCGATACATCCTATGAATTCGAAGGGCAAAAGTACAAGATCATTGATACAGCGGGCATGCGTAAAAAAGGGAAAGTTTATGAGAACATGGAGAAATACAGTGTGTTGAGAGCTTTGAAAGCGATTGATCGTTCAGACGTCGTTTTAATTGTGCTAAACGGCGAAGAGGGAATCAGGGAGCAGGACAAGCGTATTGCAGGATATGCTGAGGAAGCTGGAAAAGGCGTCATGTTTGTTGTGAATAAATGGGATGCCGTCGAAAAAGACGACAAAACGATGAATAAATTCAACGAGGACATCCGCAAAAACTTCTTATTTCTCGATTATGCGCCGATCGCATATGTGTCTGCGAAAACAAAACAACGGGTAACGACGTTATTCGATACGATTAAAATGATTAGTGAAAATCATGCATTGCGCATTCAATCAAGCGTATTGAACGAAGTAATTGAGGATGCGGTTGCCCGTAATCCTGCTCCTTCCGATAAAGGACGCAGATTGCGTATTTATTACGCGACTCAAGTGGCGGTCAAGCCTCCAGTCTTTATCGTTTTCGTAAACGAACCGGAGCTTATGCATTTTTCTTATGAACGTTTTCTTCAAAACCGTTTAAGGGAATCTTTTGGGTTCGAAGGAACTCCGATCCGTCTTATCACACGGGCAAGAAGCTGATTTAAGAGAGGTGAAATGAATTGGATAAAGTTGCAGTGATTGGGGCTGGAAGTTGGGGAACCGCCATCGCTTTCGTCCTTGCCGAAAATGGACATGACTGTCTACTTTGGACAAGAAGGCAGGAACAGTCGGCTGAAATAAATGAGCGGCATACAAATGAGGCCTATTTACCAGGCATCTCTTTGCCGCGGAATTTAAATGCTGTGTCTGACTTGAAGAAAGCAGTTGAGCATGCGGAAATAATCGTAATTGCCGTCCCGACAAAAGCGATTCGGGAAATTTGTATTGAAATTGAAAAATACACTGAAAAACCAAAACTAATCGTTCATGTTTCCAAAGGTATTGAGCCGGATACATTGAAGCGGATTTCCGAAATGATTGAAGAAGAAGTGGATCCTGGAAAACGTCAAGCTATTGTTGCGTTGTCAGGACCAAGCCATGCTGAGGAAGTCGTCCTCCGGCATCCGACAACGGTAACAGCTGCATCCCATAATCAGGAGGCTGCTGAACGGGTTCAGGATCTCTTTATGAATCACTATTTCCGCGTATATACGAATAATGACTTGATCGGCGTTGAATTAGGTGCGGCGTTGAAAAACGTCATAGCCCTTGCCGCAGGAATTATCGACGGTGTCGGTTATGGAGACAATGCGAAAGCGGCTCTTATTACGCGTGGTTTGGCGGAGATTACGAGACTTGGCATGAAGATGGGGGCGAATCCGCTCACATTTTCGGGTTTGACCGGATTAGGCGACCTGATCGTAACATGTACAAGCGTCCACTCCCGTAATTGGAAGGCTGGCAATCTGCTAGGCCAAGGAAAAACATTGGAAGAAGTCGTTTCAGGAATGGGCATGGTCATCGAAGGCGTTCGGACAACAAAAGCTGCCTATCAGCTATCCCTTCAATATGATGTATCAATGCCACTGACAGAAGCCTTGTATTCCGTCCTGTTCGAAAATGTGCCGCCGAAAGAAGCGGTTGATCAGCTAATGAGCAGAATGAAAAAACAAGAGATAGAAGATATTTTTTACAAATAATAAGATCTGTATGACATGAAAGGATGATCCACTTGTCCTCATTGGATAAAATGTGGCTATCGTTTTACGCGATGGGTTTCATGGTCGTATCCATGGGACTCATTTACGTTAGCAGACATAAGCTTTCGAATCGACTATTAAAATTCATTTTTGCATTTATTGCATACGTTTTATTAATTTTTTGTTTCCTTGCAATGGTATATCTCGTATTCAGCGGACCGACAGGAGGGAGCTAAGTGAACATGATTCGTAAAAAGTTTTTATTGCTTTCTTCCCTAATGATTGTATTTCTTCTTTCGGGCTGTATGTACCCTGGCGATGAAAAGGCATCAAGGGAAAATCCGTACGAAGAACAAATTGGCACGATCCAAAATGCAGTAAATGCCTATAAAGAAAATAACGGGGGACTTCTTCCCATCAAGACAAGGGAAAGTGAAACAGATCAGTACATAAAGTATCCGATTGAATTTTCGAAGCTTGTCCCAGCATATACTGAAAAAATTCCATCCAACGCATATGAGAACGGAGGCATCTACCAATACGTCCTAATGGATGTAGAAGAGAATCCGACCGTAAAACTTGTTGATTTACGAATTGCAGAGCGCATTCGGGAATTAAATCTGCGTTGGCAAATCAATGGAAAGCTTCCGTTCAAGGATCCCGTCGGGGAAAACGTCTATGAAATCGACTTTGAAACAATGGGGTTTAAAGAACCTTTGAAAGTTGAAAGTCCCTATTCTGATGCATTGCTTCCAATCGTTGTCGGAGGGGATGGCCATTTCTATGTAGATTATTCGATTGACTTGAATCGAATACTCCAAGAGGAAAAGCCCGACGTCAAAGAAGGGGAAGACATCCGTCACCTTCTTTCTGATGACTTTCCAATACTCCCTGCCTATTCATTGCCTTACACGGTGAACGAACAAAATGAACCGGTATTTATGAAGAGTAAATAATTATATAGAATATCCAAAACGTTTCATGCATTTTTTAGCATGAAACGTTTTTCATTTACATAAACTAATATGCGCGAAAAAAGGAGGGCTAAGTATGAAAGAGGAGTTGTATGAAAATCTGGCGAGGCGTACGGATGGGGATATTTATATAGGTGTTGTCGGCCCTGTTCGTGTCGGGAAATCGACCTTCGTCAAAAGGGTGATGGAAGAGGTCGTCATACCGAATATGACGGATGCAGGCGATCGGGCAAGGGCGCAGGATGAATTGCCTCAAAGCTCGCCAGGTCCGATCATCATGACGTCTGAGCCGAAATTCGTCCCTGCACAAGGTACTCAAGTATCTATCGGGGATGGGGAATTGTCCTTTCAAGTTAGATTAGCGGATTGTGTCGGTTATGTGATTGATGGAGTGAAAGGATATGAGGATGAGGATGGTCCGAAATATGTCCATACTCCTTGGCATAATGAACCGATCCCGTTTGAGGAAGCGGCGCGTATCGGAACCGACAAAGTGATTCGTGACCACTCTACAATCGGCATCCTTGTGACAACGGACGGAACAGTCAATAACATTCCAAGGGCGGCAGCAGAGGTTGCCGAAGAGGAGATTGTTGGCAAACTGAAGGAAATCGGCAAACCATTCGTCATTGTCTTGAATTCGAAAATGCCGGCTCACGAAAAAACGAATGCTTTGAAGAATCAGCTGCATGAAAAACATGGAGTCCCTGTAATTGCGATAAGTGCGGATCAATTGAATGCACAGGAAATCCAACTCATCCTGAAAGAGGCGCTGTACGAATTCCCGATCACTGACATCGAATTGCAAAAGCCAGACTGGATGGACGTGCTAGGTCCTGAGCATGAATTGAATGCTGCCATTGACAACGTCATCAATGAAGGGTTCCTCGTTGCATCTAAAATCCGTAAAGTACAAGAACTTGCAGAGCGGTTGAAAGATGAAAAGTTTGTAAGACATGCTGAAGTCGTCGATGTTGATGCTGGGAAGGGCAAAGCGACCGTCAATATCGAGATGGATGAGCAAGCGTTCCGTGAAATTTGTGAAGATATTATGCAACAGGAAATGAGGACAAAAAAGGATTGGCTTCTGTTTATCAAGGATGCCGTCAAAGCGAAGAAGTCGTATGATATGTACGCAGAAGCAATCGACACTGCTAAAAAGAGCGGATATGGCGTTGCGCTGCCGACAATCGATGATTTCCAACCGTCACCGCCAGAGCTCATTAAGCAAGATAATTTTTACGGAGTTCGCATGAAAGCGGCAGCCCCTTCGCTTCATATTATCCGCATTGATATGGATGCCGAGTTCTCGCCACTCATCGGTTCTGAATTCCACAGTCACCATTTACTGAAGGAATTAAAGAATGCCTATCTACACGATCGGGAGGCACTCTGGCAGACACAGTTATTCGGCACTCCATTGCATGAAGTGTTGAAAGAAAGCATCCGATTTAAAACGTCCTCGGTCCCGCCGAATGCACGTAAAAGGCTGAGAGAAACGATCGAGCAAATGGTCAACGATGGAAACAAAGGCATGATCACATTTATTGTTTAAGATTTGTGAATAAATACCCTTAGAAGATCCGTATTTCACGGGTCTTTTTCTGTTTTTGGTCAAATAAGGCAAAATAGAGCGTAATCGCTTATAATATTGTTGCACCGCGGTTTTTAGTGTGTTAATCTTTTAAAAGAGTTTATATTGAATAAGACGGTTAACTCATTGAGAGGAGGTGAATGGTGTGAATAAAACAGAATTGATCAACTCAGTTGCTGAAGCAGCAGGTCTAACTAAAAAAGACGCTACTAAAGCAGTGGAAGCAGTATTCGATACAATCCAATCGACACTTGCAAAAGGTGATAAAGTACAATTGATCGGTTTCGGTAACTTCGAAGTTCGCGAACGTGCAGCTCGTAAAGGGCGCAACCCGCAATCTGGAGAAGAAATCGAAATTGCTGCAAGCAAAGTACCTGCATTCAAAGCGGGTAAAGCGCTTAAAGATGCTGTCAAGTAATCTTTAAGTTTACATAGAAGTCCGTCCTCCAAGTCTGTAAACAGATAGCTGGGGGGCGGACTTCTTTTTCATAGTGTATAAAATGAACAGGCGTGTTGATTAACCATTATTATACAGTAAGG
>NZ_BJYL01000044.1 GCF_007991495.1 Sporosarcina luteola | reverse complement strand
GTAAAATGAACTTATGACTTGTACCTGTAATTTCAGTTGCTTGTAGTGGAAAGCGTCCGCCTGGAACGGAAAGCAACTGTTAGATTATTGATCCCGAGCGCTGTACGTATTAGTGGGAGTATGCTACTATCTTTGAAGGAATAGCATTAATTGACATGAGGAGGTTGTCATTATGACTGAAGTGGATCTCAGTAAAATAGAGAAAGCAGTGTCGATGATCCTTGAAGCGGTTGGGGAAGACCCTGAACGGGAAGGATTGCTAGATACCCCAAAACGTGTTGCTAAAATGTACGCTGAAGTTTTTGAAGGATTGAATAAGGATCCTAGACAATATTTCGAAACAGTATTCCATGAAAACCATGATGAAGTGGTCCTCGTGAAAGATATACCGTTTCACTCGATGTGCGAGCATCATTTAGTCCCTTTCTTCGGGCACGCGCATATCGCATACATACCGCGTAACGGAGTCGTAGCCGGACTCAGCAAGTTGGCCAGAGCTGTGGAAACGACAGCTAAAAGGCCGCAATTGCAGGAAAGGATCACATCCACTGTCGCCAACGCGATGATGGACATGTTAAATCCGATCGGTGTCTACGTCATTATAGAAGCTGAACATATGTGCATGACGATGAGGGGCATAAAAAAGCCCGGAGCCAAAACAGTGACGACTGTAGCCCGGGGAATCTATGAACATGACGATGTGAAAAGAGCGGAAATTCTGTCTCTTCTCAAGTAGGTTTGATGCCTTTGCGGTTCGATTCCTTTCTATGCTATGATGAGATGTATATGAATACAGGAGTTGAAAACATGCCACAACCTGATTTTATTATTATCAAAGCGCAGGAAGACGGAGTGAATGTCATCGGTCTGACAAGAGGAAATGATACGAAATTCCACCACACCGAAAAATTGGACCGTGGGGAAGTTATGATTGCCCAATTCACTGAACATACATCTGCCATGAAAATTCGTGGCAAGGCCGAAATCCACTCGGCACACGGTATTGTCTATAGCGATGGGAAAGAATAAAATAAACCAGGCCAAATCTTCACATTGTCTTTGAATGGAGAACCGAAGATGGACAGACAAACAATCAATCGATCTATACAAAATTATATAAGGGAAGTCGAACAATCCATCCAAGAACCCATCGTTTACAGAGATCTTGGAAAGATGCCACTAGACACCGCCAAAGCCTTCTTCCTTCTCCTTCCAATGTTGAATGGTGAAGACTGGTCTTCAAAGCTCAATACCTCGGCGATTGCTGTGGGGGCTGTGCATGCAGCATTTGATGTCCATGACAAGGTGGACATTTTTGATGCTTCATCAAAGGAGCAGCAACTCATGGTTTTATCGGGGGACCATTTCAGTGGCATCCACTACCGTTTGCTGTCATCGCTCCCTGACTTTCT
This sequence comes from Sporosarcina luteola, assembly GCF_007991495.1. Classification (GTDB taxonomy): domain Bacteria; phylum Bacillota; class Bacilli; order Bacillales_A; family Planococcaceae; genus Sporosarcina; species Sporosarcina luteola. The sequence goes on along the minus strand of NZ_BJYL01000044.1, from coordinate 17,736 downwards.
GTTGATCACGAACATGGCGGAAATGATTGGACGTATTAATGAGACAAAAACGGATCTGCTGATGGAGAAAACAGATGGGATTTCGGGCATAATTGAGTCAATTATCCGTGTAGAGTCTGGCTGTATTGGAGAATTCCACGAGAGATATGGTTTTTCAAAGTACTCCAAAATTGCAAAAACAGCGTTAGGGCTAATTTGGTTTGTTAAGAAATCAATGAAGGATCCATCGATTGAACGAGGATGGACTTCACAAATTATTAAAAATGCCGACGTTGACTCCGCAATTTCCATTTTGACATCAAGATTGCAAGAGGAGCTTGCGAAAGCCGGTTTCCTGACTCCCTTTTTAAAACAGGAAATCCATAGGATGGCGACTCCATTATTGGAAAAGCCTATCTAGAGAAGGAAGGTAAAGCTTATGGAAACATCCAAAGAAGCGAAAGTTCATCACGTCTTTGAAAAAATCGCCGATGACTATGATAAAATGAATTCTGTCATCAGTTTTAATCAGCACAAAAAATGGCGAAGCGATATCATGTCCCGAATGAACGTAAGACAAGGCTCGACTGCGCTGGATGTTTGCTGTGGAACGGCGGATTGGACAGTTGCGCTCGCTGACGCTGTTGGACCAGATGGAAAAGTGACAGGATTGGATTTCAGTGAAGGTATGCTTGCATCCGCGAGACCTAAAGTGAAAGCATATCCTAACGTGAACCTTATCCAAGGGAATGCTATGGAGCTGCCGTTCCCGGATAATACATTTGATTATGTGACGATCGGCTTCGGTTTGCGCAACGTACCAGATTATGGACAAGCGTTGCAGGAAATAAATCGTGTACTTAAGCCTGGTGGCATGGCTGCTTGCCTGGAAACATCCCAAACGGAAATTCCGGTTTATCGACAAGTTTTCCGATTTTATTTTAAATTTATCATGCCGATTTTTGGTAAAATATTTGCAAAAAGCTACAAGGAATATTCTTGGCTTCAAGAATCAGCAGATGATTTTCCAGGGGTCAAACAGTTAGCACAGCTATTTGTTGAGTCCGGTTTCCGGGAAGTTTCATATAAGAAATATAGCGGTGGAGCTGCGGCAGGGCACATCGCTTACAAATAATTGCAAGTAGGGGAAGGTAATCGTCTTGGAGAAATTGAAGTTAATGTCGCTCTACGCAGATTTCCGAAAGGATCTCTCATTCATCGAAAAGGAACTTGAACAATCCATCGACTCCTCTTCCCCGGTCATCCGTCAAGCTTCTCTTCTTTTATTGAGGGCAGGCGGGAAAAGGATCCGTCCGATTTTTGTTATACTTTCATCACAGTTCGGTGAATATTCGATGGAAAATGTGGCAAAGGTTGCTGTATCCTTGGAATTAATCCATATGGCTTCCCTTGTCCACGATGATGTCATCGATGATTCCGATTTCCGCAGAGGATTTGAGACCGTAAAGGCCCGATGGAATAATCGGATTGCGATGTATGCGGGTGATTATATCTTTTCCCGAGCATTGGTGTCGATCGGGGAAATTGAAATGCCCGCTGTCCACCAACTGCTTGCTGAAACGATGTTGGAAATTTGTAAAGGCGAAATCATCCAGATTGAATATCAGCAACAAACGAATCAATCTTTCCGCGATTATTTGCGTCGCATTAAAAGGAAAACCGCTTTATTGCTATCCTCAAGCTGCGAATTAGGTGCGCTAGTTTCCAATGCGACGCCCGAAACTGTTGGGAAACTAAAAAGGTTTGGCTATTTCGCGGGAATGGCATTTCAAATTGTTGATGACATCCTCGATATCACTTCTACGGATGAACAGCTTGGCAAGCCTGCAGGCAGCGACTTGTTGAATGGGCATTTGACCTTGCCGACACTATACATAAAAGACGATCCCGAGTTCCAGCCTTTTCTTCTACGCTCGTTTGATGGTTCATTGACGGAAGAGGAACGCGGCTTAATGCTCACATATATTCGGAAGTCTGGTGCAATTGAAAAGGCGCAGCAAGTAAGTAATATGTATTTAAAGAAAGCAATTGCGGAAGTTGAGTCATTGCCAGATGGTGAAGCGAAAAGAGCGTTACTTCAAATTGCCGCTTTCTTAGGCAAAAGAAAGTTCTGAATGAGGCTACCAGTTGAAAGATTGGCTTCCGTTTGGTACGATCAGTAAGGATAAAATTCCATACATATGCGAAGGAGTGTTACTAAATGGAAAAAACATTTTTAATGGTAAAACCTGATGGTGTACAACGTAACTTAATCGGTGAAATCGTAAACCGTTTTGAAAGCAAAGGATTCACTTTGGTTGGTGGGAAATTGATGCAAATCTCTCAAGAGCTTGCTGAGCAACATTACGGCGAACATAAAGAACGCCCATTCTTTGGAGAACTTGTTGAGTTCATCACTTCAGGACCAGTTTTCGCAATGGTGTGGGAAGGCGAAAACGTCATCTCTACAGCCCGTTTGATGATGGGTGCTACAAACCCGAAAGAATCTGCTCCTGGAACAATCCGCGGCGACTTCGCTGTAACTGTCGGTAAAAACATCATCCACGGTTCAGATTCACCTGAATCCGCTGTTCGTGAAATCGGTCTTTTCTTCAAAGAAGAAGAGCTTGTCAGCTACGATAAATCAATGGTCAGCTGGATCAACTAATTGGAAATAAAAAATACCTTCAAAAACAGCCAAGCGGTAAAACGCACGGCTGTTTTTGTTATAGTTTAACTCGTAGCAGGCGTGTTGATTAACCAAATAATAGGATATAACATAGTCCGATGATTTCCGTTCCGGGCGGACGCGTTCCTGGGGGCGTGCGGTGAGCCTCCTCGTCGCAAAAACCGCTCCTGCGGGGTCTCACCTGTCAGAGCAAAGATGTGCTCCTTTCGCTTCGCTTCACTCGCAAAAGCCGTTCTTCGTTACGGCTTTCGCTAATCCCCAAGGAGTCGCCGCCCTGCACTTCAATCATCTAATGCTTCAATAAGAAGTATGGATAATTATCAGCTCTCTTGTAGATGCGAACATTACTCTTGTTCAGCTATCTTCAGTTGACTGAAGTGCAGGCGCCGACTCCGGCGAACGAAGTTACGAAGAACGGCGTTTGCGAGCACAAGTGTAGCGTTGCGAGCAGGTATTGGTAGGATGCCTTAATTTCTGCAAAGGATGCAGAAATACGGCAAATCGAACTCTTCGTGGTTCGATTGGCTGAAGCCGTGCCCGCGGAAAGCGTGCGCCGGAACGGAAGTCAACGGGTTCAGAGTGGCTTTACTGTATAATAATGGTTAATCAACACGCCTGAACTCGTAGTATAAATGAAACTTAGTATTGCGGCGGAAAGCGTCCGCCTGGAGCAGCAATCCGTGCTATTGTTGTATATATTACCTCCTATCATTACTGTATAATGGAGGGAAAGATGTTAAGGGGGATTTAGAGTGTCAGATTACACAGATTTCATTACAAAGATAAAAAACAAAACTGGAATCGATCTGTCCTTGTACAAGGAAGCGCAAATGAAAAGAAGACTAACGTCCCTTTACGAAAAGCGTGGATATCGAAATTTTTCGGACTACTATCTAGCGATACATAATGATCAGCAACTGTTGGAAGAATTCCTAGACCGCATGACGATTAACGTTTCGGAATTTTACCGAAACTCCCAGCGCTGGGACGTGCTTGAAAAGAAAATATTTCCGATGCTGCTTTCTAACAATAGAAAACTGAAGATTTGGAGTGCTGCTTGCTCCACAGGTGAAGAACCGTATTCCCTGGCGATGGTATTATCATCCCATGTACCCCTAAGGGACATTTCAATTTTAGCGACAGATCTTGATGTTGGTGTATTGGAGCGAGCAAAGGTCGGCCTTTATTCAGAAAGATCGTTAAAGGAAGTTCCGAAAAAAGTATTGGATCAATACTTCGTCAATGAAGGTCAACATTATCAAGTGAAAGATGAAATAAAAAAGACTGTGCAATTCAAACAGCAAAATCTGTTGAATGATAAATACGGGGCAGATTATGATTTAATCGTTTGCCGCAACGTCATGATTTACTTTACAGAAGAGGCGAAGGACCAAATTTACACAAACTTTTCAAAAGCACTCAGACCTGGTGGAATCCTATTTGTCGGCAGCACAGAACAAATCTTCAACCCAGCCAAATATGGCTTTGAATCAGAAGAAACGTTCTTTTACAGAAAACTTTAAAACTGTCGTGTTGATACTTAGACATTATTTGTTGATTGGAGTGGAAAGCGTCCGCCTGGAACGAAAATCAAATTGACTTATCGATAATTTGCTTTCTATCTCAAAAAGTCGTCAAATTTCCTGATTATTTTTGAATATGTATAGTCAAAATCCCTTTAGTTTGATAAAGTGCTATGAAACGGATGTTTATCCATCCTTAAAATAGAGATAAAGGAGGAAATGGAATGAGGTATTTCACAGCAGGCGAGTCACATGGCCCCCAATTGACTGCAATCATAGAGGGTCTCCCCGCCCAAATGCCATTGACTGCTGAAATGATCAATAATGAACTGAAGAGACGTCAAGGCGGGCATGGTAGAGGTCGAAGGATGCAAATTGAAAAGGATCAAGTACTCATCACATCCGGGGTACGGCATGGTTTAACGTTAGGTTCACCTGTCACGCTGACTGTTGTCAATGATGACTGGAAGCATTGGACGAATATTATGGGTGTCGAGCCATTGGCGGATGACATAAAACCTGAAGATATTAAAAGACAGATTACTCGGCCCAGACCGGGACACGCAGATCTTGTCGGAGGCATGAAGTACGGTCACCGCGACCTTCGAAACGTATTAGAACGGTCCTCCGCAAGAGAAACGACGATGCGAGTCGCGATTGGCGCTGTCGCTAAACAGTTTCTTCGGCAGTTGGGTATCCAAACAGTTGCCCATGTCACGGAAATTGGTGGGGTCACTTCCGATCCAGCAGCGTATGAAGAATTGCAAATGGGTGATTTGCGTAAAATGGTCGAAAATGATCCTGTCTATTGTGCTGACAAGGAAGCTTCTGCTCGTATGGTAGCGGCAATCGATGACATTAAAGGACGTGGCGATACGCTTGGTGGCGTCGTTGAGGTCATCGTGGAAGGATGCCCGCCCGGAATCGGCAGTTATGTCCAGTTTGATCGAAAAATGGATGGGAAACTGGCCGGGGCAATGATGAGCATCAATGCTTTTAAAGGTGTTGAATTTGGTTTAGGCTTTAAAATGGCTCAAAAACCGGGCAGCGAGGTTCATGATGAAATTGCTTGGTCGGAAGAAGCAGGCTATTATCGTAAATCAAATCGTCTTGGCGGACTCGAAGGCGGCATGACGACGGGGATGCCAATCGTCATTCGAGGTGTCATGAAACCGATCCCTACATTGTACAAACCACTTGAAAGTGTTGATATTGATACGAAAGAACCTTTTGTCGCAACGATTGAACGTTCGGATCCTTGTGCGGTGCCGGCAGCTTCAGTTGTCGCGGAACACGTAATCGCTACAGAAGTGGCGAAGGCGATTATGGATGAATTCCGTTCCGATACGATGGATGGTTTGAAAGAGGAAATTGGCCGGTATCGAGAATACGTAAAGGGGTTCTGACATGGGAAAATTGACTGTTCAATTGCCAGATGTCCAATACGATGTATATGTCGGTGAACACGTGTATGAATTATTTTCATCACAGTACAAAGAATTGCTGCAAAGCGCAGATCGTGTAGGAATTATAGCGGATGAACAGGTTGCCGCCATGCACCTGCCAATTCTTGAAAAAGCGTTGGCAGACGCCGGCGTGTCTCCTAGTGTGAAAATAGTTCCTGCAGGCGAGAAATGTAAGACGCCAGCTGTCTACATTGATTGTCAATCCTATTTATTGACCGAGAATTTCACGAGGAATTCGCTTCTAATTGCTTTCGGTGGCGGGGCTTGTGGAGATTTGACGGGCTTCGTTGCAGCGACTTTTATGAGAGGAATTCGTTTCATTCAATGCCCTACTACAATCCTTTCGCATGACAGTGCAGTTGGTGGAAAAACGGCTATCAATCTACCGGAAGGAAAGAATATGGTCGGTTCGTTCCACCAACCATCCGCAGTCTTATTCAATACAGCGTTGCTCGGCACATTGCCGCCTCGGGAAATCCGATCAGGCATGGCTGAATTGATAAAACATGCATTCATATCGGATGAAAATTGGGCGTTGGAGCTGCTGGAGGATCGCACATTTACCGAGCCGACGAATGAATGGCTGTCTGTTGAGTTGGTAAAAGGGATTAAAGTGAAAGCGGATATTGTTGCCGAAGATGAGTTTGAGCATTCGACACGGAAATACTTGAACTTCGGACATACATTCGGCCACGCTGTTGAGGCGGTTTGCGGCTTTGGAGGTCTTAGCCACGGAGAATGCATTATGATTGGCATGGGCTACAGTTTCATTTTAAGTGAACGGCACGGCGAAATAACAGAATCCTTTACAAAGCGCTTTATTGATTTTTCTATTATGAATGGCTATACATTCGAACCTGTCTTGAACCATTCGCTCCAAGAGTTTCTAGATTATATGAAAAAAGATAAAAAAGCTTCATTTGGTGATTTGAATTTCGTCATGTTGGAGAAGATCGGGAAACCATTTGTCAAAAAAGTCTCGATCGAAGAATGTGAAATTGTTTTCCGGGAATTGCAGAACAGATTAGACGAGGGGGGAAATGTATGACAGTCAGAGGAGTAAGGGGAGCAACGACAGTTCAGATTGACGAAACGGAGACAGTTCTTCACGCAACAAGTTCATTGGTACAAGAAATGGCAACAGCAAACAGCATTGCTCCGGATGAGATTATTTCAGTTATCATTTCAACTACTCAAGATATAGAGTCGGCATTTCCAGCAAAGGCAGTGAGAACGTTGGAAGGTTGGAAGTACGTTCCTGTCATGTGCACACATGAAATGAATGTCCCAGGGGCATTGCCGAATTGTATTCGCGTGCTGATGCATGTAAATGCTAATACACCTCAAAAGGATATTAAGCATATTTATCAAAACGAGGCAGTAAAATTGCGCCCTGACTTACAGAACTGAAAATCCATCGAAACCGGAGGAATACATATGCAATGGAAAAAAGTGTTAACGAGCATGAAGCCATATAAACCTGGCAGATCAATTGAAGAAGTAACAGAATCTTACGGACTTGAAAAAGTTGTTAAATTAGCTTCGAATGAAAATCCATATGGTTGTGCATCATCCGTTTCCGAGTTTTTACAAAGCTCATCCATGCCTTTTGAAATTTATCCGGATGGTCATGCGACTACTTTGCGTAAAAAGCTTGCTGAAAAACATGGAGTGGGGGAAGAGTCCATTCTATTCGGCAATGGATCTGATGAAATCATCACAATCATTTGCCGGGCATTGCTAGATGACAAAGCCCATACGATTATGCCGACCCCTTCATTCTCGCAGTACTCGCATAATGCAAAAATCGAAGGAGCGGAGATTACGGAAGTCCCTTTAGTCGATGGCCTTCATAATTTGAATGCATTTCTTTCCGCGATAACTGAACGCACGGCGATCATTTGGATTTGCAATCCTAACAATCCAACGGGAAATCTTATCCCGCATAACGAACTTATCAACTTCCTGGAAAAAGTACCGAAAAACATACTTGTTGTTCTTGATGAAGCTTACTTCGAGTATGTGACGGATCCAAACCATGTCGACTCAATTAAGCTTCTGGAGCGATTTCCGAATATCCTCGTACTTCGAACGTTTTCAAAAGCATACGGCTTAGCCTCTTTCCGAATCGGCTATGCAGTCGGATCCTCAGCTATTATTACGGAATTGAATAAGATTCGTAACCCATTCAATAATAATTCACTCGCTTTGGCTGTAGCAGGCAAAGCTTTAGAGGATGAAGGGTTTATTGAAAAATGCCGGGAGTTGAATCATATTCAAAGGGAACGCTTCAAATCGTTTGCTGCAGAAAAAGGAATTCATATGTATGATTCTCAAACAAACTTCGTTTTGCTCGAAGTCCCGATCGATGCTGACGAGGCGACAGAGTTCCTACTGCAACACGGGTATATTGTAAGAAGTGGAAATGCTCTTGGCACTCCTGGCCATATTCGAATTACGATTGGGACGGAAGGGCAAAATACAGGTCTATTAAAAGCATTCGATCATTTATTGAAAGAAAAAGGGATATAATTATGACGGGAAATGTAACGATTATAGGACTTGGCCTAATAGGCGGCTCACTAGGCCTTGCACTTAAGCGTGGTGGTGACGGAATACATATAACCGGCTTTGACCGCTCCTATGCAACCGCAGATGAGGCATACCGCCGCGGAATTATCGATACGGTAGCACCATCCGTAAAGGCGGCATGCGAAAATGCGGATTTCATCATTTTTGCAACACCGGTCAATACGACAGTCGCATTGATGGAAGAAGCGGCGGAATGGACTTTGAAGGATGGTGTCATCATTTCGGATACAGGCAGTACAAAAAATCCGATCATGCGAACTGCCAAAGTGCTGATTGACAAAGGGGTGACATTCATTGGCGGTCATCCGATGGCAGGCTCCCACAAAAGCGGAATCGCTGCAGCGAAAGGGCATCTGTTCGAGAACGCCTACTATATTTTGACACCTTCTTCAAACGAAAGAGCCGAACAATTAGATCGGTTATCTGGCTTATTGAAGCCGACGAAGGGGAAAATCGTCGTTTTAGATGCGGCTGAACATGATCGCATGACTGCCATTGTAAGTCATTTTCCACATATTATCGCGTCTTCCCTTGTCGGTAGATTGGCTGATCAGGAAAAACAACAGCCTTTTGTGAAAAACCTGGCGGCTGGTGGTTTTCGTGATTTGACCCGTATCGCTTCTGCTGATCCGACAATGTGGCGTGACATTACGATTCAAAATCGTAGTGAATTATTGGATCAACTAAACGGTTGGTTGCTAGAAATGGAATCCATTCGCGCAATGATCGTGGAAAATAATCCGGATCAGATTTATGATTTCTTCGCAGATGCAAAGAAATTCAGGGATCATCTGCCTTCCACATTTGAAGGGGCGATACAAGGTGCGTTGTATATGACATTCGATTTGCATATCGATATCCCGGATCATCCGGGGGTCATTTCTGAAATAACTAAAATACTTGCCGATGAACAAATAAGCATAACGAATATCCGGATCGTTGAAACACGAACGGATGTCTACGGAATATTGGTTGTCAGTTTTCAAACTGCCGATGATCGGAAGGCGGCAAGGGCTATACTTTCAAAGGCAACTGAATACAGCATGCATATTCTTTAAAAGGGGGGCTCTTCATGGTTGGAACGAAAACAGTTCAATTCGATCATCCGGTTTTAAAAGGTAAAATAAAAGTCCCAGGAGACAAGTCCATTTCTCATCGAGCAATTATGTTGGGGTCGATTGCGCAAGGCAGGACTGCCGTAAAAGGATTCCTGGATGGGGAAGACTGTTTACGAACAATTGACATATTCAAACAATTAGGGGTTTCCATCGAAAGAAGTGGGACAGACGTGCTGATTGATAGCCCTGGAATCTATAATTGGAAGAATCCGACGAACGATCTTTATGCGGGAAATTCAGGAACAACTGCAAGATTGATGCTGGGAATACTGTCGGGTTCTGCCGTCACATGCCGGTTGACGGGCGATGAATCATTATCTAAGCGCCCAATGAAAAGAGTGACAGTGCCTTTGCAATCAATGGGAGCCTCCATCTCAAATGGAGAAGGTGGAGAATATCTCCCGTTAAGCATTGCGGGTGGAGCCATCAAAGGTATCGATTATAATATGCCAGTGGCTAGTGCACAAGTGAAATCTGCCATTCTTTTTGCCGGTTTAAATGCGGAAGGTATAACGGTTGTTAAAGAAAAGGCAGTTTCAAGAGACCATACAGAGCGGATGTTCAAGCAATTTGGAGCTAAAATAGAGCAAGAGGGAAATACGGTGAGCATAACCGGGGGGCAGTTATTAAAAGGGACAAATGTCATCGTTCCCGGGGATATATCTTCTGCCGCATTTTTCATGGTTGCCGCAGCCATGGTGGAGGGGAGTTCTGTCGATTTTGTCGATGTTGGCCTTAATCCCACAAGAACAGGTATCATAGAAGTGCTTCGTCAAATGGGCGCTCAAGTGGAAGTAATTGATCAAAAAGGCGAAGCAGGTGAACCTTATGGTACAATAAGGATTTCCCATGCTCCATTAAAAGGAATGGAGATAAGCGGTACTATCATTCCAACTCTTATCGATGAATTACCGATTATCGCATTGCTAGCAACACAAGCGGAAGGGACTACAGTCATCAAGGATGCTGCAGAACTTCGTGTCAAAGAGACGGATCGAATAGCTGCCGTCACTAATGAATTGACAAAGCTTGGCGCGCAAATTGAAGCAACCGAGGATGGAATGATCATTAAAGGACCCACACCATTATCTGGTGGAAACTTGGAGTCCTATGGTGATCATCGTCTAGGTATGATGGCTGCAATCGCTGCACTCATATCCGAAAGTTCCATTCAGATTGATGACGCTTCTTGCATAGCTATCTCATATCCGAACTTCTTTGATCATTTGACGAAGCTCGTGACAGCGGGGAATGAAGAATAATTTTCCTAATGTATACAACATGAAGGATCAGGTGAAAATATGATGCAGTTACATGATTTTGAAAAAGCGATCCATGGCGGTGATATCCAGTTAGTGTCTGACTTGATTGACCGTGCGGAAAAAGTGGAGGATTTTGATCTACTTTATGAAGCGGCAGGCTTGTTGCTCGATTACGGTTACATCGGTCAAGCGGATCATATATACGAAACATTAAGCGAAATTATGCCTGATGAGGCACAATTGAAAATCGACCGGGCAAATACTTTGCTTGAACTTGGCGAGGAAGATGCAGCATTGCTCCTTCTTTCCGAAATCCAAACGGAAGACGAGGAGTACGTCCAGGCGCTGATGGCGTTAGCTGATTATTATCAGATGATCGGCATGGCGGAGGCGGCACTCTTAAAGGTGAAAGAGGCTTATGAACTGTTGCCAAATGAGCCAGTCATCCGTTTTGCTTATGCTGAGCTTCTACTTGACGCCGGGAGATATATTGAGGCTGCGAAATTCTTCACGGAACTTTACGAGGAAGGACATCTCGAGATCGCAGGAGCGAATATTCTTTCGCGTATTGCTGAAACGTATAGCGCTGGTGCTGCATATGAGGAGGCTCTACCTTTCTACGAGAGTCTGCTGAAAGACGAGCGGACTCCTGATACGTTGTTCGGTGCAGCGTATGCCTATTTTCAGAGCAATCAACCGGAACGCTCAGTGAATCTGTTGGATGAATTGATTGAAATGGATCCCGATTACTTCTCGGCATATATGCTAGCCGGCCAGGCCCACTCCCAAATGGATGAAGACAAAAAGGCCTATGAACTATTCAAGCAAGGGATAAAAAGGGATGAATTCGACAAGGAATTACGTCTCTCAGCTGGTAAAATTGCATTGAAGCTAGGTCTGCCTGAGGAAGCAGAAGAGCATTTAATGCAATCGGTAGCCCTTGATCCGGAATATATCGATGCAATCCTAACACTTGCTGCTCTTTTCAACGAAAGAGAGCAAGATGAAGAGCTTTTACAATTTCTAACCGACATGAATGAAGATCAGATGGACATTCCGCTTTTAGCAGCATTCAAGGCGTTCGCCCTAGAAAGGGAGGAACAATATGACGATGCATACGTATCTTACAGTAAGGCATATACTGGAATGAAAGATGATCCATCATTTTTAGATAAGTTCGCCAGATTCCTGTTGGATGAAGGAAAACGGACCGAAGCTATCGAAGTAATAAAGGCATTGGTTTTGCTAGAGCATAACGATGAATGGACCGCTTTTCTTGAAATGTTGAATGACGAGGAGGTGTGATATGACAGCCATGATTCCTGTCGCTGCCAAAAAGGACTTTGTACGTTGGTTTTTAAAGCGCTATAAATTGAAGCGCCGGGAATGTGTGTGGATACTGAACTATCTTCTAAGCCATGAACAACTTCTTCAAAACGTCCACTTTACGGATGAAGCACATTACTGTCCGCGGGCAATGGTAATTTCAACAATTAATTCCGAAAGTATTCCATTCCGATTTTACAAAGGCAATCTTATGACAGCCGATGCGGAAAAGTCATTTCATGATTTACGTCTACACCCGGATGAGAAAATGTATATTCAACTGAATTTCCCGAATAGCCACGCCTGCCCGCAATATGCAAGCGTACGGGAAGAAAATCCATTCCTGCCTGCAGAACTGCAAGTTAGTGCACGAGATCGGAAGATTGCTGAACAACTGCTTGAAGAAAGTGCAGCTTCCCTATCTTTAGAGCTGCTTATGAAAAGGGTGGACGAAGCGCTTGATGCAAATGATCGGGAACGTTTTCTCGTCCTGTCTGCAATGTTGAACGATATGAAAATTACAAAAGACTAATGACTCCGTCTTCTTGATGGAGTCATTTGCTTGAAATTTTAGGGGGCTGATTATAAGTGAATTGGACAGGCAAAGATATGGATATATATTTACTGCAAAAAGAATATATCGATACGTTAGTGATTCCGCTTGTAAAAGTTGAAACGAAGATGGATAATATGAAGACAAGTGCTTCTTCGACAGAATTCGTCATGCTTCTAGCTTCGCTTATTGAGACTCAATTTAAAGGGCGTATGATGTTTGCCCCGCCATTTTCCTATACATCATCGACAGATCTTCAGAGTATGGCGGATACAACATTGCAAGATTTTTCAGATACAACGTTCAAACATGTTTTCTTCTTGACAACCGATCATGCTTGGTTGTCACAAAAAATGCCTGGACAAGTTATATGGCTGCCTTCCATTCCGCTTGAAAGCATGGATGCGCCATTGCGGCAATCAATACTCGAAGATCAATTGCGTCAAGTGCTGCCGAAATTCACAGAAGGATGGTCGGCACTGTAACGGAAAATAATATTTTCCATATCTTCCATGTAATTATAAATACAAAATTCATGAATTGTTCACAATCTGCCAATACTGTAGAAAGCATGATTGAATTTACATTAGTATTGATATATCATAGATATGTCCTAGTATTACAATTAGCAAAAGTATGTCCGTTGGACTGATTTTGGAGTAAGAGGAGGGAAACTGATGAGCAGCAAAGTGTCTAGACGCCAATTCCTGAGCTATACGCTAATGGGTGTCGGAGGATTTATGGCTTCAGCCATGTTGATGCCGATGGTCCGCTTTGCGGTCGATCCAGTATTGCAACCAAAAGGAGAAGGGGAATTTATTCCAACTCCGCAAAAAGCGGATGATTTAACAGAAACTCCAGTACGAGTTGACTTTACTATTAAAGATCGTAAAGATGCATGGTACAAATCCGATGTATCGAACACCGCTTGGGTCTATAAAGAAGGCGATACGATCATCGCACTTTCTCCTGTCTGTAAACACCTTGGGTGCACGGTGAACTGGGAAGGGGACGAGAAGCATAAGAATGAATTCTTCTGCCCTTGCCATAATGGACGTTACGAGAAAAATGGTAAAAACATACCGGGAACTCCACCACTCGGACCGCTTGATGAGTTTATGGTCGAAGTCGTGGATGGCTATGTAAATCTTGGAAAAACGGTTCCAAACACATTAGTTTAAAATGTAAGGGGGTACGACCGAAGTGCTAAATAAAATTTATGATTGGGTTGACGAACGGTTGGATATCACCCCGATTTGGCGGGATATCGCTGACCACGAAGTACCTGAGCACGTAAACCCTGCACATCATTTTTCTGCATTCATCTATTGTTTCGGTGGTTTGACGTTTTTCGTAACGGTCATCCAGATTCTTTCAGGTATGTTCCTTACAATGTATTACACCCCGGATATTGAAAATGCATGGAAATCTGTTTACTACCTTCAAAATGAAGTAGCATTCGGTGAAATTGTGCGCGGGATGCACCACTGGGGAGCATCACTTGTTATTGTTATGATGTTCCTACATACATTGCGTGTATTCTTTACTGGCTCTTATAAGAAACCACGTGAGTTGAACTGGGTTGTCGGTGTATTGATCTTCGTGACAATGCTCGGACTTGGTTTCACAGGTTATCTATTGCCATGGGATATGAAAGCGTTGTTCGCTACAAAAGTAGGTATCGAAATTGCTGCGTCAGTTCCGTTTATCGGTGAGCAGATTAAGATCTTACTTGCGGGTGACTCGACTATCCTTGGAGCACAAACATTAACACGTTTCTTCGCGATTCATGTATTCTTCCTACCGGCTGCTTTGCTTGGGTTGCTTGCAGCACACTTTATCATGATCAGAAGACAAGGTATTTCCGGACCGCTATAAGATCCACATCCTCAATGATGTTGATTGTCTGAAATTAGAATAAGGAGGGGACAAAATGCATCGCGGAAAAGGTATGAAATTTGTTGGTGACTCGCGCATCAAAGCAGAAGGAAAGATGCCGAACGTCCCGAAAGATTACTCAGAATATCCTGGTAAAACAGAAGCTTTCTGGCCTAACTTCCTCTTGAAAGAGTGGATGATCGGTGCCGTCTTCTTAATCGGATATTTAATTGTAACAGTTGCCCATCCGTCGCCGCTTGAAAGACAAGCAGACCCGACAGATACAACATACATACCGGTTCCTGACTGGTATTTCCTATTCATGTATCAATTATTGAAATATGAATTTGCTTCCGGACCATACAACGTTATCGGAGCAATCGTAATCCCTGGATTGGCTGTTGGTGCATTGATGCTTGTTCCATTCATGGATACATCGAAAGAGCGCCGTCCATTTAAGCGCCCTCTTCCGACTGCATTCATGCTGCTTGCCTTTGCTTCCATCTTCTATTTGACATGGGAATCTGTTGCGAACCATGACTGGGAAAAAGCAAAAGCACAAGGTGCTATTGTGGAAGAAGCTCAATTTGATCCTGAATCTGAAGGTTATCAGATCTATGCCGGCTCTTCATGTATCGGCTGTCATGGTGACGCCTTCCAAGGTGGTTTGGGACCTGCGTTGATCGATTCGGGCCATACACCTGAGGAGATTATTGATATCGCACATAACGGTATTGGTACAATGCCTGCAGATCAGTGGAAAGGCTCTGACGAAGAACTTGAGGTCTTAGCTGAATTCCTTGCAGGATTGAAAACAGGAGAATGATGAATACAAAAAAGAGTCAGGAGACTGACTCTTTTTTTGCTATATTAATGAATTTAAAAGTTTCATACTTGTTCTTGGATTGGAACGGAAAGCGTCCGTCTGAAGTGAAAATCCGCTTTTCGTGTAATACTCCATAAATGTTCCAATCAAATGAAATGAAACATAACAACGTTCACTTATACATACAATCAATCGTTTGGAGAGATGTTTTTGAGTTCTATTAAAAATATGGCATGGCTCATTTTGTCTCATAAGTCTTTTTTATGGATTTTACTGTTCGTCAATATTTTTGGAACAGTTTATGGTTATGATTGGTACATGTGGCAACTCGAAATGACGGATTCGATTTTTTGGATATTCGTTCCCGACAGTCCGACAGCTAGCCTATTTTTCTTGCTTGCCATTATCGGATGGCTGATCGGTAAGAATTTCAAACTGATTGAAGCGCTGGCTTTGATTACGCTCGTCAAATACGGTTTGTGGGCGGTTGTCATGAATCTTCTTACATTTATGGAAACCGGCTACCTCGACCCGGTAGGTTGGATGCTGATTGGGTCCCACTTCGCGATGGCAGTTCAGGCGGTTCTTTATAGTCCATTTTATAAATTCGACTTCCGCCATATCGTGATTGCTGCCATTTGGACACTTCATAATGATGTCATCGATTATGTATTTGGCCAAATGCCGATTTACTATGATTTGATGAAACATATGAATGAAATTGGCTATTTTACGTTTTGGCTTTCAATCGCCTGTATTTTATTAGCATATGCAGTTTGGAAAATTAGGGTAAAGCGAGAAGCTGTTATAGCATAATAGTAAAAAGTTGCGGTTGTTTGAAGCACGTTATAAAATAGAAATAGAGAAAAGGGAGGGATTTGGAGATGTTTTTGATTTACCTGGGTATTATCATCTTGCTTCCATTGTATGCCCAATTTAAAGTGAAGAGCGCTTATAAAAAATATTCACAAGTACGGTCAACTTCCGGGATGACGGGGGCGCAAGTTGCTCGTCTCATTCTTGATAAAAATGGTTTGCAGGATGTAAAGGTTGTTGAGAATAGTGGGTTTTTAAGTGATCATTACAACCCTTTGACGAAAACAGTTGCTTTATCATCACATAACTATCATGAAGCATCGGTTGCAGGTACAGCAATCGCGGCTCATGAAGTAGGACATGCCATTCAAGATGCGGAAGCCTATTCATTCTTACGTTTCCGTCATAGATTGGCACCTGTTGCCAATATTACATCGAATGCATCATGGGTTTTCATTATGATTGGGATCATCTTCTCAAGTATGAATTCTTTACTTGGCATCGGGATTGTCTTAATGGCAGTCGGTGTCTTGTTCCAAATCGTTACATTGCCGGTGGAGTTTAATGCATCCAGCCGTGCCATGAACCAAATTGTTGACCTCGGTATCATCCGGAACGAAGAAGAGCCGCATGCGAAAAAAGTATTGAGCGCAGCAGCAATGACATATGTCGCTGCCACAGCAGTTGCGGTACTTGAATTGCTACGCCTAATTCTTATCTTTACAAATCGAGATTAAACAAAAACCCGACCAATTCATTTGGTCGGGTTTTGTTTATGCTTTAATGATCAATCGGCTGTTTTTGATCGTCAAGTGTAAAACCTTCGCCAAGTACGTCATGTACGTCTGTGACGGAGACGAAGGCATGTGGATCAATCGAGGTAACAATGTTTTTCAAACGCATGATTTCATTCTTTCCGACGACACAATAGAGAATTTCCCGATCGGATTTAGTAAAATGACCATAACCTCTAAAAACAGTCACGCCCCGATCCATTTCTAAAGTGATTTTGGAGGCGATGGCATCCTGAGATTCAGAGATGATGAAAGCACCCCTGGCGGCATACGCACCTTCTTGAACGAAATCGATGACACGAGCCCCAACGAATAGTGCTACGAGGGTATACATCATAGAGCGATGGTCCAAATAGACAGCCCAAGAAAGCAAAATAACAAACGCATCAAACATAAACATCGTCTTTCCCATGCTCCAGCCTATGTACTTATGCGCCAAACGTGCGATAATATCAACACCGCCAGTTGTTCCACCAAATCGGAAAATGATGCCTAATCCGATTCCGATGAAAATACCGGCAAATAGCGCTACAAGGAACATATCGTCTTCCATATGAATATTAAACTGATATTTCATAAAGACTTTCAAGAAAATTGATACCGAAACTGTTCCGATGACCGTGTAAATGAAAACCTTTCTACCTAACAATTTCCATCCGATGGCGAACATAGGGATATTCAATACAAGGTTCATGATAGCTGGATCCCACTTGAAAGCGAATAAAAGAATGAGCGTAATCCCTGTAAAACCGCCCTCAGCCAGCTCATGCTGGATATTGAAATGAACGAGACCAAAGCTGAATATCGCGGCTCCGAGTATGATGAAGAAAATGTTTTTGAATTTAATTCCGCGAAACAAAAGATGACCACCTTTCTACTACCGTCTAGACTCCAAGCGCCCTGCGCTTTAGTTT
>NZ_BJYL01000043.1 GCF_007991495.1 Sporosarcina luteola | reverse complement strand
GGCGCCCTGCGCTTTAGTTTAATGATACCTGATTTTTGACAATAGTACTATGAATGAATACGATAACAAATGAAGGGAAATGAAGCAAATGGAACAAGCTAGAACTTTGAAAAGTCTTCAAGAAGATGTTCATACTTATATATCGGGTTTTGAAGAGGGATATTTTCCTCCAATGGAACTGATGGCACGACTTACAGAAGAGTTAGGGGAGCTTTCCAGAGAAGTCCAACATGTGTACGGTATGAAAAAGAAAAAAGCGACTGAAGAGATCAGGTCGTTGGAAGAAGAGACAGGTGATTTGCTATTTGTCCTTATCAGCTTTGCGAATTCTCAAGGAATCGATTTGGAGAATGCCTTATCAGCCGTCTTACAGAAATTTAAAGAGCGCGATGCTGATCGCTGGACGCGAAAGGGTGGAAATTGATGAAAATTAAAGTTGCAATAGCGGGTGCCCGTGGAAGAATGGGAACGACTGCGATTGAAGCGATTGAGGAAGCAGCCGATGCAGAAGTGGTTGCTGCACTTGATTATAAATACGATGGGCTGCATTTACATAATGCTTCCGTCAATGACGGAAAACTGGGGATTCCGATATACACATCGCTTTCCACTTTGTTTGAAGAACATCATCCCGCTGTGCTTTTAGACGTGACGGATCCGGATGCTGTTTTTCACAATGTGAAAGAGGCTTTAGCACTTGGCATCCATCCTGTCGTCGGCACGTCTGGTTTGACGAATGAGGAGTTGCAGGAAATCGCACAACTCGTGGAGTCGACGCGAACAGGGGGAATCATTGCGCCAAACTTTTCGATAGGCGCGGTACTGATGATGAAATTTGCCGCACAGGCAGCGCGCTATTTAGGCGATGTTGAAATACTTGAAATGCACCATGATCGAAAATTGGATTCCCCTTCAGGAACGGCTGTCAAAACAGCGGAAATGATCAAAGAAAATCGCCCTCCGCATATTCAAGGCCACCCAGAAGAGCAAATTCATTTGCAAGGGGCTCGCGGAGCTGATGTGGAAGGGATGAAAATCCATAGTATCCGCTTACCGGGATTGCTTGCCCATCAGCAAGTGCTTCTTGGAGGCGAAGGGGAATTGCTGACAATCCGACATGACTCTTTCGATCGAAAAAGTTTCATGCCAGGTATTATGATGGCGGTTCGCAAAGTGATCGGTCGTAATGATCTGATTTACGGCTTGGAAAATATTATCGATTAACGCGTTGCATGAAAGGTGATTATATGAAAAAGTTGAAAGTCGGTGTAATTTGTTACCCTACATTGGGAGGTTCAGGCGTTGTTGCGACTGAACTTGGAATGAAAATGGCGGAAAGAGGTCATGAAATGCATTATATCTCTTCCGGCAGGCCATTCCGTTTAATGGATGTCCATCCAAACATTCATTTCCATGAAGTTATCATAGATGGCTATGCCGTTTTTAAATACCCTCCATACGATATCGCCTTGGCGAATAGGATTGCGCATGTAATCCAGAAAGAAAAGCTTGATCTGTTGCATGTGCACTATGCGGTGCCACATGCCATTTCAGCAGCGCTTGCCAAAGATATGGCGAAATCGGATATTGGGGTCATCACAACATTACACGGCACGGACGTGACGATACTTGGTCATGATCCTGCGTTAAAAAATACGGTTCGTTACGGCATCGAGAAATCGGATATAGCGACGGCTGTTTCTGAATCTCTTCGACAAGAGACATTTTCATTGATTGAACCTGAAAAAGAAATACTGACGATTTACAATTTTATCGATGAAGAGAAATATAAGCCTGTTCATCCGGGTTCATTAAAAAAAGATTTGGGAATCAATGAAAATGATAAAGTCATCATCCATGTTTCGAACTTCAGAAGTGTTAAAAGGATTTCAGATATCATCGATAGTTTTAAGACGATCCGAAAGGAAATCAATTCGAAACTGCTATTAGTCGGTACTGGGCCTGAAAAGATCGAAATGATGGAAAAGGCGAAGCGAGAAGGATTGGCTAATGACATCATCTTCACGGATAAACGTGACGATCTGCCTGAACTACTGGCAATTAGTGACCTCATGTTCCTATTATCCGAAAAAGAGGCTTTTGGGCTTGTCCTGTTAGAAGGCTTTGCGTGTGGGGTCCCTGCAATTGCGACCAATATTGGCGGCATACCGGAAGTGATAGAGGATGGAGAGAACGGCTACCTTGTTGAACTGGGCGACGTCGAAAGTGCTGCCGATAAAGCATTATGGCTTTTGCAAGATCCTGTTAAACATAAATTGTTTCAGGAGAATGCAATGCGCACAGTCCATCAAAAATTCGATTCAGCATCTATCGTTGCACAATATGAAGAACTTTATTACAAAGTGGCGGAATTGAAATAATGAATGCATTCGGAACAGATTCAAGCCGAAAAGTCATTCAGCAATTGGAGAGCGCCGGGCACGAAGCCGTATTTGTCGGCGGCTCCATTCGGGACTATCTATTGGGGAAAGATGCTTCTGACATCGACATTGCAACATCAGCATCACCAGATGAGGTGAAAAGAGTATTCCCCCATACGTTCGACGTTGGCATTGCTCATGGAACCGTACTCGTCATGATGGATCATGAGCCGATAGAAGTTACGACATATCGCACAGAAAGTACATATACCGATCATCGAAGACCCGATGAAGTGATATTCGTCAAATCATTAAAAGAAGATTTGCAGAGACGTGATTTTACAATCAATGCACTAGCCTTAACGCTAGAAGGTGAATTGATCGATCCATTTGGCGGGAAGGAAGATCTTGAAAAACAGGTGATACGCTCGGTAGGCAATGCAAGTGATCGGTTTGATGAAGATGCATTGCGGATGGTGCGGGCTGTAAGGTTTTCCTCGGTACTAGGATTCGATATTGAAAAATATACGCTCAAGGCAATTTCGGACTATGCGAAAATGATTCAGCACGTTTCCGTGGAACGGATCAAAGTGGAAATGGACAAGTTATGGATGGGCATCGAACCGGAAAAGGCGTTGACCTATATTGTGGAGACCGGCTTATCGGAGCATTTGCCAAAATTCCCGGATGAGGTTCATCGGTTAGCCTCCTGCGCGCCGTTTACAGCAGCTGCACAAGGTTGGTCGGCATTGATGCTAAGCGGTCAATTCACTGCCGGTGAAATTGCGGCTGCCTATAAGATGTCCAATCGTGAGAAGGCTTTCTTAACCGCCGTCCAAGACGCGTTCGATAGCAGACTGACAGGGCGGTTTACGACCGACCATTATTATCGATTTACTTTTGATGTATTGACTGCCGCGGAAAAGGTGTGGCATGCCTTTCATCCAACAGAATACCGGATATCTGAGGATGAAATGGTCCAAAATCAGCGGGAATTGCCAATCAGATCAAAGGACGAACTGGAGGTCGATGGCAGAGACCTTATGACGTGGACTGAGCAAAGAGGCGGAAGATGGGTAGGCGAATGGATGGACAAAATTGAAAAGGCAGTGCTCTACCGTACTTGTCCGAATGACGCGGAAAAGATAAAGGGATGGTTTCTCAATGAATACAAACGTGAAAAATGAATTATTGAAGCGGCTATTTGAAGCGAAAGGCGAACCGGTTTCAGGACAAGAATTTGCTGAACAGTTCGGTTTGTCCAGAACAGCCATTTGGAAATATATAAAAGAATTTGAAGAAGACGGATATGAAATTGCTTCTATCCGTAAAAAAGGGTATGTCCTCATCTCTTCGCCAGACCGAGTGAATTCAGCGAATATCCAAAAGCATCTCGGAACCTCATCGTACGGTAGAACGATTGACTATTATGAGAGCGTACAATCAACACAGATCATTGCACATGATGCCGCTCAGGCTGAAGCAGCGGACGGAACACTCATCGTTGCAGAAGAGCAGACAGCAGGGAAGGGAAGATTGTCCCGGCCATGGAGCTCGACAGCGAATAAAGGAATCTGGATGAGTTTGATCATCAGGCCTTCCTTAATGCCGCAACAGGCACCACAAATGACATTAGTTTCTGCCGTCGCCATCGTCCGCGCGATCGAAGAACTCACTCAACTAGAAGCGACAATCAAATGGCCGAACGATATAATGATCAACGGTAAAAAAATGACGGGCATCCTGACCGAACTGCAATCCGATCCCGACCGGGTAAAAGCAATCATCATCGGAATCGGCATGAACGTCAACCAAGGCGAAGACGATTTCCCGGACGAACTGAAACCAATTGCAACATCATTAAAAATGGCAACCGGAGAGCATATCGACCGAGCAAAACTCATTGCCGGCATCCTTAACTACTTGGAATTATATACAAAAATGTACGAAAAACATGGCTTCGGGCCAATCAAACTACTCTGGGAAGGCTATTCAAACACAGCCGGCAAAAGAGTAAGAGCCGTCATGTTGAACGAAACAATAGAAGGCACCGCCTTAGGCATTTCTGAAGAAGGTCTATTAGAACTTCGCCTCGATGACGGTTCAGTAAGAGGTATTTATTCAGCGGATATTGTACTTCAATAATAGTAGGACTCTTTTAGTTGATTGTAGCGGAAAGCGTCCGCCTGAAGCGGAAATCAACCGCACACACCCGATTGCATATTATTAGTTTATTTCATATATACAAATATAGTTTCATTTGCTATAGTTATGGCGAAGGGCAGTATCAACCGGAACTGCACCTGCAAGAAACAACAACAACTCAATAATATCTGCCTTGATCTTGTGAAAGACAGGGACGGAGGAAACCAATCTGCTAGCATACACAACCCTTCTGTCCATTTTTGGCATGAAGGGTTTTTCTTTTCGGTTTTCTCCTTTCATTCAAACT